>JBAUEH010000001.1:0-2808 GCA_049678505.1 Candidatus Acidiferrales bacterium
CGATTTCGCTGATGACCGCCGGATCCTTCGGCTTGCGCGTCTCAAACAACTCCACAACGCGCGGCAGACCTCCGGTGATGTCCTTCGTCTTTGTGGTTTCGCGGGGGATCTTCGCCAGCACGTCGCCTGGATGCACCTCATCGCCGTCGGCAACCATCAAATGAGCGCGGGATGGCATGAGATATTTCTTCCGCACGCGTCCAGCGGAATCGCGAACGTGGATGGTGGGCTGGTGCTTCTCGTCGCCCGGAGGCAAAGTGACCACCAGTTGCGAAAGTCCCGTGACTTCGTCGACTTGTTCTTCGATGGTGATTCCGGACTGCAGATCCTTGAACTGCACCGTGCCGCCCACTTCCGTGAGGATCGAGAAGGTGTACGGATCCCACTCGGCCATGGTCTGGCCAATCGTTACGGGTTGGCCGTCCTCGACCTTGAGCCGCGCTCCATAAACCACGTGGTAGCGCTCTTTCTCACGGCCCTTTTCGTCAACCACGGCGATGAGGCCGGAGCGGTTCATAGAAATGAAGGTTTTGCCGCGGCCCTCAACGACTTTCAGGTCGATAAACTTCACGAAGCCGTTGTTCTTGGCGTCGACTTTGGACTGTTCGGTGACGCGCGTCGCCGTTCCGCCGATGTGGAACGTCCGCATAGTGAGCTGCGTGCCCGGCTCGCCGATCGACTGCGCCGCGATCACGCCCACCGCTTCGCCCATTTCGACGAATCGGCCCGTCGCGAGATTGCGGCCGTAACAGCGCGCGCAAACTCCTCGGCGGGATTCGCAGGTCAGCACGGAGCGGATTTTCACGCGCTCAATGCCCGCCGCCTGAATCGCATTGGCGAGCTCTTCCGTAACTTCCTGGTTGATCTCGACGATCACGTTGCCTTCGTAATCCTTGATTTTTTCGAGCGAGACGCGGCCAATCACGCGATCGCGCAACGGCTCGACTTCGACGCCGGCTTCGAGGATGGGTTCGACGTAAATGCCATCCGCCGTGCCGCAATCGAACTCGTTGATGATGACGTCCTGCGCCACGTCGACCAGTCGGCGCGTCAGGTAGCCGGAGTCCGCGGTCTTCAGAGCGGTATCCGCCAAACCTTTGCGCGCACCGTGCGTCGAGATGAAGTACTGCAACACGTCGAGGCCTTCGCGGAAGTTCGACGTGATCGGCGTTTCGATAACCTCACCAGAAGGTTTGGCCATTAACCCGCGCATGCCGGAAAGCTGGCGAATCTGCTGCTTCGATCCACGAGCGCCCGAGTCGGCCATGATGTAAATCGGATTCATGGTGCCTTCTTTGTCCTGGTTCTCGAGCGCCTTGAACATCTCATCCGCCACTTTTTCCGTGACGTCGCTCCAAATGGCGATCACCTTGTTGTAGCGTTCACCGTTCGTGATGGCGCCATCGAGATACTGCTGCTGCACTTTCACCACCTCGCGCTCGGCGGTGTCCACGAGCTTCGCCTTGTCTCCCGGAATCAACATGTCGCTGATGCCGATCGAAATTCCCGCCTTGGTCGCGTACAGGAAGCCCAGGTCCTTCAGCTTGTCGAGCATCTTCACGGTGCGCTCCAAGCCGAAGCGCAAATAACAATATTGCACCAGTTGCTGCGTGCCTTTCTTCTTCAGCAAGCCGTTGACGAAAGGCATCTCCGGCGGAAGGTGATCGTTGAAGATCACGCGGCCGACGGTCGTCTGCAGGAATTGCTTATTCAGTGTGACCGACTCCGTGTGCGTAACATCCTGGTCGTCGTATGCCGTGGTCATATCGACGACTTCCTTGGTGATGCGCAGACGAATCGGAGTCAGCAGTTCCACTTCACCCGCTTCGAGCGCCAGCAGAACTTCATCGACAGTGCCAAACGCGCGGCCTTCGCCCTTCGCGCCGGGCTTGGACTTGGTCAGGTAATAAATTCCGAGCACCATGTCCTGCGTCGGGACGGCCAAAGGCCCGCCATTCGCGGGCGAAAGAATGTTGTGCGAGCTAAGCATCAGCACCGAGGCTTCGACTTGCGCTTCCGGAGACAGTGGAATGTGCACTGCCATCTGGTCGCCGTCAAAGTCCGCATTGAACGCGGTGCATACAAGCGGATGGATGCGAATGGCCTTGCCTTCTACCAGCACTGGCTCGAACGCCTGAATGCCCAAGCGGTGCAGCGTAGGCGCGCGGTTCAGCAGAACCGGATGCTCGCGGATCACCTCTTCGAGAATGTCCCAGACAATCGATTCTTGCTGCTCCACCAGCTCCTTGGCCTGTTTGATCGTTGTGCAATGGCCCGCCGCTTCCAGCCGGTGATAGATGAACGGCTTGAACAGCTCAAGCGCCATTTTCTTCGGCAGGCCGCACTGATGCAGCTTGAGCTCCGGCCCCACCACGATGACCGAGCGCCCGGAATAGTCCACGCGCTTGCCCAGCAAGTTCTGGCGGAAGCGGCCTTGCTTACCCTTGAGCGTATCGGAAAGCGATTTGAGCGGACGGTTGTTCGTTCCGCGAAGAACGCGGCCGCGCCGGCCATTGTCGAACAGCGCATCCACCGCTTCCTGAAGCATGCGCTTTTCGTTGCGCACGATGACGTCAGGAGCATGCAGCTCCATCAGCTTCTTCAGCCGGTTGTTGCGATTGATTACCCTCCGGTAAAGATCATTCAGGTCCGACGTTGCAAAGCGTCCGCCATCCAGAGGCACCAGAGGCCGCAGCTCCGGCGGCAGCACCGGGATCACATCCAGAATCATCCACTCGGGACGATTGCCGCTCTTGCGGAACGACTCGACCACCTTCAGCCGCTTGGCGTACTTGATGCGCTTCTGCA
>JBAUEH010000002.1:0-60859 GCA_049678505.1 Candidatus Acidiferrales bacterium
TGGCTCCCGTGGCGCTCATCGGCCTGCTCCTCGACGTCGCCATCCTCGCCATGGTCTTTCGCCGCCAGCTCTGGCACGCGCCCCCGCTCGAGCGCGAGCCCGCTGAAATCCCCGTCACTCTGAACCGCTCCTTGCTTACAAAATGCGCCATCGCGGCCGTGCTCGTCCTCATTCTGTGGATCATGAACTTTTCATTTCCGCTCGCCGCTGCCGCCGTGGGCGCGCTTATCCTCATCATCGGGCGCGTCAAATCGGAAAATATTTATCATCGCGTGAATTGGGAGCTGCTTCTTTTCTTCGCCGCGCTTTTCGTGGTCATGCAGGGATTCGAAAATTCCGGCGCGGTCACTTATCTGATTCAATTCTTCGAGCCTGGCCTGAGAGGCTCCATCGCCTCACAACTTTTCTCCATTAGCGGCACGATGCTCGTGCTCGCCAATCTCGTCAGCAACGTGCCCGCCGTAATTCTCGTCCGCCCAGTCATCAGTTCGTTCCCGCACGCGCATTTTCTTTGGCTCGCCGTGGCCAGCACCAGCACTCTCGCCGGCAGCACCACGCCGATCAGTTCCGTCGCAAACCTGATCGTCCTGCAGCAAGCTGCTTGGAAAACGAAAATCGGTTTCTGGAAATTCACCAAGGTAGGAATTCTGGTGACCATCGTCACCACTCTCGCCGCCATCGCCATTCTCGCCGCCGAAGCCCACTTCTTCCCCGCAATGTGAGCGCCTGATCTAGTATTCACTAGAGGACATAACTCTGGCGATAACGTCCGTACGGGGCTGTAGTCCGTTAAAATCTCTTTATGAAGCGAAGTCCGTGGCTCATTTTAGCTGCTGTCATAAGTTTGTCCATAAATGCTGCCGATGCACAATCTCCGGCAGAACCGCAACAATCTGCCCAAGAAACCGCTGAACAGTTCTACAAGATGGAGACACAAGGCAGGTGGCTCGGCCCTGAACACTGGGACGAGCTGCAGGATTACTTTAGTTATGATGTTGGTGCGTGGCGGACACGATGGTCCGTTTTGGTCCTAAAGGGCTACTACGTCGGCAGGGCGAGAAAAGATATCGGCTACAAAGGCGTTCTCGACTATCAAGTTGAGGTGGATTGTTCCGAATGGGGCGAGATCGATTCCGTCCTGAATTTTACAGCAGCCCAGGGACCAAGCGGAGAAACCGCCGCTGCAAGTAAGCCGGTTGAACAGCGTATATATACCCCTTTCTATCTCTCGGATAAGGTCGTGAAAAGTGATTCATCCGGGCACCAAACCGTGGAAAAGGCACCGCTCCGCTGGAGAATGCCTCTGTTTGCCCCGCCAGCCGTAAATGTAGACGCCGCTCTTCGCTGGGTAACCCAGACGCGCGACAAATCGACCGATCCACTCATCAAGTACAACGCTGACAGAACCATTGCGATCCTGAAGAGTCTATCGACCGGAACACTCCCGTCGTTGCAGCCGATCGGCAAGCCTCTGGAATCAGCCTCCGAGATTGCCAGGCAATTCATCGATTTGGAAAGCCGCCTGACGCCGGATCGATGGGGTCAACTGGCGAAATTCTTTGCCGAGACTCCTAAACCGTTGTGGGATCATGCCACCATTGTCGATGTCGTTGGCACCGGTGCAAGCGCCAACGGGGACTCAGCCGAAGCGGAAGTTTCCACGAACTCCTTGGGCGAGCTTGACTCATCGATGCGTCTTTCAAAGTATCCGCAGTTCAGGCAACCTCTCGATGGCTCCAGTGCCAGTGCGTGTTTCGGCGACGACAGATTCGGTTTTGATTTGCTATTGTCCACCGAGCATTGGGAAACTGCCAAAGACGGAACGGTGGAGGAGCTTAATGGACCTCTCGCTTGGCGAGTTGAAGGTGGCTTTTTTGGCCCCCTGCTCAATTTAGACACCGCGATTCGCTACGTCACGCAAACGCGCGACAAAACCAGCGACCCCGCCGTCAAAATGAACGCAGCCAAGACTCTGCGCATTCTGAATTACTACCAACGAGGCAAGCCGGCGCCTGACAATCTTTCTTCCGAATCCAGCGGCGGTTGCGGGTAAAAATCAAAAAACATAACCCACTCGCGAAAATCCGCGCGATGAGCTCCGCACGTACTTGAAATTGACGCTTGCACCTTCCTCTCGCGGGAAGGTTCATCCTCACTGTGAGGCAAATCATGCACGACGCTCTGGCCATTTCCGCATTCGCAAAACGCTCCGGCGTGCCCTCCAAGACCATCCGCTACTGGGAAAGCCTTGGACTGCTGCCGAAAGCCGTCCGCAGCCACACCGGTTACCGCGTCTTCGATTCCGCCGCTCTTCGCTACGTCGCTTTCATCCAGAAATCCAAGGCCATCGGGCTCACCCTCGCCGAGATGCACGAAATTCTGCACTTGGCCCGCAGCGGCCGCTGTCCGTGTCCGGAAGTTTTTAGCTGGACGCAAGCAAAGGCGAAATCGGTGGCGGAACAAATCCGCGAGCTCTCCGCGCTGCTGCTGCGGCTCAAGCGTATCGAGCGGGAGTGGAAGCGGTGTTCGTGCTCGAACGAGAAGTGCGGCGAAGTTTGCAGCCTGATCGCCGGTTTGCCCGAATGCAAATCCGCAGGAGGAAAAAACAATGCGAAAAATACAGATCATGCTGGGTGTTGTAGCAGGGACGATTGCCGTGAGCGCGCTTGCCCCGCAGGCGGAAACCGATCCGTGCTGCCCCGATTGCCCGCCATGTCCGCGCCCGTTGCTGCCCGCATCCGTGCGACTAGCCAAGCGGCGCAACACAAATCATCGTTGAAAAAAACTGCGGACTCGCCGCGCATTTCTGGCGGCGAATCCGCTGACTTCTCGGCGTATGTTTTTTCGCGGCGCGCTTATTTCTTCGCGTGCGAAAAATTCTGATTGATCTGGTCCCAGTTCACGACGTTCCACCACGCCTCGATGTATTCCGGCCGGCGGTTCTGATACTTCAAATAATACGCATGCTCCCACACATCCAAGCCCATCACCGGTTTTTTGCCTTCCATCAGCGGACTGTCCTGGTTCGCCGTCGAATCGATCGCCAGCTTTCCGCCGCTCACCAGCAGCCACGCCCATCCTGACCCGAAGCGCTTCGTCGCCGCCTCATTGAATTTCGTCTTGAAATCATTGAAACTGCCGAACGACGATTTGATGGCCTCGGCAATTTCGCCCTTCGGCTCTCCGCCTCCGCCCTTTTTCATGATGGGCCAAAACAGCGAATGATTGGCGTGGCCTCCAGCGTTGTTGCGCACCGCGGTGCGAATATTCTCTGGCACTCTTTCGATTCCGTGCAGCAGCTCCTCCAGCGAAAGCTTCTGCAAATCGGCGTGTCCTTCGAGCGCCTTGTTCAGATTGTTCACGTACCCGCCATGATGCTTGTCGTGATGGATCTCCATCGTTTTCGCGTCGATATAAGGTTCGAGCGCGTCGAATGAATACGGCAATGGCGGCAATTTAAACGCCGCTGCTTGAGCGGTTCCTTGAGCGTCTGTCATTTTTCCTCCTCAAATTCCTTTCGTGCCTCATAATTATACCCCCGCCGCGCACGGCGGTGTAAATAACGCAATCCCTGTACAGCGACTCTAAAAAAGGAGCGGCGCATGCCCACCATCGCCCACATGGAAAAGCACTTCACCGCCACGGCCGCGGTTCGCGACATCGTCATCGGAATGTCCGACGGCCTCACCGTGCCCTTTGCGCTGGCCGCGGGAATCACCGGCGCGCTGGCCGCGGCGCGCATCGTGGTCACCGCCGGCCTCGCCGAAATCGTCGCCGGCTCCATCGCCATGGGGCTCGGCGGCTACCTCGCCGCCAAAACCGACACCGAGCATTACGCCTCCGAGATGCGCCGCGAAATCGAAGAGACCGTCGAAATCCCCGACCAGGAGCAGGAAGAAGTCGCGAAAGTTTTTCGCAGCTACGGCCTCGCCGAAGAGCACGTGCGTCCCGTGGTCAACGCCATCTGCTCCAACCAGAAGCGCTGGGTCGATTTCATGATGCGCTTCGAGCTGGGCCTGGAAGAGCCCGACCCCACGCGCGCCGCGCGCAGCGCCGCCACCATCGCGGCTTCGTACATCGTTGGAGGCTTGATTCCTCTCGCGCCGTACATGCTCCTCGGCAACATTTTCACCGCGTTGTGGGTCTCCGTCGGAGTCACGCTGTTCGCGCTGCTGGCCTTCGGTTTCGTCAAAGCCAGATTCACTGACGTTTCGCCGGTGCGCGGCGCGCTGCAGACCGCCTTCGTCGGCGGCCTCGCCGCCGCCGCCGCGTTCTTCCTCGCGCGTTTAGTCAACATGCGGTGATTGAGCGGAGCGCAGGAGCGCGTTTTTGGGAAAGTACGCTAAGTTTGTCGATTAGAAATGACGTGCCTAGGAGCGATGCCAGAGGTGATAGAGATTAAAACTCAGGCCAAGCAGCAGAGTTTGACGTCGAACCCTTCATCGCCGTAGGGAGGATGTCAATAGAGCCATTTTATTGGCGTTAGACTGCTACGGGCTGCCCGCAAACCAGAGATTGCACATCTAACAGTCAGGGCTTTTTTCCAGTATCTGTCCCAGCGATAGGGAGCGCTTTTTGCCCCTGAGTATGTTCTCGCGGCTGCACGCTCGCACTAGCAGGAGCTGCATTTTTCGACACCAGACTCAGCCATATTGCACTGGCTTGCTCCACCTCCGAAATTAAGTCACCATAGGCGGCCGTTTCCCCCCCGCAGGCCAATGCTTCGTTTGGCGGTGAGCATGGGACCTTTCCGGTAACGTCCTCGTGCCCGTCGTAGGCATTGTCATGGATGGATACCAAGCCTTGATTATATTGCTGGAAATCTTGCCAACTCCACCAGTTGAACCCGACGACAGGATAGGTACCGTAATGTCCCGGAGTCGTCAGCAAATAGTGGACATCATTGTACCAACTCTGCCCCCGTATCGCTTGTGTTGCAAAGTCAGCCTTGTGATTGCCAGGATTCGCATAGCAGGACATAGATGAGTCCGCCTGTGACGAGAGAATATTGAAGGTGATCAACGGAATGTCGCCGAGGTACTGGGTTGTGTACTGGTAGACGGAGTTGAACTCGGTTTGATTTTGATTCCATAGCGCCATGGTGACAAAGGCTCCATCCAAATAGGGTGCCGCTCCCTCTAGGAATTTGCTATACGCAGGCGCGCCCCACGAACCAGCCGTGTCTAGTCCAAAGTAAGGAACCTTCGAGACAGCGCGCAGATCTTTCTGCATGGTTTTGAAGTACTCTGCGGAAAACTGTGGAATCCAGTTGTCTAAGTCAGCTCCGAGATTCTTGTTCGCATTGGGAACAGAATTATTGTTTCCACCTCTACCGACGCAGGAGAAATATGTCGGATAGTTCGGATCGGGGCCTTCCAGACAGAAGGGATTGTTGCCCGCCCAGGTAGTGGAATTGTGTCCTATCCCGCCGTCCGAGCCGTCCTCATCCATCAGCCCGGTACCGCCTCCCATCCAGCCGCCATAAATGTAGCCGACCGTGATGGAGGTGCCTTGTGTCGGGGCCGCTACGAATTTGATGGTGATTTCTCCCGTCGAATAATCAATCGTGCTCGATGCTTGCGTCACGTAATTGGCCGTCGGACTGCCCAAGGTGCCTAGGTTCCTGCTTCTGGTGATACATGCCAGATGGAACCACGGGCAGTCTCCTATTCGGGCTGTACCTCCAACAGAAATCACAACGCTCAACGGAGATACGGATGAATGTGCGAGTTTATGAGTGAATGTTGAGGTAGAGCCGTTCCCCGTGCCGGCCAGTTCGCCCGTGACTTGCATGCCGGTCGAATCAAACGTCGTGTAGCTTGAACCCCATGCCGCATTCAGGCCGGCAATATTCCCGTGGTATTTCTGCCAGAGGTAATCGCGCAGGCTGCATGGGTTCGAGATGGAACAAGGCGTCGTCGGATTCGTCGCCAGAGTCTTCGAGTAATCCTGCGTTTTTGTGTACAGGAGCGTCTTGCTCGCTTGCGGGGTTGATTGAATGTAGGTTTGCACCGGCGACGTAATCAGTGTTACCCATGCCATGTTGGCATTGGTGTGCCCGGAGGGGAAATCCGGCCCGGCGCCCGAGCCAATAAAGTAGTCGGAGTCGTCCGTGAGTATTCCCAGCAAGTACGGATTATTAAAGTTGCCGTGCGCCAGTTCGCTCTTCCACTGGGTATTCAAGGATGGATCGAAAACATCAAATAACGCACCGCCTCTCCAAGCGGTGTAGTTGCTGTTCGTTCCACTGATTTCGTCCTTGATGGGACTCGTCACATAGCCGTCGTGATTGGTTGCCGCATACTCAGCCGGCTTTGGTTCGGAGATGTAGGGTAATGGGATCGGTTGCTTTCCGCGTGGCCAGACGCAGTTCGAGCACGTTTGCCAGGGCAAGACCCAGCCGCTCGAATCCTGCCCGATAGAATTGAACCCCCAAGAGGTCATCCGCTTGAGTGTTTGCCAGCCCCAGTTCGCCTTCGTGTCGCCGTACTTAGCAAGATAAATAGGGTAGGTGTTATTTCCCAGGCAATCGGGGGTGGAATTGCCATTGGGCAACACATTGCCCACGCTCATCGATATGAACGCGTTTCCGGCTGGATCACAGAACCACCAGCGATTATCGATCTTAGTTAGGATGAAATGGCCGGTCTTGTTTGTGCACGGCAATTGAGGGGACCCGTCGTACTTATCGAGCAGCGGTCGTGGGAGGGGCTGCGGCAAAGTCGCCGTCGCAATCTGCTGTCTCAGAACCGTGCCTCCGAGGACGGCTACAGTCAAAGCGGTGACCAACACAATTAAAACTTTCCTCATGCCCGGCGTCCCCCACTTTTGGCCAGCCCATCTGACGGCTCCCGTGCGACGGCCCTCAGCTGAGACGATGCGGCCGAGTCGAAGTCTCAAGCTTACGGAATCGATCTCCACGAGACTTTAGAAACCCTGAACAAATTTTCGGATAAGTTTCGGTGATCGATAAGGTGCAGGGATTCGTTTTTCCTTTTTTCTCTCACTTTTGACATATTATACCAACGCGCCTGAGTTTATCTCAAGCAAACCAGTTGAAAAGGATGGCTAGAAGCTGATGGCATAGTCTTCGCAGCCGAGCGACGCCGCTGTCAGGCATGTTGCTGTGAGTGGAGTAAGGCTGGTGTGGGTTGAGATGCACCTAGGCTCGACTTTGACCGTTGCCATAATCCGAACCAATGCTCCGAAGTATCTTTAGCAACTGGGTTGGTCTCTTGGCGATCGGCGTGATGTCGTTCTTGATCACGCCGTTCATGATTCATCGTCTTGGGGATTTTCAATTTGGTTTGTACACCCTCGCCTTTTCTGCAGTGGGATATTTTGACGTTCTGGCACAAGGCATTCGCAGCACACTGCAGCGCTTCGTTGGATTCTTGAGCGGCCAGCAGGACCGCGCGGCTCTCAATTCGGTATTCAGCAATGCATTGGCTCTCACGCTCATTGTCGGCGCGTGCGTCATCGTGCTCTTCCTAGGACTTTCAAGGATATTGCCCTCTTTTTTTAAGCTGAATCCGGCGGAGCAGCATCTGTTCACCTGGCTAGTAATTCTTCTCGGTCTCAACTTAGGATCGGGAGTCCCGGCTGCGCTACTTGGTTCGTACCTTTGTGGCTTGAACCGCTTTGACTTGTTTAACATGCTTTCAGTAGTTCGGCAGGCCGTACGGGCGGTCCTGATTGTAGTCGTATTGCTGCGCGGCCAAGGGGTGCTTGCCGTCGCCGTGTGTGTGTTAGTGTCGACAGTCATCTGCTTGCCGCTTAACTGGTGGATGATTCGGAGGATCGACCCGGAAATCCGATTTATGAGAAGGCAGATTAAGCTACGAACCGCGCAAGAGCTACTGACTTTTAGCTTCTGGACACTGCTGAACAACACTGGCGGCCTCTTGCGGGACTCGACGGATTCGATTGTCATAGGGCGGGTTCTGAACGCGGCATTGATCACACCCTTTGCGGTTGCTTCGCGCTTGGTCGCTTACTTCCGCCCCCTCATAACAGGCATGGTCAGTCCGCTCTTGCCTCGCATCAGCCAACTCGAGGGCCAAGGTCGCCGCGAGGAGATCCGGCAACTCTTCCTCAGCATGACGCGAATATCGGCACTGGCCTCATTGGCAATCGGTTCGATGCTCGTGTTGCACGGGAGAAGCGTGCTACTTCTGTGGGTTGGAGCACAATATGTATCGAGTTATTCGATCCTCGTGCTGCTGACGGCGGGCGCTCTCGTATCAACGGCGCAGCTCGGTACGCTTCATACTCTGATCGCTTTAGGCCGTCATCGTGCCTATGGTCTTTGGACAATAGGAGAAGGTGTGGCAAACCTTATTCTGAGCATCATCTGGGCGCATAAGTATGGTCTTGTGGGAGTGGCGTGGGGCACGGCGGTTCCTTTGTTCGCCGTTAAGTTGACGCTGCAGCCTTGGTATACGACGCGCGTCTTGAAGATGTCCCTCGGAAGGTATTTTCGCAAGGCGCTGGCGAGACCGCTCATAGCATGCGGACTTTTTGTAGGTCTCTGCGCCCTGACCGGCGGTCTGCAAGCAAATGGAAGTTTGTGGCATCTTCTTATAACAGTTAGCTGGCAAGGAGCGGTCCTTCTGGTGTTGAGCTACATCGTAGGATTGGAACGGTCGGACCGGAAGATGCTTCAACGGCGCTTTCCTGCCATTGCCCGGCTCGTTCCTCTCTCCTAACATATCGTGTTACAATTGCTCGTAATTTGGCGTGCAGCTTCCTATGCTCCTTGATTTGTGACAGCGATTGTCTTAAGCCAATCGTCGAAGCGTAGTTTCCGAGTGACTGAAAAAAAGAGATTTGTTCCTTATTTGACCGTATGTCGCCTGCACCTAATTCGTTGAGACTGCCGGATTTTATTGGCGTCGGGCCGCCACGAACCGCAACAACGTGGCTGCACGAGACCCTGTCGGGACATGTTGGCCTTCCTGAAGGCGTGAAGGAAACTGATTTTTTTGTTTGGCAATACAATAAAGGATTGGAATGGTACGCGGCGCACTTCCAGAATTGTCCGCCGGGGCTCCCCACCGGCGAATTTAGTCCAAACTATTTCGTCCCCGCGCACGCGCGCGAGCGCATTGCTAAGGACATACCTGGGTGCAAGATCATTTGCACGCTTCGGGACCCAGTGGAGCGGACGTATTCGCACTACCGCAAGATGCGCGAGGGAGAATACTTTTCTGGCAGCTTCGAGGAATGTCTCGAGAAGCGCCCCGACGTGCTGAGATGGTCGAAGTATGGTTCTTACGTCAGCGCTTGGCGCCAGCATTTCAGTAAGGAAAATGTGCTCATCCTCATCCAGGATGACCTGAAAGCCAACCCGCAAGCTTTCCTCGATCAAACATGTGATTTCATTCGAATCTCCAGAATTCAGCTGGCCAATTCCACGTCGAAGGACAAGATGGTCAATGCCATCCCCAACCTTCCGAGGAATCCCCGTCTGGCGCGGGTGGCGCGTCGTGTAAGGGACGGTTTCCAAAAGCGCGGAAACTACACGATGGTGAATTTGCTCAAAAGCACTGGGATTCGCGACTTACTCTTCAGCGGAGGCCCTACCTTCGAGCCTCTTCGCCCTGAGACGGACGCGCGTCTTAGAGAGTTCTTCCGGCCGGAGGTCGAAGCTTTGGAAGAAATGCTTGGGCGGGATTTGACCGCGTGGAAAACCGCTCGTCCCGTGTCCAAATGAAGCTTTGGCTTAACGTCAAGGCTTTCAGATTGCGTTTTGCTTTTCGGAATTCACTCGCCCTTTCGAGCAAGCCGGCGAAGGTCCAATGCATTGGCTGGCTTGCGCAGTACTTCAACTCAAGCCGCGCGCAATCAGTTTGCCCCTGCGAACTCCTTCTCGCCAAGCCTTCCATGGCGCAGCCGATTTTTTCTTGAGCGAGGAAAACGCAGTGGCCAGAGCATAGCCGGCATTCAGCCAGCCATAACACAGATTGTTCCAGAGTCCTTTCTTCCAGTGACGTTCGCGCATGTAGCTGGCAACCTGGGCTGCCACGCTAATCCAGTGGGTTTGGTCGCGGCTTTCGGGGCTTCGATTGTGAATCAGGCGCGCCCGCGGTGCAATCAGCAAGACGCTGCCTTTTGGCAGGCCCGCGCAAAAGTCAATGTCTTCACCCGGAGATGCGCCGGTGAGATTCGGATCAAACCGATGATGGCGAATTGCGGAGGCGCGGAAACTCATCAGCGCTCCCGTGAATTGACGCACGCGAATCGGGCTGTGATCGCGGAGCTGCGCGGCACGCCGGTATACCCTCTGCCTTTCGTCGCGAAACGGTCCGACTTGAGAAATTGCTTCCCAGAGACGCTGTGCCAGTGGCGGAATCGAATAGTTCGTAATGATTCCGGAAACGCCGCTCACATTCGGGCCATACGCCTTAAGAATTTCCTCGATGAAATGGGAATCCAGGAGGACGTCGTCGTCGAGAAACAACCAAATGTCTCCTCGCGCTCGGTCCATAGCCACATTGCGCGCCACTGAGGCGCCAGAAAGAGTTGGGTCGTGAATGCATATGATGGGAATCGCGATTTTGCGGGCAAAACTCGGATCGGAACTCTGGTCAACAATGACCAATTCCATCGGCTGAACGGATTGTTGCAGCAAAGTCTCAATTGTTCGCGCCAGATCAGCGGAACGATTCTTGGTTGGGATGATGACTGAAACTGTCAGAGAATCGGGCGTTTTCTGCTGGCCGTCGATATTTTGCCCTCCCTCTCCGATCGGCGCTGTAAGATTCATGGCAAGCAACGCGCAATCGGCGGCCCAATCCATTTCGTAACAGCAAGCGGGAGCCGTTTCCATGTCCAAATTGCGGCGCGATAGCGCGGATTATTGGGATTCAATTCCAGAGTCTGTTCGCCCGAGGAACTCCAGTAATTCCACTTAAGCGGCACCACACGCGTGTTCCATTGCATTTTAAATTGATATGTTCCGGAACCTACTGAAGAACGGCCAAAATCGAAAACACGATATCCTTTCTTCCCCGCGAAGCAAAGCAGTTGCCAGAACAGAAACATATTGGGTCGCAACGACATCGCATCGGACAGTGACGCGCTCCAATTTACCTCAATGCAGTCGCGATATCCCGTCAGGAACGCGGCGCCCACCGTATGTCCCGAATGGCGTATGCGGCAAACGAAGGCGTCATTCGGAAACTGTTCAAGAATTGTCTCGAAAAACTTCTTGCTATAAACAGGTGTGCCCAGATCGCGCATCTTGCGGCAGAAAATTTCGTAGAAATCCGGCAGAAGTTCTATTCCGCCAAATTCCGCTTCAAGGCCGGACTTCAGCGACCGCCGCACGTTCGTCCGCATTTTGGTTTGAAGGTGCTGCATGTTCTGCTCGGGATCGACAAAGACATCGCAGACGAAAGTCACTTTGTTTGTCTTCGCGGGCCACGATAAAGGTGCGTTGTACGCATGGCGAATTTCTATATATTGAGCGCGAATACTTTCGCCCAAACGAATGGCTTCTTTCACAAGTAAATCCGCGGCTTCTTGAGAATCCGATACGATTCCTGCTTCACTGAAAAAAGGCAAGGAACAGAGCAAGTTTCCGAAGAAGGCGCTCTTATTTGAAGCGAAAGGCAGGATTCCGCGGACAATACCATTATCCTCGGCGATCAAATAATGTGTTTTCCACCGGAATGCCGCTTCGAATACCGCCTTCCAAGCCCATCGATGATAATTGACGCACAGGTCATGCGACGCTACGAAACTGTCCCATGCTGCCGAATCCTTCTCCGACGCCGACGTCACTCGCACAAGACCTGTCTCCTCGCCCTAAGCAGAAAAATCACCGCGTAGTTTCTCATCGGGGCCTCCTTAAATGTTATAATTTATCGAATAGTGTGTAAAACTGGGGAGAAAATCTGCGTTGACTGACAACGGCATACATCCAGACTCTGTGGTTCACCATGTTTCCTATCTTTGCCCATATTGCAGCGGTGGACTAAAGGCCTTTCCGGATTCCTTCCGCTGTCAGGATTGCCATAAACCATTTCCTGTTCGAAACGGCATACCCCAATTTGTACGGGACCCGAACTATTACTTCGGCGAGGTTAGCCAGCCGCGCATGATTCAGCTTTTGAAAGAAAGCAAGGAAGAGGGTTGGCGCCCCCCCTTTGAACGGATGATTCGCGAGATGAAATATGGAATCGATCACCGGCGCTACGTCCTCAGTGAGAGGCGCGCAGGTTGGTGGCCTCTTCTTCCATTCCATCCCGGTATCCGTGTACTAGATTATGGTTGTGGTTGGGGAGCGATTTCGTTTTTTTATGCGCGCCGGCATGCTGAAGTCACCGCCTATGATCTTTGCCTCGAACGGCTGCAATTTCTGCAAATGCGGGCGACGAGCGAGGGGAGTACCAATATCGCGGTCGTACAAGGGGGAGATGCTCCTCTTCTTCCTTTTGCGAACTCGTGCTTTGACTTAGTATTTCTTATCGGTGTTCTCGAATGGATTCCGACTTCATTCGATGACCCTCCCCTGAACATCCAGAAGCATTATCTCCGCGAAATTTCACGAGTGTTGTCTCCCGACGGTCAGTTACTTGTGGGAATTGAAAACCGCTATAACTGGTACTACTTCTTGGGCCAGCGCGAAGACCATACGCATCTACGCTTTGTTAGCCTGATGCCGAGGCCCTTGGCAAACGTGTATTCCAGATTTCGCACCGGAAAGCCTTTGCGAAACCTCACCCATTCTTACACAGGCAGCCAGAAGCTTCTGCGCAGTTCAGGGTTTGAATCTAGTCGAATTTTTCTCCCAATTGCCGATTACCGTCATTTCAATAGAGTCTTGGATCCGAAGAACCCTTCAATAATTTCAGATTTTTTCTTTGAGCGTGGCAAATCCAATTTGGAATCCCTGAAAAACTGGGCGAGACGTGTGATGGCTCCGCTTCTAGCTCCGAGTTTTCTCGTTTTGGGCCGGCGAAGCGCTACCGCGCCGGCCTTTTTGGACGAATTCACACAAGCGCTGTCGGAGCGGCTTGGCCAACCGAAGGAAAACAAGCCTCGATTGACCAAGTATCAGGTAACACGAGGGGATGCGGTCCTTCTGGGCTATGAGTTCACGCGTGGAGGCGATCGCGTGATCGTGCATTTGCCCATGAACGATGCGGCAACCCTGCGATGTCAATTTGCGCAGGAGTGCCTTCGCCGATTGCGAGAATCAGCTCCGCCATCCGTTCGACCGCTCGTACCAACGCCTCTCTTATCTGGAGAATTGAATGGTATCAAATATTTTGTGCAATCCATGTTTAATGGATACCCCGCCACTCGCTTCATGCGAAACGGCAAATTCGACAGCGTATTGAAGAATCATGCAGTCAGCTTTCTCCTGAAATTATCTGATTCAAGCACAGGTGACTCCGGTGTAGCCGACGATTGGAATAGGCTCGTTGAGCCGGACCTCGGGCATGGATTGCAAATCGTCGAACAGAACCTTGGAGTTTCTGGAGATGAAATCCGTGAGCATCTCGATGAGCAACTGTCGAAAAGAAAATGGCCTGTAGTAATTGGCCATGGTGATTTTTGGCCCGGGAACCTTCTCCTAAGCAAGAATGGCCAAGAACTTGTAGGAGTCATCGACTGGGATAGAACCATTCCGCGCGGTATGCCGCTTTTGGATCTGATCCATTTCCTGCTCTATCCCAAGGTGGAGTTGCAGCGGCGAAAACTGCCCGACCTTGTTGGCGAGGTGCTCGCTAGGGGGAGGTTTAGCGATTCCGACCAACCCTTCGTCGATTCTTACTTGCGCCAGATAGGTCTTGTCCTTACTGAGGATGAACTTCGTGCGTTCGCTGTTTTATACTGGCTATTGAACGTTGGTGTTTCCAGGACGCGAGGCGCAAGCGACACGGTTTGCGAGGAAGACTGGATCAACCAATGCGTGACACCAGCCTCCTCGTGGCTAAGAGAGTTTGTTCACCCTCGATCCGTCCAAAAGATTCCGTGATAACAGTTCAAGAAAGTCAGCCGCAGCGATCACTGTTGTTTCAGCCACAAGAGATTAGCAGCCTTGATCTGGGAAATGGCGTCACCGTAGCTTGTCGCTTCTTTTCCGCAGGATAGCGTCTGTTCTGGGGACGAGCAGGCAACGACCCCGGGCACATCTTCGTGGCCGTCGTAGGCGTTGTCATGAATCGAGACCAAGCCCTGGTTATAGTCTTGGAAATCTTGCCAGCTCCACCAGTTGAATCCCACCAATGGATAGTCCCCGTTATAACCCGGAGTGGTCAGTAGGTATTGAACGCCGTTGTACCAAGCCTGCCCCCGGGTCGCCTGCGTCGCAAAATCGGAATTGGGGTTGCCGGGATTCGCATAGCAAGACATCGAGGAATCCGTCTGGGACGAGAGAATATTGAAGGTCATTAACGGAATGTCGCCCAGATACCTCGTGGTGTACTGATAGAGGGAGCTAAACTCCGCCTGGCTTACTTGCCATGGCGCCAATGTCACAAACGCTCCATCGAGGTAAGGGGCGGCCCCTTCCATGAATTTGCTATAAGCTGGCACGCCCCATGACCCCATGTTGTCGAGCCCGAAGTAGGGCACATGGGACACAGCCTTGAGGTCATCGTGCATGGTCTTAAAGTATTTGGCCGCCATTTGGGAAACCCAATTATCTAAATCTGTGCCAAGCGTCGAGTTTGCGTTGGGTACAGCATTGGCGCTTCCGGCGGCGCACGAAAAATAAGTTGGATAGTTCGGATCCGCCCCTTCCAGGCAGAAGGGATTGGTGCCCACCCACGCGGTGTGAGAGCCATCCTCATCCATCAAGCCAGTGCCACCTGCCATCCAACCGCCATGCACGTAGCTGAGGGCAATAGAGGTGCCCTTCGCAGGAGCCGTTACGAAGCTGATGGTGACATCACCGGTCGAATAGTTGATGATGCTCGAAGATTGTTTGACGTAATTGCTTGTTGGGCTGCCCAGGGTGCCGCTATCAGTGGTTGACGTTATGCAACCGCTATGGAACCAGGGACAATCGCCCATTTGTACTGTCCCGCCCACGGATACCTGAACGCTATAAGGAGACACCGGTCTGTCTTCAGCCGGGATTGTGAAACTAAATGTCGTTGTCGTCCCATCTCCGGTGCCGATCGCTTGGTTGGTGACTTGCGTGCCGCTGGAATCGAAGGTTGTGTAGTCGGAGCCCCATGCGGCGTTCAGATTGGCGACACTCCCTTTGTACTTTTGCCAGAGGTAATCGCGCAGGCTGCAAGGGTTCGAAATGGAACAAGCGGTCGTGGGATTCGTCGCTAGACTCTTCGAGTAATTCTGTGTCGCTGTGTAGAGAAGAGTTACGCTTCCTTGCGGCGTTGCCTGAATGTAAGTCTGCACCGGAGAGGTGATCAGCGTCACCCATGCCATGTTGGCATTGGTATGCCCGGGAGAACCGAAGTCCGGTCCGGCTCCCGAGCCGATAAAATAATCCGAATCGTCGGTGAAAATGCCCAACAGGTAGGGGCTGTTGTTCAACATTTCCTGAGTGCTTTCTTGGGTGCTTTGCAGTTCTTTTGTCCACTCCGTGTTCAAATTTGGATCGAAAACGTCAAACATGGCCCCACCTCGCCATGCGGTGTAATTGCTGTTTGCTCCGCTGATCTCGTCCTTGATAGGGCTATTCACGTAGCCGTTTTTATTTGTTGCGGCATACTCAGCCGGCTTTGGTTCGGAGATGTACGGCAAGGGCACCGGCTGCTTCCCGCCAGGCCAGGCACAGTTGGAGCAAGTCTCCCAAGGGATAACAGGGCCACCAGCATCCTGCCCGACAGAATTGAAGCCCCAGCCCGTCATGCGCTTCAGTGTTTGCCAGCCCCAGTTGTACGTTGCGTCACCATACTTCGCTATATAAATGGGATACGTGTTAACGCCGTTGCAGTCGTTTGTTGGGTTACCATTGGTAACGAGATTACCGACGCTCATGGCCACGAAAGCGTTTCCGGCCGGATCGCAGAACCACCACCGGTTGCTAATTTTCTCCATATGAAAATATGGCGTGGTCTGTGCACAAGGAATATCTTCACGTCCGCCGTATTGATCGAGATTTACTCCATCGACCGTTCTGCCAGAGCCAGCAGTCGATACAGTGATGGTATAACCATGTGTCGCCGTCTTCAGTGGGGATGAGGAGTCGTGCACTTGAATTGTGAAAGAAAAATTTCCCGTTTGTGACGCAGCGCCCGAAATTTCGCCGGTTGCACTGGTAAGTGACAGCCCCGTAGGAAGAGTGCCGGAGCTGACGCTCCAAAAGTATGGGGTATCGCCGCCTGAAGCGGTCAACGCGGCCTGATATGCAGCCTGCTGCTGTGCCGCGGACAAGCTGGCGGTGGTGATGCTCAGGGATGCGGATTGTGACTGGGGACTGTTGCCGGAACCAGTTAGAGCGCAGCCGGACAAACTGAAGCTTAAGCAAAGTAGAGTACCGATGGCGGCTAGTACCCCACCCCAAGGCCGACAACCCTGCCGTCCTTTGGCGCTACCCGGTGTGCCGATTTGCAACTCACTGAATGCCCGTTTCTTAGTACCCATTCCGGTCTCTCCCCGTTGTGGTCGGGTCATTCCTCGACCCTTGGGAGATTCTGAGGTCTTACGGGGATCAAAACACCTGCTCGGTAGTCTGAAAATGGTCCAGGTGGTAGACCTGTACCTCGAGTGCGCTTCCGTCCAGTTGCGGTTGGCTACTGCCAGAACTCGGCTGTTACAAAGTTGGGCCAAGTTACTTCTAGAATTATTCGGAGAGCAATCTGCCTTTAACATACGGTGGGCTCAATAGCGCCTAGGAGGCGGGCATCTGGGAATGAGGGAAGCGACTCCAAAGGCACCTTTTAGGATTCAGTGGGATAATTCGGGGGCCTTGAAAGAGATATGGCGCGGCATCCAGGTTGTCACGGGACTGAACCGCGGGGGGCGTAGCTTTCCTGTCTTTCTTGATGACAGGTTCCTGGTCTCCTATCCGCGATCCGGAAACACCTGGACCCGGTTCTTAATCGCGAATTTGCTATTCCCCAATCAGGAGGTCAGTTTCCTCAACCTGGACTACCTGATTCCTGACGTACTCAACATCAATCGCCGGGAACTCGCAAAGATTCCCCGCCCGCGCCTGATCAAGAGCCATGAGTATTTCGACCCGCGATATAAGAAAGTCATCTACATCGTGCGTGACCCGCGAGACGTCGTCGTGTCTTACTATTATTTCCACTTAAAGCAGGGATACATTAACGACGGATATCCCATGGAGAAGTTTGTCACCCGATTCGTTTCTGGCGACGTCGATCCAATTTTTGCCTCGTGGGGCGAAAACGTAGCCAGTTGGATTGCGACTAGCTTCAACCGGCAAGGCTTTCTCCTGCTGCGATATGAGGATATGAAGGCGGATACGGCATTTGAGCTGGCCAGAATCGCAGATTTTCTGAAGATTTCAACCGATCCAGAGAAACTAAAGTGGGCCGTTGAATTAAGTTCGGCAGACCGGATGCGCGAACTCGAGAGGCGTGATGAACATCGCTGGATTGGCACTCGCAAGCGGCGTAAGGATGTGCGCTTCATACGTACAGCGATCAGTGGCGCATGGAAGGGCATACTGACGGAAAGCCAAGTGACACAGATAGAATCGACCTGGGGCGCCCTAATGCGTTCTCTCCGATATGATCTGGTGACGGCCCCGAAGCCCGTTGAACACACCCAAGATATGCTGCCTGCGAGATTGGCTGGCGGTGTTTTGACTTCTCTGAAATCGGACTGCGCTATGCAGGAAGCCCACTAACAGTCCGGAGAACCTCTTGTTCTAGCAGGACGCGCTCTCGAACGGCGGGTCAGCTGGTGCTGCGTGAAGGACCTGGTGACAGCCCGACGCCTGTTCCTTTGTTCCTTCGGAGCAGAGTGTCCGCTAATGACCGAAGGCGCGGAAGGATTTCGATTTGTCCGAAAAAGTCTTCGTCAGTGCCAGCATGTAGGTTAATTCGATTGAGGCGATAGGGATCTGTAAGCAAAGAGTTAGAGCGGTCACGGGCCAGGAATGCAACTTCGTGCCCTGAACGGTGCAGGTGGTCCGCCAGTTCATTGGTCAGGTCGACTGGAGAACCGTAAGGCACGCTGAAAGCCCTGATTCTTGACCCAGTGATTGTCTCTAACACCGTTTTGTTTCTGTAGACCTCTTGATCAAAATCACTTCCGGCAAGGGACCTGCAAAAGACGTGAGAAAAGGTGTGGTTCGCGATCTCGAAACCAGACTCCGCGAGCGCACGCAGCTGTTCTGCGCTGACGTAGAGTTTCGCTCGTCGCGCAATGTCCTCCGAAGAGATCCCCAGTGCGGACGTTAATGCCACGCGGAATTTCCGGATCGCTTCTTGTGACATCACGGGGAGCAGATTGTCAAACACCTGCTCAAGGGATGCGAACTCCATATCCCCGCGTGGCGCGAACTGACGAGCGACCGCGTGTACCACTTCAAAGCCCGAAGTATTCGCCGCATAGCAAAGAAGGTTATCCAGCCCCAATTCGCCATTTCCAACGAGCGATGCTGTAACAAAGAAGACTGCAGGAATTTTGTACTGCCGCAGGAGCGGTGCGGCGTTCAAAGCGACGGATGCGTAGGCATCATCGAAGGTAACCAAAACTGGCCGGGCCGGAAGTTTTCCCTTCCGACGATGGTCCAAATACTCTTGAAGTCCGATCGGAGTGTAATATTTCGAGATGAACTTTATCGTTGCCTCGAAATTTCCTACACCAAGCGTGACGCCAAGACCTTTCGTAAATTCGGAGGCTTGATCAGCAATGTCATGGAAGAGCAAGCAGCGCAACGAATACCTCGGACCCGTCAGCTTAGCTATTTCGAAATTCAACGGCATTCGCCAGATAACTCGACCCACTAAGGATTGGAAAGTTGATCTTCGATTTTTGGTCTGCCCTGAGTACATGCTCCTCACCCTGTTACTAAAAACCGCACGTTTTTTTGAAAGTCCTTTCTGCCGAATGATTGCCGGGTCAAGCAGCATAATTCTAACAGCCGGAAACGGCGCCGGGAAACTGCATGAGGTAGGCTGCTGAAGGGTGGGAGACAGCGGAATTTGGTCCGTGGGTTGTTGGGGGCTATTATTTAGCTATTACCATTAATTATTATGTGGAGTTATGAACCTGTAACAATCGATTCGGCAGCGGTAATTGACCGCTGGCCTGTAAACTAGATTGTACAGAGAGGGCAGGCTTATGGCTGTCGAAAAATGGAAGACGGGGTGGTTGAAGGGAGTCGTTATATTCCTCGGAATGCTGGGAATCTTTCAGCTTCAAACCTTCTTCCCTGGAAATACTATTGAGCAAAGAGTTATTCGGCTTGCGATTGAGATCGCAGCGGTTGCAGTCCTCCCCGTAGTATTGAGCTTGTGGCCTTCGCCGAGAGTGAAGAGGAGTCCGAAAACACGGTGGTTCATCTTTTTTGCCCTTATGGTTTTTGGATTGCCAATCACTGATTTTTGGCTGATACCATTCATCTTTCGGCACCCGTCCCTAGCAGATCCAGTTTCGAGTTTTCTCTCATGGGCAGGCGATTGGATTCCGATTTTTGTCTTAGTTCCCATCGCTGCCTATTCAATCTGGCGGCAGCACAAGTTGCATCCCTAATCCGAATGCCGTGAACGAAGAAAGCAGATTGGCAGCCAGCCGTTCAAGACGAAATGTAACAATCGGGCGAGCAGGTGCATTACTTCGCCGACGCGGCGGGAAACGTGACCTGTTATACGTATGACGCTCTGCATCGCGTCACCAGTACGACATATCCTTATGGCCCCAATGCCAGCAACACGCCCGGCAAGTATTTCGTCTACGATTCGGCGACCGTGGATGGCGTGACCATGCTCTATCCAAAAGCACGCTTGGCAGAAGCTTATACCGCAACATGCCAGACTTGTTCCAAAATCACCGATGAAGGCTTCGAATACACAGTTCGAGGACAGGTGAGCGACGTGTACGAATCCACGCCGGATTCAGGCGGCTATTTCCACGTGGATGAAACCTACTATGCGAATGGCGCGGCGGATCAGATCAGCGATTTGCATGGCATGCCAACGATTACTTATGGCCTTGACGGCGAGGGGCGCGCGAGGACCATCTCCGCCAGTTCGGGGCAGAACCCGGTGACCAGCACCAGTTATAATGTGGCCAGCCAAGTCACTCAATTGCCCCTGGGCTCCAGTGACAGCGATGCGTTCATCTACGACCCTAACACGTTCCGCTCCAGCCGATCTATTTCCCATCTACCAATCAGATGTCGTCGATTGGCTCATTCAACCCAACCTACGACGCTAACGGGGGTGTGCTGAACGACAACTCGCACTCCTACGCGTGGGACTCCCGCGCCCAAACACTTCGCTTACCCGAGCTTGGGGTGGGTGCCTGAGAACGCTCTCCCTTGAGATCCCAGCTATGAGTACGTCGCCATGCTGGGAATCTTTATAGCGAATCCTGTGCAAGAAATTGCATATTGATGGGGAGATTTCGCCCCATTCCATTGGATGGCTCGTAAAATATTATAAAAAAGCATCTTAAATGGTAATTCTCTTGCTGCATTCGGAAAGCCAATTGCTTTTAGACCTTGTGCACTCATTTGCCTTGTGTATTTATGTTACCGCATGAATTGTAGCGTCTCAAGACGACTAACACGGGAACACATGGTGCCATGAAGCCACGTCAACCCTGAGGCTCCTGCTCTCTTTCGTTCCGCATTTTCCATGCGAGAAGAAATCGGGCAATGAAGGAAGTAAGGTCAGACGGTGCAGAAGACATTCCGTTTGTCCTCTGAAACCGGTTATAGGAAATAAGAGGGTGAGAATTAATAAGAAAACAAATCTTTCGGGAGGGAGTTTTTCAGTTTCACAACTGATATGAACACTACAGAACATTTAAATCCGCCCCATGGGGGCACGCTCGTTAATCTGATGGTGGATGCAAAGCGCAGCGAGGAATTGCGCGCCGCTTCTAAAAATTGGCTGTCGTGGGACCTGACTCCTCGCCAGCTTTGTGACCTTGAACTGCTTATGAATGGAGGCTTTTCGCCGCTTCGGGGCTTCATGGGACGTGCCGACCATGAAGCTGTGTGCTCATCGATGCGCCTCGCCAACGGTTTGGTATGGCCGATGCCCATCGTTTTGGACTTGCCGGCAGATTTGTCAAAGCAGCTGAAACCCGGCGCACAACTCGCATTGCGAGACCCGGAAGGAGTAATGCTAGCCGTATTACACGTCGAAGAACTCTGGGAGCCGGACAGAAAACAAGAAGCAGAGAGCGTTTTTGGAACGACGGATCATTTTCATCCCGGCGCAATCTACGCAATGCAAAAGATGAACCCGTTCTACGTCTCGGGCAAGATCGAGGGTTTGCAGGCTCCGTCGCATTACGACTATCACGCGCTCCGACTGTCACCAGTGGAAATAAGGTCCGCGCTTGCTAGCCTGGGGTGGCGCCGGGTCGTTGCCTTTCAGACTCGGAACCCCATGCACCGCGCTCACGTCGAGCTCACGTTTCGCGCAGCCAAGGAAGCATCTGCAAATTTGCTCATTCAGCCTTCTGTAGGCATGACGAAGCCAGGCGATGTGGATCATTACACGCGCGTTCGCTGTTATCAGGCGATTCTGCCTCACTATCCCGCTAACACCGTCAAGCTGGCGCTCTTGCCGCTCGCTATGCGTATGGGAGGTCCGCGGGAAGCGGTCTGGCACGCGATCATTCGTAAGAATTTTGGGTGTACACATTTCATCGTTGGGCGCGACCATGCCGGTCCCGGAAATGATTCGAAAGGCAAGCCCTTCTACGACCCCTACGGCGCTCAGAAACTCTTGCAACAATTTCAGGACGAGATTGGTGTCGCCATGGTGCCGTTCAAGATGATGGTTTATCTGGAGGATAAAGACACCTATGTTCCGGACGACGAAGTTCCCCAGGGAAGTCGTGTTTTGAACATCTCCGGGACCGAACTTCGTGCTCGTTTGGCGCAAGGGCGCGAAATCCCGACCTGGTTTACATACCCGCAGGTGGTCACTGAATTGCGCCGGACGTATCCACCGCGTCATAAGCAAGGCTTCACTATTTTTTTCACCGGGCTTTCGGGGTCTGGAAAGTCAACCATCGCCAATGTGCTCCTGGTCAAATTCCTGGAGATGGGCGGCCGCCCCGTCACGCTGCTCGACGGCGATATTGTTCGCAAGAATTTATCGTCCGAACTCAGTTTCTCGAAAGAACATCGAGACCTTAATATCCGCCGCATTGGATTTGTGGCTCGAGAAATCACCAAGAACGGCGGAATCGCGGTTTGTGCCCCCATCGCTCCCTATGACAATATTCGGAAGGAAGTACGCCAATCCATCGACGGCACAGGTGGATTCATTCTGGTTCACGCGTCCACCTCTTTAGAAGTCTGCGAACAACGCGACCGAAAGGGCTTGTACGCAAAAGCTCGCGCCGGAATCATTCCAGGTTTCACCGGTGTTTCCGACCCTTACGAGGCGCCCACGGACGCCGAAATTGTCCTCAATACTGCAGAGATGACGCCCGAGGAAGCGGCGCAAGAAATCATGCTATATCTCGAGAAGCAAGGTTATGTGGGTGAGGCGGCTGAGTTGAACTAACATCACACGTAACGGAAAGAACTGGCGGCGGACCAAAATGCACCCGATTCTACTCGCTCTCCTAATAGGACTGACCGTGGGAATTATGGTCGGGCTGACCGGAGTCGGCGGTGGTGCGCTCCTGGTCCCGCTCCTGGTTCTTTTCCTGGACATTCCTCCCATCATCGCCGTGGGGACAGGAGCGGTTTTTGTTGCCGCCACGAAAATCGGGGCCGCATGGTCATACTACAAACGCGGTCACGTAGACACCCGGCTTGTTTTGCGGATGTCCATCGGAAGCATTCCCGGCGCGATTCTTGGAGTAGGGGTGTTGGCAATCCTACGCGCTCATCTTGGCGATGGCGTGAACGAGCTTCTCAAAATTCTCATTGGTGGGCTCCTGATCCTCACGCCGGCCTTCGCTCTTTTTCAGAAGTATCTGGAGAGAACCGGGAAGAAAGCGCTGCGCGACAGGCTTCCTCCCTGGATTACACCGCGGAACGGGGCTGTCGCGGTCGGATTCATTGGGGGATTCCTCGTCGGGATGACCTCAATGGGTTCGGGAAGCATCATCATGATTTTACTGGTGCTTTTCTATAGCAGAACTCTCCAAACTTTGGTCGGCACTGACATCGCTCATGCGGTGATCCTCGCTCTGGTCGCTGGGATTGGTCATTTGGCTCTGGGTGACATCAACTTCCGGCTTCTGGCCGCGCTGCTCCTCGGATCGATTCCAGCAGCTTGGTGCGCGGCTCACTACGCCACTTCGATCCGAACCGTCTGGCTACGCAGGGTGTTGTTTTCGGTCCTCGTGGTGGCAGGTCTATCGATGCTGTAGATTGGAAATTCTGAAGGGATTCAAATAGCATTCCACGTATATCATTTAGAATATGTCAGTTAAGAAAGGGCCGAGTCCTGTCGTGACAAAATACGAAAAAGACCTGGAAAGAATCATTCGCGCTCTGCACGCGGGGGGTGAAATCTATCGGTCTCGTTCTTTGGAATCCGTGCGTGTAGATAGAAAGAGCGGTGGCGATCCCGTCACCGATGCCGAACGAGAAGTGAACCAGTTATTATTTGAGATGCTGGTCCAGGGTGGAGAGGGATGGCTGTCTGAAGAGAGCGCAGACAACGCCGACCGATTGACCCGGTCGCGAGTCTGGCTGGTCGATCCTCTAGATGGAACAAAAGAGTACGTCTCGGGCATCCCCGAGTGGTGTATTTCTATCGCCTTGATGGAAGAAGGCAAACTGGTTGCGGCGGGAGTGCTAAATCCCTGCACGGACGAAATGTTTTATGGATCTGTGGAAACAGGAGTAACGACTCTGAATGGTTCAACAAAGGGCCTGAACTGTGAGGGCCTCAGTGTCTCCGAACCATTGGTGCTGGGCAGCAGGAGCGAAGTAAAGCGTGGAGAGTGGGAGCGATTTCGCGTCGCAAAGTTTCGGGTGCAACCGATGGGATCTGTGGCTTACAAGCTGGCCCTTGTGGCTGCGGGGAAGGCTGACGCGACTTGGACCCTCGTACCAAAGCATGAATGGGACGTTGCCGCGGGAGTGGCTCTCGTGCTGTTTTCCGGAGGCGTGGCGCTGTGTCTCGACGGTCAGCCTCCCCGCTTCAATCAGCGTGATCCGATTTTCTCCGGTTTGATCGGGTTCTCCTCGGCGGGAACTGAAAAGCTACGTCCCTTTTTGAGTGATATCTTGGGAGGATGTGCCTTTGAGGACTGTCGCCCCTGGGCGAGGGTGGTCATCGAATCCGTCACAAATGCATAGAACCTATATGCGGATCGTCGGCCAACGCCATGCAATGAACTGCATCCAAGAAAACACGCCGTTCGTCGCCGGTATGTAAGATTTCTAGGTTTGGCATAGGGAAGAAAAACTCCCAGGGAATGCGCAAGTATTTGCACATAGTTTGAGCTATAATACCACCGCGGCATGACCTCGATTATCAATAGGTAAGTAATTGAAATTAAATAGTTTGGGTATACAGGTTTCTTGCGATTCGATGAGCTTTAGGCAATCGTCTTGCACGTATGTGCAGATGTTTAGCGTTTCGTTTCGCATTTGTATTTCTATCGACCGACGTCGACATTCACAGTATCAAGTCGGTCCCCGGAGATGAAGAAATCATAGGTGCTTAAGTGGAAAACTCCCCAGCACAAGCGATCTTAACTCGTGAGAGAACGGAAAGGCGCACTTCCTGGATTATTTGGATCGGTGTCCTTTTGGCGCTCCTCCTCGTTCTCTATGGCCCTATCCTGAAAGCTCTGGTGCTGGACTGGTGGCGCGATCCGGATTACGGTCACGGGTTTCTGGTTCCCGTATTTTCCGCGTTCGTGCTTTGGAGAGAACGGGAGCGCCTGGCAAAGATTCCTGTCAAGCCGGCTAATTTTGGATTCGTTGTGATGCTGGGTGCGGTTGGCCTCATGCTCGTTGGCTCACTCGGAGCTGAATTGTTCTCGACCCGTTTCTCATTTCTGGTCATGATCGGGGGTATCGTTCTGTTCCTTGCAGGTTGGCAGATGTTGCGAGCTGTGTTTTTCCCCCTCGGCTTCCTGGTTTTAGCGATCCCGATCCCAGTGCTCATTCTTAATCAAATTACGTTCCCGTTGCAGCTTTTCGCATCTCGATTCGCGACCTTTTGGCTGCAGCTCATGAATGTCCCAGTTTTGCGCGAAGGGAATCTCATCATTCTGCCGAATTACACTCTTGAGGTGGTTGATGCGTGCAGCGGCATCCGCTCGCTGATGACCTTGATTACTTTGGCGGTGGCTTATGGTTATTTAGTCGAAGGCAGGCGTTGGGTTCGCTGGCTCCTGGTGTTGCTGATGGTCCCCATCGCCATCGTCAGTAATTCCATACGTATTTTCGGTGCAGGGGTCTTGACCTATCACTTTGGGCCTCGCATGGCCGAAGGGTTTTTTCATGAGTTTTCGGGGTGGGTAATTTTTGTGGCTGCGCTTCTATTGATGTTTGCCTGTCACTGGGTATTGCGCAAAATCCCGGGCGGACAGAAGGGAGGAAACGCCAATGCGTAGTCGCGGCATAACGATTCGCCTGGTCATTGTCGTGGCAGTTCTCTTAGGGGGCACGGTACTGCTTCATGCCATGAGCCACGGCGAACCCTACGTGGCGCGCGAACCACTCAAGGACCTCTCTTATAAGATTGGCAATTGGACGGGACGGGAGGCCCCTCTCGAACAGCGTATCGTTGAAGCGGTTAGCGTTACGGATTACACGAATCGTGATTATTTTAGTCAAACCGCACCCGAGATTAATCTGTACATCGGCTACTACGCAAGCCAGAGGACCGGGGACACGATTCACTCTCCCAAGAATTGTTTGCCGGGATCCGGATGGGATCCTATCCATTCCGGCTACACCACCATCCCGCTCACGGACAGCCAGAAAATCAAAGTGAACGAGTACGTCATCGCGCAAGGGTTGGACAAGCAACTCGTATTTTATTGGTATCAAGGGCGCGGTCGCGTGGTTGCCAGTGAGTACTGGGGGAAATTCTGGATGATTGACGACGCGATCACGCGGAATCGGACCGATGGCGCCTTAGTCAGACTGATCACGCCGATTGTGGGAGATGACTTGTCCGGGGCTCATGCCCGCTTAGAGAAATTCGCAGAGATTCTTTTTCCATCACTGAGTAAGTTCATTCCGAATTAGCGGTCTCACGACGGAGGGTTTTCGATGAAACGCCAATGGGTTCAGTTCGTTGCGGCAGCGAGCGCGACAGTCGCGCTATCGTTGCTCTTGATTTCGTGCGCGGGCAATCCGCAAAAAGCCAGGCTGAAGTATCTCCAAAAGGGCGAGGTCTACATGAAGCAATCGCAATACTCGAGCGCCGCGATTGAATTCCGCAACGCCCTAAAAGTGGATCCTCGGTACACCGAGGCCTACTTTCAGCTCGCCAAGGCGGATTTGGCTCTGCGCGATGGTAATGGCGCCATCACAGCGCTGGGACAGGCCATCAAACTCGACCCGAGTCGATCGGATATTCGCTTAGCCCGAGCGGAAATGCTATCGGGGGGGCATTACTACAATCCCGCCACCGATGATATTAAATATGTACTTAAACAGGATCCAAACAACGCCGAAGCTCATCGTGTTTTCGGTTCCATTCTCGTAGCACAGAAGCAATATGACCAAGCGCTTCAGGAGTTTTCCAAGGCCGCCGCGCTTGCTCCGAATCAGGCGGAGTCGTATCTCGATATCGCGCTGGCAAACATGGCCTTGCGCCATCCCACCGATACTGAACTAAACATCAAGAAGGCTATCCAGGTTGACCCCCAATCTGTTCCGGCTTATTTGGACCTGGCGAACTTCTATCGACTGCAGAACAAACCTGACCAGGCTGAGCAGGTACTCCAAGAAGGCATCAAGACCGTTCCTTCCGCAATCCCGCTGTACTTGAATTTGGCTACAGCGTTTGAAAGCCAAGGAAAACCGTCCGATGCGGAGAATGTCCTGAATTCCCTCTCCCAGCAATTACCCAAGTCGGCTGATGCTGCTTTGGGAATCGGCGACTTCTATCTCGAGACGAGAATGAACGACCGCGCTCTGGCAGCATACCAGCGCGGACTGTCAATCGATCCGAAAAATATTATCATCCAAGAACGAATCGAAGATCTGTATCTCACGACGAAACAAACCGATTTGGCTGCAAAACTCGACGATGAATTGCTGAAGCAGTCTCCCAACGATGTCCTGGCTCGTATCAACCACGGCCGCGTTCTCATGGCGCAGGGGAAAGTTCCTGACGCTATCGACGCGCTGCAGAAGGTTGCGACGGATGCAGTGAATTCTCCACAGGCACACTACTACCTGGCGATGGCTTATTGGCAAAGTAACAACCTCGCGCAGGCAAACGATCAGCTCCAGCAGACTCTCCGTGTTTCACCAACCCTTCCAATCGCGCTGACCGCGCTCGCAAACCTGAACTTCGACCAAGGGAAGTATTCTGTCGCGCAACTCTATGCCCACGAACTGGTACAGGAGAGTCCAGCTGATCCGCGCGCTCACCTCATGCTGGCGCAATCGCTCTTGAAGTTGGGACAAATAAAGCAAGCTGGGGATGAATTTGCCGCGGCTCAAAAGCTGGCGCCGAACGACCCATCAATTCATGCCAATCTCGCTTCATTGTACGTTGCCGAGAATAAATTCCCGGAGGCGGAAAACGAGTTGAGGAGCGCAATGGCGGAAGCCCCGGGCAATGTATCCGTCGTGAGTGACTACATCAGCTTCTTGATCTCGCAAAAGCAGTTACCAAAAGCAAAAGCACTTGCCACGCAGTTCTTGGCGCAAAACCCCAATGAAGCTGGCGCTCACTTACTCATGGGCCAGGTCGACATGCTTGACAAGAACTCTTCGGCGGCGCTTTCTGAAACTCAGAAGGCCCTCCAGCTCAGCCCTAAGAGCGCGGACGCCTACGTCCAGATGGGCCAAATCTACCGGGACCAGGGAAACAACAACGCCGCCGTCCAGGCCTATGAGCAGAGCATGACACTCACTCCGCCTTCCGCCCCACTCGTTGCGGTCATTGGCAATATCTATATGGCAGAAGGTGATTTATCCAAAGCGAGCAGTGAATTTCAGAAAGCGCTTAGCATCGACCCCAACTTCGTGATCGCGGCAAACAATCTCGCATGGATCTATGCTGAGCAAGGACAGAATCTGGATGTCGCTCTCGGTTTGGCCCAGAAAGCCAAGGCTGAGCAACCTGAGGTTCCCAGTTTCTCAGACACTTTAGCCTGGGTGATGTTCCGAAAAGGTGATTATGCAGGAGCGCTTCCTTTGTTGCAGTATTGCGTAAAAAAAGTGCCCGATTCAGCTCAGTTCCACTATCACCTGGGGATGGTCCTGGTCGCCGATGGGCAGAAGACCGAAGGCAAGGCGCAACTGCAGGCGGCCCTGCACATGAACTTGGACAACCAGGACGCGGAGCAGGCGCGCAAGGCTCTTTCGCAATAACCATCCCACTACGGCAGGTCCTAGTCTTTTCTAGGACCTATGGGCCTGCCACTCGCCAAATCGCACATGATGCCCTACTACTTACGCCGTACTAGAACGTATGCGACCAGGGAGTTTTGGGGACATCGGGCATATGCAATTCATTGCAACTTAATCCAAACGAACTGCACCGGCTCGAGCGCCTGCAGTCCCACGGGAAATGACTTGCCCTGTTTGTCGCTTGTATCTCTATCATAATGCTTATGTTACAAACAACCTATAACCGGCGTGGTTTGGCAGATTGCGTGCACATAGTTCATGGGATTTAGGGGGGTAGAACTTTCAAGGAGGAAGCAAATGGTAAGGATTTACAAGTATGTATTGCCTGCGCTTTGCCTTTTGGCGCTCACGATTTACGCGCCACAAGCCAAGGCCTCTGAGCAGGATTTTAGTTGCGGCGGCTCCAGTACGTATGCCTGCAATGGCAAAATCAACGTCAAGACGAGTGGTGGTTTGATTACCAGTGCGTCTACAACGGGGATCAAAGGTTTCGCGACCGGCAATCCGTGGGTTTTGGGGGGAACCTCCCAGGTTGGCGATGACTTCACTCTTTCGTTTAACACGAAAACAGGGAACATCGAACTAGCCGATTCAACTTTTACGCTCACGGGAACTATTACCGGTTTCGCCGGTGTTACGAATAAGGGTTCTGGCGCTTTGAGTCTCGACGTGGATTGGAACTCGCCAGGAGCCAGTGGGTCCGGCAGTGTTGATTTCAACTACGATAGCACGGGCATGTGTGTCAAGGGAGATGCCTTCAGCGGTGATATCGGTGTCGGCGCTGCCCCGGAGCCGGCTAGCCTGCTGCTTCTTGGAACAGGTTTGCTGGGTATGGGTGCAGCAGTTCGCCGTCGCTTGATCGGGTAACATTTTTCGGAGTTAACGACTGCGTTTGTTGGGTGAGATCCAGCCCCAAACGATTTGCTTCCTCCGAAGCTTCAGCATCCCCGTCGCGCCTCAAACTGAGGTGCGGCGGGGATTGCCGTCTTTGTCGGCTTCTGTCCTGCTCTCGCCTTCTGAATTAGACAACTGCACATCCAGCGTGGCTGTCTTCCTCCTACTTGATTTTGGCGATGCGGCCATCGGCGGAGGTGGGATATTTCTGGAACTCCACCGCGTCGTGGCCGGGAATGACCGATCGGGATTGCCTCCCGCGAGCTGAATCATGCGCGCCTGATTCTGGATGTTGGCGGCTTCGTATTGCTTCGAAAACGTGGCGCTGGCCTTGTGCTCGGCGAGATTGCGATAGAGGTAGCAATTATCGGAGGCGAGGACGAAGGGCGGATTGCCGTCGACGCGCAAATACTGCGAAGCGTAAGTGTGATGGCCTCCGGTGTAAGCGCGAATGCCGGGGAAAATTTCGACGTTGTCGCCGTTGACGAAGCGCACGCGGCCTTCGGTGTTGAGCTTCACGAGTTCCTGAATGTCGTCCGGATCAATGCCGCCGTGATCGCCGCCGGGCTGCCAGGTCGGGCCGGTGTAGTAGCGATACTCCTCTTCCTGAATCCAGACGGTCGCTTTGGGGAACGGGAAGAAGAGCGACAGCAACGAGAATGGCTAACGCGCTGAGGGCCGAAAGGCGTCTCACAAGGACTCTCCTTTTGCGCGGAAGTATACACCAGCAGTCGGAGCGACGTGAGCGGAGGCGGTAGAAGTGGCCGCCGCCGCGGCGGCGTTCTTCCTCGCGCGCCTCGTCAACATGGGGTGAGGGCGCCTTCTTCTGAATTTTGTTCTCAACTTTGTTCTGAACATTGTTCGGAACCTCGCGCTGAGATTTCCTGTGAACATGCTTCCGCGGCGAGTTCTGAATCCGCTTCCGAGACTGGTTTTTTGTACCGATTAGAAAGAGATGCGGGTGTTTGTTTTGTGTGAGTTGGGGGAGTTTCTAATCCGTTTGTGTGCCGATTAGAAACCGCAGAGGATTCGGTGGAAAAGACGACGCGGGAAGGCGGCTCGACCCATTCGCCGGCGTCGGTGATGGAGGCATAGGCTTTGATGGCGCGGACGATACCATGGGAGGAGATCGGAGCTTCTTCGGCGCGTTCAATCACGAATTCGAGGGCGCAACGGAGGTTGCGGCGGCGGCGAAGATAAAGGCCGGTGGCATGGGCATGGTCGTAGATGGAAGAGCGGTCGCGCAAGAGGAATCGCTTGTAGATGGTGGAGGGGCTATGCCAATGGAGGAACATCTCTTCGATGAGTTCGCGATCGGGATGCTTGCAGACGGAACATTTGCGGGAGTGGCGTTCAAGGGACGAAGGTACCTCGACCGACGACACGCGGGTAAATTGCGCGGGCGCCGAGGGAATGGGGGACTTGGCGCGGGCGCCGTTTTCAGAGGGACGCACGGTTGCTCTGGCGTGGGCGACACGGGTAGACGGCATGGTTCTCTCCTTTGGGGTTTTGGGAGGATCGGGATTCTGTGGCGGGATTGGAGTTTGATTTGAGGTTTGAGTTTGGATTTGGGTCTTGTTCTCGAGCAGGGGGGGCGGCGGCCGGGCCGGCGGGGTTGGGAGTGTCCACGCGGCGGGCATGGGAAGCAGCGAGCTGTTCGGCGATGATGGCCTCGGGAGTTCCTTTTCGAGGAGGAAGCGGGGGCATGCCAAAGCGGGTTTCCATGTTGAATCTCCTTATTTAGTTTGTGTGATTAGACTTATGTCAGGGTTGGTGGCTTCGGCCGTCCTGACCCGCGCCTGAAGCCCAAAATAATTGCGGCGAGTTTACCATAAGGGTAAGTGTGAATTGCAAGGGAAAAGTGAAGCGGCGAGAAAAATAAAAAACGGAAAGAAAGGAGTTGCGGGACTGGGTGTAACTGTCTTCGGCGAAATCGCGGGGTGACATTCAGGCAGCCGGTAGAATTTTGATGAAATTCTCGAATATTCCTAACTCGGTATCTGGACCAGCCTGGTGCCTAGTCCGTTCAGCGTAATGTTCCGCTTGTTGCAACGTCGTGAAGCATCTAGCGTCGCTCAGAAGCCCTCGCCATACTTCTGCGACAACATAAATCTTAATCCTTACCTCGGTGTTATAGGTTTTCATTGTTTCCTCCGATAAGGCGCTGATGCCAGCTGTCCACGTTCGCGTAGTCGAGAAAGCTGCAAACTTCGGCCAAGCCACTTTTCTTAAACGTCGGACGAAAAACCTGCTGTGCAAATAATTCTCGTCTCACGTCGTTTGAAACAATCCAAAATTGGGACAACTTGGGATTGGTCAGCAAAATGTCATTGAATCTCAATAAACCTGAATATATAGGCGTCGAATGTTCAACCTCGTAGAGGCCTTCGATATAGCTGCTGCCGGACCTAATCCAAACGACATCTATCTCCGAGAGGATTCGCGACACGCTCTCGAATCCTGTAGGAAGGCTCCGCCGTAACTCGAATTGTTTTGTGATAGTCCAGTCGAGCTTGCACAGATTGTTGTCCGGAATCCAGACATCGTACCCTTTTGCATGGCCGATCGCAGCAACAAGCGTCTGCACCTGGAAATGCCCAAGAAGTCGCGCTTGCCTGAGTTTTTGTGCGTCGATACTGCGCTCTAGGGTTTCCATGCCGACATAGCCTTCGACGTTGAACCGACCCTGACGCGCGATATACAGCTCCAGTGCGCTTGGGCCGGTAAGAAGTTGGACTTTGTATTGTCCATCGCTGGCAGGTTCGGCGCGATGAAAGACATTCTCGAAGTCTGCGTACGTAATGAATAAAGGTGGTGAGCCATCACCCAGGAGGAAGACGATGTATGAATTCTGTCCCTCCAAACTGCGGAGATCGGCGCGTCTCAACCCGAAAAACGTTCGACCACGCGAATGCACCTTCGAATACCGAAAGTAAACGCGCGCCGCCTCGCGTCCGATGACGAACAAGGATTCACTGCCCTTCAGTTTCCGGACGTCTCCAAAGCGACGTTGGAGTTCAGCAAGAACCGCGATCTTGTGTGGATTAGCCATCCTGCCATTCGTCGATCAACGGACTAGCACGGGATTGACACTTTACTGAAGCTATAAAAAACCAACAAGTGAGAAATCTCGTGCATGGCAACTGTAGATTCCCCGTCACGCAGAGGCGTCCGGAGCGCACAAAACGCGCTTCGCAGAAGCCGAAGAGTTTCAAAGGGCGAAACTCTTCGCTACACAAGCGAGGAATGCCCACCTGAAGGTGGGGCGGGGACAAAGGCGAAAAGCCTCACGTCAGCCGGCAAAGAAGGCCGGCGGGACGTGAGCTACACAAGATGCGCGTGCCGGCTGTCGGCGAGGCGTGAGCTACAAAGCGAAAGCCGCAGAACTTCGCAAAAAGCGCGAAGCTCTAGACTACACGAGCAAAAAAACCACCCTTCGCAGAAGGCGCGAAGGATGGGGCACCCGCACCCCTGGCGAAAAACGCGGCGGGCGCAGCAAGCAGCGCCCCTACGAGCGAAAAGACAGGATGGCGGGATAAACCCGCCGCTACAAAAGCACACAGGCTGAGAGCCTGTGCCACCCGAAATCTAGGGCTGGGGCTTTTCGCCCAGGTTGCCGAAGGGCCAGAGGTTGAAGAGCTTGAGGAACTCGTCGTCGTGGCGCTCGATGAGCATTTGCGCGGATTTTTCCGGCGGCCAGGGCGAAGCGAGGCGCTCGGGACGATCGGCAATCCAGAAGGCGACGAGGCCTTGGACGGTGGCGTCGCGGTCGAGAACGGCTTCGTCGACTTTGTCGAAGGAGTCCACGTTGGAGTGATGCGTGTAGCGATAGGCGGGCGAGTCCTGGTCGAGATTGATGCCGGGGAGGCCGGCGAGAATGAACGGACCGGCGTCCGTGCCGAATTCGGTAACATCGTTGGCGACGATTTTGCCGAAGGCGTTCAGCGTGGCGACGAAGGGATAGGTTGCCGCGAGCAAATCTTCGCGGCCGCCCATGTTAAGCGCGGTGACCGGGCCTTGGCCGTTGTCGAGAATCACGGCGGCGACGTGATCCTTCATGTCGTCTTTGTGAGTTTTGACGTAAGCGAGCGAGCCGAGCAGGCCTTCCTCTTCGCCGGTGAAAAGAACGAAGCGAATGGTGCGGCGCGGCTTGAATCCGGAGCGCAGGATGGCTTCCGCGGCGCCGAGAGTGGTGACGACGCCCACGCCATCGTCGGTGGACCCTTCGGAGAGGTCCCAGGAATCGAGGTGACCGCCAACAACGATGACTTGTTCAGGATGCTCCGTGCCGGGAATGTCGCCGACGACGTTGGCGGTGTTCGCCGGGCCGTCGGTGACTTTGTTTTGCACGTCGATGTGCACGCGGACGGTTTTGCCGCGGGCGATGAAGCGTTCCAGGAGGTCTTGATCTTCGGCGGAAATGCTGACGACGGGAATGTCGTAATAAACGTCGAAGCCGAGCGCGCCGGTATGCGTGAGGTGCATGCCTTCTGATTTTTCGCCGGCCTGGCCGCCGATGACGGCGACCGCGCCAGCATCATGCGCTTTTTGCAGGAACAGGCCGAATTTCGCGAAGGTGGCCATGCCGTTATGGGGCGCGTCGCCTTTTTGCACGGCGAGCAATACTTTGCCGCTCCAGTTGCCGGAATTTTGCGCGAGCTCCTGGTCGAGCTGGTAGACGTTCACCGGGACGAGATCGGCGTCGACTCCGCCTTGAGGCGTGGAACCGACCCAGCCCATGGCGTCGACCATCAGCGGATGGCGCGCGGGAGAAATGATTGCGGCGCTGGCGGAAACGCGCGTCCAGCCGCGAGAAATTTGCCACGGCTCGGCGTGAACATTTTGCAAGCCCATGTCGCGCATTTTATCGAGGCCCCATTGAATGGCGGCGTTGCATTGCGGCGAGCCAGTGACGCGCGCGCCGATGTCGTCGCTCAGTTCTTCGAGGTATTCGTAGGCGTGCGAGTCCATCATGCCCTGGCCGGCGATGGCGGAGAGCGCGGGCATGGTGCCGTCGTTGAGAGCCGCAGCGGCGTCATTGCTGCTGCCGGTGGCAGCGAGGGCGACTGCGCCGGCGAACAAGGCGGCCGCAATGGTGGCGAAGGCGAAAAACAGGATGGGCTGACGTTTCATTTTTCGAGTATCCTTTTTGAAGTTCCTGCCGCATACGCGCGGAAGTCTGCGAGTCCACGCATGGCGCAAAAAATTGCGCGCCGAGCAAGGGTGCCATTTTGTCAAACCGGCGCATCGGGCGCAAGCGATTGCGGTACAATATGTATAGAACGCTAGGCGTTCTCAGTGCATCTAAGAAAGTGTTGCCCGAGATGCGCGAAGGGAAAGAGGAACAGAACGGGCGGGAAACCGCGCGAAGGCAATCCGTCGCAGATTTTGCAGTTTCAGTTTTTTGTCTCCCGCCGCAGTTACGGATGAAAATACCCGGATGAATTTATGCCAAGCGGGTAGGCCAAGGTGTCACTGGACATTGCCAGAATGGGGCCGAGGGGCGTTCGCGTGCGCTGAGCCAGTCGATAGCCCGTGACGATGCGCGGCGCAAACGTTTTTCGTTCCAGCACGTCCATAAATCATAAGGGCATGATGCCCGAGAGAAATTCGAGGAGGAAGTGACATGAGCAAGGAAGTGATTCACATGCGGCGCGGAGCCGCCGTGGCAATATTGGTGGTGGCACTCATTGCAGGGGCGTTTGTGGGGACATGGGCGGTGCGCTGGGCGGGGCATCAAGTGTTCGGAGCGCCGATGGTGCCGGTGAAAGTGGCGGGAGCGGTGGACCCGGTGCGGCTGGGCGCGTTCGCCAACGGATTCGCGTCCGTGGTGCAGCCGGCGCTTCCGGCGATCGTGAATATTTCAACGACGCACGTGGTGAAAGTGCAGCAGGGCCCAGGATTCTTTAACGACCCGTTCTTTCAGCAGTTTTTCGGTAACCAGTTCGGCCCGGGTCAACAACAGCCGCAGACGGAAAAAGAATCAAGCCTGGGTTCCGGCGTGATCATCAATTCGGACGGATATATTTTGACGAACAACCACGTAGTGGAGCACGGCAGCGACATCAAGGTGCAATGGAACAATAAGAATTATACGGGCAAAGTCGTGGGTACTGACCCGCAGACGGATATCGCCGTGGTGAAGATTGACGCAACCGGGCTTCCGACTTTGACTTTTGGCGATTCGTCGAAGCTGCGCGTAGGCGACGTTGTGTTTGCGATTGGCGATCCCTTCGGAATCGGGGAAACGGCGACAATGGGAATTGTGAGCGCCACGGAACGCAGCCTGGGAATCGAGGCGGAGGAGCAAAGGCGGCGCGACACTTATGAAGATTTCATTCAGACGGACGCGGCGATCAATCCGGGGAATTCCGGCGGGGCGTTGATTGATCTGCATGGGAACTTGATCGGCATCAATACGGCGATCCTTTCGAGCAATTCGAGTGCGGAAGGCGAAGGCGGAAATGAAGGAATCGGCTTCGCCATACCGATCGACATGGCGCGCAGTGTCATGGAGCAAATCATTCAGCACGGGAAAGTGGAAAGGGGCCACATCGGCATCGCGCTGACCGATCTACAGGCCGATATGGCGAAGGAATTCGGCTATACCGGCGGCGGGAACGGAGCGTTGGTTGACAGTGTGTCTCCAGGAAGCCCCGCAGAAAAGGCTGGCATCAAGCGCGGAGACATCATTCTTGGCCTCAATGGCGACTCCATTACCGGATCGGGTGATTTGACGGCGCGGATCGCGAACACGCCGCCGGGAACGACGGTCCACTTGAAACTGTTCCGAGCTGGGAAGACGTTTGACGTGCCTGTAACGCTGGCACCGGGAAGCGCGTATGCGGGGCAGTCGACCGAGCTGGGGCCGTCGAATAACAATAATAATAATGAGGGCGGTGAATCGCCTGCGAATGGCGCGAAAGCGATGCAGGGAGTGCACGTCGAAAATCTGTCGCCCGACATTGCGCAGCAACTCAATCTACCTATGGGGACAAAAGGCGTGGTGGTCGATAACGTGGATCAAGGAAGCGCGGCGGCCGAGGCTGGGTTGGCGCGTGGCGATGTGATTCAGGAAGTGAATCACAAACCCGTGACCAATATGACGGACTTCCGCAACGCGCTTGCGGGTTCCGGCGATAACCCCGTGCTCCTGCTGGTGATACAGCGGAGCCAGCCAGGTTCGACAATCTATATGTTGATTGAACCTCAGTCGTAAACGGAAGGCTGCATGGGTAAGAGCCGGCATGATCGATTCATGCCGGCTTTTCCTTTTCCGACATATTTCTCGGATAGGGCACATGCAGCAGGTGAAAAAATGCACCCGCCTAGGTAGGAAGTTCATGGCGAGGTTGGACTTAAGGCGACCCGAGGCTCGTAAGTACTTGAATCCCCGTCGATTCTTTTGTGGTGGTTTATACACTCGGCTCCTGATTGACATAGGTTTGGAACCGTATTCAGATAAAGTGTTGGGCATTTGTCTATGAATTTGCGGTTTTGGAGCAAATTGTGCAGGAGGTTTCAGGGAAGATAAGCTGCAGGCGAGATGTCTCTTTTAGGACAGAGGTTGAGGTTGGGATTTCGTAAGGTGGATGCAACTCGACGCGCAGGTTCGTGTTTCTTATGAAATGGGACCAGCGGGAGAGACGCCGACCGCGAAGAATTGCATTGTCGCTTAAGGCAACCGGCTCAGACACCAGTACAGTCGTACTATTCACTCTGGTCCGCTCGGTAGTACTACAATGCGTCTGCTCCCTGTAGCCAGGTTTTCAATGGGGAAGGGGTAAATGTCGGCCAACGGGTATCATTTCGAACAAGAATCATACACTTTCACGCTTCTGGCGTCCGGCAAGCCGCGCTGGCGCTCTTTTGGGGCGGGGTTTGGAATTGAGTTTCTGGTATTGGCGTGCGCGCTGTGGATTCCCGCGTTATTTCCTCAGCAAATGGCAGAAGCGCGACAGTACATGGTGACGCGAATCAGCATGCCGGTGCTGCAACCTTATAAGCCGCAACCGAAGGTTCAACCGAAGCTGGAGAAGCATGTGGAAGTGGTGAAGGAAATGCCGAAGCCGGATCCCGTGGTGATTCCGGATCCGCCGAAACCGAAAATTATCGAGCCGGTGTTTGCGAAGCTGAATGTGGTGCGGCCGGTGGTGAGAAATAATCCCACGCCCGCGCCGAAGGTCAATGAATGGGCGCGAATGGTTCCGGATAAACCAACCGTTTCGCTGGGAAGTTCAGCCATGCCGGATTTGAAGAAGCCCAGGGCGCCGGTGCAAACGGGCGGCTTTGGAGATCCGCAGGGATTGCCAGCGACGACTTCAAAAATAACGCGTCCGGTGAACATCAACGCGGCGGGCGGTTTCGACATGCCGGAGGGACCGGGCAAAGGAAACGGCACGGGCGGAGCGAAGGGCGTGCAGGGAGTAGTGGCCAGCGCTGGTTTCGGGAACGGGACAGCGATGGCGGGCGGCGAGCGAAACACCGGGCATGTGCAGAGCGGGCTATTTGCGGATGACGCGGCAACTGCGGGGCCCTCCGTGAGAAAGACTTCGAACGGAATACCGCAAACGCAGCCGGTGGTGATTCTTTATAAGCCTGAACCGCAGTACACTGCGGAAGGAAAGCAGGCCAAGATCCAAGGCGAAGTTGTGCTGCAAGTGGTTTTCAGGGCATCGGGGCAAGTCCAGGTTCTCAGAGTGCTACAGGGACTGGGACACGGACTGGACGAGAACGCGGAGGTCGCCGCGAGACAAATCAAATTCACACCGGCCAAGCAAGATGGGCAGCCAGTGGATTTTCCCGCAAACGTTCGAATTGATTTCGAACTAGCGTATTAATCGGATTGAGGGGGCGAAGTCATGGGGATGGGGAATCGCTACATTCTTGCTGTGACTCTCGGATTGTGTCTTGCGGGAACATCGTTTGCGCAGACCCAGCCAGCGCAGACGGCAAATCAGCCGGCCGCAACGCCAAACCAATCAACGATTACTGAAGAACAAGTTATCTCAGCGATTCTAGCGCGTGAACATCAGGAAGTTGCCACGCTGCGGCATTACAGCCCGATTGTCGAGACGTACGTTCAAGACATGCGGTGGGATCAGCAACTGGGCGTAGTTCCGGAAAAGGACCACTACTATCTGGGAGTCGCGGGATTGAGCCAGGGCGTGGAGGACCGCACCATGCTGCCCAACGCGAACGCGGGCTTCATGCACCGGCTGAATCCGATCAAGGACCTGACTTCGCTGTTAGGAAATTCGTACGTGCCGGCGGGATTCCTGCAGATGATTTTTGTCGATCCCATCGATTTCGACAAACAGCATTACAAGTTCGACTATGTGCGGCGGGAATTCCTGGGCTCGGTGCGATGCGTGGTGTTCGACGTGACGCCGCTGCCGAAATCCGGGAACGGCCGCTTCCAAGGACGCATCTGGGTGGAGGATCAGAACTACGCGATTGTGCGTTTCAACGGTGTGTTCGTGCCGGTGACGCGGACGTTTGGATGGAATTTGCACTTCGATAGCTGGCGAACGAACGTGGCGCCGAACCTGTGGATTCCGTCGTACATTTACAGCGCAGAATCGGATTTGAAGGATTTTCCGTTTGGGCATGTGCGGTACCGTTCGCAAACGCGGCTGTGGGGATACAACCTAAAGCTGGCGTCGCGCGAATCGGAGTTCAGCGATTTGACAGTGGAATCGTCAAAGCCCATCGAGGACCAAGCGCAGGCTTCGCAAGATGTTTCGCCAGTGATGGCGGAGCGCGAATGGCAGCGCGAGGGCGAAGACAACGTGCTGGACCGGTTGCAGCGGAATGGGTTGGTTTCGCCTCCGGGACCGGTGGACAAAGCGCTGGATCAGGTGGTGAACAATCTGGAAGTGCCGAACAATCTGGACATCGAGCCGGAGGTGCGGTGCCGCGTGCTGCTGACATCAACGCTGGAGGCTTTCACCATCGGGCATACGATTGTGATTACGCGCGGATTGCTGGACGTGCTGCCGGATGAGGCCAGCATCGCAGCGATTCTGGCGCACCAACTGGGATCGGTGATTACCGGACAAACGCTTCCGGACGAATATTCGTTCAACGACACGACGATGCTTTCGCCGCAGGAGACGCTGAAGCGCATGTCGTTCCGCACTTCGGAAGCGGATGAGGAAGTCGCGGCGAAAAAGGCGCTCGAGCTGCTGAAGAATTCGATTTACAAGAATCAACTGGGGACGGCGGGACTTTTCCTGAAGCAACTGGCAGCGGAGCAGAAGGAATTGCCGTCGCTGATCAGCGCCAACATTGGGAATCATGTTTTCATGGCGCAGCAACTGATGCAGAGCGCGCCGGAGTTGCAGCCGGCGAAATTGGACCAAGTGGCGGCGCTGCCGCTGGGATCGCGGATTGTGCTGAATTCGTGGGATGATTCGATCGAGATGGCGAAGTCGAAGCCGGTGCAATTGCTCTCGGCGCGCGAAAAAATGCCGTTTGAGGTGACGCCGTTCATGCCGTACCTGACGCGCTATCAGAACTCCGCGGATGCCGCGGCGGATCCGGCGAAGCAGGATTCGGCAAAGAAGAACCCGTAAGAAGAGACGTTTTTTCAAAAGGCCCGGCGCAGAAATCCTGCCGCCGGGCTTTTTGTTTTTGTGAACTGTAGCGGCGGAAATCGATTGGCAACAAAAACCGCAGACTTCGCAAAGAGCGGAGGGCAATGGGTCAGTTTGAATTTTGACTCTTTGTGTCACGATCAAGAAAATTCAAACCACCCATCACACGCGGAATTGCCACGGCAGCGCTATGCAAGGCAGGCCGGATAAGAGAAACTTGCGTGGCAGAAATGTGGCGGGCTAAACCCGCCGCTACAAAAGCATGGCAAGGCAATCGCTGATTGAATTCATCGAAGAGTATGCGCGTCGCGGAAAGGAAATCGCGATCGCGCACCGGCGCGGCTACCGGATGGAACGGTGGACGTATGCGCGTGTGGGCGGCGCGGCGTGGAGTTTCGCGGCGTCACTCGAGCAGCGCGGAGTGGCGCCGGGCGAGCGCGTGCTGCTGTGGGGCGAGAATTGCGCGGAGTGGGTGGCGGCATTTTTTGGGTGCGTGTTGCGCGGCGCAGTGGTGGTGCCGATGGACCAAGCCGCGAGTGCGGATTTTGCGGCGCGCGTGGCGCAGACAGTGGATGCGAAATTCGTGATTCATTCGCGCGGACTGGACGCGAGGAAAATTGGGCGGCCGGAAATTTTGCTGGAAGAGCTGGCGGAGATGGAGTGGCGTGGCGCGGGCGCGAACACAAAGGCGACGGATGCGCGATTTGTAGCGATGGAGCGGAAGCGCAGCGATACGGCGGAGATTGTTTTCACTTCGGGGACGACGGCGGAGCCGCGCGGCGTGGTGTTGACGCACGGAAATGTTCTGGCGAACATCGAGCCGATGGAAGCGCAAATCCAGCGGTATTTGAAATACGAGAAATTCTTTCATCCGCTGCGATTTTTGAATTTGCTGCCGCTGAGCCACGTGTTCGGACAACTGATGGGGATGTTCATTCCGCCGCTGCTGGGCGGGACGGTGATTTTTCTGGACACGATGAGTCCGGCGGAAGTGTCGCGGGCGATGAAGCGGGAGGGCGTGACGGCGCTGGTGTCCGTGCCGCGGATGATTGAATCGCTGCAAGGGCAGATGGAGCGCGAAATCGAGGCGGCGGGACGGCAAGAAAAATTCGAGAGGGACTTTGCGAAGGCGGATGGAGAGAAATTTCTGCGACGCGTTTGGAGATTTCGAAGAATTCACCGGCGGCTGGGTTGGAAATTCTGGGCGTTCATTTCGGGCGGAGCAGCGCTCGGAGAAAAAGTGGAAATTTTCTGGAACCGGCTGGGCTATGCGGTGATTCAGGGTTACGGGTTGACGGAAACGACTTCGCTGGTGAGCGTGAACAATCCGTTTCGCGTGGGGAAACGGTCGATTGGAAAGCTGCTGCCGGGGGTGGAGATGAAACTCGGCGCGGACGGAGAAATTCTGGTGCGCGGGGAAAATGTGGCGTCGGGCTATTGGCAAGGGCAGAAGCTCGAGCCGGTGTCCGGCGAGGAAGGATGGTTCCGCACGGGAGATTTGGGTGAGTTGGATGCGGCGGGGAATTTATATTTCAAGGGACGGCGCAAGAACGTGATTGTGACGCCCGCGGGAATGAATGTTTATCCCGAGGATTTGGAAGCGGCGCTGCGGAAGCAGCCGGGCGTGCGGGACTCGGTGGTGGTGGGAATCGAGCAGGAAGGGAATGCGGAGCCGTGCGCGGTGTTGCTGCTGGAGGACGCGAGCGCAGACGCGCCGGCGAACGCTGCGAAGATCGTAGAGCGCGCGAATCAACAGCTCGCGGAATATCAGCGGATGCGGCGGTGGATGGTCTGGAAGGAGCCGGACTTCCCGCGCACGCCGACGCAGAAGCCGATGCTGCCGCGGATTCGCGAGGCGGTGATGCGGGAGTTTGGAGCCCCGACAGAAAACGTCGGGGTAAACTCCGGGGGCAGAGCGGGATCGCTCGACGAATTGATTGCGCGGGTGACCGGGCGCGGCGGGAACATGAGCGGGGACGCGAATCTGGAGCGGGATTTGCAGATGAGCTCGCTCGACCGTGTGGAGTTGATGAGCGCGCTCGAAGAAAAGTATCAGGTGGACTTGAGCGAAACGAAATTTGCGGAAGCGAAGACCGTCGGCGAACTGGAAAAGCTGCTGCGCGAGCCAAGGGCGCGTCCGCAGACGCATAAGTTTTCGCGCTGGGCGCAGCGATGGCCGGTGACGCGGATACGCCTGGGCGTTTATTACGCGCTAACGTGGCCGGCGACGATGATTTTGGCGCGGCCGGAGATTCGCGGGCGGGAGAATTTGCGCGGCGTGCGCGGGCCGGTGCTGGTAGTGGCGAACCACGTGACGTACGTGGACATTGGCTGCGTGCTGGCGGCGCTGCCGGGGAAATTCCGGCACCGGCTGGCGACGGCGATGGAGGCGGAGAGGCTGTGGGGGATGCGGCATCCGTCGGGGATGGGTTGGTTCATGCGCATGGTGAACCGCATGGATTATTTTCTGGTGATTGGGTTGTTCAATGTGTTTCCGCTGCCGAAGCAGACGGGATTCCGCGAGAGTTTTGCGTTTGCGGGGGAGCTGGCGGACAAGGGATGGAACGTGCTGGTGTTTCCGGAAGGCGAGCGGACGAAAGATGGGAAAGTGGGAAGATTTCGCGGCGGAGTGGGGTTGCTGGCGACGAAGCTCGATTTGCCGGTGGCGCCGGTGCGCATTGACGGACTGTGGGAGTTGGCGCAAGCGCGGCTGACGGGAAAATCGTCTAGGCTGAAGCCAGTGCCGCGCGGCGCGGTGAAGGTGACGATTGGCAAGCCGGTGAGGTTTGCAGCGGGTGAGGATGCGGAAGAGATTGCGAAGGAGTTGGAGAGAAGGGTGAGGGAGTTGTGAGCGCTGGTACCATGGCACATGCATTCTCCATATGTCTCGTACTGTCGTTAACTGACACGTAATAACTGTACCTCAGGCCGGTCACAGACGCCGGGACGATGTGGTCGAATGAGCGGAGGAGACTCCGATGAATCGACCCGGTTGCGTCCTGATATTATTACTCCTTCCGTTTCTAGCCAATGCTGACAAAGGCAAGGCTGTTTGGCAAGGTGCCGATCGACCTGTATATGTTGTGACAAAGAATGATTACGGCGAAGATTTTGGCGGCACGACGCCACGATTTGGCGACCTGATTGCGATTGAAATTTTTAATCCGAAAGCTCACGCAGGCGACGACGAAAGCGCATACAGGCCCGGCGAGCGCCTGCCTGTATTTGTAGCGGGCGACAAGGTCGGCGACGTGACAGTCAAGAAAATTGCCCCGTTTCAATGCGACTCGTCGGCGGCTCTCGTATCAGCGGATCAAGGTTTTCATCTGCAGAAGGACGCTATCGCGCTTGCGTCCAACGCACAAAGCATCCGACCACACGCAAACTACCAACGGCACCCGGATCTCCGGGAGCGCAAGTATGCTGTGCAACTCGCCATGAACGAGTTTCAGAAACATGATGTCCCAGCGGAGATGGCGAGCGACATTAAGATAGACCAGCTTGTTGTGACCAAAATCGATGACAGCAATAGTCTGTTCTTGATTGGTTCGCTCTTTCTGAGGACCAAGAGCGCGCTCCACAAAGTATTTCTGATCGGCAAGATAGGCGCCTCGAGCGCGACGGCCGAACTCGTCCAATACAACAAAAGCATCGATCTGACAGAAGGGACGGACGGAGAAGATTATGTTTTTGTTGACCAGTTAGATCTTGATGGAGATGGGGTGGATGAAGTTGTAGTGGAGTTAAGGGGCTATGAAGAGGAGGAATTCGACATCTATAAGCGCTACAGCGGGTCATGGCGCGAAGTACATGACGGCGGAGAAGGCGGATGTTGAAGCGGGGCGAGGATGGCACTTTGACTACTTTGCGCGGGTGAAGCGCGCAAAAGGAAGGGGAAGGCAAGAGTATTGTTTTTTCGGCACGGCTGAAGCCGTGCCCTTACAAAGGCCATGCGTAATGCGATTCTCGCCAGCATTTTTGCCGGAGCCAGTTGCCGAAATTTGAGCGACGACTTAGCGGAGATGAGTCATTTCGACAAAAGGCAGGTAAGGTTCGGTATCCTGCGGATGATGCTGGCGTTGGATGTTACGCACGCGGCTACGCTCCACGCCTGCGTAGTGGAATCCCACAATCGCTCCGATAAGGCCGCAGATTGCGACGGGAAAGAAGATCATCAGGCTAGTCATAGCGCTTTACCTCAATTGTTATCCCAATCGCCGCCAGAACAAGCACCAAAGCTATTATGATAAACACCCCTGCGAATGTCAAAGACTTGCCACTTATGAGTTTTTCTAGAGGAGCGAAGACAGCCACGAGAACACGGGCGTCTCTCAACAGTTCGCCTATCATCTCGGCTACGGTGCGGTGAAATGCAAGTCGTGACCTGACTACCTAGCGCGGGTGAAGCACGCAAAAGGAAGAGAAAAACGACGGTTCTTTTTCGGCACGGCTAAAGCCGTGCCCTGGCATATAGCAATGTGTTCCCCTTCATTCGGGCCAGAAGGAGCGGGTGCGGAGGGCGCGGACTTGGGCGACGTGGTGCTGGCCGTGCCAGGAGTAGAGGGCTGCGAGCTGGTGCAACGACACCGGGCCGCGCTTGGGATGGATGAAGGTGCGGAGCCAGTCAGATTCGGAGAGAGCGCGCCATGCGGCGACCCAGCGCTGGTGCAATGCGGCCAGTAGTGTCAGGGAAGGTTCGACGGGGCCCTGGCGCGCGTCGGGCAACTCGGCCCAGAGCGCTTCTTCGTAGCCCTTGATGGTGGGCGCGTCTTCGGTGCGGGCCAATTTGAAGCGGACGTAAGAGTTCAAGTGGTCGTCGGCGTAATGATGGACGACCTGCCGCACGGTCCAGCCGTCTGGGCGATAGGGAGTATCCAGTTGTTTGTCGTTCAGGCCAGAGACGGCGCGGCGGAGCTCGGCGGGCGTGGCTTCGATGACGCGCAGCCACTGGTCGCGGCTGGCGGCGCCAGTTCCGGCATCCCACGAAAAGCGCCCAATCGGATAGCGGAGAGTTTCCAGGTCGATTTGTGAGTCCATGCGCGGATGCCTCCCCGCTTCTGATGCGCACAAAGCGACAAGGATTCCGGGATTCCTGTGGCAACCGGCGGTCTCTCCTGGAACTCCGCTGCAAACACGCGCGCGGACGCGGCGAGTTGTGACAAAATGGCGGCGATTTGGGGCATTCAGCCCGGCGACGAGTGGCTGACTACTTTGCGCGAATAAAGAAGCGCAAGAGCACAACGTTCTTTTTTGGCAGGGCTGAAGGCGCTACTTTGAACACGGGGACACGGAAATGAAGCGGACGACGTTGGGCACGGCGATGATGATTATTTCGATTGTGGCAGCGACTTATTTTGCGACGCAGCATGACGCGGGAGCGCAGCGGCCGAGTGTTGCGGTGACTCCTGGACACTTTCAGCAGCCGCCCTCGCTAGAGAGCCGCGCGGTGCTGCCGACGGGAATGACGATTACGCCGATGGCCGCGCAGGGGTCGTTCTACGTGCCGCTCAATCCGGGACTCGCAGATTTCCCCGATTATGTGGCGGGGCAGCCAGTGACGACGGCGACGAGTCCGGACTGCGCGACATTGCTGGTGCTGACCAGCGGATACAACGTGATGAACGACGCGTCGGGGCGACGGATCAAGCGGGACTCGAATGAATATGTGTTTGTGTTCGACATTTCTCAGGCGGACAAGCCGAAGAAGACGCAAGCGATTCAAGTGCCGAACACGTTTGATGGGATTGCGTGGAATCCCAACGGGCAGGAATTTTATGTGGCCGGCGGCGTCGACGACAATGTGCACGTATTTGCGAAAAGCGGCGGGGAGTGGGCGGAAGCGGGAACGGCGATTGCGTTGGGCCACAAGAGCGGCTTGGGGATTGATGTGAAGCCGGAAGCGGCGGGGATTGGCGTGACGGCTGACGGGAAGCAGTTGTTGGTGGCGAATTTCGAAAACGATTCGGTGAGCGTAGTGGACGTGGCGGCGCGGCAGAAGACGGCGGAGCTGGATTTGCGGCCGGGGAAGAGCGATACGAAGAAAACGGGCGTGGCGGGAGGGGAGTTTCCATTTTGGGTGGTGACGAAGGGGAATGATACGGCGTATGTGTCGAGCCCGCGCGACCGGCAGATTGTGGTGCTGGATATTTCGGGCGAGCCGAAGGTGAAGGAGCGAGTCAAAGTGCCGGGTGAGCCGGGGAAGATGATTTTGGACCGTGAGCAAAGGTACTTATATGCGGCACTGGCGACGGATGATGAGGTTTTCGAATTTGATACAGCGGCGGACAAGGCTTTTGGCATGGTTTCCACGACGGCACCAGAAGCAACTCTATTGAATTCGGGTCGGCTGATGGGAAGCAATCCCAACAGTTTGGCACTGTCTCCAGATGAGAGGACGCTTTACGTCACAAATGGAGGCGCGAATTCCATTGCCGTAATTGAGCAGGTTCCATCCGAATTTCTCGGAAAAGGGCCATTTGTCATCAGTGGCCAGCCTCCTCGAGGCGGCATAAATCGTGGATTGATACCGACGGGGTGGTACCCGAGTTCGGTGAGCGTGAGCGCGGACGGAAAAATGCTGTACGTGCTGGACACAAAGAGTGTGCCCGGGCCGAATCCGGGCGGATGCCGGAACACAACGTCGATTGCGAAGGGTGCGCTGGACAATTGCTACGCGCAGAACGAGTACATTTTGCAATTGAACAAAGGCGGGTTCGAAGCGATTCCGACGCCGGGCGCGGATGATCTGGCGCAACTGACAAAGCAGGTGGCGGAGAACGATCACTACGAAAGCGATGCGCAACGGGCGGGGAACGAAAAGACGATGGCGTTTTTGCAGCAGCACATCAAACACGTGATTTACATCATCAAGGAAAACCGCACGTACGACCAGGTGCTCGGCGATTTGCAGGAAGGCAACGGCGATCCAAAGCTGGCGGTGCTGGGACGGGCGATCAGTCCGAATCATCACCAGATAGCGGAGAAGTTCGTGGACCTGGATAATTTCGATTGCAGCGGCGACGTGAGCGGCGAGGGCTGGAACTGGTCGACGGCGGCGCGGGCGTCGGATGTGGTGGAGAACACGTACCCGGTGCAGTACGCGGACCGCGGACTGACGTATGACTACGAAGGAGAAGATCGAAATATCAATGTGGGCATTGCATCGCCGAAGGCGCGGCGGAAGGACAATCCCACAACGCCGGATGATGACGATTTGCTGCCGGGAACGAATGATGTGGATGCTCCAGACGGGCCGGGCGGCGATGCGGGAACGGGATATTTATGGGATGCGGCGATGCGGGCAAAGCTTTCGCTGCGAAATTACGGATTCTTTCTGGAAGGCGACCGGTATTTTGGGAAGCCGGGCACGCCGGGGTTGATTCCCGTGATTCGCGAACCGTACAAGACGAAGACGAGGGTGGCGTTTCCGGATAAGGCGGCGCTGATGAAGGTGACGGATCCCTATTTTCGCGGATTTGATCTGAAGCTGCCGGACTATTGGCGGTACATGGAGTGGAAACGCGAATTTCAGGGATACGTGGCGAGCGGGAAGATGCCGAATTTGGAATTCATGCGGCTGATGCGCGACCACTTCGGCGATTTCGCGGACGCCATCGACGGAACGGGAACGGTGGAAGCGGAGATGGGAGACGACGACTATGCGATTGGCAAGGTGATCGAAGACGTGGCGCACAGCCCGTTTGCGGACAGCACGATCATTTGCATTGTGGAGGATGACGCGCAGAATGGGCCGGACCATGTGGACGCGCATCGCAGCGTGGCGCTAATTGCAGGAGCATATGTGAAGCAGGGCCGGGTGGTCTCGACACACTACACGACGGTGAACATGCTACGGACGATCGAGGATGTCCTGGGCATGAAACCGATGGGAATCAATGATGCGGTGGCGGAGCCGATGGCGGACTTGTTCACGACGGAGGAGAAACCGTGGACGTACACCGCGATTGTGCCGGAGGTGCTGCGGAGCACACAGTTACCGATAGCGAATGGCGCGGATGCTGCCGCGAAGAGCGCGATTGCGAAGCCACGGCATGATGCGGCGTACTGGGCGGAGAAGACGAAGGGGATGGACTTCAGCGTGGAGGATCGGATTGACTCGGCGAAGTTCAACCGGATTTTGTGGGAAGGACTGGCCGGCGAAAATGTGCCATATCCGGTGGTGCGGAATGGAAGGGATTTGAGAGACAACCGCGGCGAGTTGCTGAAGGAAGACAATGCGGGCGGCAGTCACTAATCAATCCAACGAATTTGGCGGCTTGACTACATCGCGCACGTGAAGCGTGCGAAGTCAGATTTCGTGAGAAGCGATGCTTACCGCGTCAGGAAGCTGCGGCCGACGGTGACGGAATGCTAAAGACGAGACGCGATGAAAGAATTGTTTTGTGGTAGTCTCGCGCGGAATCACGGAGCGAAAAAGATGAAACGGATGCGAATCGCGGTGGCGTTGTGCTTGGCGGCAGGGATTGCGGGAGTGTGGATGGGATTGTGGCGTTTGCCGGCGGCGCGCGCGCAAGAATCGGCCACGGCGGCGATTGATGTGAGCGCCTTATACACCAAGCAGGACGTGATGATTCCGGCGCGGGATGGAGTGCGGCTGAATACGGAGATTTACACGCCGAAGAATGCGACGGCGCCGCTGCCGTTCCTGATTACGCGCACGCCTTACGGGACGAGCGACGACAAGAATGGGTACAGCAGCTTGTTCAATTTGTACCAAGAGATGATTCCGGAAGGCTACATTTTCGTGATGCAGGATATTCGCGGGAGATACGGCTCGGAGGGGCAATTCGTGATGCAGCGGCCGCCGCGCGACCGGACGAATCCGAAGTCGATCGATGAGGGCACGGACACGTACGACACGATCGACTGGCTGGTGAAAAACGTCCCGAACAACAACGGGCGCGCGGGATTGCTGGGGATTTCCTACGGCGGCTGGCTGACGACAATGGCGCTGCTGGAGCCGCATCCGGCGCTCAAGGCGGTATCGGAGCAGGCTTCGCCGGCGGACATGTTTTTGGGCGACGATTTTCATCATAACGGGGCGTTCCGGCTGAGCTATGGATTCGAATACGCGGCGATGATGGAGACGGGGAAGACGAATTTCATGTTTCAGTTCGATAAATACGACACGTTCGAGTGGTATTTGGCGCTCGGGCCGCTTTTGAATGTGGACAAGAAGTATTTGCATGGCGAACTGCCGACGTGGGAGGACTTCGTTAACCATCCGAACTACGACAGCTTCTGGCAGAAGCAGGCTTACTATCCCTATTTGAAGGATTTGCATTTGAGCGTGCCGGATTTGAACGTGGCGGGGTGGTGGGATCAGGAAGATTTCTACGGGCCGGTGAAGATTTACGAGACGCTGGAGAAAAACGACACGAACCATTTCAATTATTTGGTGGTCGGGCCGTGGAATCACGGAGGGTGGGCGCGGAGCGACGGCGAGAGCTTGGGACGGATTCAATTTGGCACAGCGACGAGCAAGGACTTTCGCGCCGATGTGCAGGCGCCGTGGTTTGCGTACTGGCTGAAGGATAAAGGCGAATTGCCGTTCAAAAAAGTGCGGACGTTCGAGACGGGCGCGAACAAATGGGTGGACTACGATGCGTGGCCGCCGAAGGAAAATGTGATCGAGAAGAAGCTTTATTTCGGCGCGGATGGGAAACTGTCGTTCGACGCGCCGCAGGCGAACGGAGCGCAAGCGTTCGACAGTTATATTTCCGATCCCGCGCATCCGGTTCCTTACCGGCATCGTCCGGTGGAAGAGACGTACGGGCCGGGGAGCCATTGGTACACGTGGCTGGTGGAGGATCAGCGATTCGTGGATTCGCGGCCGGATACGGTGAACTGGTCGACCGACGCGCTGGACGAAGATGTGTGCGTGGCGGGAGGTATTGTGGCGCATCTGTATGCGTCGACAACGGGGAGCGACAGCGACTGGGTTGCAAAGCTGATCGATGTGTATCCGGAGAAGTATGAGGCGGAGCCGTCGATGGGCGGATATGAGCTGATGATTGCGGATGAAGTGTTCCGCGGGCGCTTTCGCAATAGTTTTGAGAAGCCGGAGCCGATTACTCCGGGAAAGGTGACGCCGTACACGATCGATTTGCACACGAACAGCCATTGTTTCTTGAAGGGGCACCGGATTATGGTGCAGGTGCAGAGCACGTGGTTTCCGATCATCGACCGGAATCCGCAGAAGTTCGTGCCAAACATTTTCAAGGCCACGGCGAGCGATTACATCAAGACGACGCAAAGGATTTACCGGACGAAGGAATATCCATCGGACGTGGAAATTCCGGTGGTGCAGCACTGAGCTGAGCGCGGCGTGAACTGAGAAAAGCAGATTCCTCGCACCCGTTCGCAACTTTGTTACGTTGGCTGCTTGCCGCAGCCCACGCGAACGGGGCTCGGAATGACAATCGAGTTTAGGCGCGAAAGCGCTGATTGTGAAGGAGGCGAATGTGGACGGACGAGTGGACGCAGGGATGGTGACGACGGCATTGGAGCTTCCGGGGTATCGGATCGTGCGCTCGGTGGGGCTGGTGCGGGGGATCATTGTGCGTTCGCGGAGCATTTTCGGGAACCTTGGGGCGTCGCTGCAGACGATTGTCGGCGGAAACATTACGCTGTTCACGGATATGTGCGAGCAGACGCGCGAGGAATCGCTGGAGCTGCTGATGGAGCACGCGGCGTCGCGCGGCGGGAACGCGATTATCGGCGTGCGCTACGACGCGAACGAGATCATGCAAGGTGTGACGGAAGTGCTGGCGTATGGCACCGCGGTGGTGGTGGAGCGGGCGACGTGAAAAACAGCGCGCGGGGCTTGTGGTAAAATGCGGGGTAACGTTGTGCAGATGAATAGGCCCGTAGCTCAGTTGGTTAGAGCGCTACCTTGACACGGTAGAGGTCTGCGGTTCGAGCCCGCACGGGCCTACCATACTTACATCCACGGGCGCGGCGTCTTCTTCGTGGAGTTAGTGGAGCTTCTCAATCTGTTGCTGCACCTGGCTGCGAAATTGCAGAGGATGCGCGACTTTGTGGAATGGCTCGGGAGTCCCGCCGGTCCCGATGACCACAATCGTTCCATAACCCAGCATCCTGCCAAAAGCTGTCTCGCTCACTTCGATGCTCTCCACTTTGTTCAGCAGCATTTCTATCGTTGTCCGGCTGGCCAAGCCGGTCTTGATCACCAGGCGCCGGTTGGTCACCGCCATTTCCGTGGCGTTCTGCCGGACCATGCCCATCAGAATCGCCACGAGACCGGCAACGAGCAACGCAACGCCGCCACCCTCCATGATGTGCAAAGTCCTGGTCTCAATTCCGGGCTGGCTGAGTGCGTAATAAAGCAGAAGCACTCCGGACAGACCGAGCACCAAGCATCCCACAACAATGTGCCCCAGCATCACGATCCAATGGAGCCGGGTTTGATAAATCACCGTTTCGCCAGGAACCAAGTTCGATTCTACGTAGCTCATCTGCTTTTTTCTCCGAATTGTTCAGTCTGCTTCAGGACTCCGGTCTGAAACTGATTACTCGTTGCGAGGAAGTCTCCCACAAATCGCGTACAAGAGTTGATGTTTTTCTCTTTAGAACGGCGTCGTGAGGGACAGAAAACCAAGGTAGACCACGAATGGCTTTGGTTCGTCACGGCAGCTTCCGTTCGCGCTGAAGCTGACTTTCTAACTCGGCAACAAGAACGAAATAGTCGGTAATGGGTCAGTTTGAATTTTGACTCCTTGTGTCACGATCAAGAAAATTCAAACTGACCCGACCACCAAACAGTCATAGGGCTGGGCTGGGACACTGCAAAGTGGCCCCGCCTTTTTTTTTCGGCAAGAATTTGCAGTCGAAAGAGGGGAATTCTGGGCCGCGTCAGTAAATCCAGCTCATGTCCGCGCCCTTCGGAGCGGTCTTCTTCATCCAATCCGCTTCCTGGGGGAAGATGCGCTGGTCCCAAGTGAACCCGCCGATTCCCGGCGGGTCGATGGGGCCGCCAGTGTAGCAATGCGGCTGCTTCTCGCCGTATTCAAAATCGCCGGCGTAGTAGGGATAATTGGTTTTCTCGAGAAAATCCTGGAGCAGCGAGACGGCATTGTTGAGGTAGAAGGTATCCATGGTGCCGACGGTGAAATGCAGCTTGCCGACGAGCTGCGGGCCGAGGGTTTTCCAATTGGTGCGCAGGATGTAGCTCAGATCGTAGTGCTGCTTCCAGTACTCCGCGACGGTGTGGTCGATATCGCCGGTCATGGGATCGATGATGGGCTTGGGGTAGCCGTCGTCGCCAACGGGACTGAAGACCGCCTGCCAGATGTCAAACTGGTCGCCGGAGCGGCTATGCGTGCCGAGGACAAGCTCGCGGCGCGTCTCGCCTTCCATGGTGTTCTCGACTAGGCCGTCGGTGGTGCGCATCATCGGCCGCGGAACGCGCGCGAAGGGGCCTTCCACGAAGAACGCATTTTTGTCGTCATACAAATTCACCGACTGATAAGCGCGAAAATCCACGGGGTCAGGGCAAGCGGTAAAAGCGCCGTTGTAGAAATCCGGATAGAAGACCTGCGAAGCGAGCGTCTCCCAGCCGCCGGTCGAGCCGCCGAAAACAGCGCGGGCCCAGCCTTGGCCGATGCCGCGAAAGTCTTTTTCGATCTCCGGGATGAGTTCCTTGGTGATGGCGTCGCCGTAGGGGCCGTCGTTTTCTGAATTCACGGCGTAGGAATCGTCGAAGTACGGCGTGGGATGCTGGATCGAGAGAACGAGAAAGTGCGGCAAGCGGCCGGAAGTCCAATCCTGATAAAACTTGTAGGCATATTCCGCGGTCATTTGTTGCCTGCCGGTCATGCCGGGCGAAGGCGGCTCGGTGCGAAACGGCATGGGGCCTTGCCAATCGCTCGGAAAATGGCCTTGATAGACCATCAGCGGATAATGGGCGTTGGGATGCTCATTGAATCCCGCGGGCAGGAGCACGATTCCGGTGATGTACGTGGGCGTGCCGAAGAATTTCGTGAGCAAAGCGCTCTGGATGCGGACGTGCTTGATCCATGCGGTGTCCTTAGGCGGCTCGATGGGTGGCATCACTTCGCTCAGCTCGACGCGAATCACATTGTTCACAGCCGGATCGACGTGAATGCGCTGGACGGTGCTGTAGAGATTTCCCGGCTTGCGATTCCAGTGCTGGCCTTCTCCTTTGTCCGGCGGCAGCTCGACGGTGTGTCCGTTCGAGAGATGATAGGTTTGATAAATGTTGAGCACGGCCTGGACGTAATAATCGCCCGCAGGCACTTGCGAGAGGCCGTCGAGAGGATAGCCGAGCACGGACGCGTCGACAGTCACGGGCGTTCCCGGCGCCCAATCGCTGACATCCACGCCAAACATCTGCGCGGCGTCGAGCGCGGTGTAACCCGACTGGAAGCGCGGCTCGGGTTTGTCCGTCGTGGCGAGTACGAGGAGGACGCGGCCGGTCAAGTGCGCCGCGCTGCGCGAACTTGGGAACGAAATTTCGAAGCGGAGCTTTCCCGATGCTTGCGCCCGAACCGCCCGCGGCGCGAACGGCGCAAAAAACAAAATCACAAACAAGATTGCGAAATCTCTGCGCGAATGCATCCAGAATCTCCCTCGAGGCATGAAACCGAACAAAGCGGGGGAATCATACTCGCGTTTCGAACAATCAGCGTCGAGTTTTTTAGCGTGTTTCTTGACGGCGCAACAGCGATCGCATTCGCACTACATTCGCACTAACGGATACAAACGATTGGCATTGTAGGGTCCGGCGGTTCGGGCTTGCACGAACCTGCCATATTCATTTTTCAAACCACTTCCAGAGTTCGCCCGTGTTTAGCTAGGAAAATTTTGGGCGCTTTCTGCGGTCAACGGGCAGAAAGCAAATCAAAGAGAAAGGAGCAAATACTACATGAGTAACTTTAATCTACTATAAATCGTATTAACCTTCCATAGTTGGAATATGTGCCCATAGTTGGGTATCGCAGAAAGTGCGCCATCTACTTACAGATATTAGGTTTATGCACTAACAGCTTAATTTGATATATGGATGCTCCCTTGCATACTTAATGACTCCCGGGGGCATCGCATGTTCTGGGAACATGACAATAAGGCAAACTACGGGACATATGCGAAAGCAAGGAACTTGGCCCCGCCCTCAGATTGCTTTTTCTAAGCCCGGCACTCATGGATTGGCTCTTGACGGGGTAGGTTTGTAAACAGTTTGAGCATTGTTAAATATTTTCGGGAGGAATCATGCAGAACATCAGCGAGAGGAAGCCATTCATTCTCGCGCTTGCGTTTCGCTGGACCGCTGTTGCCGCGCTGCTCTTTGCTTTGAGTTCCGTCGCGCTGGCGCAATCAACCGCCACCCTGCAAGGTTCGGTAACGGATGCGTCGAACTCCGCCGTGCCCGGTGCAACGATAATGATTCACAATCAGAATACGGGCGTCGATATAACAACGAAGACAGATGCAAGCGGCTATTACGTGATGCCCGGACTTCTTCCCGGGTTATATCAGGTAACCGTTCGCGCGAACGGCTTTGAAAGCGATGTTGTTAAGGACTTGAAACTTGACGTAGCCACGACGGTAACTGAAAACGCGCAACTGAAGGTGGGCCAAGTGACCGAGCAAGTGGTAGTTTCGGGCGGCACACCTTTGGTGAGCACGAGCAGCGTTTCGGTCAGTGAGGTGATCACGCAGAAGACGGTGCAAGAAATTCCTCTCAATGGCCGCCACTTCCTGGACCTGGCAAATCTGACGCCTGGCACGATGACGCCGCCGCAGAACGGCTTCTTGGTTGATCCGCTGCAGGGCCTGGGGTCGCTCAGCATTGACACCGCCGGGCAGCGCGAGACCACGCTGAACCTTTTGGTCAACGGCATCAACCTGAACGATGAGGTACAAAACCAGGTTACGTTCCAACCGTCAATTGACACGGTGTCTGAATTCAAAATCGATAACTCGACGTTCCCTGCCGAATATGGCCGGAATTCCGGGGCCATCGTGAACATTGCCACGCGGTCGGGCACAAATGATTTCCACGGCGAAGCATTCGATTTCCTCCGCAACAATTACTTTGACGCGCGGAATTTCTTCAACCCAGTTACACAGGCACAATCGCCGCTGATCCGCAACGATTTTGGCGGCGATTTTGGCGGCCCTATCAAGAGGAATAAAGCATTTATCTTCTTGAGCTATGAAGGGCTGCGCCAGCTTCACGCGCTGAATCTGGACACCTTGGTTCCAGCGTCGGGACTGACGTCGTCTGATCCGACTGTAAACAACATCCTCAAACTTTTGCCGACGCCAACTCAGCCGGTTGCACCGGGGGCGATGTCCGGTACGTTCCTTGGTGTAACAAACGCACCTGTGAACGAAGATATCGGTACGGCCGACGTGAGTGTGAGCCTAACGAACCAGGATCAACTGCACGGCTATTACGCAATTGAGAAGGACCATCGCTTTGAACCGACTTCGGGAACAAACCTGCCAGGGTTCGGGGATACGCGCGATGGATCGCGTCAGCTTCTGACGATCGGCGAAACCCACACCGTTAATGCAAACCTGACCAACCAGGTTCGCCTTGGATTCAACCGGCTGTTTATCACATTTCTGCCGAACGATAGCGATGTCACACCATCTAGCCTGGGCATCGGACTTCCCGCAGGCGTACCGGACATCGGCTTGCCCAGCATCACCATTCAGGACATCGGGATCGAATTCGGCAACCCGGTGGGTGAACCGCAAGGGCGCGGCGATACCACGGTCGCGTTCAACGATACGCTGAGCTGGCTAAAGGGACGGCATTCGTTCGACTTCGGCGTGGACGTGAGCCGATTCTACAACAATAACATTTCGGAGGACGTCGGCTCGTTTACATTCAGTACGCTCGCCAACTTCCTGAACGACGGCGCCGCAGCCTTCACGACCGAGGAAGGAAACGCCGACGACAAAATACTCATGCCTGCGTGGGGACTTTTCGCGCAGGACAGTTTTAAATGGAGACCCAATGTCACATTGAGCCTCGGCTTGCGGTATGACTGGAACGGGACGCCCTCGGAGGCAGACAACCGGTTTGCTGTGTTTGACCCAACGTCGGATTCGCTCGTGACGATTGGCACGCCGGGATTCAGCCAGGTCTATCCGACAAACGATAGACTGTTTCAGCCGCGTCTAGGCATCGCCTGGGATCCCTGGGGTGACGGCAAGACTTCCGTGCGCGCGGGTTACGCAATCCTGGCGCAGCAGCCGACGACCAACCTCGTGTCTGGGCTGAGCGGAAATCCGCCGTTCGCGACGCCGCTTTCCAGCAGTTCCACCACAAACAGCATCACGCTGGAGGCTCCGCCCGCAAATCCGAATACGGTGGCGCCTTTCACCGTCGACCCGAACTATCATGACGCCTACGCGCAGGATTGGAATCTGACGATCCAGCGCGCACTTACGAACACCATGGCCGTCCAGGTAGCATACGTCGGTTCCAAGAGCACGCATTTGCAGCAGGTGGTGAATGAGAACCAGCCCGCAGTGGTCGCCGGCGTTTTCTCACCGGTCACTGCTGAACCGTATCCGAACTTCAGCGAAATCGAAGAAGTCAACAGCGACGGCAATTCGAATTACAATGCCCTGTGGGCGACGCTCAACAAGCAAGTGACTCATGGATTCGAGTTCCTGGCATCGTACACATACTCGAAGTCCCTGGACTATTTCGTCGCTGGATTTCCCGAACGATCTTCCGCAGGACAGCAATAACCTTCGGAATGAGTATGGGCCTTCCGATTTTGACGCGCGGAACCGCTTCGTACTCAGCGGCTTCTACACTCTGCCGTTCAAGGGCAATCGCCTAGTTTCGGGATGGCAGCTTGCCCTTATCACCCAGGCTCAGAGCGGCAACCCGCTAACCGCCTATATGACCGGTGTCAGCGGCCTTTTCCCGGGAGCTACGATTCGCCCGGATGTGAGCGGTCCGATTGATACCGAAAGCGTCCCGGCAGTGGGAACCTATGGGGTGCAGTGGATTGCGAATCCGACGGTGTTCACTTCTCCTTGCACGGGCTCGGGCAGCACGCTGGTCTGCTCGCCGGGAAATGAGGGCCGAAACACAATCGTTGGACCAGGTTTCTTGGATACCGACTTCTCGCTGATCAAGGACACGAAGATCACCGAACGCGTTGGCTCAGAATTCCGGGTGGAAGCGTTTGACATCTTCAATCATCCGAATTTCGGCGACCCCAACTTGAATGTTGGGAGCTCAACGTTTGGCGTAATCACAAGCACGCGCTTTCCGACGGGCGACTTCGGATCGTCACGCCAGCTTCAGTTTGCGCTGAAGCTAACTTTTTAACGCAGCATCAAAAACAAGGTAGTACGGGGCTGGGTCATTGCAAAGCGACTCAGCCCTATTTTTTTTCGGCAAAGGCCCACGGTACGAGCACGCATGGGCCTACGACTTCCTTATCACGGATTTTATCACTTCACTTGGGGACCTGGACCGACGCAACGACTTCGTGTCCATCTACTCGTTTGGGCATGCCGAAGAATAAAAGAGTGAATCACTTCTGGGGGAGTTTGAATCATACAAGTAAGCGAAACGGCAGGGATAGTCCATGCGAAGACGACAGTGGATCGAGATACACGATCAACCTTGGTTCCCTAAGCCGCTTCGGGACCTCACCACGGACACGCTCCAGTTCATTTGGAACTTCTTCGACTTTTACAAGCCAGTCGTTCCCCGGCTTCGGTACGCTCTGCAAGAGGCTGGGACTCACCGGATTCTGGACCTATGCTCAGGTGGCGGCGGGCCGTGGCTGAGCCTCGTTCGAGATTTTGAGGATAAAGAACGGTTCCCGGTGGAAGTTTGCCTGACGGACAGATTTCCAAATCCAGAAGCGTTGGAACACGCTAAAAACTTGCCCGCCGCGAGCGTTTTCTCTCATGCCGCCCCGGTAGATGCAACGCGAGTTCCCGCCGATTTAGAAGGATTCCGGACGCTCTTCACCGCATTCCATCATTTCCCGCCCGACGGAGCGCGAGGCATTCTGCAGGACGCTGTGAAGCATCGGCAGGGGGTGGGCGTTTTCGAAGTGCCAAAGCGCAACTGGCTTACGATTTTTCTCGTTCTGTTCATGCCGGTAATGGCGTTCGCGCTCGTGCCGTTTATCCGGCCGTTCCGTTGGTCGCGATTGCTGTGGACTTATCTGATCCCCGTAATTCTCTTTGTCGTGTGGTTCGACGGGGTCATCTCTTGCTTGCGGGCCTACACGCCTCCCGAGCTTCGGGCACTTACGCGCGGGCTCTCGCCCGATGGATATCGGTGGGAGGCGGGGGAAACGAGGAGAGGACGAATGCCCGTGACGATCACATATTTGATCGGCTACCCGCTTCAAAGGGAAGGCAATCGAAGTCCTCGATCTGAATTTTGAGCGATGGTCCCGCAGCACCCGAATAAAAGTTTTGCGGCGTCTACACAGACAACTTCCCGCGCGCGGCGCAACGGTCGATGTCCTGCAAAGAGACAAGACGAATGGGAGTCACAAGACTCGCACAGAGTGTCCGGGCGTTAGGAGCAGTGGCATGTCTGTGGCCAGCCATTCTGGCAGGACAGAACCGCGCCATCGATACGGGGCATTCCGTTGTCACCATTCACGTTTTCAAGAGCGGCGTGTTTTCCGGCTTCGCTCATAACCACGAAATTGCCGCACCGATTGCCGAGGGGACTGTGGAAGTGTCGCAGCAACGCGTGTCCTTACGGGTGGACGCGCGAAGGATGCGAGTGCTCGACCCCGAGGCTTCTGAGTCCACGCGGGCCGATATCCAGAAAACGATGCAGGGGCCAGCGGTTCTCGACAGTGAGCGCTTTCCGGAGATCGCCTTTCAGTCCACCAGCGTGGAACAAGCAGGCAATGACCACTGGTCTGTGCGCGGGAATTTGACCCTCCATGGGCAGACGAAACCAGTGACCGTGGACGTGGCGCTGAAGGATGGACATTACCGAGGAACAGCGACGCTGAAGCAGCGTGACTTCGATATGAGTCCCGTGAGCATTGCAGGCGGTACGGTTAAAGTGAAGGACGAGTTGAAGATCGAATTCGATATCGTTCTCGCAGGTTAAGCATGAATATGAGAAAGGCACGAGAATGGCCGATGTACTGATTGCCGGAGGCGGGGTCGCGGGTTCTGCGCTGGCAATGCTGCTCGGCCGCCGCGGCTTCTCCGTGGAGCTTCTTGAGCTCGGCCATTTCCCTAGAGAAAAACCGTGCGGTGAAGGGTTGATGCCTGCGGGTGTGGCTGTTCTGGAGCGACTCGGCCTAGCGGAGGCTGTTGGAGGCGCGCCGTTCTATGGCGTGCGCTATCACTTTGGCAAACACATGGCCGAGGGAGGCTTCTCGGACGCAAGTGGCATGCCCATTTGTGGGCGGGGGCAAAGGCGGAAACATCTTGACCGAGTGCTCTTCGAAATGGCGGCAGCGACACCAGGTGTGACAGCTCGCACGGGCGCGCGCGTGGAGGGACCGCTTTGTGAGAACGGCCGGGTCACGGGAGCGATGGTGGAAGGCGAGTCGCTGCGCGCGCGATTGGTGGTCGCCGCTGACGGCGTGAACTCGCGTATTCGCCATGGTCTCGGTCTGGACGCAGAATCGTCCCGGAAACGATTTGGCATCCGAGTCCATTACCGGCTAGCGAAAGGACAGGAACAACCACCTTGGGTGGATGTGGTGCTGGCTTCAGGACATGAACTCTACATCACTCCGCTGCCTGACCGCGAGGTGCTGGTTGCTGTGCTAACGGACATCCGACACGGGGGAGAACCGGTTCACGAGACATTTCAACGGTGGATTTTCGCACAGCCCCTGTTGGCATTGCGGCTCGACGGTGCGGAGCAAATTTCCCGGCCGATGTGCGCGTCGTGGCACGCAAGAAACGCGAGAATGGGAGTGGCTCCCGGAGCTATCTTGCTCGGCGACGCCATGGGTTCGATTGACCCGATTAGCGGCGGAGGAATGACGCATGCGCTCCTGACCGCAGAGCTCCTTGCGGCCTACATCCAGGAGGGGCTCGAAAAAAGCGATGAGTGGATGTGGAAATTTGAGCGCGAACGTCGAGAGCTGCTTGGGGATTTCAAACGCCTGACGCGAATCTTGCTATGGCTCGCGGATCATCCGTGGCTGGCCGTTCGGATGCTCTCGCTTGTGCGCAATTCGCCGTTTGTCTTTTCGCACCTCGTTGGTGTCGCCGGCGGAACGCGCAAACTTTTTATGGGTGGAAGGCAGCGGAGACAAGCCGCGGCGCCTCCGACAAGAAACTATGGGGAGAGATGGAGCCGTGGAGCATGCGCGCCCTGCAGGAATTCTGAAATCGGGAATGCCGGAAAATAATCGAACACACACGGGCCGGATAAGAGACCATCGTCTAGCTGTAGAGTCACTCGCGTAGTAAAATGCCCGATTATTTGGGAGGCTCTTATGGTCACGAAAAAGCAGATCCCATCCGACCAGCCGATCCTTTCCGAAATGCTGACTCGCCGACGTCTGCTCAAGGGCGCGGCCGGGATTGCCGTTGCGGCGGGAGCACGGCCACCTATATTTACGACGCCTCGGGCCGGCGAGTGCAGAAGATTGTGGGGAGCACAGCGACCAGCTTTGTTTACGACTTGGCTGGCCGAGTGATCGCGGATTATCAAACCCCC
>JBAUEH010000003.1:0-19957 GCA_049678505.1 Candidatus Acidiferrales bacterium
AAGGGCGCTTTCGCGCGGTGCTGGAAGCCATGCCGGTGCGCGTGATCCTGAACGAATACACGGCGCTGCGCGGGGCGGCGCGTCGCGCGAGCATGTTGCTGCAAGCGGCCGCGCGCTGAAGCGATGCCCTGAAGCGATCAGGTTTGCGGGTCGAGCGTCGCGCTCAATGTGACTTTGCTATCCTTCAGCACTTCCATTTGCCTCTCCCAGGCTTTCTTTCCTGTACTCTGAATCTTGACGGCGTGCGTTCCCGCGGAGAGATGCAGCACCGAAGGCGTGTTGCCGACAAATGCGCCGTCGACGTAAATGTCGGCGCCGACGGGATCCGATGTGACGTTTACGACGGCGCTGCCAGATTGTTTCGTGGCTTCCGGATTGCCCGATGCGGGATAGAAGCGCCGCAAAACGTTGATGAGATTCTGTGCGCTGAGCGCGAAGTTTATGCCAGTGACATTTTCGCCGGAATCGTTGCGCACGCGCGACAGCGCGGTGATGCCGATCACTCTGCCCTGTGAATCCAGCAACGGGCCGCCGCTATTGCCGGGATTGATGGTCGCGTCGGTTTGAATCCAAGTGCCGCTGCCCGCTTCGCGATAGGCTCCAATGCCGCTGACGATGCCGTGCGTGATGGTGTCCGGCATTCCTCCGCCGGGATCTCCGATGGCGACCACGGATTCGCCGCGCGCGACAGCCTCCAGCGCAGCCAGTGTGAGATGAGGGAAGCCGGAGCCGTCGACTTTCAGCAGCGCCAGGTCTACATCCGAATCGACGTAAACGACCTTGGCCGGGAGCCGGCGAGAGTCGCGTTCGATGACCGACAGGCTCGACTGTCCTTGAACCACATGGCGATTCGTCGCGATCATTCCGGTATCCGTGATAAAAAACCCGGTTCCTTGGGCCAGATTGCCTTCGACGCGCACGATCGCCGGATCGGATTGCTTGGCGATGGCATCCACGGGAAGTTCTGAGCCGGGCTCTGCGCCATTCGCCTTCTCGCTGGAGATGGCGGGATTGCCGGTGAAGACGTTCTTGAGTGGGTTCAAGGTGACCTGAAAGTGATCTGTCTTCACCAGGAAATAATTTCCATCTGTCCTGCCGAGGAAAGAGCGCCACACGTACGGTCCTTCGGTGATGGTGAGCTGTTCGCTGGCATAGCCTTCACGGGTGATTCTGACCACGATGGGGTGTTCGAGGCGCGTGCCGAACGCGGTGTGTGGTTTGTGAAAATAGGCGCCGGGCATGTTGTAGGTTAGCGGAGTCGTTCCGACGGCCAGACCGTTGATTTCGACTGTGGCGCCGGGCGGGACGCTCGTAACGGTCAGCGTGTTTGCGCGCGCCGCTAGAGCAAGAAGCGCGAGGGGAATTACGCAAAGGCAAAAGCGGGTCCACGGAAAGCGCATGCGGAACCTCCAGAGGAGAATCAATGCCGAGGATGACACGTATCTGGTAAGTATGTCAACGTCGTGCCAAGGCAATAGACGTTCGCCGCCGCGGCGCACCGACCAGAGCGAGGCATCGCACACGCACCGGCGATTGTGTAAGCTAGCGAGCCGATGAAAATCCTGCATCTTGATACGCGCCCGGACTGGCGCGGCGGGCAGCATCAGATCCTGATGACGCTGCGCGGCCTGCGCGAACGTGGCCACGATGCGCAGCTCTTGACGCGCCGCGATTCGGCGTTGCAGGAGCGCGCCGTCGCGGACAAGTTCACCGTGCATACATTTCCGCCGCGGTTCGCGCGCCTCAATGCGCTGCTGTGTCTGCGCGAGATTGTGGACCAGCAGCATTTCGACGTGGTGCACGCGCATGATCCTCACGCGCTCAGCGCCGCATGGCTGGCGCGCGTGCATCGGCGCAGCGCATTGGTTGTTTCGCGGCGCGTGGCCTATCCGCTCAGCCGGGGATGGCCGGGGCTGGCGCGTTATCGTGCCGCGCATCGCATCATCGCGGTGTCGCGATTCGTCGCGAAAAGCGTGATTGCGGCGGGCATCGACCCAAGCTGCGTCGGCGTGGTTTACGACGGCGTGGAAATTCCACCTGTAACGTCCAGTGAAACTCGCAGCGCAGCGCGCCGGCGATGGAATATTGCGGATGGCACGATGCTGGTAGGATGTGTCGGCTACCTCTTGCCCGAAAAAGGCCAGGAGCTGCTAGTGCGTGCAATGAAAATCGTCCTTGCAGAATTTCCGGCGTGCAAATTGATTCTGGCGGGTGATGGGCCTCTGCGCGCGAGACTGGAATCATTGGCCGCCGAGCTGGCGCTGAGAAACGCAATCATCTTCGCGGGTTTTGTGGAAGACACGGACGCGCTCTATCAGGCCCTCGACATTTTTGCCTTTCCGTCACTTGCCGAACCGTTGGGCTCATCGCTGCTTGCCGCAATGGCGCATGGCCTGCCGGCCATTGCTGTGGCTAGCGGAGGCGTGCCGGAAATTATCGAGGGCCGGCGCGACGGCGTGCTTGTTGACGCGCCCGATGCAATCGAACTGGCCAACGCGATTTGCAGACTCTTGCGCGATCCACAAACCGCCCGCCGAATAGGCGATGCAGCGCGCGAGACAATTGCGCGGCGCTTTACGGCGAATTTCCTTGCAGAAAACACCCTACACGAATACGAGCTGGCCATTCGCACGTTTGGCGTTTCTTGACAACCTGCAAATTCCGCCTCGCATCTCAATAGATGAGCGCCATAATGCGCGCTCATCTTCAGCGAAGCCTGTAACCCACAGAGTTCCGCAGGAGAAGTTCGCTATTTTTGCCAGGAGGACATAATGCTGAATCGTTTTAGCCAGTGCCTCGCCATTCTCGCCATTCTCGCCGTTCTTGCGCTTTCAGCGCCCGTTTTCGCACGGTCGATGTCGCAGCCTCTCGAACTGAACCAGCCCGCGACGATCGGCAGCACCACTTTGCAGCCCGGGCATTATGAGCTCAAAGCGGATCCGAATTCGAATCAAGTTCGCGTGGAACGTGACGGAAAGTTGGTCGCAACGGTCGAAGGCAGAACCGTTACGCTAAACAAGAAGTCCGATTACGGCGCGGTCGTAATGGATGGGCAGCGCATTCACGAAATTCAGCTCGCTGGAAAGACTGAGGCGATCGAAATACCGAACTCGTAAGCACCGCAACGGCGCGCTTGAACTTCCAACCCAGCCGCGCGCTGTTTCGCCTTGCATCGCGCTACTTCAGATACGCCGTAAGCCAGCCAAGAAATTCGCGATACCACAGTTTGCTGTTTTGCGGCTTCAGCACCCAGTGGCCTTCGTCCGGGAAGATGATGAGTTTCGAAGGCACGCCTTGGCGCTGCAGCGCCGTAAAAAGTTCCAAGTCTTGCGTGTACGGCACGCGAAAATCCAGTTCGCCATCGATCACCAGCATCGGCGTATGAAATTTCCCCAGTTGTGCAGCATAAGTGGACGGCGACCACTTCGTGTAACTCTGCGGATTCGTCCACGGCGTGCCGCGCAAATCGTGTTCGACGAACCATAACTCTTCCGTCGCGCCATACATGCTGACCAAATCGTACGGGCCGGCGTGGCTGATGAAGCAACGGAAGCGGCCGGTATGCGTGGCGATCCAATCGGTCATGTAACCGCCGTAAGAGCCGCCCGCTTCGGCCAAGCGCGTGCTGTCGATGAACGAATTGTGCGCCAGGGCGTAATCCACTCCATTCATTAAATCCACGTAAGGCTTGCCGCCCCAGTCATCTTGAATATCGTCCGTGAATTTCTGGCCGTAGCCTGTCGAGCCACGCGGATTGATCATCACCACCACGTATCCCGGCGCGGCCATCACTTCGGGATTCCATCGATAGCCCCAGTCGTCATCCCACGCGTCCTGCGGGCCGCCGTGCACCAGCAAGAGCATCGGATATTTTTGCGAAGCGTCGAAATGCGGCGGCTTGATCAGCAAGCCTTCGACTTTCGTGCCGTTTGCGCCATCGAACCAAAACGGCTCAGCCGCTGGCAAATCGAGTGGCGCGAGCAATGCCGCGTTCTGATGCGTGATTTGTCGAACGCCGGTACCGTCCGCGTTCGCGGAAAAAATCTCCGCCGGGTAGGTCAAACTCGAACGCGAAAACGCCAGACGTTTGCCATCGGCGCTTAGGGTGAATTCGCCGTTGAAGCCTTCCGTGATGACGCGCTTCGGCGCTTTGCTGGGAGTGGCCCCAGTCGAAACGGTGACGGAAAAAATGGGCATCTCGGCATGATCTTCCGCCGGAAAATAAATCGTGCTGCTATCGGACGACCATGCGTACGATTCGACATTGCGATCGAAATTTGAAGTGAGGTCAGTGTGATCTCCGGTCGAGCGATTGTAAATCATCAATTGCCAGCGGTCGCTTTCATACTGCGGAGTCATCTGCGCGCGATAAGCGATCCATTTTCCATTCGGCGAATAAACAGGGCCCCAATCGTCGCCTTTATTCGTCGTGATGCGCTTCGGTTGCGCGCCGCCTGCGACGGGAACGGTGAAAAGATCGCCATTGGTGCTGAGCGCTTCGTCTTTGTCCGTGTTCGCGGTGAAGCAGAGCTCTGCGCTGTCGGGAGAGAACGCAATCGCTTCCGGCGCGCCCAAATTGAAAGGCGGCACGTCGTAATCGGCGCCCGGCGTCAAATCGCGCGGCGTGCCATTGCTCGCGGTGGTAACGAACAGATGGCCGCGCTCTCCGTCGGCCCAGTCCGTCCAGTGGCGATACAGAAGATGCTCGGCGGTATGCGCTTTCACGGGATTTTTCTCGGCAGCGTCATCGCGTGATTTATTGCAAGCATCGTCGCGGCAATCGGGATAGACGCGCGAAGTGAACGCCATCCACTTCCCGTCGGGTGACCAAACTTCGTTGTCCGCGCCGGTGGAAAGAAATGTGAGGCGCGAGGCTTCGCCGCCGTAGATCGACATCGTGTAGACCTGTGAAGCGCCGTCGCGCGAGGAAATAAATGCGATGCGCTGGCCGTCCGGCGACCATCGCGGCCGGTTGTCGCTTCCGCCGCGCGTGATTTGCCGTTCGTCGCCGCCTGCGGCGGGCGCCAGCCAGATATTGCTGAGCGAGTGATTGGCGTCCATGTCCGGCGTGGACACAACGTAGGCGATCCATTTGCCGTCGGGCGAAATCTGCGGGTCGGAGACGCGATGCATGGCGATCATGTCGTCGAACTGAATCGCGCGTTTCGGCGATTGCGCCGCGCAGGCCAGCGCCAGCATGAAAACAGCGAAACCGCATCCGATGGATCGCCTCGCAAAATGCATTGCCGATCCTCCTTAAATGAATCACACCCCACGAACCGCGCAAATGATGTCACTTTCCCACAAAGATGCCAAGCCGCGCGGCGGAAGAGCGGCCTAAACGAAACCAAATGCCGCGTAGACTTTCGCGCCGGTTTTCGTGTCAACATTGCGCGTAAATTGTGGGGATGGTATATCACTGTTTATTAAATAAGGAGCCGCCTTGCCCGACGCAGTCGTAGTCGATCGGCTGCATTTCGCCTTCACCATAACGTTCCATTACATTTTTCCTCAAATCACCATGGGCCTCGCCCTGCTCATCCTGACCCTAAAAACCATGGCGCTGCGCACGGGCGACGAGCATTACAACCGCGCGGCCAGATTTTGGGCGAAGATCTTCGGCATTAATTTCGCCGTCGGCGTAGTCACCGGCATTCCCATGGAATTTCAGTTTGGGACCAATTGGTCGGCGTTCTCGAAAGTGGCCGGCGGAGTCATCGGGCAGACGCTCGCGATGGAGGGCGTCTTTTCTTTTTTCCTCGAGTCGAGCTTCCTGGGGCTTTTTCTTTTCGGGGAAAAGCGGCTGGGCCGCATCGGCCACTGGTTTTCCGCGCTAATGATTTTCGTGGGCTCCTGGCTTTCCGGATATTTCATCGTGGCCACGGACGCGTGGATGCAACATCCTGTCGCCTATTCGCTTGCGTCGAATGGCATGTACGGATTGCAGAGTTTCTGGGGCCTGCTGCTGAATCCGTGGACGCTTTGGCAATATCCGCACACCATGCTCGGCGCCGTGCAGACAGGCTGCTTCGTGATGGCTGCGATTGGCGCGTTCTATCTTCTCTCGCGGCAGCATGACTATTACGGGCGGACGTTTCTGCGCGTCAGCGTGATTGTTGGCGTGATCGCGGCGATTTTGCAGCTTTATCCGACCGGCGACGCGCAGGGTGCCATGATTGCGCGCCATCAGCCGGTCACGCTGGCGGCGATGGAGGGGCTATTTCACGGCGAGCGCGGCGCGCCGCTGGCGATTCTTGGCCAGCCCGACGTTGCCAACCAACGGCTCGATAATCCCCTCGTGATTCCGCGCGGCCTGAGTTTTTTGACGTATCGCGAATGGGCCGCGGAAGTGAAAGGCCTCGATCAGTTTTCGCGCGATACCTGGCCGGACCAAATTGAGCTGGTCTACTTCAGTTATCACGTGATGGTCGGATTGGGGACGATCTTCATCGCGATATTTGCGATTGCCGCTTTTCTGCTTTGGCGTGGCGCGCTCTATCGCAGCCGTATCATGCTTTGGGTAATTATGCTCGCGCTGCCGTTTCCGTTCATTGCCAATACCGCAGGATGGATCACTGCGGAAACCGGACGCCAGCCCTGGCTGATTTATGGGCTGCTGCGCACGTCCGCGGGCGCCTCGCCGCTGGTGTCCGCGGGAAATGCGTGGTTCACGCTGATCGGCTTCATGGGTTTGTACACGGTGCTTGGCATTTTGTATTTGTTTTTGGTGTATCGCGAAATCGAACGCGGACCGGAAGCTGAAAGTTTGTCATCGCGCGCGGGATGCTGAGGAAGAACGCGAATGGGGACAGTGTGGTTCTGCTCGGTAGCACTGATGCTCACGGCCTACGTCGTGCTTGACGGTTTCGATCTGGGTGCGGGCATTGTGCACCTGTTCGTGGCGCGAAATGAAGATGAGCGCCGAATGGTCGCGCGCACCATTGGTCCCGTGTGGGACGGCAATGAAGTGTGGCTGATCGCGGCGGGCGGCACGCTCTATTTCGCGTTTCCGTCACTCTATTCCGCGAGCTTCAGCGGCTTCTATCTGCCGCTGATGATGGTGCTGTGGCTGCTGATTCTACGCGGCATTTCGCTCGAATTCCGCCGCCACATCAGCGCCGCGATGTGGACCTCGTTTTGGGACGGAGTTTTCTTTCTGGCGAGCTTGCTGCTCGCCGTATTTTACGGCGCGGCCCTGGGAAACGTGGTTCGCGGCGTGCCGCTCGATGGCCAAGGCCAATTTTTCGAGGCGTTATGGACGAATTTCCGCCCCAGTGGCATAACCGGAATTTTGGACTGGTACACGATCCTCGCCGGTTTCGCCGCATTGCTCGCGCTGACGGTTCATGGCGCGCTGTGGATCGCGCTGAAAACAGACGGCGGTCTTCGCGAACGCGCGCAAAAATTTGCCGCGAGGCTTTGGGTGCCGCTTGTGCTGTTCACCGTTCTCATTACATGGTCGAGCTTCAGCCTGCAAGCGCATCTCAGTGCCAGTTACGCCGCGCGGCCCTGGGGCTGGATTTTTCCAGTGCTTGCCATCGCCGGCTTGGTTGGCGTCATTGTATTTCTAAAGAAGGATGCCAAGGCGTTTTACGCCTCCTGCTTGTATCTCGTGGGAATGCTGGCGAGCGTCGCTTTTGGATTGTATCCGGACGTGTTGCCGGGGAGCGTAAATCCCGCGCTTTCCCTCACCGTGGAAAATGCCAAGGCTGCCGATCGTGGATTGAAAATCGGGCTGGCCTGGTGGATCGTCGGCATGGTCCTAGCGACGATTTATCTCGTGGTCGTCTATCGCCGCTTCAGCGGAAAAGTGACTGCCTCGCCAGAGGAAGAAGGCTACTGAACGCGATTCAAGTAAAACATTGCCGCGACGGCCGTTCCGTCCAGCGGGATCAATCCTTTTGCAATCCGACAATCACCAACGCGGCTCCGATCGTCAGTATCGGAATGCTGAACCACAGCGGAAAGTGAATCACTCTGCGCGTCTCAAACAGCACTTTCTGTCCCGCCACCTGCGCGGAGTGCTGCTCAACACGGTAGCTCAACTGCGGATGAATCAGCGCCGCGACGCCTGCCAAGATCAACAGCACTCCACAGATCGTCGCGGCCCTGATTCGCATTAGCTCCTCTTGCCTTGCTGCCGCGTAATTGGCTGCGCGGTCATTGTTCGATCATTGTTACGGTCATTGCTGCGAGCGATGCTTGTTGAACCAGTCGAGCACGTACAGCGTCTTCGCAACTTGATGGCTTGGCCGCGCGCTCACGCCGTGCGGCTCGCCCGGCACACGCACGAGCACCGTCTCGATCTTCCTCAGCTTAAGAGCCGTGTAGAATTGCTCCGCTTCGGAAATAGGCGTGCGGTAATCCGCTTCTCCGGTCATCAGCATCGTCGGAGTTTCCACGTTTCCGACCTGCGAAAGCACAGAGCGCTTCATGTACTGGTCAGGATATTCCCACGGTGGGCCAGGGAACCAGTATTCGCTTCCGAGGATCGGAATATCCGTCGTGAGCGTCCAGCTATACCAATTGATGACCGGATAGAGCGCCGCCGCGGCGCGAAAGCGTTTGCTGCGGTCGACCATCCAGCAGGTGAGCACGCCGCCGCCGCTGCCGCCGGTCACGAAAACATTGTTCGGATCGACGTATCCTTTCGCAATCACTGCGTCGACGCCCGAATTCAAATCGTAGAAATCGTTTCCCGGATACGCGTGGTGAATCAGATCGCCAAATTCCGCGCCATAACTGGTGCTGCCGCGCGGATTGATATAGAGGACCACAAAGTCGTGAGACGCATAAATCTGCTTCTCAATGTCAAACCGGTCGCCATAATTTGCGAATGGCCCGCCGTGAATTTCCAGAATCATCGGATACTTTTTCGATGCGTCGAAATCGGGCGGCTTGATAATCCATCCTTCCACCTTGCGCTTATCGAACGAGGATTCGAACCAGAATTGCTCGACGTCGCCGGGCTTTTTCTGCGCCAGCAACTCGCGATTCAGCGCCGTGATCACTTTCTCCGTGGGATTCGACAAGCTGGCCACGGCGACATCGCCAGGATCGCTCGGCGTGCCATACGTTGTCGCAAATGTGCCGTCATGTGAAACGCTGAACGAACCGCCGCCGCTGTAGCTTGAGCCGCCGCTGCCGATGTGCTCCGCGATAGTCTTCATCTGGTCATCGGTAGAGACGAATCCGAGTTTCGTGTCTCCCTGATCGTCATAGAGAAAATAGATTCCGCTGCCATCGGCGGCCCAGTGCGGCTCTTCCGGATCACGGTCCAGGCTGGTGAGCATCTGGTGAGGATTGCTGCCGTCGCGATTCATGACGTAAAGATGCGTCACCTGATAGCCCTGAAACTGGTCGTCGAAGCCCGTATACGCGATCAGTTTCCCGTCCGGAGAAATCGCCGGCGAGTTATTCGGCCCTTTGCGGTGCGTCAATTGCGTCATCGTGCCGTCCGCAACGGAGAATTGGTATACCTCCGTTTGATAAATGAAATATTCATAGTCGGGCGACATGTGGCCTGATTCGAGCAGATATTGTCCGTCGGGCGTCCACACTGCGGCGCCATCGTGCGGGAAATTCCCCGAGGAAATTTGCCGCGGCGCGCCGCCATCGGCGGAAATCACGAACAGTTGGCTGAATCCCGAAGGCAGGTACCCGCGCCCGTTGAAGCGGTAAATCAGCCGGTCGTAAACGTGCGGCGGTTCCGCCCAAGTGGCGCCCTTCGGCGGCGTGGGCAGCGTTCCAATTTTGGGGCCGGGGCCCGGAACAAGCGTCGAGAACGCAATTTCTTTTCCATCCGGCGACCAAGCCGGGTTTTCCGGCGGGAACCGCAGGTCGGTGATCTTCGCCGTTTGGCCCGTATCTATCCACCGAACGTAAATCTGCGCCTCGCCGTCGCGGTCGGAAATGTACGCGAGGCGCGTGCCATCGGGCGACCACTGCGGCGAGCCGTCGGAATAGCTTCCCGTCGTCAGCGGACGATTCTCCGTGCCATCGGCGTTGATGATCCACAGGTTCGACTCGCGCTTGTCGCTCATGATGTCGGCGAACCGCCGCACATAAACGATTTTCGTTCCATCCGGCGAGATCTGCGGGTCGGACGCGTACTGAAGGTTGAAAATATCCATCGCCGAAATGCGGTTGGCCGGCGGCTCTTGAGCGGCCATCGGCAAAGCGATGATGAACATCAGGACAGCCGGCAAAGCATATCGCAAGAAACGTTGCATCGGTTCTCCTCCGTTGATAGAAATTTCGTTAGGGTTGCAGCTTCGCGTCCCCTTGCGCTGCAGTACTCTCTTTCGGCGCGGCCACCACCTGGCTCCCCGCGGGTGTGAGCGGCTGGATGATTTCGTCCAGGTAATCGTTAACGCCGCTTTGGCGTTCCAGATGCGGATAGCGTATTCCATCGTGATAATCGAGCGTGTACGTTTCGACGAAATCTCCGTTGGCGATCAGCAATTTGATCGGCTTCGAATTCTTTGCGCTATCCGTCACGATGCGGCGCATCGTCTCCACCGACCAGCCGCGGCCGTTCACGGCTTGAATCCTCATTCCCGGGCCGATGCCCGAGTTGTACGCCAGCATGCCGTGAATCACGTCGCGGATTGTTCCGTCTTCTTCCAGCACCAGGCCAATCGAATCCGTCAAGTCCAGATAACGGTCATTCGATTCGGAAATCAGCAGCATGTCGTTCGGCGTGTCGTTGTAAACGAGCTTGTAGCCGCCGTTCTCGATTCCGCCGAGCGGCGCGTGCGGCCCCACGTAATCGAGGCGCTCGCGCAGAAATTTCGCCCAATCATAAGGCGCGACCTGATTGAGCGCCGCAACAATATCATCGAACGTGAAAGTTTCAAGTGCCGGTTCGCCACCAGGCCCGCCGTAAAACAGCCGGCAAAAATCATTCAGTGACTTTTTGTCGCTCGTGATTTTTCGCAGCGTCGTATCCACGTCTAGCCAGACCAGCGTGCCTTCATCATAGAAATCCGTGCTGCGCCGCCAATTCGTCCACTGCGGCGCCGCGAAATAAAGCAGTTGCGCCGCGTCGGCGGTGTCCTGCAGCGGACGCCATTCGCGGCCCGTCTGGTAATCCAGTGTGGCGGCGACAGCGGCAAGGCGCTCGCGCATCTGGTCGGGAGTCCACAGACCGCTGCGGCCCGCAAGAACCTGGCTGAGATATTGCGTCAGCCCTTCGTAGACCCACAGCAGGTCGGTTTTCGTTGGCGTGTTGTAATCCGGAGTGGCCAGGCCGGCGGGCCGGCGGAATTTTCCGTTCCACGAATGCGTGAATTCGTGCGGCAGCAAATCCGCATTCTCGATGCGCAGCGATGGGTCGACCATGGTTCTTTCATCGACGCGGTCGTCGCTCGATTCGTGATGCTCCAGGCCGAAATGCGCCACGTTGTCGCTGAGCGTCAGCAGAAAATGGTAGTCGCGATAATGCCGCACACCGAAGAGAGCGCCGGTCTCCGCCACCAGCCGCCTGTATTCGGCCTGTGTTTCCTCAGGCATATCGAGCGCCTCGGCGCTGTCCGCGGCCATGTCGATTTCGTGCGACGGCGTTTGTCCCGGCGTCAGTTGAATCGCGCGAAAATAGCGGCCTGCCAGCACCGGCGAATCCACCAGCGTGTTCAACGGCACCGGCTTGAAAGTAATCTCGCCGCCCGTTTCGCTTTCCACGGGAAGCGCGGTACCGTACTTCCAGTCCGCCGGAATCCGCAGCGATGGATCGAACGTCAATTCGCGCGCCGGCCATCCCTTGGGATAGAGCAGCACTTGGTTCCAGCTCAGCACGTCGAGCTGCGCCGTTGCCGATGCGCCCGCGGAAAATCCGCTTGCCGGGGCGGAAAGCAAAAAATCGAGCGTGACCTTCAGCGTGTCCGTGCCCGCGGGAACATCCAGATGAAACGCGAACATATCCACCAGATCGCGGCGCCAGGAGAGACGCGTGCCATTCGCGTAAAATTGCAGGCCGGCAACGTCGGTAATCGGGCCGTCCGGCGCGTGCTCGCCTGGAATCCACGAAGGATAAAGCAGTGTCAGCGGGCCCGGACGCACGGGAATTTCTTCCACCGCGTGCAGGATTTTCTGTGGCGCGCTGGTCGCGTCCACCGCCAGATGAATCGGCCCCGGCGGATTCTGCGCGTGCGTTCTCGTGGCGCATGCCATAACCACTGCCGCCACCCACACCGCGCCGATTCTCTTGCATTTTGAAAGAGCTAGCATTAGGTCTCCTGGGAAATCTTCACTGGTTTGCGTTTTGTGTGGCTCCAAGCTGCCAGAACAAGAAGCTCAAAATGTTGGTATCCTCAGCGATTTGCTGCCCCAACGGACGCCCGCCCGAGTGCCCCGATTTCGTGTCGTACATCAACAGAATCGGCCGATCTGATCCCGTGGACGCCTGCAGCATCGCCGTCATCTTCCTCGCGTGCAGCGGCGCTACGCGAGTGTCGCCGTCTCCGGTGATGAAAAGCACCGCTGGGTACTTCGTTCCCTTATGGACATTTTGATAAGGGGAATACGCGCGCAGATATTTGAATTGCTCCGCATTTTCTGCCGAGCCATATTCCGGTACCCACCATCGCGCCACCAGAAATTTCTGAAAACGCAGCATATCCAGCAGCGGGTACATGCAAACCACAGCGCGAAACAGATCGGGCCGTTGCGTCAGCGCCGCGCCCATCAATAATCCGCCATTGCTCTCGCCCATGATCGCCAGCTTGTTTGGATTGGTATACTTGTTCTGATTCAGCCACTGGCCCGCCGACTCGAAATCGTCGAAAACATTCTGCTTCTTTTCCCGCATTCCAGCCACGTGCCACGCCTGTCCGAATTCTCCGCCGCCACGCATGTTCGCTTCTGCCCACACGCCGCCATGTTCGGCCCACAGAACTGCCTCACTCGAAAAACTGGGTGTCACCGATACGTCGAATCCTCCGTAACCCGTCAGCAGCGTTGGATTATTGCCATCGAGCTTGAGTCCTTTTTTGTAGAACAGGAACATCGGCACGGGCGTTCCGTCCTTCGAGTGATACCAGATTTGCGTTACGGTGAAATCGCTGCTCTGGATAGGCACTTGCGGTTTTGCCCACACGCTCATCTTCTGGCTCGCCAGATCGTAACGATAAATCACCGGTGGATACGCATAAGACTCGAACCCCAAGAAAACCTCATTGCTCTTCCATTGCGTCGATACCACGCTTCCCGTCCCCAGCGCCGGCAGGGCAATTTCTCCCGCCGATTTTCCATCGGCGTCAAAAATGCGAACGGAAGTTGTGGCATTGTGAACGTAAGTCGCGATCAGCTTTTCGCCCGCCGCCTCGACGTCGGCCAGCCGGTCCTTGCTTTCTGGAATGATTTCCCGCCACTTGTCGCGCGCCGGATTCTTCAAATCCACCGCGAGCACGCGCCAATTTTCTGCTTTCCAGTTCGTTTCCAGGTAAAGCGTGTCGCCGGCCGCGATAGGGTTGAAGCCCGCTTGCAGACCCTTTGCGATTGCCATAATCGGCCCGTTGCTCTCGACGTTCTTCACGTAAACGTCGGAGCGGTCCCCGCTTGCACCGTACGAAACCTCCATCACCAAGTAGCGGTTGTTCTCGGAGAGATAAGCGTTGATAAATTCGCCCGTTCCATATCCGTCACCGAATATCTTCGCGTCGGCCGCCGCCGGGCGGCCCATCGCATGATAAAAGACGCGCGGCCCTTGCTCCGTCGTACGCGCGTAATAGACGCCGCTCTTTTCGTGATTGATTGAAACGCCCTCATAGTCCGCTCGTGGAAGCACGTCAGCCAGAGCGTGCCGCGTGTCCACATCTAGAAAATGCACCGTCACCTGATCTTGTCCGCCCTGACGAATGCCGTAAGCGATCATTTTTCCGTCATCAGAAACGGCTTGCAGATCGACGCTCGTGGAATGGTCTTTGCTGAGCGGCCGTGGATCGACGAGAACCTGATCAGCTCCGGCAAGGCCATTGCGCATGTAAATGATGTACAAGTCTTCATTCGCAGCGCGCTTCATGAAAAAGTAGCGCCCGTTGCGCGCGATCGGCGGCCCAACCGAATCCACCTTCATCAGCTGGCCGAGCCGCCGCGACATTCCATCGCGTCCAGGAAGCTTGTCGAGCGCCTCGTTGGTGCAGGCGTCCTCGGCGGCAATCCACGCCCTTGTTTCGGAACTGTTCTGGTCCTCAAGCCAGCGGTATGGATCGGAGATCTTCGTGCCGAAATAATTGTCGACCACGTTGTCCGTTCGTGTCGTCGGAGGGCATTGGCTCGTGTTTCCTTGAGCTTGAACGGTGGACACCGCGAACAATAGTGCGATAGTTGCCAGGGCGGATCGCAGAAATGTGTGCAAGATCCGCGGATCGTGTGGAAAGGGATGCGTCGTCGGCCTAGAAAATTTCATGAAGTTCTCCTCGTCCCTGTATTCCTCGTAATAACCCAGGACAATGATCGAGCAATGCACAAAATGTGCAAAACCGGGGAAAACCGCGACTTTTTAGGGCTCGCCGAAGCTATCTTGGTGGCTCGCGGCTGTCAACATCACAGCGCGGGCGCTGCCATTTTGCGCGGCGGATTGAAAAACGGCCGCGCGGTCATCTTCCGCACCGCTCTCCCTAACTCTGTCATTCCGAACCCTGCCTGCCGCAGGCAGGAATCTGCTTTTCAGTGGCACAGGCTTCAGCCTGTGTGTTTTTGCCTCGGGTGTTCTCCATTCACAATTCCGGCATCGCCATCTTTCTCGCCGCTCTCCCTATCTGTCATTCCGAACCCGTCCGATGCATTGGATCGGGACGGTGTGAGGAATCTGCTGTTTGCCTTACGTCCCGAATTGCGAATAATCACAATTCCGGCGCGGCCATCTTTCTTGCTGGATTGAAAAACGGCAGCTTCGCCACCGTGGCGCCCACGCGATGCCGCTCCGCTTCGACCGTATACTCCATTTTCAATTTCGTTCCCGGCGCGGAATGTTCCGTCGCCACGCTCGCGAGCGCAATCATTCTTTTCAGCGTCGGCGACCACGTCGTCGACGTCGCCTTCCCAATCTGCCGCGCCATCGCGTCTCCCGTGTCATAAATCGGCACCGCCACGCGCGAAGTCGTGCTGGCAATTTGCGGCACCAGCCCGATGCGCTCATGCAGCGCTTCGATGTCGTCCCAATCGACGTCCAGCCCCACAAGCCGCCGGCTTGAGCCAAAGTTCGACCCGCGCTTCGCCTCCGCAGCCAGCGCGTCGCGTCCCACGAAGTGCTCTTTATTCAGATCCACCATCCGTCCCAGTCCGATTTCGTATGGCGAATACTTCTGTGCCTCAATCAGCGCCTTTTTGCTGCTGATGTAATCCACTTCGATTAGCAGCAGACCCGCTTCGACGCGCGCCACGTCCAGCGCCAGCATTCCCGCAGGATGCAAATCGAACTGCCGCCCGCGCGCGGCCAGTTCGTCCCACACGCGCGTAGCGTCGTCCCACGGCATCCAGATTTCGTAGCCCAGGTCGCCGGTATAGCCGGTGCGCGAAATATCCACCGGCACACCCGCGATTTTCGCGTGCGTCACGCGAAAATATTTCAGCTTGGCGATGTCCGCATCGCTCACCGCATGCAGCAGTCGCGCTGACGCTGGCCCTTGCAGCGCCAGCGACGCCGTCGCTTCGGAAATATCCTCGATTTTCACGTCGAGTCCCGTTGCGTTTTGTTCCAACCAGCGCAAACTCGGGTCCGCCGCCGTCCAGCGATACACATTTTCTTCCAGCCGCGAAATCGTGCCGTCATCGATCACTTTGCCGTCTTCGTCGCACCAGCAGCAGTAAATCACCTGGCCCACGGCGATCTTGCGCACGTCGCGCGTGATCACGCGATTCACAAACGTCGTCGCGTCTTTACCTGTCACCCAATATTTATAAAGCGGCGTCACGTCGATCAGCGCCGCCGCGTTGCGTATCGCGTTGTATTCGTGCTCGTGATGCGTCTCGTACGCGCTCACCGTGTAGTAGCCCGACCACTCGCGATAGTTCAGGCTCTCGCACAGCTTTAACGTCCTCTCATGCACCGCCGTCCCTATGGGCACCTTTTCCCCTCCGTTAAGTTTGGTTTTGCGGGGGTTTCTGGAGATCTTTGTAGAACTCATGGATACAATTGCCACAAATGCGGGCGGTCCCTTTACCTTCAAAAGTTCCCGAAAACAGTCTCTCATCATCTCTTTTTCCGCAAAAACTGCATCGTGTAAACGAGTTTGTCTCCCCCAAAAACCGCTCCCTATCTTCTTCAGTAAAATGCGTCTCCATCCAACGACCTGAAGAGCCAGGATAGATTCGCTCTGCTCTTTGTTTAGCGGCGGCAACGGTCTCGTAACTCGCCACTCCGACCATGCTCCAATCCTTGTCGCAAAAATAGAGAAAAAACTGCGCCGAGCCTTTGTCTGCGCAAATCGCCAGACAAGACACGCGCCCTATCTCCTTGTCCCCGACAAACATCAAACGATGGCCGGAATTGAATCCGACAGCCTCATTCAAGACCGCATAGTGAAATAGGACGCGGTCGTTGATGCATATAATCGGCGGCGGCGTGCAAGGCTGTTCTTTTTCATGGTCTGACACAAAACGCTCTCCGAATCGAAGTCGAAGTTTACACTTGAATTCTTCGAACCCGCAACCGGCTGCACCGTGCATGTCATCCTGAGCGAAGCGCTTTGTGCGAAGCGAAGGATCTCGCCTCGGAGGTTTTTGTAGCGGCGGCTTTACGCCGCCATTCTGAACGAGAACAGCGGAGTAGCACGCAACCAGGCTAGCTCAGCCGAACATCGAGAGTTGTAGCCTTAGGCACAAGAGTCGCGCGCTGTGTGCGCGAGTCGCGGGTGGTGAAATAATTCTGGGATGGGCATTCTCATCTACTTAATCGGCGTGGTTTTGCCGATCGGCCTGAACGTATATGTGTGGTATCGCCTTAGACGCGTCTTCGGCGGCCCCGCTATGCCCCGTTGGCGGCGACTGTTCGCCTACCTTGGGCTTGGGACCAGCTTCTTAGCGTGCGCAATTCCGTGGGCCTTGTTCGTTTACATGTATGTGCTCTTTAACAGAGGCGTCCTGTTGATGCGAGTGAGATAATCGACGGCGCTTCTGTCCTGGATGCGTCAATTTGCTTGCAGGATTGTCCTTCATTTTCGGCGCTCTGAGTCCAGAAAAAGTTCGTGTCCATCTGATGGTAAGCGCAACATGCGCCGCATTTTTTGGACTCTTTTTCAGAGCGATTTCGGGGTTGGTGATTGGCTAAGTGCGTTCGCTTGTCGGCGCACCTCTCCCCCCTGTAGAATGTCCGTTCTTTTCGCGCTTACAGAAGTTCGCATAGCACCATGCCCAAATCCTACGACGCAATCATCATCGGCGGCGGCCACAACGGCCTCGTGAACGCGGCCTACCTCGCCCGCGCCGGCAAAAAGGTCCTCGTCCTCGAACGCCGCTATGTCCTTGGCGGCGCAGCCGTCACCGAAGAAATCATTCCCGGATTCAAATTCTCCGTCTGCTCTTACGTCGTCTCGCTTCTGCGCCCTGAAATCATTCGCGACCTCGACCTCCCGCGCCACGGCCTGGAAATCCTGCCGCTCGACGGCACCTTCACGCCCATGCCCAACGGAGATCATCTCTGGCGCGTCAACGACCACGCCAAGACGCGCCGCGAACTCGTCCGCCACTCCCGCCGCGACGCCGAAGCCTACGACGAATTCGGCAAGGAAATGGTCCAGATGTGCCGCTTCGTCAAGCCTCTCCTCGCCATGACGCCGCCCGATCCCACCTCGCTCCATCCCGCCGGCCTGCGAAAATTCGCTTTCCTCGCGCGCCGTTTCCAATCCCTCCCCGCCGAGGAAAAATACAATCTCGTCCAGCTCATGACCATGTCCGCCGCCGATTTTCTCGACCAGTGGTTCGAGACCGACGTGCTCAAAGCCACCATGTCCGCCTCCGGAATCATCGGCACTTTCCTTGGCGTGCGCTCGCCCGGCACCGCTTACGTCCTTCTGCACCATTACATGGGCGAAATCGACGGCGCATTTCGCGCCTGGGGATTCAGCCGCGGCGGCACCGGCGCAATTTCCAACGCCATCGGCGACGCCGCCCGCGAAGCTGGCGCCGAAATTCGCATGGAAGCTCCTGTCGCGAAAATTCTCACGCGCAATGGCCGCGCCACAGGTGTTGTCCTGCAATCCGGCGAAGAGATAGAAGCCAAAATCGTTTCCTCCAGCGTCGACCCCAATCTCACTTTTGTCAAAATGCTCGACGCCAAGGATCTCCCCGCTGAATTTCTCGAAGAAGTCCACCGCTACAAATATCGCGGCTCCTCCGGCAAAGTGAATCTCGCCCTCGACGCGCTTCCCGAATTCACCTGCTTGCCTTCGAACGGTTCAAATCATCATCTCCGCGGCGCGATTTCCATTTCGCCTTCCATCGAATACATGGAACGTGCCTACGATCAGGCCAAGTACGGCGAATTTTCGCATCGCCCTTACATTGATATGGTCATTCCCAGCCTCACCGACACGTCCCTCGCGCCGCCCGGCAAACACGTGCTCTCCTGCTTCGTGCAATACGCGCCCTATAAACTGAAAACCGGCGGCTGGGAAAATCGCCGCGAGGAATTTGGCAACGCCGTCATCGACACCATCGCCGAATACGCGCCCAACCTGAAAAACATCATCATCGGCAAGCAAGTCCTCACTCCTCTCGATATCGAAGAGCAAATCGGCCTCACCGAAGGCAATATTTTCCAGGGCGAACTTTCGCTCGAACAGCTTTTCTTCCTTCGCCCCGTCGCCGGATGGGCCCGCTACCGCACTCCTATCCACAATCTATATATGTGCGGCTCCGCCACGCATCCCGGCGGCGGCATCATGGGCGCGCCCGGCCGCCTCGCCGCCCTAGAAATTCTCAAAGACATGGGAGCCAACTGACCTGTGGCCTTTTACGTTTCAAGTTGTCATTCCGAGCGAGCCCCGATGACGTTTATCGGGACGACGAGGAATCCGCTTTTTAGTTTTGCACTTTTGGAGTGCGGCGGCTCGATGCCGCTTTGCCCTAACCGCGCACGGCTCCGAGGTGTCGTCTCGCTTTACTCCGGCGCCTCTTTGGAGTCCGCTTAAATGACTTCACGTGACATTATTATCGGCGCCGGTGCGGAGCGTAGTCGTTGCCACACGGTTTTGTTTCGTAAGAGCACGGCTTCAGCCGTGCCGAAAACGAATTGCCGTGTGGCGGCTTTAGCCGCTGAGGGATAGTTTCATTTATGGCTTTGCGTGACGTCATCATCATCGGCGCCGGCCACAACAGCCTCGTCGCCGCGTTTTATCTGGCGCGCGCCGGCCACAAGCCGCTCGTCCTCGAACGCCGCTCCGTCGTCGGCGGCGCCGCCGTCACCGAGGAATTTCATCCCGGCTTCCGCGCCTCGATTCTCGATGGCGTTCACGGCCCGCTCGCTCCCGCCATCGCCAAAGACATGCAGCTCGAGCGCCACGGCGCTCAGTGGCTCGATTCCCGGCTTGAACAGAGCCCCCGCATCTTCGCGCCGCACCCTGACGGCCGCGCGCTTCTCTTGCACGCCGACGCGCGCAAATCCGCGACTGCAATCTCCGCGTTCTCCAAGGCCGACGCCGCAAAATACATCGAACTGAGCGAAACGCTCGACTCCGCGCGCGCCCTGATCCGCGATTTGCTCCTGATGACGCCGCCGGAAATCGACAAGCCCACGTCCATGGACATTTGGAATCTCCTCCGCGCCGGAAAAGCATTTCGCAGCCTGCGCAAGAAAAACATGCAGCGCCTGATTCGCTGGGGACCTATGGCCGTCGCCGACTTCGTCGCGGAATTTTTCGAAACGGAATTGCTCCGCGCCGCGCTCGCCGCGCGAGGAATCTTCGGCGCGGTCGCCGGGCCGTGGTCCGCGGGCACCACTGCGCGTCTCCTGCTGCGC
>JBAUEH010000004.1:0-7680 GCA_049678505.1 Candidatus Acidiferrales bacterium
CTACACTCCCGCGCGCCGCGCCATGCGCGCCTGCCCGCCGCCTGCACGCCGTGGCGTGTGGCGGGCAGGCAGGTTGACTCATGATTGCGTTAAGATACGAATGAACGGGAGGGGTGCCGGTGAACACTCTGCTTCAGGACATTCGTTACGGCCTGCGGATGTTACTCAAGTCCCCAGGATTCACGGCCGTCGCCGTCATCACCCTGGCCCTCGGCATCGGCGCGAACACCGCAATTTTCACGGTCGTCAACGGCGTCCTGCTGCATCCGCTGCCTTATCCAGCCCCTCAGCAATTGGTAGAACTTCACGAGACCTCCACCGCTTGGGGCAAGGACGGTTGGGGCTCCGCATCCGGCCCGGATTTTGATGACTGGCGTGCGCAGAGCCGTTCTTTTTCGGGCCTCGCCGCCTGCTTCGAGGACGGCCTGAATCTCACTGGCGCGAGCCAGCCGCAGCGCATTCGCAGTTTGTCTGTCTCCGCCGATTTTTTCGGCGTTCTTGGTGCGCAGCTAGCCCATGGCCGGTTGCTGAACAGCGGCGATTTCAAACCCGGTGCCGCGCGCGTGGTGCTCTTGAGTGACGGTTTCTGGCGCCGCGTCTTTGGCGGCGATCCTGACATTGTCGGCAAAAGCCTGACGCTCAGCGGTCAGGTTTACACGGTCGCAGGCATTACTTCGCACGATTTTGTTCCGCTCCGTGATGAAGAGCTATGGACGCCGCTCACTCCTGATAATCCCACCCTGCACGATCGCGGCTCCCACTGGCTTCAGGTGGTTGGCCGGCTCAAACCGGACGTCTCGCTCGCATCAGCCAAAGCGGATTTGGATACCATCGCAGCCCGTCTCCGAAAAGAATATCCTGATTCAAATTCGACGCGTGGCGTTCGCGTGGACTCGATGGAAGAGCTTCGCGTCTCGAACGTCCGTCCCGCGCTGTTGACTCTCTTTGCCGCGGTCGGCTTCGTCCTGCTCATGGCTTGTGTGAATGTCGCAAACCTCCTGCTCGCGCGCGGGGGCGCGCGGCGCAAGGAGATTGCCGTTCGCGCCGCCTTGGGTGCTGGCCGCGGTCGCCTTGTGCGCCAGTTGCTCACCGAAAGCATCACGCTGGCGGTCATCGGCGCCACTTTGGGCCTTGCTCTGGCTTGGGCCGGCACGCCCGCACTGCTCTCCATCGCTCCTGAAAACATGCTGCAAAGCGCCGGCCCGATTCACATTGGCGTGTCCGTCCTGCTCTTCACCGCCGCTCTCTCGCTGCTCACAGGCCTGCTCTTTGGCCTCGCCCCCGCCTTCCAGTCCCGTCGCCTCGATTTGAGCCATACCTTGAAGGAAGCGGGCGAGCGTTCCGGCTCGGCGGGCGGCGCATCTCGTTTCCGGAATTTGCTCGTCACGTTTGAAATTGCTGCGGCCATGTTGCTTCTGGCCGGTGGCGGCCTGATGATCCGGTCGTTCGCATCGCTGCTTCGCGTGTCGCCGGGATTCGATCCACATAACGTCCTCACCATGCAGCTTTACATGCCGAACACGACCACGGCCGAAGTCCCCGCGCGTCTCGCATCAATCCGCGAAATGCTCCGCCGCATCGGAGGCCTTCCTGGCGTAGTTTCGGCCAGCAGCATCGTTTACCTTCCTTTTACAGGTAATAACATCAACGGCGATTTCGGGATTGCTGGTCGCCCCGCCCCCAAGCCCGATCAGGGACAGGAAGCCGAAATGCGCATCGTCAGCGCAGGCTATCTTTCCACCATGCGCGTGCCGATTCTTCGCGGCCGCGATCTCAATGAACAGGACGACGCGTCGGGCGCCGCGGTCGCCGTTATCAATCGGGCTCTCGCTGATCGCTACTTCCCCCATCAAGACCCGATCGGCCAAAGCGTTTCCATGTGGGGCACACCTGCCGTGTGGCTTCGTATCGTCGGCATCGCCGGTGACGAACGTCAGTTTGGTTTTTCCGAACCCTCGCGTCCCTCGGTCTATTTCTGCATAAGCGCGATGCAGCCTGCAGATCTTGCGCAGTTCCTTCCTTTGTCTCCGCTGAGTTTCGTCGTGCGAACCGCGACTGCGCCCGCGAGTTCGGCCAAGACCATTGTCACGGCGATCCATTCAGTTGATTCAGGAATGCCTGTCAGCGAAATTCTTCCGATCCAAGACATCATCTCCCAATCGGTTGCTCAGCCGCGCCTGGCGTCGACTCTGCTCGGAATTTTCGCCGCGCTCGCGCTAGTCCTGGCTGCCGTGGGGCTATATGGTGTGATGGCCTATGTCGTCACGCAGCGCACGCACGAGATCGGCATTCGCATGGCGCTCGGTGCCCATCGGAAAGACATCTTGCGGCTCGTTTTGGGGCAGGGGGCAAAGCTCATTTCCATCGGCGTCGTGGCCGGCATTGCTGCGGCGCTGGGACTTACGCGGCTTATGTCGAGCCTGCTCTTCGGTGTCACTGCCGCCGATCCAGTGACTCTCACCGCCGTGGCGATACTGCTGATAATTGTCGCGCTCGCGGCCTGCTACATTCCCGCGCGCCGTGCGATGAGGGTCGATCCGATGGTCGCACTCCGCTACGAATGACTTTGTGGCACAGGCTCTTAGCCTGTGTGATTTGCGCGCTCGCGGCCTGCTACACTCCCGCGCGCCGCGCCATGCGCGTCGATCCCATGGTCGCCCTCCGCTACGAGTGACTTTGTGGCACAGGCTCTTAGCCTGTGTACATTTGCGTTAGCACACGAGGAATCCGCAATTTTTCAAACTTTCGACTTTTAACTTTCAACGGTAGACTTTCTTCTCATGTACTCCGCCGCCGTCCTCGACCATTTCAAAAATCCGCGCAACGCCGGCGATTTGCCGGACGCAACGGCCGTGGTCGAAGTCACCAATCCCGTCTGCGGCGACATTCTTCGCCTCGCCGTTCGCGTCGACGCGGGAGCCATCGTCGAGGCCCGCTTCCAAGCCCAAGGCTGCGTCACTGCGCTCGCTTGCGCATCCATGCTGACCGAGCTTCTCGCCGGCAAATCGCTCGACGAAGCCAGCCGCATCACCGCCGCGCAAATTTCCGACGGCCTCGGCGGCTTGCCGCAAGCCACCTTCCACGGCGCGCAACTCGCCTCCGACGCGGTGGCGGCCCTCCTCGCCAAATTGTCGTAGCGAATTTGCTCGGTGCAGACTGCGTGGCTATTCAGAAGCGAATTTTTGCTCGATCAGCAGCGCGGCACAGACCACAATCACGACTATGGTCCACAGCGCCCCTGTGGGAATCTTCCATACACCCGCTGTATCCAGGGCAAACGCGAGCGCGATCAGCAGGAAAAACGGTCCCGTGATGACACAATGGAAAGTTCGGTTTCGAATGAAGGTCGCGACGCAGCTCACTCCGAGCGCCACGAACAGCACGGTCAACTGGTATTTCTCAGCATGCAGCCGGTAGATGGTCGCCAAGCCAACGCCATAAACAATCAGAAATGCAACCGCGCAGAAACAAAGGCTGCGCGTCGACACGCAGCAGTACGTCTTTGAAGATGTTTCCGCCATGTTCGCGAATCCTAACGCCGGAGCGCGTGGCCAAGCGCGTCCGGATCATTCAGATTCAACACCACGCCTTCTTCCTCCACAGGAACCTCAAGCACGTCCGCCGCATGCGCCTGCACCACCGCCCGCGCGCCAACGTTTTCCGGCGCGGCCAGCAATTCCGCGTACATCGCGCTCGGAAAAATCACCGGATGACCGCGCTTGCCGCGATACGTCGGGATCACAATCTTGTTTTTCGTCTTATCGAACTCCCCGATCACGCGTGCCACAACCTCCGCCGAAATCAGCGGATGATCCACCAGGCAGACGAGCATCCCTTCAGTTTCGCCTTCCGGCAAACTTCGAATCGCCGCCTGCAGCGACGAAAGCTGCCCGCGCTGCCATTTCTTGTTGACGATCATCACGCCTTCATCCAATTTCACTCGCGCGTGAATCTCCTCCGCATGCGCGCCCACCACCACGCGCAGAATTTCCGCGCGCGGATGCTGCGTCACTTCCATCAAATGTTCGAGAAATGTTTTGGGTTTTTCTGCAGTGCCCCCTGGCGCGGAATCCGCAACCTCTTGTGTCTTTAGCTCCGTCCCAGTCGCCATCGTTTCAGAAGTTGTAGCGCCGGCCTTCAGGCTGGCAGTCGTCGCCTCGTTAGTCTTTGCAGGGGCGAGTCTTGGCTCGCTCTTGGCCTGCGCCGCAGGCCTGCCTTCGATTTGTTTTGCATCTGAGGAGAGAAATCCTTCAGGGAAGGGAACGAGCGCCTTGGGCTGCCCCATGCGCCGCGATTCGCCCCCCGAGAGAATAATTACCGCGAGCATCGCTCACTCACTCGTGCTTCAGCGCCGGCACTTCATCCAAGCGCACCGCTTTGTGCGTCACTCCCGGCTGCGCGTTTCTGCGTATCGCAATCAACTCCGCCGTCACGCTCACGGCGATCTCTTCCGGCGTCAGCGCGCCAATTTCCAATCCCACCGGCGCATGCACGCGCGCAAATTTCTGCATCGCGATGCCTTGTTTTTCGAGCGCCCTGTAAACCGAAATCACTTTGCGCTTGCTGCCGATCATTCCGATGTAACGCGCGTCGGTGCTCACCGCCCATTCCAGTACGCGCATGTCGTCTTTATGCCCGCGCGTCACAATCACCAGGTACGCCGACGCGTTCGGCTTCACTTTCTCGAACGCCTCTTCATAACTCGTGCAAATTTCTTCCGCCATCGGAAACCGTTCCGCATTCGCGTAGCTCGCGCGGTCGTCAATCACGCTGATCGAAAATCCCGCCAGATGCGCCATACGCGCCAGCGCCGTCGACACGTGCCCGCCGCCGAACAAATATAATTTCGGCTGCGGCAGAATCGGCTCGACGAAAATTTCCAGCGTCCCGCCGCAAATCAGCCCCGCGTCATACGCCGCTTCATTGTTCAAGCTGAACGTCATCTTCCGCGGCATTTCCTCGCGAATCACTTCCTTCGCCGCGGCCCACACTTCCGCTTCCACGCATCCGCCGCCCACCGTGCCCGCAATCGACCCATCGTCGCGCACCAGCATTCGCGAGCTCTCATAGCTCGGAATCGACCCGTTCGTATGCACGATCGTAGCCAGCGCCCCGCGCTGCCCTGCGCGCCTCATCCGCACGATTTCTTCGAACAAGTCCATATCGCGACAATAATTCTGCTAAACGTTTGTAGCGCTGGCCTTCAGGCCAGCATGTTTTGAGGTTACGGCTCGCGCCCGCCCCTGTCAATCGCCCCACAGGCCGATACGGCGTCGACTTAGGATAATCGCCGGCGGATGCGAGTGTCTGAAAATGGACGGGGACGCGAAAAAAAGCGCGAAAAAACTCGATTAGAAATGACCTCGTTCTTTTGTTTTCAGTGAGTTGCATGAAGTTCTAATTTCCCATAGAAACTCGATTAGAATTTCGGTCGACAGTTAAGAGTTCATAGTTCATAGCAGAGGCACGAAACTTCCGACGCGAAGCACCAACGCGTCGCAGAGTGTCCGGAAATGGGCTTCGTGTTTTTAAAAAATCACAAAATTCAGCGATTAGAAATGGCTCCGGTCGTTTGTTTTGTGCAAGTTGCATCGAGTTCTAATCCTTCATAGGTAAGCGATTAGAAATCTTCCGAAGCGCATAAAAAAGAAAAAGCCGCCCGAGGCGGCCTTGCACTTCTCTTGCGCGAATTGTCTGGCTGGCTCTTCAGCCGAGATGGTTTATGTACCATAGAGTTAACAAAAAGTCAAGGAGAAATAGGCGAGGCCCCAGGGAAATCCAACGGGCCTGGCGAGCGAAAATACCGTTTATCGTCGAATCGACGTCGACGTGCCACGGGGTGATGGGTATCGGTATGCTGGTAGTTGTCTGACTATGAGGGATAGAATCAGGCCATGCCGCTGGGGCCGTTTCTCATATTCGATAAGTCGTCCCTCGAGAGCCTTAATCTCGACGAGGCTGTCATGCTCGACAATTTCTTTATGTCGAACATCACGCCGCTGTTTTTCGTGGAATGCCTTGCCGATCTGGAAAAAGCAATCCGCAGCAAAAGCACGCCGGAGCAACTTGTCGGCTCGCTCGCGGCGCGCACGCCTGAATCGCAGTCGTACCCGAATGTCCACCATTCGACGATTCTGCGGGGCGAACTGGCCGGCAGAATCGATCTCAAGACCGTGCACGGCCGGGTAATGCTGGCCGGTGGCAGGCACGTTCAACTTGGCGATAAGAAAGGCGTTATTTTCGAGCATAGCCCGGAAGCCGAAGCCGTTAGCCGCTGGTGCAAGAGAGAATTCCTCGAACTGGAGCGCAATATCGCGAGACAGTGGCGGCGCGCGCTCACGGGCATCGACCTTAAAGCGATGGTGCAAAGCGTCGCGAGCGCGTTAGGCCCCTGGCGAAAGCCGAATTCGTTGCAGGATGCACGGAACATGGCCGACACCATCATCGACAACATGGACCAGGAATGGCTGATTCGTTTCGGTCTGAATCTACTGGGCGCGCCGGAAACCGTCGAATACGTCGTGAACACATGGGTACAGAAGCGGCGACCGCCGCTGCGCGACCACTTGCCATATTTCGTGTTCATGCTCAAGATCAATATTTTCTTCTGCCTTGTGCTGCCAACTCAGCTGTTGAGTAACGTCAAGCCGAGCCATAAGGTCGATCTAGCCTATCTTTATTACCTACCGTTCTGCTCCGTTTTCACTTCTAAGGATAACTTTCACGCCGATATCGTTCCGTTGTTCCTTTCGTCGGAACAGACATTTGTTAAGGGCACTGAACTGAAGGAAGACTTGAAGCGTCTCGTCGCGCATTACGAAGCACTGCCCGAGGATGTGCTGAAAACGGGACTCATTCACTTCGCCGCGTACCCGCCGGACGACACAGGATTCTTGATTACGCGACTCTGGGACAAATACCTCCCAGGCTGGCGCGCTGCAAGAGACAGGCCGAAACCGGTGTGCGATCCCGAGGAGGAAAAGCGGATCGTTGAGGAGATCAACCGACAGACGGACTCACCCGAGCTGCAACCGAGCGACGAACGTGACATCGACAAGATGGACTATGCGACGGTGCGCCGCATGGTGTATCCAAAGAAAGGCCGGTGGTTCCGTTATTCCGAAGAGCAGATTCAGCGCATGCTGGAACACGAGAAAAATAGAGCGTAAGCGCCATGCCACAGCGTTGTGCGCGAATTGAACAACAGATTCCTCGTCGTCTCTCGTCAAGAACGCTCGGGACTCGCTCGGAATGACAAGGTGGCGGCGGATTGTTTTGTCCAGGGCGCGCCCTCGGTGCCTCAGGATGAACGGGTGGATAGGCGCAAAAGGAAACGGACGTTTGATCGCGGGCCACGAACCATGGACCACGCGCCCTTCTTTCCCCTCCGCCATCCCGCGCCTTTCTTTCACGTTGGGCTGCTGCGCCGCCCGGGGCGGACTGGGTTCGGGATGACAACATAGCGTCGTGGGCAACGCGACTCGCGGAGTCGCCCGCCCCGGCGGGCAGGCGCGGGCGACCCGAGGGCCGCCCCTACGAATGCGAAGGGCGCGATGTTGTCGGTCTTGGCTCGTCCTCGGTCATTGTTTGACTTTCAATTTGCGGTAAACTCCTGCTTCGCTCTTCCACGGAGACTCTCGATGAAAGCAGTCATCTTCACCCAGCACGGCGGTCCTGAAG
>JBAUEH010000005.1:0-29591 GCA_049678505.1 Candidatus Acidiferrales bacterium
AGTTTTTAATTAGGCTGCGAGAGCCAACTGCGTATTGGCAGTTGTATTGTTTCACCCGATTGCGGGCAGGTGACGCCCGGCATGCCTTCGGGCCGCGACAGTCTCCGTCGAAACCGTTTCGCCCCCGTTGGTAACTTGACTCACTTCTATTTTAACATGGGACAGCGAATGAACGCTGGGGTGGCATCGCCGGCCGCCGCGGCATACCATTAAAGCGACATGCAAACACTCACATACAAAGGCGCGGTCCATCCCTGGCATTGCGATCACATGGGCCACATGAACGTGATGTGGTACACGGGAAAATTCGATGAGGCCACGTGGAATCTGTTCGCCGAACTGGGCATTACGCCCACTTACATGCGCGAGCAGCAGCGCGGCATGGCTGGCGTACAGCAAAACACGTCGTATCAGCAGGAGCTTTTCGCCGGCGATGTAGTCGAAATACGTTCGCACGTGCTCGAAGTGCGCGACAAAGTGATTCGGTTTCTGCACGAGATGCGGAATATCGAAAAGGGCACCGTCGCCGCGACCACGGAGATCACCGCCGTGCATCTGGATCGCCAGACGCGCAAATCGTGCTCGTTTCCCGTCGCCATTCGCGCCGCAGCCGAAGCGCGCCTGCAGTCTTAACGGCGCACGCTTTAGCATCGGAGTGCAGCGTTTGGCGCGCGTGCCCGCATAGTCTGCCGCTGCGCTCCTTAGTATTCATCTATCCCGAATCGCCTTTGGTTCAGCAAACGGGAAGTGAAGTGGTATTATTCCCGCGTCATGAACAACAACTACTTCCGTTTCGTCCTCAGCCTTATTTTTCTGTTCGCGTTTTCATTCACAATAGCCGTCACAACCGCTTCGTCGCAGAGTGAAGCGTCGCAGACCGGGTTCGAACACACGTACGCGCCGCCGAATCATCCGATCGTATTGCACGCGGCGCGCTTGCTCGACATCGAATCCGGGAAAACCGTCACGCCGGGCGAAGTGCTGGTCCAGGGCGACAAAATTGCCGAAGTGGGCCAATCCGTCACGCATCCCGCCGACGCGCAGACCATTGACCTCGGCGACACCACGCTCATGCCGGGGCTGATCGACTCCCACGTGCATCTCTTTCTCCATCCCGGCAACGAAGGCATGCAGACCGTCGATGAATCCGTGCCGGAACGGGCGATTACAGCGGCGCTGAACGCGCGCGCGGATTTGATGGCCGGCTTCACCGCGGAACGCGACATGGGTACCGAAGGCGCCGGTTCGGCTGACACAGCCGTGCGCAACGCCATCAATCGCGGGGAAATCCCCGGGCCACGCATGCGCATGAGCGGCAACGCCATTTCCATTCTCGGCGGACACGAAGACGCAGTCGGCTTCAATCCCGCGCAGCACGTGTTGGGAAATGCTGACTACGCAGACACAATCGATCAGATCATCCAGACAATTCGCGAGCAGCACAAGGAAGGTTCCGATTTCGTGAAAATGTACGAGACGGGCCGCGACGTGCTGCGCGACGGCAAATTTATTTCCCAATATCAGTACACTGAAGCGCAGCTTAGCGCCGGCGTGGAAGAAGCCGCGCGGCTGGGCACAAAAGTCGGCGTGCATTGCAATGGCGAGCCCGGCGCGCTCTACGCCGCGCAGGCGGGAGTGGAGTCCATCGACCACGCCACGTACCTGAGCGATGAAACCATGCGCATCATGCGCGAAAAAGATATTCCCGCGATTCCCACCTTTACCGTCTTCGAGTATTTTGCGGACCACGCTCCTTCGCCGGCTGCGGCGCAGAGCGAGCATGCCATGCTTGACTATAAGGCGCAGCAATTCAAAAGGCAGATCGCGGCGGGCATACCTTTCGCGGTCGGCACGGACGTCGGCCCATTCCCACACGGAACGCAGGCGCGCGAATTTGTTCTGATGGCGCAGTATGGAATGTCGCCGCTCGCAGTACTCCGCGCCGACATGCTCGAAGGCGCAAAAGTGCTCATGTGGCAAGGACAGATCGGCGCGTTGAAGCCCGGATACTTCGCCGACATCGTCGCTGTGCCCGGCAATCCGCTCGAAGATATCAGCGTGGTGCAAAGAGTATCCTTCGTGATGAAGGGCGGCGTTGTCTACAAGCAATGATTGAGTTACCTGGTGCTGCTGTGTGGCGTCGAAAGTGTCGAGAACGAGGTAATCGTATTCATGGCCGATGCAATCTCCGATAGAATGGTCGTGCAGCCAGTGACGCTCAGCGGTGAGTATGTGCAACTCGAACCGATGCTGCCGGCTCACCGCGCGGCATTGGCGGAAGCGGGTCTCGACGAAGAGCTCTGGCGCTGGATTCCCGACCCAGTGCGCACGCCAGAGGAAATGTCCGCGTACGTCGACGTGGCTCTGGCTGATCTTGCGCGTGGCGTCTCGTTGCCGTTCACGATCGTCGAGCGGGCTTCCGGCAAAGTGATTGGCAGCACGCGTTACGCCAATATCGAGCGCATTCACCGGCGCGTCGAAATTGGGTGGACATGGGTGGCGACGCCGTGGCAACGCACCGCCGTGAATACCGAATGCAAGTATCTGCTGCTGCGCCACGCGTTTGAAACACTCGGCTGCATACGCGTGGAACTGAAAACCGATTTGCTGAACGAAAAGTCGCGCAAGGCCATCGCGCGGATTGGCGCGCGCGAGGAAGGCGTGTTCCGCAATCACATGATCACCTCAACCGGAAGAATCCGCCATTCCGTTTATTTCAGCATTGTGGATTCGGAATGGCCCAGCGTAAAAGCGGCCCTCGAAGCCAAACTGAAGCCGAGTCGCGATTAGCACGGATCGATAGTACGCAGCGCGATAGTAGCAGGACTGCCTTCGGTCCTTCCGCGCTCTCCTTTTTTGCACAAAAGTTCCGCCACGCCGCACAGATCGGCGTATGATTTGCAGTTCATTTTGGTGTGCGGCCATAAGGATGCCGCGAAGTTCTCTGGGTTGAGTTTTTACCGGTGCTGGACCGCGAATTTCATTTCGTCAATATAGGAGCATAGTGATGAATTCGAAGCGTATTCCCTTGTCTTCGTGGCTGGTGATTTTCGTGATTTTGCTGGCTCCCGCTGCATTCGCGCAGTCGGGTGAGATTCAGCTCACCGTCGACGCGACGCAAGTTCCGCTTGGTCTGGTGAAAACGCATATGGTGATGCCCGTGCAACCGGGCCCGCTGACGCTCTACTATCCCAAGTGGATTCCCGGCGAGCACGGCCCCGACGGGCCAATCTCCAATGTGACCGGCCTGTATTTCCATGCGGACGGAAAACTGATCCCGTGGCAGCGCGACAAGTTGGATGTGTTCACGTTCCACGTGGACGTGCCCGAAGGCGTCACGCATCTCGACGTCGATTTCGATTACCTTGAACCGCAAGCCGGAGGATTTGCGTCGGGTGCGGCATCGTCGACTGACAAACTGGTGGTGATTAGTTGGAACCAGAATGTGTTGTATCCGGCAGGTAAGCCGGCGAATGAAATCATGTACCGGCCGAGACTCAAGATGCCCAGCGGCTGGAAGTACGGAACGCCGCTGCCGGAAGCAAGCCATTCAGGCGACGAAGTCGTTTTCAAGCCCGTGGCGCTCGACCGTCTGGTCGACTCTCCTGTGATCGCCGGCGAATACTATCGCGCCATTAACATCACGCCGCCCAGCGAGCCAATTCATCACGATCTCGATTTGGTGGCGGATAGCGAAGCGGCGCTCGCGATCACACCCGACGCGATACAGAAGATGACGAACCTTGTGGCCGAGTCCGGAGCGCTGTTTGGCACGCGGCACTACCGCGATTATCATTTCTTGCTGACGCTCAGCGATCACGTTGCGCATTTCGGACTTGAACATAACGAGTCTAACGACAGCCGTTTGCCGGAGCGCGCGCTGATTGGACCGAATGCCGAAATGTCCCTTGGCGGATTGCTCTCGCACGAATTCATGCATTCATGGAATGGCAAGTTCCGACGGCCAGCCGATCTCGCCACGCCGGAATATGAAACTCCCATGCAGGACGATTTGCTGTGGGTTTACGAAGGCTTGACCGATTACCTGGGGCCGCTGCTCGCCGCGCGCAGTGGATTGTGGACCCCGCAGCAATATCACGAATATCTGGCGAGCATCGCCGCCGACCTTGGTCCTGGCACGCCGGGGCGCATGTGGCGCGATTTGCAGGATACGGCGACCGGAATCCCTGGCGTTCACGGAGGGCCGGGCTGGGCAAATTGGCGTCGCGGCTCAGATTATTATCCAGAGGGGGATTTGATCTGGCTCGAAGTCGCAACGATCATTCATCAGCAAAGCAACGGGCAGAAATCCATCGACGATTTCTGCCATCTGTTTCATGGCGGCGCTAACAACGGCCCCGAAGTGAAGCCGTACACCTTCGACGATGTGGTGAGCGCGCTCAATCAGATCGCTCCATACGACTGGGCGAAGTTCTTCCATGAGCGCCTGACTTCGCTTTCCCCCGAAGCGCCTGTCGGCGGCATTGAAAACGGCGGGTGGAAAGTTGCGTTCACGGATACGCCTCCCGAACCCGGGTTGCGCGGCGGCAATCCTGGGCAAGCCTTTTCACTTGGCTTGAAGATTGGCAGGGAAGGAGTCATCGGCGATTCCATCGTCGGCAGTCCAGCCTACAATGCTGGAGTCACCTCAGGCATGACGCTCGCCGGAGTGAACGGCCGCGTCTATACGCCGGAAATTCTCGAGGATGCCATCAAGGCTGCGAAGGACAATTCAGAGCCGATCCGCTTGCTGGTTATCGACGAAGATTACTACAAGACGGTCGACGTGGATTACCACGGTGGCGAGCGTTATCCGCATTTGGTGCGTGACGACAGCAAGCCTGACTATCTCGATGACTTGATCAAGCCTCGGGCCGGAGGGCAGTGAGCAAATCCGCCGGGGGCAAATATCGTACGGAAGGAACGCGCCGCAGGATTGCGTGTTGACACCGTTTGCGCGTATTTCGATAATCGCGACAGGGATATTTCCGCGCGATGGCTGACGCACAAAAAACACGCGAACGGGCGCTGGAAGAGGCAGTCTCGCGCGCGGTCCGCGATAATCTGATTCCGCTGCAGCGTACTTTGGAAGATTTGCAGCAAGCTTACGCAGATTTGGTCTCGGCCTGCTCTTCCACGCGTCCGACGAATGCTCTTCCGGCCATGCTGCGCGCGCAAGCGACGTCGGCTTCGCTGACTGCCAGTCTTTCCGTTCTCTCATCTTTCATCACCAGCGTCATGCAGCAGCGCGATCGTGATCTTTCCCAACAGGAAAGCTCCGAAGGCGTTTGCGCCGTCGGCGTGGAAGTGGCACAGCCGCCTCCTGCTCCGGAAATGCCGCCGCGCGAGATTTCAGCTCCACAAGCGCAAGAAGCGGCGCTGACCGAGGAACCGGCCGTGGAGTGCGATGAGGCGGCAGCCGAAGTACCGGCTCAGGTACAGGAATCTGCCACGGCTGAACCCGTCGAAGAAACGGTTTACGTTCATGAGTCGATTGTTGAAGAATCGCAGGTTACGCCCGCGCCGGAAACTGCATCCGAACCTGCTGTCGAAGAACCGGCGGCGGTTTTTGATGTCGCAAGTCTTCCGGCCAGCGAGCAGGAGCTTCACAAACGCGCCAACCGCGTTGCCAAGGTTTCTATGCAAGACATAACGATGTTGAAGCCGGAGGAAGTACGCAAAGGTCGCGAGAAAAAGGACATTTGCATACGCCTTCGAGGCGAACTTGACAAGGCCCGCAAAGAATACGATCGCCGTTTCCAGAAAATCCTGGATCATCCGGTGGATTATTTCCATCACTGGTTGGTCGAAATTCTGGGAAACGGCGATCCGGAAACGCTCGGAGAATATCCCTATCCCTCGCCGGTGCTGCGCCGCTAATTCGTCCGTGGTGAAAATAAGCCTCGGTCCTGCTTGTGCGATTTGCATCGCACTGTCCCTGATGCTGTGCATCGCCGCACCCGCGATGGCGCAAGCCGCGCATGCTCAAGCGCACGCCGCTGGAGCGCCACAGAAAGCTCCCGCCAAATCGCCTCTTCCGCCGGGGAGACCCCTCACTACTTCTCGCTTTGCAGTGGAAGCGCGGCAATTGACTCAATTGTCTCGCGCATTGAAAAAGGATAGCGACAAGGATCCCGGCGCGGCGTATCAGCGCCTAGCGGCATTTGCAAGATTGCATGTGAAGGAGGAACTCGGCGAGCGCGCCGCTCTGGCGCTCGGATACTACGACTATAACGACGGGCGCTATCCGCAGGCCCGCGAGTGGCTGGACGCTGCCAAACCGGAAAAACTGCTTCCCGATTACGTTTTGTTCTGGAGTGCGCAGGTCGACCGCAATTTGAACAACAATTCGGCCGCGCTCGATCAATTGCAATCTCTGCGCCGCGATTACCCGCAAAGCGTGATGGCCCCGCTGGCGCTGCAAGCACTCGCCGAAACGGCCATTGCCCTGAACCAGCCGCAGCAGGCGCTCGATGCGCTCGCCTCGGCGCCGGACATCGAGCAAAATCCGGCACTGCTCTTTCTCCGCGCGCAGGCGCACGAACAGGCGGACGACAAAATCGCTGCCGCCGGAGATTATCTCGAAGTCTATGATCGTTATCCGCTCAGCACGCAAGCGGACGAAGCCGGTGAAAAGATAAGCTATTTCGAAAGCGCTATGGGGACATCGTTTCCGCAGCCTTTGATGTCCGAACGGTTGCTCCGTGCAAATATTCTTTTTGAAGCGCATCACTGGCAGGACGCCGAAAATGGATACAACGAGGCGCTGCCGAAGCTCGAAGGCCCGGACGAAGATCTCGCGCATCTGCGCATTGCGGATTGCATCGTGCAGCTTGGCGGCGATCCGAGCCTGCTCGCTTCCGCCCAGTTTCAGGCGCAGGACGTCGACGCCGAGCGGCTATATTACCTCTCGCAGGCATATCGTTCCGCGAACAATGAAACCAACATGCTTGGTGCGCTGGCGCAGATTCAGTCGCGCGCTCCAGTAAGCCTCTGGACTGAGCGCACGCTTTTCGCCGTGGGGAATTATTATTGGGTGAAGCTCGACCGCGACAAAGCAGCCGCTGAATATCAGCAGGTCGCGGACAAATTTCCTGCAAGCGACGACACGATTAACGCACAGTGGCGTGTCGCGTGGGCTGCCTATATGGATCGCAGCGACGGCGCTGCTGGCCTCATCGAGAGATTCCTGCAAGCGCATCCGGATTCGGGCTACACGCCGGACGCCCTTTACTGGCTGGGACGCCTCGCGCAGCAAAAGAAGAACGCGCCCGTGGCGCGCGCTTATTTCGGAAAATTGCAAGCACGCTTCCCGAATACATATTTTGCGATGCACGCAGCTGCGCCATTGCGGGCGCTGCGGCGGGGCCGAGTGGCGGCGCTGCCGGTATTGGACGCCATTCCGCCAATCCCCCCAGCACGCGAAGTGTTGACGTCGACGCCAGCTGCGGCTATGCCTTTCGTACAGCGTAGCGTGGCGCTCGAAACAATCGGTTTTGACGACTCCGCTATGCTCGAATTGCACGCCGCATACGACGCCACGCGAGCGCCGTCGCTGCAGTTCGACTTGGCGCGCGTAGCGGCAAACGGAGAACATTACGGCAGCGCGATTGCCGCGATGCACGTCGTGTATCCTTCCCTCGAGTCTCGCCCGTACGCGGCAGAACCGCGCACAGCATGGACGCTGGCGTTTCCGTTGCCCTACGCGGCGCAGATTCGCAGCGCAGCGCGGCGCACGCGCACCGATCCGATGGTCATCGCCGGCCTGATTCATCAGGAGTCTGCCTTTGAAAAAGATGCGCATTCCTACGCCAATGCCTTCGGCCTGATGCAATTGGTTCCCGAAACTGCGGACCGTTATGCGCGCCAATTGCGCATGCGATTCTCCGAAGATCGTCTTCTTGAGCCTGATTACAATTTGCGCCTTGGCGCTGTCTATTTTGGCGAGTTGACGCGCAGTTTTCACAGTGCCGAAGCGGCGCTGGCGGCGTACAATGCGGGCGAGGATCGTGTGGCCCTCTGGCAAGCCGGGCAGAAATACTCAGAACTCCCCGAGTTTGTCGAATCGATTCCGTTCACGCAAACTCGCGAATACGTAGAGATCGTGATGCGCAATGCAGCCATTTACCGGCGGCTTTATGGAAGCGGAGGGCACGGAGGCAAATGATGAACCCCACGGCAGCAGGTCAAATTTCGGCAAGCGCCAGGCTTTCCGCAAAGGCCGGGCAGTTCACCGAATCGGTGATTCGAGAGATGACGCGGCTGGCCCTCGCGCACAATGCTGTGAACCTCTCGCAAGGCTTTCCCGATTTTGCCGCGCCGGAAGAAATCAAGGCCGCTGCGCGCGACGCCATTGCGCGCGACATCAATCAGTACGCGATTACCTGGGGAGCGAAGTCGCTCCGCAACGCGATTGCGGAGAAGTTCGCGCGGCAGCAGGGAATTGAAATCGATCCCGAGCGCGAAATCACAGTTTGCTGCGGCTCGACCGAAGCGATGATGTCCGCAATGATGGCCATCATTAATCCCGGCAATGAAGTGGTGGTCTTCGAGCCGTTCTACGAGAATTATGGCCCGGACGCGATTTTGAGCGGCGCATCTCCGCGTTTCGTTCGCCTGCGCCCGCCCGATTGGTCGTTTGATCCCGATGAGTTGGCGCGAGCATTTTCGAATAAGACGAAGGCGATCATCTTGAACACGCCGAACAACCCCACCGGCAAAGTCTTCGCGCGCACCGAATTCGAAATGATTCGTGATCTATGCATCCGGCACGACGCCTTTCTCATCACCGACGAGATTTACGAGCACATGCTCTACGACGGAGCGCAGCATATCTCCGCGGCGTCGATCGAGGGAATGCGCGAGCGCACCATTACCATCAATGCGCTCTCGAAGACCTACAGCGTCACGGGATGGCGCGTCGGCTGGGCTGTTGCGCCGCCCGAAGTAACCTCCGCGATTCGCAAAGTCCACGATTTTCTTACCGTCGGCGCCGCTGCGCCTTTGCAGGAGGCGGGTGCCGTAGCGCTGCGCTTCCCGGACTCGTATTACCGGCAGCTCGCAAGCGAGTATCTCGAACGCCGCAACCGTTTGCTCGGAATTTTGACCAGCTCTGGCTTCCAATGCTTCAAGCCGCGTGGTGCCTACTACATCATGACCGACATTTCGAATTTCGGTTTTCCGAATGACGTGGAGTTCGCGCGTTACCTCGTCAAGGAAATCGGCGTCGCCGCCGTGCCGGGCTCGAGCTTCTATCACGATCCCGCCGACGGGGCGCAGCAGCTCCGCTTCACCTTCTGCAAAAAAGAATCCACCCTCGCCGAAGCCGAACGCCGATTGGCGAAACTCCGGAGCACTCGCGGGTAATCTGCAACGTGCTTGTCCGGCATGGAATAGGTCGACGCAGAGTCTTCGTTGCAAAAGTTCCGAAATGTCCAGCATGCATTCAAGAGAGTGGGGTGAGAAGCAGGTTGCCCTGTGGTGGTAGCTTCTCACCCCTGAGTGGTGCGTTTGATTGGTTGGACTGACAAAACCGCCAAAAGGTTTCCTCATTCTGAAAAAAAGTCTCGCCGTCACCCAACCGCACCGATCGCTGCCCCGCTGTGGTTTTCACTTCGTTGAAGGATGAAACGCTTCGCCCTTTGCCAGCATGTCGAGTATTGCTTTCATGCGCTTCTCGCGCGTCTCGGGCTTTTTCGCGGTTTGAAGACGCCAGGCGATGGCGTAGGTATTCGCTCTGCTCAAAGTTTTGAAAAAAGTGTGAGCTTTTCTGTTTCTTGCGAGTCGCTTGAGGAAGTCCTGTGGAACCTGCATGGCGCTTGGAGAATCGTAGGCCATCGTCCACCGGCCATCCGCTTTCGCCTCTTCCACTTGTTTTAACCCGGCCGGCTTCATCTTCATTGCTTTGCATAGCCGCTCTGCGTGTTCGATGTTCTTTTTTGACCAGATGCTATTCGCCCGGCGCAGCGTGAACTTTTGCAGCCAGGACCTGTCGTCGCATTTCTGGAGTTGGCCGTCGATCCACCCGTAGCACAGCGCTTCATCCAAAGCTTCAGCGTGAGTCACTGAGGCGACGCCCGAATCCTTTTTGAAAAAACGCAGCCAAATACCGTCGGAGGTTGCGTGATGTTTGTCGAGCCAATGCTCCCACTTGTCGGCGGATGAGAAGGAAATAATTTCGCGATTTGCTGGGCCCTTCTTCATAGGGCTACGCGAATGGATCGAAGGAATCATCTTGCGCGGGAACCGCGACGCGCCAGCCAAGTTTCTGCAGCACAGTCTTGCTGAACGATTGCGCCGCTGCCGGCTCGCCGTGTGTCAGAAACAACTGTTTGGGCGCCGCCGTGAACCCGGAAAGCCAGCGCACCAGCTCCGTCCGGTCCCCATGCGCCGAAAACTGGCTAACCTCCTGAATTTCTGCGCCAACCGGAATTGTTTTGCCGTGAATACGTGCCGCTTTGCCGCCGCCGAGCAAATATCGTCCGAGCGTCCCCTCGGCTTGATAGCCCGCGAGAATCACCGCATTGCGCTCATCGGGCAACCGTTGCGCCAGATGATGCAGAATGCGCCCGCCGGTGCACATGCCGCTTGCGGAAATAATGATGCACGGTGTCTTCACGTCATTTATCTTTTTCGACTCCTCCATGCTTCGCGTCATGTGAACTTCGTGCACGTTCAGCGGGTCGTGCTTCCCGCTCATCTCCTCTTGCGTGAATTGCAGGCGATGGTCTTCGCGATGTCGGACGTAAAGATTGGTCACGCTAATGGCCATCGGGCTGTCCACGAACATAGGCAAGCGCGGAATCCGCTGCTCATCTTCAAGTTTGCGCAGAATGTACAGCAGCGTTTGCGTGCGGCCAACGGCGAATGCCGGAATCACGATGACGCCGCCCCGTTTCACCACTCGATTTACGATCTCCGCAATCGCGTCGTAAGGCGAAGCGGTCGGATGGTCCCGGTCGCCATACGTCGACTCGCACAGAATGTAATCGGCCTTCGCGATGGGTGCCGGATCGTTCAGGATGGCTTGGTTGTAGCGGCCCACGTCGCCCGAGAAAACCACAACCGAAGATTTGCCATTTTCCGTAATCGTAATTTGCAGCGAAGACGATCCGAGGATGTGCCCCGCGTCCGAAGGCTTGACCGTGAATTGCGAGCTGATCGTGAATGGGTCTTTGCGTGGAATCTCTTGGAAAAGTTTGAGCGCCTGTTGCGCGTCTTGCACGGTGTAAAGCGGGAGTGCGGGCTTGTGGTTGGAGTAGCCCTTTTTTGTGGCGTACTGTGCATCTTCTTCTTGCAGGTGGGCCGAATCGGTGAGCAGCAGCGCGCAAAGCTCATGCGTTGCGGCGTTGGCGTAAATCGGCCCGCGAAACCCGTCTCGCACGATGCGCGGCAGGTAACCCGTGTGGTCGATGTGCGCGTGTGTCAGAACAATCCAATCAATCGAAGCCGGATCGACAGGAAACCGGTCCCAGTTTTTCTGCCGCAGCTCCTTTGGCCCCTGGAAAAGCCCGCAATCGACAAGCAGCCGTTTGCCGCTCGCCTCCACCAGATATTTGGAGCCGGTCACTGCTCCCACTGCGCCGAAAAACGTGATTTTAGCCATAGGGCGCGTATTGTAACCGAAAGCATCGGCGGTGAAATCCACATTTCTTTGCGCGTGTCCGCATCCGCGCGCCGTATTTCTTGAAGATTCCACAGAGAGTGCTACGCTATCGCCTCGTTTTGAATCTGCGTGAACGCATCGACGGATAAGGGCTCCTGGCATGAAACTGTTTTGCTGCGCGATTTTGCTTTTCCTAATGACCGCAACGGCCAAGGCGCAAAGCCTTCCCTCGCAGTCGCTCACCCGTGGAGCGTGGGAGCTGCAGCCCTTTGTTGGCGGCGGAACGGGACTCGGCCATGCGGACAGCACGCAGTTCCTCATTGTCGGCGGCCGCATTGGGAAAATTCTCACCGGAGATCACCTCCACGGCTGGGTGCGGGGCAATTTCGAACTCGCCATGGACCTCATGCCGCTTTATCTCGTGATGCAACCGGGAGGGCCCGTCTATGGCGCGAGTTTCAAGCCGGCAATTTTTCAATGGAATTTCACCAGCGGTCGCAAAGTTGCGCCGTACGCGTTGATTGCCGGCGGCGTCTTGTTCACCACGTCAAACGTGCCGCCCGGCAATACGTCGTATGTGAACTTCACACCGCAAGCCGCTCTGGGATTTCATTTTTTTACGCGTCCCAAGCGCGCCTGGGATTTTGAAATTCAGGGCGTGCATCATTCCAACGCGAGTCTTGGCCATTTGAATCCCGGTCTGAACGCCAGCCTTATCTTTACTATCGGTTACAACTGGTATAAATAGTCGCGCTGTTTCTTTTTGTAACCCGTAGAGGGATTGCCGCCGTTTCACCCTTTTCGGATGCGTCGAGAACAACTAGAATTTGCGGTCCGCGAGGAGGCTTCTATGAAAACCGTCCGCACTTGCTTGGCTGCCTTGATTCTCCTGTTTGTTTCGGCAGCGTCTGTTTCGGCTGGACCAAAAGCGAAGAAGCCTGCGCCAACTCCGCCTCCAACGCCTGATTCCGTTTTCGGATTCGCGCCTGGCGCCGACTATCACCTCGCCGATTTCGAGCAGATGACCAAGTATTATCAGGCCCTCGCCGCCGCAAGTCCTCGCGTGAAGCTGCAAGACATTGGCCCCACCGGATACGGCCGCCAGATGTTCATTGCGATTATTTCCAGTGAGGCGAATATTCGCGAGCTCGATCACTACAAATCCATCGTGCAGCAGCTTGCCTCTGGAACGATCGATGAAGCCACCGCGCACAAGCTCGCGGAGGAAGGGAAGGCCATCGTTTGGATTGACGGCGGCTTGCATGCCACCGAAGTCGCCGGTGCGCAACAGTCGCCGGAGCTGGCCTATCGCGTCGCGACCGAAGAGACGCCGGAAATGCAGCGCATTCGCGACAACGTAATTCTGGTGCAGTGCCCCGTGATCAATCCCGACGGGCTAGACATCGTCGCGCACTGGTACGACAAAAACTTGAATACGCCATACGAGCTTGCGCCCGTTACGCAGCTTTGGAACAAATACGTCGGCCACGATAACAATCGCGACTGGTACATGTTCAACACCATCGAAAGCCGCGACGTCGCCAAGGAGCTTTATCAAGAATGGTTTCCGCAGATTGTTTACAACCAGCATCAGTCAGGCCCGTTCCCATCGCGCATTTTTGTGCCGCCGTTCGATGATCCGATGAACCCGAACATCCCGGCGGAAGTCGTCCGCGGCGTGAATCTGGTCGGCGACGCCATGACCCGGCGATTCACAGCGGAAAACCAGCCCGGCGCGGTATCGCGCCAGGAATTTGACATGTGGTGGAACGGCGGCATGCGCACCGCGCCCTATTACCACAACATGATCGGCATTCTTACTGAAACCGCACTCTTCGATTACGCTACGCCCGGCTACTATCCGCCGCAATCGCTTCCCAAGATGTTTTCCAACGGAGTTTCCGCCACGGAACCAAGCATCTACTACCCCGATCCTTGGCGTGGCGGCTGGTGGCATTTGAAAGATGCCGTCGATTACATGATCACGGGTGACATGGCTGTTCTCGACATCGCCGCGCGCCGCAAAGACCAGTGGCTCTTCGATTTTTGGCAGATGTGCCACGACGAAATCGCTGACGGCCAAAAGGGCGGCCCATTTGCGTACATCGTGCCTCAGCAACAGCACGATTCCACGGCAACAGCCGACATGCTCTTCGCATTGCAAATGGGAGCCGTGCAGATTCGCAAAGCCACGCAACCCTTCACCGTGAATAGCACGCAATATCCCGCCGGCACCATCGTCATGCCCGCCGCGCAGCCGTTCCGTCCCTTTTTGATCGACTTGATGGAGCCGCAACATTATCCCGATATTCGCCTCTATCCTGGCGGCCCGCCCAAGCGCCCCTACGACATGGCCGGCTGGACCCTCCCGCTGCAGATGGGCGTGAGCGTTGTGCGTGTGGATCAGCCGGCGGATATTTCGACCGAACCGGCCACGATCGAAGAGCCTGCTCACCATCTCGATCCGCCGGCCGGAATGCAGCTTGGCAGAATCGGCCTCTACGATTCGTGGGAAGCGAATATGGACGCTGGCTGGACGCGATGGCTGCTCGACCGCTACGCGATTCCATACACCGATTTGCACGACGCGGATATTCGCGCCGGCAGCCTGCGCCAGAAATTCGACGTGATTATTCTGCCGCAGCAGAGTGAACAGGCCATGCTTCATGGCTGGCAAGTTGGCGCTCCTCCTCTGTACGGTGGCGAAGGCACAAACGCCGGAATAACGCAGCGCCCCGAATACACCGGCGGGCTCGGTTTGCAGGGTGTATCGGCACTCGAGGACTTTGCCAAGAGTGGCGGCCACTTGGTCGCGCTCGATGAAGCTTCCCAGTTGCTCATTCAGGAATTCGGTCTGCCCGTGCGCAATGTGCTGGCCAATGTCGGTCCGGCGCAATTTTACGCGCCCGGCTCTCTCCTGCGCATCGATGTGGACCCTGATCTTCCGGAGACCCGAGGAATGCAGAACCAATCCGTAGCCTTCTTCGTGGACTCGCAAGCGTTTGAAGTGTGGGACCCAAAGGCGCCCGCTGGGCCTCCCCGATTCACCGGCGCAAATGAACGGGAAAAGAATCCATTCACGGAGTTAGGCGACCACGACGGCATTCGCATCCTCGCCGTCTACCCAAAAACCAATCCGCTTCTGAGTGGATGGCTCCTGGGCGAGCAGCACATAGAAGGCCGAGTGGCCGCCGTATCGTTGCCATTTGGCCAGGGTCGCATCGTGTTGATCGGTTTCCGCTGCCAGTTCCGCGGACAGCCTGAAAACACTTTTCCGCTGCTTTTCAATTCATTGTTGGTTTCATCTGTAGCAGGGAACAACGCGACGGGCGAATAGACCTGTTGACGTTTTGGTATCGGTTGCGAGCGGCGAGCTCTAGCAAGGCACAGAATAAGAGGATGCAGTCACTCCCTCGGTGCGCCTTACTAAGCGCAGCATACACTGTCGTCCTCGCGGTAGTGTGCCTCCTCGCATTGCATTTCCACGGGCCGCTTGGGCAGTTGGCTTTTTGGCTGTTGTTTCCCTCGGTTTGACTGGACACCGAACTGTTTAGCTCAGCGAGCGGGGCCTCTGCGGCAGTAGCGTTCTTGATCCTTTCGAGCACTAACTTTATCCTGTGTACCTGTTTATTTTTCGCGATTTCGCAGTTTGCAAGATCAAGCGACGACCAATCGGCGAAGGATGAAAACTGAGGCGGTGCTTGGCGCGGTCGCGGGCGAAGCGTGCCGTATATGGTGAAGGGAACAGTCACCGCTGCGGGTTGATTGTGCGAGGAGGCTGTGAACATGTTTCGCCTGCTCCGTCTTCTTGTAATGGCTGAGGCCGTTGCACTCCTGTGCTGGCTCGGGCCTGTCGTCAGCGCGCAGCAATCAAGTTTCACCGTTGGCAGCGCAACCGCCGCGCCCGGTGAAACAGCCACCGGCTATATCGATGTGCCTGTCGGCGTTGACGCCGGAATGCAAATTCCCGTCGTTGTGGTCCGTGGTGCGAAACCTGGGCCTGTGCTCGCAATCGTCTCGGGCTCTCACGGCACCGAATATGCGTCGATCATTGCCGTCGAGCAGCTCATTCAGCATCTCGACGCTAAGGAACTCTCCGGCACGGTAATTCTCATACCGATTGTGAACGTCAACTCTTTCGAAGAAAAAGTCCCGCATCTGAATCCCGTCGATGGCAAGAACATGAACCGCATGTATCCGGGCAAGCCCGACGGAACGCAAACCGAGCGCGCGTCCTGGCTCATCACCAAAGACATCGTCGAGCGCTGCGATTACCTCATCGACCTGCATGGCGGCGACCTCGACGAGAATCTGCGGCCCTACAGCTACTGGCCGAAAACAGGAAACGAGAAGCTCGACACCGTGACGCGCGCAATGGTTCTCGCGTTTGGCATGGATCACATCATCATCCAAGATAGCCGCTCGCTCGATCCGAACAATTCGCACTATCTCGACGCCGCCGCGTTGAGCCGCGGCAAGCCCGCCATTATTGCTGAGGCAGGCTACGCGGGAACCGTTGAGCCGCAGGATGTGGACGCCATCGTGCACGGCTCCGTCAACGTGATGCGATACTTGAAAATGCTGCCGGGCGACGCTCCGCCGGTCCAGAATCCCGTGTGGTTTTCCAAAGTGGTGACAGCCACGAGCGATCAAACCGGAATCTTCTATCCGCTCGTCGATAAGCGGACCTACGTCGAAGCAGGCATGAAAGTGGGATACGTCACTGATTTTTTCGGGAAGACCATAGAAGATGTTCGCGCGCCCGCGTCGGGCGTGGTGCTTTACATCTGTGCTGTGCCATCAATGAAAAAAGGCAACACCATGGTCGACATCGGCGTAGTTGCAGCGCAGGGACCGTAAATATTCGGCGTCGCTTTTGCCGAACAGGAATCGGCTACCTGTTATAGAATCGGGAAAGGCAATTTCATCTCGGTGGGGCCGTGGCGCAGTTGGGAGCGCGCCTCGATGGCATCGAGGAGGTCGTGGGTTCGAATCCCATCGGCTCCACCACTTTAACTTCAAAACACTGACCGCTCGCGCACGATTCCGTCGATTGCTGCCAGCAATTCGCGCGCGAGACCCTGAGACTTCGTGACGTATCCTCGTGCGCCGGCCTCCAGCGCTTTGAGCCGCATTTCCCGCTCTTCGTGTCGGCTTAGAATCAGCACTTCGGTGCCTGGCGTTTCCTTGCGGATTAAAGGTACGGCGTCAAGCCCACTGAATCCGGGCATGCTTATGTCCAGCACGATCACGTCTGGGCGCAAAGCCTTGGCTTGCTTAATTGCGTCCGTGCTGTTTGCGGCCTCTCCGCAGACTTCCCAGCCTGGCCGGGATTCCAAGAGCGACCGCAGGCCGCCGCGCATAACGTCATGGTCGTCCACAATCAGGATTCGCACAGGTGCCAAAAAAGTCCTCCATGCATCGTACGAATTTTGGTGAGACGGCTTCCTAGCCGGGCGGCGTTGCCTGTGCAGGGTTGATGAACACCCAAAACTACCCCCACCATCCCCCGGCAACCTACGCTGCCCCAGAAAACTCCCCTACACTAGAAGTAGAATGACCGTATTGCTATACAGTATTTGCTTTACTTCTGCGCGTTGATACCGTACCACCCTGAATTCCGCTGCCCCGCCTGGCTGGCCGCAGCCAACGGCGCCGGACCATGCTGCATCCCAGTCTGGCAGAGTTTGATTTGGCGGTACTTAAGACCTAGTGCTGCTGAGGCAGAACTCTGCTATTCTCAGGAACAGAAACACTCGGTGCGGTGTCTAAGCAATTAGACACTTGCAAACTTTTCGGTCGCTGCCAGAGGCGGCCGGAAGCCGAGACAGGAAAAGGCCAGATGCGGGCCTGGATAGGCGGCAAGCAATATGTCTGATTTAGCTCAGACTCTATCCTGGATACAGGACGAAACAAGGCTCGTCAGTGAACTTCAATCGGGTTCCGACACAGCCTTCGACTGGCTCGTCACTTATTACCACGCCTCTGTCTACAACGTCATCTACGGCATCCTTTCCGACCGCGCGGACGCAGCCGATGTCACGCAAGAGGTGTTCTTGAAAGCCTTTCGCGGAATCAACCGGTTTCGCCACGGCAGTTCGCTAAAAACGTGGCTGTACCGCATTGCTGTTCGCGAATCTTTGAACCATCGGCGCTGGTGGCATCGCCATTGCCGGAACGAAATATCGATCGACGCTTCGCTGCGTGAAGACGAGTCCATGGTGCAAATCGAAGATCTCAGCGCGACTCCCTTCGAGCGGCTCGCCGCGCACGAGACCCAAGCCGCCGTGCACAACGCGTTGGCGCAGTTGCCGGACGTCTTCCGCAGCGCGGTGATTCTACGCGATCTTGAGGGATTGTCTTACGAAGAGGTGGCCGAAGTGCTCGAAACTTCTGTGGCCACGGTGAAGACGCGCATTCTCCGCGGACGTCGCACTTTGAGGAAGCTGCTGGATCCGTTCTTGCGCGCGCCCAGCACGCCGGCGACAGTGCGCCCGGTCGTATCCGCATCCATCACGGATCATCACGTTTCTATCGGGCTCGGTTCGTATGGCGCGATATTGCTGAATGGGGAACGCGGAGGCAGGCAATGACATGCCGAGAGGTTGGGCGTCATCTGGCGGGCTATTTTGACGGTGCGATGTCGGCTCAGCGTCACGCGGGCGTCCACACCCATCTAACCGGTTGCCCGGCCTGTCGCGCTGACTTGGAAGCCTATAGCCGTTTGGCCCGCGCGCTGGCGGAGGCTGCTCCTGTCGCGCCGCCTTCCAATCTGGCCACTCGCATTCGCGTCCAAGCTTCCCGCGCGCAAGCTCAGCAGGTAGCATCGCGCCGCCTTTGGGTGCGAGTCTCCGTTTTCTTCGACAATATACTGCGGCCTCTGGCCGTGCCCGCCACCGGCGGTTTGCTCACGGCGGCCTTCGCTTTTGCCTTCCTCGTGCAAAGCTTGATAGTCGGCATTCCCATGGGCCACATACCGAACGATTTGCCTACGGACTTGGTCCAACCCGCGTGTTTGGAAAGCCTGGCGCCATTCCCGGTTCCGGGGATTATCAGCAACGGCAGTTCTTCGAATGCTGGGATGCTTACTGTGGAAGCCACTCTCAATGCGGAGGGACAAGTGGCCGGCTACACGATTCTTGCCGGACCGAATGATGCCGCTATTCGCCACGCCATTGATCAGGTCTTGATTTTCTCCCGCTTTCAGCCTGAGCTGACCTTTGGCCGGCCCACGGCAGGCGGTCGCATTGTTTTGAGCTTCGGTGAAATCCGCGTTCGCGGCTAACCGCCATCCGTCCGCTTCTGAGCAAACCATTTTCTCCTCGGGGGCATTCCGGCGCGCGAGTTTCCTACGGATGCAACCCTCCGCCCAGGCAAGACCTCGAAGCAGGGTGAAGCAATTGGTCGGCCGAGAGGTGAACGGCGTGGTTCTTGTGGGGCGACGGAAGAAGGCAAGCGGACGCTTTTTCGGGTTGTGGGTCAGTTTGAATTTTCTTGATCGTGACACAAAGAGTCAAAAATTCAAACTAACCCACTCCCTTTTTCGCGTTTCTTGACTCGTCCCACCCAGCCCGATAAAGTGGTATTTCACATCGAAGCCTTCAGGGTAATCGATTTTGCTCCGCGCACTGAGAGTGCAAATTCCGCGTGGGAGCCGGGCGAACAGAACGCGGGCGAACCGAAACGAATGATTAGCCGCAAACTTACTTGCTATTATTTTTTGCCGCTTTCAATGGCGCTCTCTCTATGCGTTGCCATTGGCATCGCCGCCCTGCACCCTGCAGCCGCGCAGCAAAGTGGCCAGTCCATCACCGTACAGACCAACCAGCAGGTTTTTGCCATCATGTGTGCTCTCGACGCCGCCGGCTTTGACGCCAATTCGACTACGCTCGATATTTACCCGGCGCATACTGCCCTTCGCGCCCGCATGCTTCAATTGAACGGCCCCGCTGCCCAAGCCATGCGCGCGTTCTATCAGAAACACGAATTTGTCAGCTCGGACGAGACTCTCTCACCCTTTCTTTCGTTCGCCCTGGTCGTCGCGCCGCCGCCGGATTTTTCCTTCGTCGTAGCGCATAATGATATTCCTCCGGCGGTCACACCTATCTATGATTTTGACGATGTCCTTCGAAATTTTTATGTCGAAGCGCGCCTCGATCGCGAATGGGCCGCCGTGCAGCCGGAAGCCGATGCCGAGGTCGCCCGCTTGACCGGCCCTGTGCGCCAGGTCGTATTTCAAACCAGCGCATATCTTCGCGAACTTATGACCCCGGTTGTCTCCCGTACCTTCACTGTGTACGTCGAGCCTTTAGTCGGAAATCGTGTCAACTTCCGCAACATCGGCAACCACTACGCCATGATTGTGGGCCCCGGACCCGTGCTGCCTATGGATAGTATCCGTCACGGCTTTCTCCATTTCCTTCTCGACCCTCTAACGCTCAAATATCAGCAGGTCATTTCCACGCGGCGCGACCTGCTTCAGGTTGCTGATCGCGCGCCTCTGCTTCCTCCTGCTTACCACGATGACTTTGTCGGCCTTTTTGATGAATCCCTTGTGCGCGCCGCGGAGCTTCGGCTTGAAAAACTGCCGGCCGCTCGTGTGGAGTCGGTCCTCAACGAGGCCGATCGTACCGGTTTTATTTTGGTGCGGCCCCTGTATCAGCAGTTGATTGTTTTTGAAAAGTCCGAACCTGCGATGACGTTTTATTTCCCGAGCCTCGTTCAGGGGGTAAACGTTGCCGCGGAAGAACAGCGTTTCCAGAATTTTCAATTTGCGAATGCTTCCGAAAAAGTTGCTCCCGGCGGCGTGGCCGGCGAAGCCGACGCGAGCGCTGCGGATTTAGCGCTGCAGCAGGAGCTGCTTCGTGGAGATCGCCAGATTGCCACGCAGGATGGTAAAGGCGCGGCGGCAACCTTCCAGGGAATTCTTGACCAGCACCCGAATCTCCCCCGCGCGCTCTATGGCTTGGCAATCGCCTCCGTACTCGAGGGCCAGGGACAAAAGGCAGAGGACTTGTTTCAACAGATCGTGCATCCGCCCGTAACCGCATCAAACGGCCCATCGGCTCCCGGCCCGGACATTCTGGCCTGGGCGCACGTATACTTGGGGCGCATCAATGACCTGAGTGGAAATCGTCAGCAAGCTCAAGAGGAATACCGCGCCGCATTGGCCGTGAGCGGCGCGCCGGAGCAGGCCCGAGTCGCTGCTCGGCAGGGGCTCAACACGCCCTATGGACCGCCGCCGAAAGGCGCCCAGCCGTAAATCGAAAAGGAGATGGTCATGAACCACCGAAAGCGCCTTCTAATTTTAGTCCTCGCCGCGATTGTATCCTTCGTCGCGGCGCCGCACTTGTTCGCGCAGGGCCAGCAGGGTCAGCAACAGTCCCAGCAACAGACCAATCCACCGCAGCAAGCACAGAAGCCCTCGCTGCAGAATCCGCAGCAAAACGTCGCTCCCGCCCCGCCCGTTGACCCTAAGGAAGAAGCTGCTTACAAATCCTTTTACGGCTTGCAGTCATCCACTCCGCCAGACTATGACGCGCAAATTCGGGCCGGAGAAGCATTCGTCAAGGATTTCCCGCAGAGCCGTTATCGGGAAGGTGTCTATGCGACCCTTGCCAACGCTTATTTTCAAAAGGACGAGATGGATAAAACATGCGACGCGGCCGATAGAGCTCTAACACTCAATCCAGATGATTTGGCCGTTCTAACGCATGTCGGCTGGATGATCCCGCACGGCAATCCCAATACGCCTAACTTTGACCAACAACTGGCCAAGGCCGAGCAGTATGAAAAGCACGCGCTCGAACTCCTTAACGCGTTGACCAAACCGGCAAATTTGACCGACGATCAGTTCAACGCGAGCAAGAATGCAGCGCTCTCCGAATCGCACAGCGGGCTAGGGCTCGTTTACTTCCGGCAGAAAAAGTATGACGTATCTTCCGCTGAACTTCAGCAGGCGACGACTCTGGAAACCAATCCTGACCCCGCCGACTTTTTCGTCCTCGGAATTGACGATGAATATCTGCAAAAGTATCCAGACTCGGAGAAGGCCTTCGATAGTTGCGCCCAAATTGCGTCTCCACTTCAGGACCGGTGCAAACAGGGATCCAAGGAAGCCAAGACGAAAGAAGGAGCCGCGCCGCCGCAGAAACCCTAACCCGCCGCCGCAGATGAACGATTCGGAACGAGAAGCGCTAGAAGCCGTCCTGGGCCACCGGTTCACGAACATCCAATGGCTCGAGCGGTCGCTCACGCATCGTTCTCACGCATTCAATTCAGGCGCTCCGCACAACGAGCGGCTCGAATTTTTAGGCGATAGCGTATTGGGCTTGGCAGTCAGCTCCATTCTCGCCTCGAAGTTCCTCGATTGGAATGAAGGCCGCCTCTCCAAAGCGCGAGCGCGTTTGGTCGGCGTCGCCAGTGCCGAACAAGCGGCCACGCGCCTGAATCTCGGCCAGTACCTGCGGCTTGGTCCTGGCGAAGAGAAAACGGGAGGCCGCCAGAAGCGAAATCTTCTCGCTGACGCTTACGAAGCCGTCGTCGGCGCCATTTTTCGCGATGCCGGCTTTGATGCCGCATCCGCGTTTGTCGAACGCTCCTTGCTCTACGATTCGGCGGCAATCACCGAATTGCTCGCTGAGCCGGATCATAAATCAGCCCTTCAGGAATGGCTCCAGAGCCGCGGTCTTCGCCCTGCGGAATATCGCATCATCGCTGAATCCGGCCCAGAGCATGCCAAAATATTCCGCGTTTCTGTGCGCGTCGAGGGCCGCTCGCTCGCCGAGGCCGACGGCACGAGCAAGAAGATCGCACAGCAAGCCGCTGCGTTCTTGGCATTGAAATCATTGCGCGAAGAACCCGCCCAAGAAGCGCAACGCCATCAACAGGGAACGTGAAATGCCTGACGAAGCGCTGCCTTCCATCGCTCCTGAGCCTTCTTCAGCCTCGCGCAATGTTTCCTCGGGCGAAGGACCGCTTCGAGGTTACGTGGAGTCCCTGATTGTGACGATTGTCCTCGCCCTCTTTGCCACTACCTTCCTCGCGCAGGCTTTCAAGATTCCCTCCGCCTCCATGGTTCCGGCATTGCTCGTTGGAGACCATTTGCTCGTCAACAAATTCGTCTATGGCGGCGCGGGAAAATGGTACGAGCGTCTTCTGCCGTACCGCCCCGTACGCCGCGGCGATGTCATCGTCTTCAAATATCCCTACGAAGACCATCCGTATTACGTGAAGCGCGTCATCGCCTTGCCCGGAGACCGCATCCACATCGCCGACCAGCGTGTCTATCTCAATGGCTCCCCGCTCAAAGAGCCTTATGCCCTTCACAATCCTTCCACAGCCGACCCCTACATGTTCGATTTTCCTCCCGGGGACCCCTTTATCATCTCTGGCGAGATCACTCCCGAATGGGCGCGTACGCTGCGTCAGGACACGCACAATGGCGATCTGCGCGTGCCCGCCAATCAATATTTCGTCCTCGGAGATAATCGCGATAATAGTTCCGACAGCCGCTACTGGGGCTTCGTGCCGCTTGACGCCATTGTGGGCCGTCCTCTGTTTGTTTACTGGTCGCTGAAAAATCCTCCTGTCGAAAACGGCGCGTCTTCGATTGCCCAGCAGTTTGCCAATCTCGGCAAGACCTTGCTTGACATTCCTTTTCGCACGCGCTGGAATCGCATCTTCCACCAGATACGCTGACGTCATGAGCGTGGCTATTCCAAACCGCGAATCTCCACTCCTGAACCTCGGCGATTCGCCGCAAACGCCCCCATCCCGCCGCTACCTTGGCTCGCGGCGCCGCATTCGAATCTTCTTGATCGCCATCGCCGCATTTTTTCTTTTCGATTATGGCCTCTCCATTTTGCTCGAAAGCGGTTGGTTGCATCGTTCGCTGACTCTCCGGCTCGAAGCTGCGTTCGGACGTCCCGTGGAAGTCAGCCACTACTCCTTCAGCCTTTTGGAAGGCCCGCGCCTCGAGGCAAATTACATCACCGTGGGCGAAGACCCGCGCTTCGGCCACGAGTATTTTCTTCGCGCCGATCAGGTCGCCGTCAGCCCCCGCTGGTCCGCCCTTTTTCGCGGCAAGATCGAGCTCGGCGCGCTTTCCATCACGCGGCCTTCCTTGAATCTGGTTCGCCTCCCTGACGGCGAGTGGAACCTGGAATCGTGGCTGCCGCGTCCGCGTGCGGCTCTTCCTCTCGCGCCCGGAACCTACCGGGCTTCTGCAAGGCCCGCCCGCCTTGAAGTCTCTGGCGGCCGTATCGATTTCAAAGAAGGCAATAACAAACTGCCGTTTGCCTTTATAGGGGTCGAGGGAACTGTCCAGCAAACTTCGGCCGGCAGTTGGCGTCTCGATTTGCGTGCGCAGCCCTTTCGCGCCGCCGTGGATGTCCAGCAAGCTGGCGAGCTCAGCTTGAGCGGCGTCGTCGGAGGCACATCTTCGCGCCTGCGGCCCGCGTCTCTTGAGCTCGACTGGGACGCTGCGTCCCTCTCTGACGTCTTGCGTCTCTTCCGGGGAGACGACTACGGCATGCGCGGCCTTCTCTCCCTTCAACTCAAAGCTCAAACCTACGGCTACGACTGGAATTTCTCATCCGCCGCCCAATTCCGCCGCCTGCACCGCTGGGATCTGCCGCTGCGCCCAGACGACCCTGCCGCCAATCTGAATGTGCAGGCCGCCTGGCATCCTTCGGACGCCCGCCTGGAATTGACTCGCGCCGTCTTGGAAATGCCGCGCTCGAGTATCCATGCTGCCGGAATGATGACCTTCACCCCAGCCCCAACTCCCGAGCAAGCCAGCATAAAAGACGAACACCTCGAAATCACATCCCGCAGCCTCGTCCTTGCCGATGTCCTTTCCTGGTATCGCGCCTTCCATCGCAACGTCGTCGAACAGCTCGAGGTTCACGGCTCAGCTTCTCTCGATCTAACCCTTGCGGGCTGGCCTCCTCGTATTGAAAATGGCGAGATTGATTCGGTGGGCGCGGAAGCGGATGGTGGTAGCACTCCGGTGCAGATGCGCATGGAAAAGGCGTCTCTGGCGTTCTTGCCCAATTCCGTGACGCTGCAGCCAGTGGTTTTCTCCGTGGGCGCCGGAAACGGCGCATTCCGCTTGCAAGCCTCCATGTCGCGTGCTCCCGAGTGGCATTCGCTCTGGAAGCTTGGCGGTCGCACCCCGGAGGTTCGTTCGCTTTTCGACGCCGCGGAAGCGCTGGGCTTCAACTTGCCGCCAGGATGGTTACTTGCCGGCCCCGTGGCGTGCGATCTGCAATGGACCGGCAATCCTTGGCCCACGCTCCACAAACGCTCTGGCGCGATCACGCTGAACGGGCTCAAGGTTCACGCGCCGTTTCTGAACCGCGACATTACTCAGGTGAGAGCATCCATCGATCTGTCGCCGCAGGGCGATAAGGTGCAGCTCGCGTCCGCCAATGCGTTCGCTGCGGATTGGCATGGCTCTTTGCAAAGAACCGCCGCAACCGGCGATTGGTCGTTCACTTTGTCCGCCAGCCAATTGAGCGCCGCCGAAATGGATCGCTGGCTCAATCCGGAGCGTCGCGAAAATCTTTTGGATCGCGTCCTGCCGTTTCTTGCCTCTCAGCCTCAGCCGCAGCAACCCATGCCCATTTGGCTGCGTGGTCACGGCGCCCTTTCGATTGGCCAGTTTGCCCTGTCTTCATTTCAATTTCTTCAGCTCCACGCCAACGCTTCCGTAGACGGCCGCCATCTGAGGCTCACCAACGCGCAAGCCGGCTTCTATGGCGGGACGCTGTCTGGCTCCATGGCTTTGGATCTCTCCCCTGATCCCACCTACAATGTCGTCGCGCAATTCCGCGATGTGAACCTTGGCCTCCTCGCCGCGCACACGTTTTCGCTCTCGGATTTGTTTGCGGGCGCCGCCTCCGGGCAAGTGCGCCTCGCCGCGAAGGGCCTCGGCCGCGACGCGTTGCTCCGCTCGCTCGCTTGCCAAGGAACCGCCCAAGTACTCGGTGCGGTCTATAACGCCATGGACTTGGTGGAATCCGTGCAAGCCTCTGTGCGCAGGCCGGGCGTCACCACTTTTCCTCGTGCCGCCGCTGATTTTTCCTGCTCCAACGGGCGCGTCAGCTTTTCGCGCCTGCAACTGGAAAGTCCGCGTGGCGATTTCGATGCCAACGGCTACGTCGATTTCGACCGTCGCATCGCCTTCGAAATTCTGCCTGTCTCCGCCGATCCGCCGCCCGGCGGCGACCCGGCAATCGCTCCCGTTTCCTCGGCAGTCTACTGGCTAGGGGGCGCGCTCAACGCTCCCCAAATCGTTCGCGTCAAGCCCGGCACAACCGTACATCCGTGACCGGTGTCAAATCTGCGATGCGCTTCTCGCTATGCTAGCGTCGCTCACATGACTCGCATGACCCGCAACATCGCCGCGCTCGTGCGCATTTTTCTAGGGATCGCTTGCGTTGCTTTTCTTGCATCCTCGAATGCATTTCCTCGCGCCGCCAGCGGCGCCCGCATTCATCTCATCCCGAACTTCGCGCCGGGCCAAACCTTTCGCTACGGTGTGCAGATGCGCATAGACACCACATCGGCCGCCACCGGCCCTATTACGAATGCGGGAGGCCCGAAGAAATTGAGCGAGTCCGTCGGCGTCGTCATTCGCCTCGACGTGTTGAGCGCTTCGGACGCCCCCGGCGCGCCCGCGTCGGCGCGCATCCGCGCCACCTACGAGAAAGCATCCGCGGCCACCAACAGCGCCGCCTACGATCCTGACGTTGCTGCTATGGAAGACCAATACAAGAAACTCGCGGGTCAATCGATCGAGTTCACTCTGCAAGCGGACGGGAAAATTACCAATGTCACCGGCTTGAAGGATCTGGCCTCCGATTCGGATCCATCCCGTGCGGCGATGTTGAACCAGTGGATCAGTCAGTTGACTTTGGGCGCGTCGCTTCCGAAACAGGGAATCGCCATTGGCGAAAAGTGGTCATCGCAACAGCCCCTCGAAAACGTTCCGCTCGACGGTCTCGCCTGGAAAACCACGGCAACCTACGTGCGCAACGAACCGTGCCCCGCCGTCGGCCAGCCGTCCGAAGCTGGCGGCGTGCCCCTTACTCCTGCGCCTTCGCCGGAGCAGTGCGCCATCATCATGACCCACTCGGAAATCGTCGGCGGCAGTGACTCCAAGGAGCGCACCCCTGAAGTTTTCCGTCAAAACGGTTTGCGTACTTCTGGAGTCTGGACCGGCAATGCCGAAAGCCTCACCGCCATTTCGCTGCGTACCGGCATGGTTTCGAGCGTCACGCAAACTGGCTCAACCCACATGGACTTCACCATCATGACCCACATTGGCCAGAATCGCATGCGCTACGCCGGCGACACCCACACTCAGTCCGAAATCACCCTCCTCTCCCCATCCGCGGTACCTTAGCGCCGATTTGCGTTTTTTGCGGAGGTGCGTGTGGGTTAAAATACGGCGTAATTGAAACATCAAGCAGTTGAATACCGCAAAGGGCGTTGTATGAAACGAGCGTTCGTGATAGTCGTGGTTGTTGATCTGTTTTTTGTCCTTGCTCTACTGCACTCAGCGATTAAAGATTTTCTTTGGGCGCATCCCTGGTGGCACAGCTTCTTGGTCGCGGTTCCTGCGATCGCTTTGCCCGTTCTCGCTTATTTTGAACTGCGCCACTCCGGCGAGGCAAACACGCTTCGTAGCGAGGCAAATAATCTTCGACGCCAAATCGGGAGCCTTACGGCCGAACTCGATGCCGAACGGAATAGGCACCTCGGACAGATTGCCAGGAATATCGAAAAGCCCGCCACACAGGCTGATCGGAACGCCAACACCCTGCGTAAACACCTTCGAGCGAAAGTAGCAGTAAGTGAAGGAGAAGGGTCCTGGGGCAGCGCGCCGGAAATTGTGGAAGTCAGTGACGAGAACATAGTTACGTTGTTCATGCCGCGTGACTATTCATCACCCAGAGCGTGGTGCGTTCGTGTTCACTGTGGCGAATTGGAGATTACAGAGATCCCACAAGGCTCTTGTCCGCTCCGACTCAAGATACTGAAACGATACGGGCCGCGCATGGTTGAGTTCGGGGAAATCACGAATTGGGAGGATCGTTTGCAACCAGCAGCTAACCCGACTTTTGCCAAAGGCGGCGCTGCCTGTCATGCCTCATACAGCAAGCCGGGTTCGCCCGAGAGGCTGGACCTTTACGTCCATGCGTCAGGCGATGGTGCTAATTCATTCTTGCTGGAAGCATCGACGGGACAGAAAGTTCTGGGAGATAACAAAGAGATCTCTAAGCGGTTTATGGCGATGCAAGTTGACTACGAGGCAGAAGGCTTTGCGCGAACCCAGTTTGGCACAGGCGGCAGCCCGCACCCATTGTTTGTTCGCTGAACACAGAACCGGGCAGCGCCTGTCTGGTTGATCTTGCCGATTGTGTCGGGAAGTAATTCACTACGGAGCTCTGCAGCCCCACCGCCGAAACCCATTTGCGTTATAATGGAAGTTTTACGCTTCACCAAAATTCGGCGCAGAGCATCTCCATCATGGACTTCAAACTCTCATCCGACTACGAGCCTCGCGGTGACCAGCCTGACGCCATCGCCCAGCTCACTCGTGGTGTGCGCGACGGCGACAAACACCAAACTCTTCTCGGCGTCACGGGCTCCGGCAAGACTTTCACCATCGCCAAAGTCATCGCGCAGATCAATCGCCCCACGCTCGTCATGGCTCACAACAAAACCCTCGCCGCGCAGCTCTTCCACGAATTCCGTTCATTTTTTCCGCGCAACGCTGTCGAATACTTCGTCAGCTACTACGATTACTACCAGCCCGAAGCCTACATGCCTTCCTCCGACACCTACATCGAAAAGGAAGCCACCATCAACGACGAGCTCGACAAGCTCCGCATGAGCGCCACCCGCTCGCTCTTCGATCGCCGCGACGTCATTGTTGTCGCTTCTGTCTCCTGCATTTACGGCCTCGGCTCGCCAGAAGCCTACTACGGCATGATGCTCATGCTCGACAAGGGCCAGTCCATCTCGCGCGACGACATCCTCCGTAAGCTCGTCGAAATTCTCTACGAGCGCTCCGAAGATCTTCGCCGCGGCACTTTTCGCGTTCGCGGAGACACCATCGAAATCCATCCGCCCTACGATGATCTAGCCGTTCGCATCGAACTTTGGGGCAGCGAAATCGAAGCCATTCGCCGCATCGATCCGCTCACCGGCGAGATTCGCGCATCCGTCGAAGAAATCTCGCGCCTCACCATTTATCCTAAAACTCACTACGTCGTTCCCGCGGCCCAGCGCGAGCGCGCCATCGACGGCATTCTCGCCGAACTTGAATGGTGGCGTCCCGAACTCGAACGCCAGGGCAAAATCGTCGAAGCCCAGCGCGTCGAGCAGCGCACGCGCTTCGACATCGAAATGATGCGCACCATCGGCTATTGCCACGGCATCGAAAATTATTCGCGCCATCTCTCTGGACGTCTCCCCGGCGAAGCGCCGCCTACCCTTTTCGATTATCTCCCCGACGATCACCTCCTCGTCATCGACGAATCCCATCAGACCATTCCGCAAGTCCGGGGCATGTATCATGGCGACCGTTCCCGCAAGCAAACGCTCGTCGAATACGGCTTCCGCATGCCTTCCGCGCTCGATAATCGCCCGCTCACCTTCGAGGAATTCGAGCACCGCGCCAATCAAGTGATCTACGTTTCCGCCACGCCCGGCCCGTACGAGCTAACCAAGTCCGGGGGTGTCGTCGCCGAGCAAGTCATTCGCCCTACCGGCTTGCTCGATCCCGAAGTGGAAGTCCGCCCCATCAAGGGCCAAGTCGACGATCTGCTCGAGGAAATTCGCATCCGCGCCGAACGCAACGAGCGCGTCCTCGTCACCACGCTCACCAAGCGCATGGCCGAAGATCTCGCCGAGTATTTCACTGAAGTCGGCGTCCGCTGCCGCTATCTGCACTCGGAAATCGAAACCCTCG
>JBAUEH010000006.1:0-33678 GCA_049678505.1 Candidatus Acidiferrales bacterium
GACCACCACCGGCGTCATCCGCCTGCGCGCCATGGCCAAGGACGGCACGCTCGCTTATCCCATCGTTGCCGTCAACGACGCGCTCACCAAGCACCTCTTCGACAATCGCTATGGCACCGGGCAATCCACTCTCGACGGCATCATCCGCGCCACGAATTTGCTTCTCGCCGGCATGAACGTGGTCATCGCCGGCTATGGCTGGTGCGGGCGCGGCGTCGCCATGCGCGCCAAGGGCATGGGCGCAAACGTCATCGTCACAGAAATCAATCCCACCAAGGGCATCGAAGCCATCATGGATGGCTTCCGCGTGATGCCCATGCACGAAGCCGCCAAAATCGGCGAAATCTTTGTCACCGTCACTGGAAACAAATCCGTCCTCGCTGCCGACCATTTCGACAAAATGCGCGACGGCGCCGTGATGTGCAATTCCGGCCACTTCAACGTGGAAATCGACATTCCCGCGCTCGAAAAAATGGCCAGTTCGCATCGCGAAGTGCGTCCCTTCGTCGAGGAATACGTCATGCGCGACGGCCGCAAACTCCACCTGCTCGGCGAAGGCCGCCTCATCAATCTCGCTGCCGCCGAAGGCCATCCCGCCGTGGTCATGGACATGAGCTTCGCCAATCAGGCTCTGTCCGTCGAGCACCTCATCAAGCACGCCTCCAAGCTCAAGAAGCAGGTCTATCCCGTGCCCGAGGAAATCGACACGCACATCGCGCGTCTCAAGCTCGAGTCCCTCGGCACCCAGGTCGACAAGCTCACCCCCGAGCAGGAGCAATACCTCGCCTCCTGGTCCGAAGGCACCTAGGTTCCTTTGTGGCACAGGCTCTTAGCCTGTGTGCCTTCGTAGGGGCGTTGCTTGCTGCGCCCATTGCGAGTCCCGACGCATTTCGATCGCGACGACGAGGAATCTGTTTTTCGCCTTTGCCGTTGCGTTCGGGCTCTCTTCGGCTTTAGCCCTGAGGTTGCCTCTATAGGCTTTCCGCTTGTGTGCCTTTGTAGGGGCGCTGCTTGCTGCGCCCCGTCGCAGTCTCACCTGGGTGCTCTGTAGGGGACGGCTTTACGCGGCCCCACGAGCTTGAGAGCTGTCACACAGCCTGTGTGCCTTCGTGTAGCGACGGGGGCCCTGTGTGGAGTGCGGTGCCCTGCCTGCCGTGGCAGGCTCGACGCTCCTTTGCTTTTCTCCAGCTTTTAAGCTGCAGCCACCAGAAGGCACAGGCTTCAGCGCAGCGTGCGGATAACCTCCAGTTCCACTTAGGGAACCGCCTAAACGCGGTTATCCGCGTTTTCATTGATCCATAAGCACTTCCACCCTTGCTGGCATTCCCCCAATGATACTAACCGCAGGACCACACGCCCGGATTTTCTGAAGTAAATCCTTCCAGAACAACAAGAAGCAAAACCAGTCGCTTGGCCGCCTACATGCTGTGCGTGTGTTGCGCAGCAAGAGCACATCACTGAGGGCTCGGGCGCGACACTGTGAAACAAGAACAAACGGAGGTAGCATATCCATGAACGTTGTCCTGCGGTTCTCAAAATGGCTGCTATTGCTTGCAGCTTGTTGCTTCATTTTTTGTGGTAGCCCAGCGTTTGCTACACCTGTTACTTACGACTACAGTAGTTCCGGCATTTCAGGTTCCGTCACCGTATCGGCGGCCCTCGGCGACAATTTCCTAGGGTTTATATCTCCAACCGCTTTTAGCTTTATGGATGGCAGTCTCACCATCTCTTCCAGCGAGACTCTGACGGTAAACTCTTTTTTTGCTGTAACAAACGCCAGTGGAGAAATCATCGATTGGAACATACTCCTGAAACTAGCTAACGGTAATGTGCTGGAGACGTCTTGTTGCGTTAACGACCTCGCCATAACGGTCTCCAATAACGGCGATATCTCCAGTCAGCTTAGCGGACCCCCGGGTGTTTGGTCTGTTGCGAGCACCCCGATGCAGGAGCCATCGTCGCTGATGCTTCTCGGCACCGGCTTGCTGGGTCTCGGCCCGTTCATTCGCCGCGCTCTCGCGACGCCTTGATCCTCCTTGAGGCTAGCAGCCACGGGCGACGCTAACTCGCCCGTGGACCCCCATTTACGCCCAGCCACGCTGCAGCCTTACGTCGTTCCGTTTTGGGAATCGTATCGGTCGTCGCGCTTCCGCGCCAGCGTCCCTTCTTCTGCTTGGCACCGGCCTGCTCGGTTGATTCCTCCACCAGCGCCTGATCTGGACATCTGCGCCCGGTGCGCGGCCCATCCAGATGCCTCTGTAGTATCCGTAGCCACCTTCAGGGACATCTAGCCTTTGTAAAGGCACTTCGGAGTTATCAGGGTTTGCTTGGCCCCCCGCAATCAGCCTCAAGCCGTTCCGCTTCGACCTCGTTTCTTCGCCTTTCAGTTCTTGTCCGTTGACGCCCATGTTAAAATGGAGTTTCGTGCCTAAAGAAAGACAACTCGCGGCGCAGCGAAGCAACCCTTCCGAACTTCGAGGACGTACCCGTACAACCCATGATTTTTCTAATCGCCAACCCACGAAATTAGAAATCGCGCTAAATCATTGAAAACACAGACTGACACAGTTTCTAATCGCCAATTTTGGAGTGTTTTTGCACACGACTCTGGAAGGGTTTATGGTTCTCGCGAGGCTCACCGAAACGGAATTCGCCTGGAAAATGAGGCTCCAAAATAGATGAAAGACTGGGCCAACTTAGCCATCGAAAAGGCGCTCGCGCGCCGCACAAGCTACGCCGACGTGCGCGTCATGGATATTCGCCATCGTGACATTTCCACAAAGAACGGCCAGGTCGGTCGTATGTCCGAAGGGGAATCGCTCGGCATCGGCATCCGCGTCATCGCCGACGGCGCTTGGGGCTTTGCTGCCACCGACCGCCTCACACGCGAAGGGATAGAATCCTGCGTTGCCGAAGCCATTGCCATCGCCAAGGCCTCCGCCATGGCCAAGCGCCACGACGTGGTCCTCGCCCCTGAACAATCTTTCGTCGACACCTGGCAAAATCCTTTCGTTAAAGATCCGTTTCGCATTCCCATCGAAACGCAAACCGCCGTGCTCCTTCGCGCCGACGCGGAAATGCGCAAAGTGAAAGGGATTACCCTTGCTGAGGGATCGATGTCATTTCGTAAAATCGAGCAGCTTTTCGTTTCCAGCATCGGCTCATCGATTCATCAAGTGAAAATGCAATCCGGCGCCGGAATCGTTGCCACCAGTTTCGCAGGTGAAGAGATTCAGAAGCGCTCGTACCCCAATAGTTTCGGCGGGCAACACATGCTGCGCGGCTACGAACTCATCGAGGAACTGGATTTGGTTCGTCACGCGCCGCGCATCGCCGAAGAATGCGTCGCGCTGCACAGCGCGGCAAAATGCCCCGAAGGGAAGCGCACGATTATCCTCGACAGCTCGCAGCTTGGCTTGCAGATTCACGAATCCATCGGCCATCCCATCGAGCTCGATCGCGTCCTCGGCATGGAAGCAAATTTCGCGGGGATGAGTTTTCTCACGCTCGAGAAATTGAATTCGCTGCGCTACGGCTCCGACATTGTGAACGTCGTCGCCGACGCGCGCCTCGCGCACGGTCCGGGCCTCGGCACCTTCGGCTACGATGACGAAGGCGTTCCCGCGCAATGCACACCCATCATCACCAATGGCGAATTCACCGGTTATCTCACCAATCGCGAAACCGCCGCGGCCATTGGCCAACCGCGCTCGAATGGCACTATGCGCACCGAAGGCTGGAATCGGCTCCCGATTATCCGCATGACCAACATCAGCATTCTTCCCGGCGATCGCAAATTCGACGATCTCATTGCGGATACCGACGACGGAATTTACATGGAGACTAATCGCTCCTGGTCCATTGACGACCGCCGTTATCATTTTCAGTTTTCCACGGAGATTGGCTGGGAAATCAAAAATGGCAAACGCGGCCGGATGATCAAGACGCCGAGTTACAGCGGCATCACCACGGAATTCTGGAATAGTTGCGATGCGATTTGCTCGCGCGATTATTGGACGCTGTGGGGCACGCCAAATTGCGGCAAAGGCCAGCCGATGCAAACCATGGGCACAGGCCACGGCGCGTCACCTGCGCGGTTCCGCAACATAAAAGTGGGAATCGCCTCTTCGGAATAATGCCAAAGCAAACGAAAAAACGAAAAGTGGCTCGCGCACGCGTCAGCCGCGGGCACAGAGGGCTCGCGGCGGTGGACCATCGCCTCGGCGCGTCCGAATTGCGGCGCATCGCGGAAAAGATTTTCAAGCTGAGCGAAGCCGACGAAACGGAAGTGGACGTCAGCGCCGTCACCAGCGCGCTCACGCGTTTTGCGAATAACACCATTCATCAGAACGTCGCCGAACAGGGGATCACGATTTCAGTTCGGGCCGTCGTCGATGGCCGCACCGCACGGGCCTCCACGAATAAGATCGACGAAGAGTCTCTGCGCCGAGTCACCACCGCCGCGCTCGAATTGGCGCAAGTCCAGCCGCGCAATCCTGATTTATTGCCCATGCTCGGCCCGCAAAAACTGCAAAAATTGGACCGCTTCGCCGCGAAGACCGCTGCCGCAACGCCCGCCGACCGCGCTCGCGCCGTGACGCGCGTTTGCCAAATGGCGGACCGCCAAAAACAAACGACTGCGGGTATTTTTTCAACGGGTCTTTCCGAGTTTGCTCTCGCCAATTCGCGCGGCCTCTTCGAATATTACGAAGACACGCGCGCGGAATTTTCTGTCACGGTGCTCGAAAAAGATTCCTCCGGCTGGGCAAAAGCGACTTCCGCGCGCATCGATGAAATCGACCCCGAGGTGCTTGCCGAACGCGCCAGCAAGAAATCGGCGGATTCGCGGTCGCCTCGCGAAATTCCTGCGGGCCAGTACACCACGATTCTCGAGCCGCCCGCAGTGCTCGATTTGGTGGGATTTTTGTTTTATGACTTTGCGGGAACCTGCGTGCGCGACCAGCGCTCATGCTTTACGGGCCGCATGGGCCAAAAACTATTCGGCGAAAATATTTCCGTCTGGGACGACGTATACCATCCGCTGCAGCTCGGCCCGCCCTTTGACGGTGAAGGCGTGCCGCGGCAGCGCGTCCCGCTGGTCGAAAAAGGGGTTCCCATCAATCTTGTGTATTCCCGCGCCACGGCAAAACAGATGAAGGCGAAGCCCACGGGTCACGGATTTTCTTTGCCCTCGGAAGATGGCGAAGCGCCTTTCAACCTGGTGTTTTCCGGCGGCACAGCGTCCACGCAAGAAATGATTCGCTCCACCGACCGCGGCTTGCTCATCACACGGCTGTGGTACATCCGCGAAGTCGATCCGTATAAGAAAGTCCTCACCGGCATGACCCGCGACGGCACATTCCTGGTTGAAAATGGCCGCGTCGCCGGCGCGGTGCGCAATTTCCGATTCAATCAGAGCATTATTGACATGCTCTCAAACGTGGAAATGATGGGCCCGGTCGTGCGTGCATCGGGCGAAGAGTCCTTCGACATGGTTGTCCCCGCAATGAAAGTCCGCGATTTTCACTTCAGCGAAGTCACAAAATTCTGATGCCTGGTTCTTATTGCGGCTTGGTGAATTGGAGGCTGGCGATGGCGCGCGCAATGACGTTCTCCTGGATTTGCACTAAGTCGGAATTCGCCACCGTCACGCCAAAGATGGTAAAGATATTTTCTCCCCGGCTCAACAGGACTACAGTTCCTGACCACGATTGATTGTTGGCCACTCCGTGGAAGTGATATTCGTAGGCGCGCACACCGGCAATCGTTGTTTGGCGCAACGGCCCAGGCTGAAAAGCGTCGAACGATCCTCCCAGCCGTTCATTTGTCGTGGCGGCATGGGCCGTCAATGAGTCACTCGACGTTTCAAGCCCGACGAGAAGATATGTGGTGTGATCGACGGTGCCGAGAGCGGCAATCGAGCCCGGGAGAGCGGCGCGCGCCCCGTCGATCATCTCCCAGTCGGGAGGTTTGTAGATCTGGAAGCCGTAGGTTTCGTTGATGTAGAGATTGCCTTGCACCTGTTCGCGCATGGACGCAGGTGTTGAATCGGCAGGCGCCACGGAGGCAGAAGCTGCGGGCGCGCCGACTGTCGATGCAGGCGGGGTTTTCTGAGTCGATACGGCCGCGGCAGAATTGCCGGTTGGCGCCGCGACTGCCTGCGTGTGATTTGGGTCCATCGTAGCCGCCGTGATGCTCGCGGCATTCGGAACACTTCCAGTGGAGGTCGATTTCGACGATTCGGTTTTCGTGCCGAGTTTCGGTTGTGCGGAATCCCCGTGTTTAGTCTCGGCAAGGGCAGTTTTGTGTTCCGCTGTTTTGCTTGGCGTGGGGGGCTGCGCTTCGGAATTCGAGACAGTGATGGAGGCGACCGAAGCGCGATCGACCAGCGCGTACCCATAACTCGTTTTAACGCGGAACAAATTGCCTTGATAGCCGACAATCGTGCCGGTGATCTTGGTTCCGTCCTTCAGATGAAGTTCATCGGCGCGCGCCGCGAAGACTGACACGAAAAGCAAAGCGAGAAATACGCCGGCGGGTCTCATTGGTTTGAGTATGGCAATGGATTCCTCAGCGAACAAGTTCCAGGTGGCGTGCGGTGTCGGTTTGGTCAGGGTCTTGCGAAAGGGAACTAAGCGTAAAGCGCTAGCCCGAGCAAAAGGCCGAAGGTCAGCACTCCCGCCAGCACAAGCAGAGTGCGCACGCTTTTCTTGCGCACAGAAACGACGATGACTGCGAGTCCGCAGAGAAGAAAGGCGGATTGGGGCCAGAACGACGGAGAGCCGAAGCCGACTTGCAGTTCGCTGACCGTATGCGCGTAAAGGACGGAGCCCATGGATGTGAAACTGGTAAGGCTGGCGGCGGCAATGCCCGCCAAGGCTAGGCCGCCAACCCATTGAGGTAAGCCCGATTCGCGCTCAATGTCGCGCCAATCCCACCAAGTGAGTCCAACTACCAGCGCAACGATGAAGATCGCAAACAGAGCCATTAAGGACCGCCCGGATGACCACTGCGGTAAAAGCAATTCAGTGTCCAGAGAGGCAAAGTACTATAAGTTCGCGTATTTGACTGCATCTAAGGATGTTAACGAGAATTCCGTATCTGGCGTGTCGGCGCAAGAACCGAAGTTTTGCACATTTTGGGACGGCAGCTCATAAGGGCTGTGATTTTTGTTGCACATTTGCCACGGACAAGTTCCGAGCGGGCCACGGAACTTTGTTACGATAGGTGCGATGGGGCTATGACGCCACCGCCATGGATCATCGGGCATCGAGGCGCACCTGGGTACGCCCCCGAGAATACGATGGCGTCGTTCCGCCGGGCGGTGGAGCTCGGCGCGGCGTTTATCGAGACGGATTTGCGGCTCTCGCACGACGCGCGGTTTGTGGCGATACACGACGCGACGCTCGATCGCACGTCGAACGGGCGCGGACTGGTGCGCGATTTTACGCTGGCGCAGTTGCGTGAGCTGGATGCTGGCTCGTGGTTCGCACCGGAGTTTGCGGGCGAGAAAATTCCGACCCTCGACGAAATCCTGGCGTTCGCGCACGAAGCGGACGTGGTTTTTTATCTGGAGATCAAACACGAGGCGGGATGGGGCGTACACCATGGAGTTGCCGGAGCATTGCGCGCGGCGAACGAGTCGGCGCGGACGGTGGTGATTTCGTTCGATCCCAGCATGCTGGCGAACTTGCGACGCTTGGATGCGGGGCTGCTCACCGGATTTCTGTTCGAGACTCCGCTCGAGAACGTGTTGGAGAAGGCGCAGCAAATCGGCGTGCGGCAGATTGCTCCGCGAGCGGACCTGGTGACGCGGCGCTTATTGAACGAAGCGCAGGAGGCGGGCTTGCAGGTGGCTACGTGGACGGTGAACGAGCCGGCGCAGATGGATGCGCTGATTTCCATGGGCGTGAACGGAATCATGACGGATTATCCGGACCGCCTGCGGGCGGCGGTGAATCGCGTTTGCGGGCGGAAGTAAATTATTTTTCAGGAACGAGCAGGCCGTACAGTTGCGCAAATTCGGGAAGTGACATTTCTTCGGCGCGGGCTTTCGGCGTGAGTTGGCACGCCGCGAGCGCCGCGCCGATTGTTTCGTCGGAGAAACAATCCTTCAGGTTGTTCCGCAGTGTTTTCCTTTTGTGAGAAAAACAATTTTGCAGGAATTTCAGAAACGCGGCGTCGTCGCGCATGTTCAAGTGCGCGCGTTCGCCGGGAAGGCTCATGGCGACTAGCGCGGAATTTACTTTGGGCGGCGGACGAAACGCTCCCGGTGGGATGCGCAGAATAATTTTGGGACGTGCGAAATACTGGCACAGCGCGGAAAGATAGGCATACTCGCGATGGCCGGGCGTGGCGGTGATGCGCGCGGCCACTTCCCATTGAATGACGACGTGGATGGAGTCGATCTGCGCGGCACACGAGAAAAGGCGCGTGAGAATCGGTGAGGTGATGTAGTAGGGCAAATTGCCATAGACGCGAAAAGGCTCGTGGGTGAGCGCGGCCAAGTCGGCGGAGAGAATATCGGACTCGAAGACTTCGACATTCGGCCAGTCTGCGGCGCGTTCGCGCAGCGTTGAGGCAAGCGCGGCGTCGGTTTCGATGGCGATGACGCGGCGCGCGCGCTGCGCAAGAAATTCCGTCATTTCGCCGTGGCCCGCGCCAATTTCCAGCCAAGTGGCGTTTGCGTCGGCGGGAAGCGTATTCGCGATGCGCTGCCGCCACGCAGGATTGGAAAGAAAGTGCTGGCCGAGCTTTTGACGGGACATGCCGGACTGAAGTCTATCAAGTTTTAGAGAATATCTTAGCGATTGATACGACGATTTTCACGACCCGTCGCTGTTATTCCGGGCGACCAAATCTGTCGAGGCCAGAGGGTTAACAGCAGCAGAAATGCAACGACGAAGAATGGCAGGGCCGGTCTTAAGGTGTTATTTCCTACCTGAAGACAAACTCCAAAGAGTGCTTCAGCTTCTGCGCTAGATAGGAGAACAATCCAGAAAACCATCCATCGCCTGACCGCTCGGATGTCGTCAGAATGGCCTTGCGCGGCTTCCCGCGCACGGGCGTACAGGCTTATGCGGATCCCGCCAAAATAGAGCAGATCAAGGACGCCGAGAACGTCAAAAATAATTCCCGAATTTCGAATGTTCAGCCAGGAGAAACTTGCCAGCATCCCTGCGTAAATATAGAGCGGGATTGACATTAGAAATGCGAACCATATCAGGCGCATATGAAGTAGCGTTTCCTCTTTTGTTTTCGGAAGAGCCATTTGTCTGTGAAATGCGGGAGAACTATACATTGTTTCGGCAAAGCTGAGAACGCATACAGCAGCCGGGTTATCGCGTGTATAATTTGAACGAGGAATGATGAAGATATTGTTTGTATCGCCGGAAGGGCTGCCGTTTTCGAAGACGGGCGGACTGGCAGATGTGGTGGAGGCGCTGCCGCGTTCGCTGGTGGAGAGCGGACATCAGGTTGCGGTGCTGTTGCCGCGATATAAAGGCAACCAAGCCGCACGCACGATTGTGCCCAGCCTGAGCGTGCCGCTCGGCTCGATGATGCGCTTTCCGGCGATCAGCGAAGCGGGAACGTTCGAAGGTGTGCGCTATTACTTCGTCGATGACGCGGAATATTTTCAGCGCGAGAAACTCTACGGCGACAAAAGTGGGGATTATGCGGATAACGCACGGCGCTTTGGGGATCTGAGCCGCGCGGCGATCGAATTTGCAAAACAGGTGTGGATGCCGGACGTGATGCATTGCCACGACTGGCAGGCTGCGCTTGTGCCGATTTATTTGCGGACGCTCTATGCGCGCGATCGGGCGCTGGCCGCGCTTCCGGTGGTTTTCACTGTCCATAATCTCGGCTATCAGGGACTTTTTCAGCGCGCGACATTGTCGCTGATAGGATTGCCGGAGGATCTCTTTCGCATTGACGCGCTGGAATACTACGGCAAAATCAATTTGCTGAAAGGCGCGCTGATTTTTTCGGATTACCTGACCACGGTGAGCCGCAAGTACGCGCAGGAAATTCAGACGCCGGAATACGGCTGCGGGTTGGAGGGCGTGATTCGGTCGCGCGGGAATCGCGTGATGGGAATCCTGAACGGCGTCGATTACACGCAATGGAATCCGGAAACGGACGCGAACATCGTGGCGACGTATTCGGCGAAACTGATGGACGGGAAGAAGCTTTGTAAGAAGGATTTGCTGTCCACGTTTCAACTGCCGGCGGAGAACATGGCGCGGCCGGTGATTGGAATGGTGTCGCGGTTCGTGGACCAAAAGGGCTTCGATTTGATCGCGGAAACCGCGGCGGAATTGATGAAAGAAGATTTCGCGCTAGTAGCGCTGGGAAACGGCGATGCGAAATACGAGAAGCTATTTCAGGGTTTGGCAAAGCAGTATCCGTCGCGCGTGGGCGTGAAGATCGCGTATGACAACGTGGTGGCGCACAAAATCGAAGCGGGCGCGGACATGTTTTTGATGCCGTCGCAATATGAGCCTTGCGGATTGAATCAAATTTACAGTTTGCGGTACGGGACTGTGCCCGTGGTGCGCGCGACGGGCGGGCTGGACGACACGGTGGAAGCGTTCGATGCCAAAACAGGCAAGGGAAATGGATTTAAATTCGAAGCGTATGAAGGCGCGGCTCTGGTAAAGTGTATTCGCGAAGCGCTGGCCGCGTACGCTGATTTGCGGCAGTGGCGGTCGCTGCAGGCCAACGGAATGGCCAAGGATTTTTCGTGGAAGGCGTCGGCGGCGCAGTACGTGAAGCTGTACGAAGCGGCGAAACAGTCGAGAATCCAAGCAGTGGCGGCGACATCTAACACTTAGCGGACGGAAATAACCGAGAGAATGTCCGCTCTAAATTGAGGGGGATATGGGGCAAAACGTAGCAGCGGTGAGTGATGCGAATTTTCAGGCTGAAGTGCTGGATGCCAGCAAGACTCAGCCAGTCATGGTGGATTTCTGGGCCGAGTGGTGCGGCCCATGCAGGGCGCTTTCGCCGACGGTGGACGCGATTGCCGCGGAGCGCGCGGGCAAGTTGAAAGTGGTAAAGATGAACGTCGACGAGAACATGAACACTCCAGGGAAGTACAACGTTCGCGGCATTCCTACGCTGCTGATTTTCAAGGGCGGGCAAGTGGCCGAACAGATTGTGGGCGCGGTTCCGAAAGAGAACATCGAGAAGGCGCTGGAGCGCCACCTGACGCAGCCGTGAGCGCGATTAGTGATAATCCCAACATGGCTGAAGAGGCTTTAGGTGCGGCGCAGGGCAAGCTGAAGCCGACACTGATGTGGTGGCCCGATCACCGACTGCGGTACAACGCAGGCTTGCTGGTTGCATGTGCGATAGGATTTTTCCTTTATGACGTTGCAGTATCGCGATGCATTGCGCTCAAAGTTTCAGGTGACTGGGAGATCTCCGGGTTTACGCTTTTTGGCCAAGTGGTTTTTTATGCGGTGATGTTGGGCTGGCGAACGTGTTCTACTGGCTGGGTCCATGGTCTGAGCGACTCCTTCGACCGCGTGAGGTAGCACAGTATCGAAAAATAACGTTTCAGTTTGGCTTTTGGTTTTCCGTGCTTTTGCCGTTTGCGCCGGCTGCCCAGCAGTTTATTTTGTGTTCGCACTCCGCAAAGTGAAGCAGTATATTGCCTTCTCGCCAGGCCGGGCGTACGATACTAGGTCTGCGCTGGCTGTAAACCTCTCAGGAATTTTTCCGAAGGAGACTGGAGAGGGCAGAGTGCGGCTGCGCGACAAAAAGACGAGACAGGACGCATGAAAGCGATTGCAGTGGTAGGCGCGCAATGGGGCGATGAAGGCAAAGGGAAGGTTGTCGATTACCTGGCTGCTTCGTTTGACTATAGCGCGCGCTATGGCGGCGGGCACAACGCGGGCCACACGGTCATCATCAATGGCCATCGGTTTGTTCTGCAATTGATTCCGTGCGGCATTCTGCGGCCGGGAAAGAAAGCAGTGATCGGCGCAGGGGTCGTGGTGGACCCGGCGGCGCTGGTTGCCGAGGTGGATAGCATCAGCAAGGGCGGCGTCGACGTCAACGGGCGGCTGTTTTTGAGCAACCGCGCGCATCTGATTTTTCCGTTTCATCGCGAACTCGAAAAATCCGCGGAGGCGGCGCGTGGACCACATCGCATTGGGACCACTTCGCGCGGAATTGGTCCCGCATACGAAGACAAAATGGCGCGCTGCGGGCTGCGCGTTTGCGATCTGATGGATATGGAAAGATTCGAGCGGAAACTCGCGCACGTGATCGAGGAAAAGGATGCGTTCAGCCGCGCGTGCTACGGGCAAGGGCTCGACACGGCGGCGATTCTGGAGACGTATCGCGAGCTCGGCGGGCGAATTCGCGGGTTCGTTGTGGATACGTCGGCGCTGGTGAATCGGGCGCTGGCCGACGGCAAATCGATTTTGTTCGAAGGCGCGCAGGGCACGATGCTGGATATCGATCATGGGACGTATCCGTACGTGACGTCGTCGAGTGCAACGGCGGGCGGCGCGTGCACCGGGCTGGGCGTGGCGCCGACGCGAGTGACCGGCGTGATTGGCGTGACGAAGGCTTACACGACGCGCGTTGGCGGCGGTCCTTTTCCCACGGAGATGCCGGACCTCGACGCGCAGGCGGTGCGCGACCGCGGAAAAGAATACGGCGCGGTGACGGGGCGTCCGCGGCGGTGCGGCTGGCTGGATTTGGTGATGTTGCGCTACGCCGTGCAGGTCAACGGGATCAATTCACTGGTGGTGACGAAGCTCGACGTGTTCGATACGCAGAAGGAAATTCAGGTTTGCGTGGGCTACAAATACAAAGGCACGAAGCTTGCCGAAATGCCGGCCGAAGTGGAAGTCCTCGCGGAAGTGACCCCTGAGTATAAAGCTTTGCCGGGATGGCAGCAGCAGACCGATCATATTCGTGTGGCGGATGAATTGCCAAAGGCTGCGAGCGGCTATTTGAAATTCATTTCGGATTCGCTGGGCGCCGAGATCGGCATGATTTCCACGGGACCCGAACGCGATGCGACCATAATTCCTCCTGGAACAAAACTGGCTTCCTGGTTGTGAGTTTTCATGCTGTCCTTTCAAGACGCGCGAAGCAAAGTGATCGAAGCGTGCCGCGGCCTGCGGCGCGTTCCTCCAGCGGAAACAATTGAACTGAAGAGCGCACTGGGGCGCGTGTTGGCGCAGGAAATTCGCGCGGACCGCGAGTATCCGCCGTTTGACCGTGCGGCGCGCGACGGCTTTGCGGTGCGTTCAGCAGATTGCCAGAAGAAAGACGCGACGCTGCACGTGATTGGCGAAGTTGCCGCGGGCGATGCGTTTCACGGGCGAGTCGAGGCAAAGGAGTGCGTGCAAATCATGACCGGCGCGGCAGTGCCCGAAGGCGCCGACGCAGTGGTGATGGTGGAGCAAACGCGCGCGGGCGCGGAACGCGAGACGGTGGTCATCGAGCGAATTGCCGATGCTGGCATGAACTTTGCGCCGCGCGGCTCGGAATCGCACGTGGGCGACATTCTGCTGAAGCCGCGAGCGCGGATCGGCGATGCGGAAATGGCTGTGGCGGCGCAGGTGGGATGCGCGCAGTTGCTCGTTTATCGTAAGGCGCGCGTCGCGATTCTATCGACGGGCAGTGAGATCGTGGAGATTGGCGAGCAGCTAGGGGAGTTTGAAATTCGCAACAGCAACAGCGCGTCGCTGGCTGCACAGGTGGAATTTGCAGGAGGCGCGGCGATTCCGTTGGGGAATGCGCCGGACCGCGAGGAGGAACTACGCAAGAGCATCGAGCGAGGATTGCGCGAAGATATCCTGGTGATAAGTGGCGGTGTGTCGGCAGGGAAGTACGATTTGGTCGAGCCGGTGCTGCGTGATTTGGGAGCAGAATTTGTTTTTGATGCGGTCGACATTCGGCCGGGACGGCCCGCGGTCTTTGCGATTTGCCAGGGCAAGCCGGTGTTTGGGCTTCCGGGCAATCCTGTATCGACGATGGTAACGTTTGAGCTGTTTGTCACGCCTGCTTTGGATATTCTGGGCGGCACTGAGCCGCGCGCGCTGCCGCTGCTGAAAGCGAAGCTCACAGACTCGGTCGAACAGCGCGCGGCGTTGACGCATTTCCTGCCCGCCCTCTTGGAATGGCCGGAAGGCGAAGCGACGGTGACCGCGCTGCCCTGGCAGGGGTCGGGCGACATCGCCACAGTTGCCCGAGGGAACTGCTTCCTGGTGGTGCCGCAGAGCAAGCTGAAACTCGCGGCGGGAGAATGGGTGGACGTTCTGCCACGGCGCGGGATATTGTAGAAGCCTTGAAAAAACGCACGAAACATTCGCTGACGCACTACGACTCGCGCGGCCGGGTACGCATGGTGGACGTGACGGCGAAAGCGCCGACGGAACGAAAAGCGGTGGCGCACGGCTTTGTGCGCATCAATGCAAACGCGCTGGCCAAAGCGCGAAAAATGAAAACGCCGAAGGGCAATCCGTTCGAGATCGCGCGAATCGCGGGGATTGCGGCGGCGAAGCGCACTGCGGAGTTGATTCCTCTTTGTCACCCGCTGCTTTTGACGCACATAGATGTTGCGACCGAGCTATGCGAAAATGGGGTGGAGATCTTCTCGCAAGTGACCGCGACGGGGCCCACCGGCGTGGAGATGGAAGCCCTGACAGCGACGGCCGTAGCGGCGCTGACGCTCTACGATATGTGCAAAGCGCTGGATCGCAGCATGGAAATTTCGCAAATTTACTTGGTGGAAAAAACGGGAGGGCGGAGTGGCCGTTATATTCGGCCGAAGTCCGCGCGCGGGCGGCGATGAAAGACGTAAAAGTTCTCGTTGTGGACGATAACCCGCTCGTGCTGGACCTGATTGCCAAGGGGCTCGAGCCGCACTGCGAAGTGCGTACCGCCGCGGACGGCGCGGACGCCTTGCTGAAAATCGTGGACGACACGCCTGACTTGGTGATTTGCGATTACCGCATGCCGGGGCTGGATGGGCGGCAACTGTACGAAAAATTGCGCAGCCGCTTTGCGTCGCGCCCGATTCCGTACATTTTTTTGTCGAGCCGCAGCGACATGGACGAAAAACTACGCCCCATGGTCGAAGGCGTGGAAGAATTCATCGCGAAACCATTCTTCCTTCACGAACTAGTGCGGCGCGCGAAAAAAGTAATCGACCGGCTGCAGCTCGAGAAGTTGCAGAAAACTTCCGCGCGGCCCGGCGTGATTCAGGGGCGGCTGGAGGAGATGAGCATGCTGGATCTGATGCAGTCCCTCGAAATGGGCCAGAAGACCTGCAAGCTGACGGTGCGCAACGGCAAGAAAGCGTGCGAGATTTATTTTGCCGGAGGGCAATGCCAGGACGCGCAATTGGGCAAAGAGAAAGGCGAGCTGGCGGTCTACGAGGCGATGCGGTGGCCCGGTGGCGAGTTCGAGATTGATTTCAACGCGGCTCCGTCGCGGACGACCATCGAGCGCTCGACTACGGGCTTGCTGATGGAAGCCATGCGGCTGATGGACGAGAGCCAGCAGGAGCTTGACGAAGGCCAGCCGGACGGAGCAAAAAAATAGCGCGCAGCGCAATGCCAGAATGCGGATTTCCATCGTCACAATCAGCGATTCAGTTTCCTCGGGGCAGCGCGAGGATCTTTCCGGCAAGGCGCTCGCGGAGCGCTGCGGGGAACTGGGCTGGGAAGTGATATCGAAGTCGATAGTGCCGGACGACGAAGCGCTCATTCGCACGCAATTGCAGGCGCTGGCGGATACCGGGAAACTGGATGCAATTTTCACAACAGGAGGAACGGGCTTAGGACCTCGCGACGTCACGCCAGAGGCGACCGCTGCGGTCGTTACCCGGCAGGTTCCTGGCCTGGCGGAATTGATGCGCCAGACCGGTGTGCAGAAAAATCGCAACGCGGCGCTGTCGCGCTCGATTGCAGGCGTTCGCGGCGCGTGCCTGGTGATCAATTTACCCGGCAGCCCGCGCGGTGCTGTCGAGTCGTTCGACGCGATTGCGCAACTGCTGCCGCATGCCGTGACCGTGCTGCACGGCGCGCGGCACGATTGATTGCGCGCGTGAAAGCCGACCTGATCGATGGATCCCAACTCATCCCGCAAGAATGTTGCAAGCGCGGCGAAGCAGATCGCGATTGCCATGCAGATTCCGTTCTCGCTGGTCGTACCGGTTTTCGCCGGAGGCGGTATCGGCTACCTGCTGGATCGCTGGCTGCACACGAAATTCATTCTGATGATGGTGTTGGGGCTTGTGGGATTTGGCATCGGGCTTCGCGAAGTTTTGAAATTGGCGAGCGCGGCGGATAAGAAAAATGGCGAATGACGCGGAGCATAAGGCCATCGAGCGGCGCATCGAGCGTTTTCTGCTGATGCTGGGCGCCGCGATGACTCTGGGCGCCGGAATTGGCTGGGGTTTGCGTGCTGCGGAATCCTGCGCCGTGGGCACGGCAATCTGCTGGCTGAATTTCCGCTGGCTGCGGCTGGGAGCGGCGGCGCTGATGCGGCTGGGCATCGCGCAGGCGGGTGCGGAAGTAGTGCACGTGCCGCGCAGCGTTCATGCGAAATTCTTCGGGCGCATCGTGTTGCTGCTGATTGTGGCGTATGTTATTCTCGCTTGGTTGCGGTTGCCTGTAATTGCGTTTCTGTGCGGTGCGGTCGTGGTGGTTCCGGCCATTCTTGTCGAATTGTTCTACGAACTGGCGCACGGACACCATCGGTGGAAAGCACTGTAATCCGTAGGTTTCGTTCGTTATAGAATCCAGCTTACCCCTGTTGCGGGAGATTCATGGGCGAAGAGCACGTTCTGGCGGTAACAAGACTGGTCAACTGGCTGTTTGCCAAGCCGGCGCTGGCGCTTTTCGGCTTGTTGCACTTGCAGCCGGAGAATGCGCAATATCCCATTCCGAATTTTTTCGCCATGGAATTGGTTGTTTTCCTGTTCGCAATTGTTTTCTTTCTGTGGCTCAGAGCGCGGATGTCCGTGGAACGTCCCGGCGCGACGCAGCAGTGCATGGAGTTTTTCCTGTCGAATCCCATGGGCGTGGGCGTGAAGGATCTGCTGGATGATATTGTGGGGCACGGATCAGAGAAGCATTTGGCGATTGTTGGCAGCATCGGGCTTTTCATCCTGCTCTGCAATCTGGCCGGCGTCGTCCCCGGCTCAATGGCGCCGACCGCGGAGAAAACAGTGCCGCTGGGCTGTGCTGTGGTCGTTTTCCTCTATTATCACTGGCAGGGCCTCCGACAACATGGCGTGGGCAGTTACGTGAGTACGTTTATGGGCCCCAAGGATCTGGGATTCCATTGGAGCGCGGGATTGATCTTCAAGGGATTGATGCTGGTGATTGAAACGATCAGCCATTTTGCAAGATTGCTCTCCCTGACTGTACGTCTATGGGCGAATATGTTTGTGGGCGAACTGGTGTATCTTGTTTTCGTGGGCTTGACGGTCGCGCTTACGCTATTTGCAGGGCATCTGAATAAAGTGGGATACATCGCGGGCGTGCTTCCCGTCGGCTTTCCTCTTTTACTGATTGTTCTTCACGTTTTTGAATCGATATTGCAGGCCTTCATTTTTACGATACTGCCGATTATTTATCTGGCATTCGCGGTATCGGAGGAGCACTAATTATTCATTCGGAATTATGCGCTGGCAGCGTGAGCCCGGCTGCAGGGTGTCCGGGAACCACCTCCTGACAGCAAATTCATAAGAGGAGAAGAAATGAGCAAAAGAGTGCTGTGGTTTTTGGTGGCAGTGGTGGCCGCACTGGTGCTTGCGCCAGTCACGTTTGCACAGACCGGCGCAGCGGCGGCAACCGGCGCAATTGACTGGACCGACGTGGCGGCGGCTTTTGGGTTGGGCCTTGCGGCGCTTGGCTGCGGCATCGGCCAAGGCAAAGCGACAGCATCAGCGTGCGAAGGAACGGCGCGCAATCCTGGCGCAAGCGGGCCGATCCGAATCGCGTTCATTGTCGGCATCGCTTTCATTGAATCGCTGACGTTGTACGCGCTCGTGGTTGTTTTCGTGAAGTAAGTTTTCGCAAAAATACCGACAACACTTCGGGCCCGGAGTTCGCGCTGAGCGAGCTTCGGGCTTTCTGTTTAGGCATAAATTGCCGGACCACGAAGCGGCTCTTCGAAGCGCGCAGCGCAAACTAATGTAAAGAATGCGCAGAGGCGATGGCCCACTGCATGATGCGATCCGGCAGAATGCCAAGGTAAATCGTTCCCACCGTGGTGAGCAGCAAGGCGATGAACATGGGCGCATGCATCGGCGAGGGCGCCCAATCTTTGTTGGGCTCCCGGAAGTACATGGCGACAACAATTTTCAGGTAATAATACGCGCCGATCACGCTGTTGATCGCGGCGATGACAACCAGCCAGACCAGACGGTGATCGACCGCGGCGGAAAATGCATAGAACTTGCCAACAAAGCCAGCGGTGGCCGGCAGTCCAAGCAGCGAAAGCAAAAACAGCGAGAAGCATGCAGCCACCCACGGCTGGTTTGTACCCAAGCCCGCGTAATCGGAAACGTCCAGTCGGCGCTCTCCCACGCCTCCAACGTGCGCGACGATAAGGAACGCGCCAAGCGTCATGGCGGCATACGCGGCCAGGTAAAAGAGCACCGCGGCCACTCCGATTTCGCTCAAGGCTGCGAAGGCCACCAGGATGTAGCCGGCGTGCGCAATCGAGGAATAGGCCAGCATGCGCTTGACGTTGGACTGAACCAGCGCCGCGAAATTGCCGATGCACATGGTCAGCACGGCAGAGACCCATATGGCCCAGAACCAGATGTGCGAGGCGTTGCCGAAGGCGCTGTAGAAAATGCGCAGCATCACGGCGAACGCGGCGGCCTTTGGCCCGCACGCGAGCACGGCGGTGACGGGCGTGGGCGCGCCCTCATAGACATCAGGCGTGTAAATCTGGAACGGCGCGGCAACCACTTTGAAACCCAACCCGACGAAAATCAGGCCCAAGCCAAGGATGAGCAACGCGCCGGAGCCATGCGCGGCAATCGCCTGGTTAATGGCTTCGAAGCGTGTGCTGCGCGTCGCTCCGTAGGTGAGCGCGACGCCGTACAGGAAGAATGCCGTCGCGAAAGAACCGAGTAGGAAATATTTGAGCGACGACTCGTTGGATTTCAGGGCGGTGCGGCGGAAACCCACAAGAATGTACGTGGCAATCGAGCTGATCTCCAAGCCAACGAAGGCGGTGATTAGCTCATTTGCGCCGGCTAGAATCCCCATGCCCGCGGTGGCAAACAAAAGGAGCGCGTAGTATTCGCCGCGCTGGATGTTTTCGCGGTCAAGATAATCGAACGAGCCAAGGATGCCCAGCGCCGCGACGGCGATCACAATGCCGTGCACAAACAGGCTGAAGGTGTCCGTGCGCAGCAGGCCAGAGTAGGCGGATCCCGGATTTAGGAACATGCAGCGTAGCGACACGAACGCGACGAGAGTGCCGATCAGGGCGAGCCAGCCCATCGAGCGTTTGCGCCCCGCCGGAACGAACGGGTCGATCAGCATGATCAGCATGCCGAAGAAACAGAGGACGATCTCCGGAGCGATGCGATAGAGGTCCTGGAGCGGAGGAAACATTAAGGCCGGGCCTGCCTTTCCAAAGAAACGCTGCGCATGGCAACTTCATGCGGGATTGGCTTCGCGGCGGAAGCGCGAGAGGCTGCTTGGGATTGCCGCGCGCGGGCCTGATAGCTCGCCGTGGTGCGCATTTGCTCGAGCAGGGCGTTCGTCGTCGCGTCCATGCGATGGGTGAACAGCGGCGAGAAAATGCCCATGAACAGAATCACGATGGATGCGACGATCAGAATGAATCGCTCGCGAGCGGAAGCGTCTGGCAGAGTTTCGTTCTTCTCAACGGTAACTTTTTCGAGCGCCACGCGCTGATAGGCCCACAGCAGATAAACCGCGGAAAGGATTGCGCCCGTCGCCGCCCATGAGGCCCATGCGAAATGTTGCGCATCGAACACGCCAATCAAAATCATGAATTCGCCGACGAAGCCATTGAGCATCGGCAACGCCAGCGAAGACAAGCACGCAAACAGGAAAAACGCGCAGAGAATCGGCATAGGCTTGGCTAGGCCGCCGAACTCTTTTATTTCGTAAGTATGGCGGCGGTCGTACAGCATCCCGCAAACCAGGAAGAGCATGCCGGTGGAGACGCCATGGTTGAGCATTTGATAGATGCCGCCCTCCATGGCTGTAGGATTGAAAACGAAAATGCCCAGCACGACAAACCCCAAGTGGCTGACGGAGGTGTACGCGACCAAGCGCTTCAGATCGTGCTGAACCATGGCGACGAGCGCCGCATAAACGATGCCGATGATGGCCAGCACGGCTACAACTGGCGCAGCGCGATGCGCCGCTGCTGGAAAGAGCGGCAGGCAGAATCGCAGCATGCCGTAAGTGCCCATCTTCAGGAGCACGCCAGCAAGAATGACGGAGCCGGCCGTGGGAGCTTCGGTGTGCGCGTCGGGCAGCCATGTGTGCAGCGGGAAAAGCGGTACTTTGATGGCGAATGCCAGCATGAACGCGAGGAACATCAGCAGCTCGGTATTCCAGGACAGCGAAAGCTGGCCTGTCGAAAGCATGGATTGAATCGCGGGCAAATCGAACGTATGAGACACGCGATAAAGCCAGAGGATCGCCACGAGCATCAGGATGGAGCCGAGCATCGTGTACAGGATGAACTTCAGCGCGGCGTAGATTTTGCGGCCATGTCCCCAGATGCCGATCAGGAAATACATGGGGATGAGCATCACTTCCCAGAAAACGAAGAACAGGAACAGATCCAGCGAGCAGAAAACGCCGATCATGCCCATCTCCAGCACCAGCAGCATGGCGAAGAATTCCTTGATGTGCTCGTGAATGCTGTTCCAGGAGCAGAGCACCGCCAGCGGCGTCAGGAACGTGGTGAGCAAGACGAGGAACAGGCTGATGCCGTCGATTCCCATGTGGTAATGAATGTGCAGACTGGGAATCCAACTGTAGACTTCCTCAAGCTGATATCCGCCGTTGCCGAGGTCGAAGCCGCGCAATAGAAGCAGGGAAAGGATGAATTCGATGGCGGAGGTGACCAGCGCCAAGCGGCGAATCCAGACATGGTCGTTGCCTCGGAGCAAGAGCAGCGCAAACGTTCCCAGGAGCGGGAAGAACGTGAGCACAGTCAGCAAATAATTGTGTTCCGCCACTAACGCACCATCCACACGAAAAAGACCGTGACTGCCACTGCTCCGACAACCACCCAGGTCGCGTAGCTGCGCGTGTTACCACCCTGAATATGGCGCAGTCCGCTGCCAACGCCTCGCGAAAGAAATGCCAGCCCGTTGACTGTGCCATCGATCAGCCGGACGTCGATAACCTTCCAGAGCACGTTGCGCGAGAGCCACACGAGCGGGCCGATGATCACTGCGCCGTACAGTTCGTCCACATAATACTTATGCCAGAGCAACTGATAGATCGGACGAGCGCCATCGGCGATCTTTCGTCCGGTGCCTGGCTTCAGAATGTAAACGTACCACGCGATCAAAAATCCGATGAAGGCGACGATCACGGCAATCGCCGTCATTTGTAATTCAAGCGAATGCGACGGTTCCGTCCAGTTCGGATGCATCTGCAGCGCAAGCTGATTCGATGCGTTGAAAACAGGATCGAGGAAACCCTTGAAATAATCCTTGCCGCCCCAATAGGTGGGGAGCGCGAACCATCCGCCAATGACCGACAGAATCGCCAGAATCACCAGCGGCACAAGCATGACTTTCGGCGATTCGTGGACATGGACATGATGTTCGTCGAAGCGCGGCTTGCCGTGAAAGGTAAGGAAGATCAGGCGGAACATATAGCACGCGGTGAGCAGCGCGCCGGCCATGCCCAGGGCATAGAGCACAATATTCGCGCCCGGTCCTGCGTAGGCGTCGAAGAGAATTTCGTCCTTGCTGAAAAATCCCGCGAAGAGCGGCGCGCCGGAAATAGCTAGGGTGGCCACGAGCATGGTGCCGTAGGTCCACGGAATTTTCTTGCGCAGGCCGCCCATCTTGAACATGTCCTGTTCGCCGCCTATGGCATGAATCACACTGCCCGCGCAAAGGAAGAGGAGCGCCTTGAAAAACGCATGAGTCATCAGATGGAAGATGCCGGCAGCGTACGCGCCCACTCCGCAGGCCAGGAACATATATCCAAGCTGCGAAATCGTGGAGTAGGCCAAAACCTTTTTGATGTCCGATTGCGCGAGCCCGATCGTCGCAGCGTAAAGAGCGGTGACTGCGCCAATAATCGCCACAGCCAGCATCGCCACAGGTGCGCGGCTGAAAAGGGGATTCATGCGCGCGACCATATACACGCCGGCAGTAACCATGGTTGCGGCGTGAATCAACGCGCTGACGGGCGTAGGACCCTCCATCGCGTCCGGAAGCCAGACATACAGGGGAAGCTGCGCGGATTTGCCCACCGCGCCGGCAAGCAGCAGCAAACAAATCGCCGTGAGCGCGCCCCAGTGATGCATCCCTTCGACAGGCATGTTCGAGACCGTCGCGAACATCGTCTTGTAATCGACCGACTGGAAGAGCCAAAAGGCCATTAAGATGCCGATCGTGAAGCCGAAATCGCCGATCCGCGTGGTGATGAACGCTTTCTTGCCCGCATCGGCCGCCGATTTCTTCTGAAAGAAGAAGCTGATCAGCAGGTAGCTGCAAAGCCCCACGCCTTCCCATCCGACGAACATCAGCACGAGGTTCGACGCCATCACCAGCGTCAGCATGAAGAACATGAACAGGTTCATTTCCGCGAAGAAGCGGTAATAGCCGTCTTCATGGGCCATGTAGCCAACGGAATAAATGTGGATCAGCATGCCCACGAACGTGACCACGCCAAGCATCACGATGGTGAGCTGATCGATTTGCAGCGCGAAATCGACGCGGAAGGTCCCCGCGGTCATCCACGTGAAATAATCCTGAATCCACGGGATCTGGCTTGCGGACAGCGCGAAGAATTCGCGCAGCAGTTCGCAATAGGAGAGGAATGCAAGCACCACGAAGCCGACGCTCGACAGGTTGACGAGCTTCTTCGGCCAGTGCCGGCCGACGAGCAGCGTCAGCATCGAGCCCGCCAGCGGCAGGGCCATAATGATCCAGAGATGATTGAGTATGAACATTCGCCTTAACTGGAACTAGAATTTAAGCAAATTCACGTCTTCCACGTTCAGCGACTTGCGATTGCGCGCGATGACCATGACGATCGCCAAGCCCACGGCGGCTTCCGCCGCGGCCACCACAATCACAAAGAAAACGAAAACCAGGCCGTCGAGCTGATTGAATTCACGGCTGAAGGCCACGAAGGCCAGGTTCACGGCGTTCAGCATCAGTTCGATGGACATGAAAATCGTGATGATGTTGCGTTTGAAAACAAAAGCAATCACGCCCAGGCCGAAGAGCACGGCGCTCAATATCACGTAATACGAAATCGGCACCATCACGAACTCTCCTTCTTGGCAAGCACCAGCGCGCCAAGGATGGCGATGAGAATCAGAATCGACGTAAGCTCGAAGGGCAGCACGAATTCGGTAAAGAGCTTCATCGAAAGCTCCTCGGTCGAGGCCGGCACAGGGCCGGCGAAGGCGCCTCCGGCTGCCAGCGCGGTCCTCCCCAAATATTCATGGAACACCGAATAGGTCATTTCGGCGAGGAACAGGATCGCCAGCGGCAGGCCTACCCAACGCGCCAAGTGGCTCAGGTTCGTGCGCACTTCCACGCCGGCATTGAGCAGCATGATGACGAAGACGAAAAGCACCATGATCGCTCCGGCGTAAACGAGTATCTGTATCGCCGCGATGAACGCCGCGCCCAACAGCAGGTACAAAACGGCCAGCGCGATCATCACCAGCACAAGGGACAGCGCGCTGTGCACCGGCTCGCGCGCGAGAATTAAGCCGATCGCCCCCAGGACGGCAAAAACGCCGCAGACAATGAACACAAGCATGGCCACGCTCATGAGCGCATCCTCAACACAACGACAATGCTGGTCGCAACCAGATTGATCAGCGAAAGCGGCAGCAGGAATTTCCAGCCGAAGGACATCAGTTGGTCATACCGAAACCGAGGCAGCGTTCCACGCGCCCAAACGTAGAAAAATAACAGAAAGAAAACTTTCGCCGTGAACCAGAACGGCCCTTGAATGATGGGCATGACGGAGGCAAACGTACAGAGATACCCGACGCCGATGCAGACAATGCCCAGCACAGGGAAAACAGCTTTGGCGTTCCATTGCACGCTGCGCAGGCCGCCGATAATGAGTGCAAGTCCGCCAAGAATCAGGCCGGCCGCAGGAAGATAAAGCTGCCAGCGCCACGCGCCTGTCTCCGGAAAAGGCGAAAGCCAGCCGCCGAGGAAAAGCAAAGTCGCCAGGCACGAAACGGTGATCATGTTCGCGTATTCGGCCATGAAGAACATGGCGAACTTAAAACTCGAATATTCCGTGTGGAAGCCGGCGACCAATTCCGTTTCCGCTTCGGGCAGATCAAAGGGAACGCGGTTCGTTTCCGCAATCGCCGCCGTCAAATAGCAGATAAATCCGAGGAATTGCGGAATGATCTCCCACCGCGGGAAGAAGTGAACCCAATGTCCTGATTGGTGACCGACGATGTCATAGAAGTCGAAAGAGCCTACGAGCAGCAGCACGCCGACAACGGAAAGAGTGAGCGAAACCTCGTAGCTGATCATCTGCGCGGAACTGCGCAAGCCGCCCAGCAAAGGATATTTGCTGTTCGAGGACCACCCAGCGAGAACTACTGCATAAATGCCGATCGAGCTGATCGCAAAAAGCAAAATCAGAGCGATGTTGCTGTGAGAAATCACCAGTTGCGTCGGCTGACCGAGAATGCTGATGGTCGCTGGCCCGATAGGAATCAGCGCGAGCGTGGTGAGCGCCAGTGCCAGCGCCAAAAATGGCGCAAGCAAGTACGAGACCTTGTCAGCCGTCGGTGGCACCACGTCTTCCTTGAAAAGGAACTTGATGCCGTCCGCGAGCGGCTGCAGCAGACCGTGAGGGCCGACCCAATAGGGTCCCCACCGCGACTGAATGCGCGCGACGACCTTGCGCTCGAACCATGTGAGGTAAGCGAGCGCCGTCATCACCACAAACAGCGCGATGGCGATTTTAATTAACGATACCACCAGGACTGGATGCTGGGTGACGAACTCCACGGTCTATCCTTGGATTCCTTGCATGAATTGAGTTTGGAACAGTAGCGCCCCAGGGTTCCGCTGGAAAACAAAAAGTCTTGCGATGAAAATACCGCGCCTGCTTGCGCTTCGGAAGCGCCGTTCGCATTCGCCGGAACGGCAGCCACTTTTTCCACTCCGCCGGTCAGCAATCCTGCCGCGGGAACGTCATAGCCGCGAACATTCTGCCGGATCTCTTCGAGCACGGCTTCAGGCGTGCGATGCTTCATCGCCGCGCCGAGGCCCAGTTGCGAAAGCTGGTGAATCAAAATCCGCAGCAGGTCGAAATCGCTGCGCGGGCCCTGCGCATCGACGGCGCGCCACACCATTTGCAGCTCGCCGGCGGTGTTGGTCACGCTGCCGTCTTTTTCGTAGGCCGAGGCCGCTGGCAAAATCACGTCCGCGCGCTGCGCCGTTTCCGTCATGAACATATCTTGAACGACCAGCAGATCGACGCCGGAAAGTTTCTCCGGTGCGTTGGCGCCAAATGTTTTCACGGGATTTGCGCCGACGACGTAGAGAGCTTTCAGCTTTCCGTCGAGCGCCGCTTGCATCATCTGTTTTGCGTTCATGCCTGCCGCAGCAGGGATCTCCTTGCCCCAGAGTTTGCTGAAGCGCGCGCGTTCGTTTGCATCGGAGAGCGCCGAATAGCCCGGCAGGCGGTCAGGCAGAATTCCCATATCGGCCGCGCCGCGCGAGTTCGCGTAATCGCCCAGGGCCATGTAGCGCGTCTGGCCTTGCAGCGTCTTGCCAAATGTCACAAGGTCGCGCACTGCCGCGCCGTTGACTCCCGCGCCGAACAAAATCACAACGTCCTTTTCTTTCGTGAGCGCATCTTTGAGCGTTCCAAGTTGGCCGGAGATATTCCCGTCAAGGTCGCCCTTGCCTGCGCCGAGCCAGCCAATCGCGCGGCCCTCGGCGCCGTCCGGCACCTGCACGAATTGCTTCGCTTGGCGCTGCAATTTCAGCGGACGGCTGTCGATAATGTAGAAGTGTGCGTCGTGATGGCGCACCGCGGTGCGAATCTGCCACGCGACCAGCGGATTTTGCTGCGTGGCGTCGTTGCCGATCAGAAGAATGGCGTTCGCGTTGTACACATCGGCCATCGTCGCCATCGCGTCATTGGCTTTCGATCCCAGCGCCGAAGCCAGTCCCGCATAGTCCGCGGTGCGATGATGATCGATATTGTTCGTGCCGAGCGTCACGCGCGCGAAGCGATTGAGCAGATAATTTTCCTCATTTGTCGTGTGGTTCGAGCCAATGACGCCCATGGCCGAAGGTCCATGCGCGTCGTGCGCCTGCTTCAGACGTCGAGCGATTTCTTCGATGGCGTCTTCCCAACTCGCAGGTTGGAACGCGCCATTCTTGCGCACCAGCGGCTGGCGAATGCGTTCCGCATTCGTCGTGAAATCGTGCCCAAAGCGCCCTTTCACGCAAAGAAATTCGCCATTGATGCCGCCATGGTCGCGATTGTTGGCGCGCAGAATTTCGTTGTTGCGAACCGACAGTGTCGTCTTGCATCCATTCGAGCAGTGCGCGCAAGCCGTGCCGAAGTACTTCATTTCCCACGGGCGCGTTTGATAGCGATACGTGCCGCTGGTGAGCGCGCCGACGGGGCAAATATCGATGCACATGCCGCATTCTTCGCACGCAAGCTGCCCTGAATCGTTAGGGATAATCACCGAGTTGACGCCGCGTTGCGCGACGCCCAGCGCCTTCACATCCATGCCTTCGTCGCAAACGCGCACGCAGCGGAAACACAAAATGCAGCGCGGCGCGTCGTAATAAACCGCGGGCGACCATTTTTCCTCGGGATAATGCAATTTCTCTTCGGTGTAGCGGCTGTAGTCGATGCCGTAAGTAAACGTCATGTCCTGCAGTTCGCACTCGCCGCCTTTGTCGCAGACCGGGCAGTCGAGCGGATGATTCGTCAGGACAAATTCCAACATGTCTTTGCGCGCTTTGTGCACCTCAGGCGTATCGGCATGAACCACCATGCCGTCTTCCGCCACCAGCGTGCACGCCGTCGCCATTTTCCGCTGCTTTTCCACTTCCACCAGGCACATGCGGCAAGCGGCCTGCAAAGCGAACCCGGGATAATAGCAGAACGAAGGAATCTCGATCCCGGCCTGCTTTGCGGCTTCGATCACCAGCGTGCCCTTCGGCACCGTAAGCTTCTGGCCGTTCAGCGTGAACGTGATGGTCTGTGTTTGCGTTTCCGCCATGATTCCTTTTTTGTTCTAACGTGCCATCGCCAGCATATCGGCCGGCTTGTGCAGGCACTTGCCCTTCAAATGGTCCTCAAATTCGTTGCGCCATTTGCGAACGATGCTCATCGTGGGCAGCGCCGCCGCATCCCCCAGCGCGCAGAGCGTCTTGCCCAGCATGTTTTCGGACACTTCATCGATGAGCGGAATGTCTTCCTGCCGCCCGCCGCCTTCGTGGAAACGGTCGAGCATTTTCCGCAGCCATGCCGTGCCCTCGCGGCACGGGATGCACCAGCCGCAGGATTCGTGCGCGTAAAAGTGCATGATTCGCCGCGCCACGTCCACCATGCAAGTATCTTCGTCCATCACCACCAGGCCGCCAGAGCCCAACATCGAGCCAATCTTCGCGACGGAATCGTAATCCATGGCCACATCGCATTCGTTCGCGCTGAGCAACGGACAGGAACTCCCTCCGGGAAGAACCGCCTTGAGCTTTCTGCCGTTCGGAATGCCGCCAGCGACTTCGTAAATCATGCGATTCAGGTTGAATCCCATAGGCAATTCGTAAATTCCCGGCCGGTTGACGTGCCCGGAAATCGAATAGAGGCGCGTTCCGCCGTTCTTGGGCACGCCCAGGCTGGAGTACCAGTCGCCGCCCTTGCGCATAATCAGCGGAACGGTGCTCAGCGTTTCCACGTTGTTGACGACGGTAGGGCACTGATACAGGCCAGCAACAGCAGGGAAGGGCGGCTTGATGCGCGGGTAGCCGCGCTTGCCTTCGAGTGATTCGAGCAGCGCCGTTTCCTCTCCGCACTCGTACGCTCCCGCGCCCGTGTGCGTGCATGCCTCGAAATCAAATCCCGTGCCGAGGATGTTTTTCCCGAGGAAGCCCGCGGCGTATGCTTCCTCAAGCGCGCGGTCCAAAATGTCCAGAATGTAGCGATATTCCCCGCGCACGTAAATGTAGCCCTGATGCGATCCGATTGCTTTTCCGGCGATGACCATGCCTTCGATCAGCGCGTGCGGATCCATTTCCATCAGCGGCCGGTCTTTGCTTGTTCCCGGCTCGCTTTCGTCTGCATTGGCGGCGAGATACTTCGGCTTCGGTGAATCCTTGGGCACAAAGGCCCACTTCATTCCCGTCGGGAAGCCTGCGCCGCCGCGGCCGCGCAGATTCGACTTTTTCATTTCGTCGATGATCTGCTCGGGCGTCATTTGCTTCAGCGCTTTTTGCAGGCCCTGATATCCTTCGTGCTGTTGATAAACCTTCAGCGTATGCGAATCTCTTATGCCGAATCGCTGGCTGATCACGCGAACTTCGGCGGGATCGGGTTCGTGCAGCGCGCCGGAAATGACCGGAACCGGAGCAGGATGCTTGCCGGCGGCGAACTGATCCAGGATCGCGTCGACCTTTTCCGGCGTGAGATCCTCGTAAAAATCGTAATTGACCTGCATCGCCGGAGCGCCTGTACACGCGCCGATGCATTCCACTTCTTCCAGCGAAAAGATGCCGTTCGCCGTCGTTTGCCGGTTGCCAACGCCGAGCCGCTTTTCCACGTGCGCCATGATGCCGAATCCGCCGCGAAGCTGACAGGAGATGTTCGTGCACACTTGCACATGATATTTGCCAGCGGCCTTGCGGCGTAGCATCGAGTAATACGAAAGCGTCTCCATCACTTCGGTCATCTGCAAGCCAAGGCGCTGCGCGATTTCCTCGAGCACCTGGTCGCTCAAATGGCCGTATTCATCCTGCGCGTAGAGCATCATCGGCACCAGAGCCGAGCGCTTCACCGGATAGCGCGAGACGAGCTGCTTGAACTTCGCGTCCAGTTGTGGAGAAATTTGCATCAGCGGTCCACTTCTCCCAGCACAATGTCGATCGTCCCGATGCTCGCGACAACGTCCGCAATCAATTTTCCGATAACCAGATGCGGCAGCGCCTGCAAGTTGACAAACGATGGCGCGCGCACCTTCACGCGATACGGCCGGTTCGAACCGTCGCTGCATACGTAAAACCCGATTTCACCGCGCGGCGATTCGATCGCCTGGTAAACCTCGCCCGCGGGCGGCGTAATTCCTTCGGTCCAAATCTTGAAATGGTAGATCAGGCCTTCAATCGATGTTTTCATTTCCTCGCGAGACGGTGGAACAAGGCCGCGAACCTCCGCGCGGAACAGTCCTTGCGGCGGAATTTTCTCAATCGCCTGGCGGCAAATCTTGGCGCTCTCCCTCATCTCGCCTAGGCGCACTTGGTAGCGTGCATAGACGTCGCCGGCGGTCTGCGTTTGAACCTTGAAATCGAACTCCTCGTAACTGGAATATGGAAAATACTTGCGAACATCGTAGTCGCTGCCACTGCCGCGCAAGGAAGGCCCGGAGACGGCCATGGCAATTCCATCTTCGAGCTTCAAAACACCGACTCCTTGCGTGCGGAGCTTCCAGATCGGATTTTCCGTCAGCAGATCCTCATATTCGGCAAGGTGCCCTGGGAAAGAATCGAGGAATCTCGAGATCCATTCGAGGTAGCCTGGCGGCGGTTCGAGCGCCAAGCCGCCGATGCGGAAGTAACTAGTCATCATCCGCTGGCCGGAAATGGCCTCGAGAATTTTCAAGATTTCTTCGCGCTCGCGGAAGCAATACAGAAAAACAGTCATCGCGCCAAGGTCGATCGCGTGCGTGCCCAGCCAGACCAGATGCGATTGGATGCGCGTCAACTCCGTCAGCAACACGCGAATGTACTGCGCGCGCTTCGGTACTTCGATGTCCGCCAGTTTTTCCACCGCAAGGCAGTAACCGAGGTTATTCGACAGGTTGGCGAGGTAATCCATCCGGTCGGTCAGGGGAATGCACTGCGAATAGGTGAGCTTCTCGAAGTTTTTCTCGATGCCGGTGTGCAGATAGCCGATAACCGGTTCAGCCTTGAGGACAATTTCGCCGTCGAGTTCGAGAATCACGCGCAGGACGCCGTGCGTCGACGGGTGCTGCGGCCCCATGTTGAGCACCATCGTGCGGTTTTCCGGCACGGTCTGGACGCTGCTCGCCATCAGCGATAACCCTCCACGGGATAATCCTTGCGGTGCGGATGGCCTTCCCAATCGTCCGGCATCAAAATGCGCGTCAGGTTTGGATGGCCCTCGAATTTTACGCCCATCAAGTCCCAGGCCTCGCGCTCGTGCCAATTCGCCGTCGGCCACACGTCAGTGACCGTAGGCACTGTCGGATCCTTGCCGGTGACTTTCACTTTCAGGCGAAGGCGCTCGCGTCGGCTGAGGCTTACCAGGTGATAATTGACCTCGAAGCGCGGCTCGATGGGAAAGCGGTCAACCGGCGTGATATCGGACAGGAACGCGAAATTCAGCTCCGGATCGGATTTCAGGAATTCGCACGCGGCAATCAGCCGGTTGCGCGGCAAGACAATGGTCGCCTCGCCACGAAAATAGATCACTTCCGTGATCCCTTGCGGGTCCCGCTCCTTCAGTTTGCGTACGGCCAGCGGGCTATCTTGTTGCTCCGATTCCACTCGTATGATTCCTGGTTTTGGCGGTCAGGCTACTTCCACTCCAGCGCGCCCTTCTTCCACAAATAAATGTAGCCCACCACTAGGATGAAAATATACAAAAGCATTTCCACGAAACCGAACAGGTTCAGCCGTTTGAATACGATCGCCCAGGGGTAAAGGAAAATGGCCTCAATATCAAACAGAATGAAAATCATCGCCACCATATAGAAGTGCACGGAAAAAGGTTCGCGCGCGTCTCCCGTTGGCCGGATGCCGCATTCGTAAGGCTGGTCTTTCGCGCGGGATTTCAAATGACGGCCGACCACAGAAGAAGCAATAATCAAAACTGCGGCCAGTCCTGCTGCGAGCAGGAACATGAGCAGTAGTGGCGCGTACGCGTCGAGGTAGCTTCCGTTCATTTTCGATGCACTGCTATAATAACGATGCACCACCTTCTGGTCAATGAACACGAGAAAAAATTTTGCGCTGGCTGTGGCGCCGCAAGAACCAAAAGAGCGAAGGATTATCGCACAATGAGCGTGGGATTCAACTCGGATGTGTCCGTTGGACAGCACGTTTTTCACGTGCAAACGGAGAATTATGGTCAGCCGCAATTCAGTATTGTCACAGTCGTCTATCATCGGGGGCAAATCGTTCACCGGCGCAATTCCAGCTATTCCGATTTAGCAAGTGCGGCAGGTCATTCTGAAGATGTGTTGGGTGAGCGCGCCGAGAATCAGCACCGCTCCGTGGTCGAGGAGATTCGCAATGGGGCGATTGCCATTCCAGCGGTATCTTCGCACGCGAGTGCCGCTCCGTCGCAGGGCATTCAGGTGCGCTTGCGTAACGCCAACTCGTGGCTGGCTGGCGCCCAGGCCACGCTCGATGTGCAGGTGCTACAACGTGCGAACAACCAGCCTGTGCGTGGCGCAAACGTCGAAGCCTATCTGAACGGCGCAAACGAGGAAGCGCATTTTACGGCCACGACCGGCGACGATGGCCTCGCGCAACTTTGCCTCGCGGCGCCGCATGCAGGCTCCGAAGGGTCGGAGCTCGTAATTCGCGCGAACGCTGGCGCATCATCGGTGGTCGACGAAATCCGTTTCGTCCTGCGCGCAAAACCCAAGGGTGGGCCGCCCGAGGCGAAGCGTTGACTGTAACCGTCAACGGCGAAGCGCGCGAAATTCCCGATGGCCTGAATGTTGCCGAGCTGCTCGCGCATCTGGGAATTGCTGCTGATCGCGTCGCCATCGAACGTAACCACGACATCCTCCCGCGGGCGCAGTGGCTCGGAACTGCCGTTGAATCGAATGACTCCTACGAGATTGTCCACTTCGTCGGCGGCGGATGATTTCTTGAGTGCGGAGCGCTTTTTGCGTCCCGGGCATTTAAGAGACGGCTTGATGCCGCTTTGTTTTATGCTTCAGCTGCGGTGGAATCGTTTCGCTCATCACCAAAACAGCAGAGGCGCTTCGATTTTTGTCTCGGCACAGTTCGTATCCATCAAACCTCGTCAAGAATATGCCCAAGTTTCTCCCTTTTTGTTTTCAGGTAGTCCCGCGAATGGCGGCTGGTGCGCGGTCGGCAGGGCACGCGCTCGATGACGCGAACGCCGTTGCGTTCAAGCTGCGCCACTTTGTCGGGATTGTTCGAGAGTAGCTTCACTCTTTTTGCGCCCAGGAGCTTCAGCGCCTCGGCGCAAAATTTATAGTCGCGGTGGTCCGCTTCGAATCCCAGTTCGCGGTTGGCTTCTACGGTGTCCATGCCGCGATCCTGCAGCTCGTATGCCTTAAGCTTGTTCATCAATCCGATCCCGCGGCCCTCCTGTGGCAAGTACAGCACAATTCCGCATCGCGCGCGCGCCGTTTCGCGCAGCGCCATTTCGAGCTGCGCGCGGCAGTCGCATCGCTGCGAGTGGAAAACGTCCCCCGTCAGGCATTGCGAATGAATGCGCACCAGCGGCGCGTCGCCTCGGCGGATTTTCCCGTGCTGCAACGCCACTGCACTTTCCGCGGTTCCTGTCAGGCTGAGCTTCTCAGCGCCTTCGATTCCCAGGATGGTGAACTGGCCATATTCCGTCGGAAATTTCGCTCGCGCGACGATTCGCGCGCCTTTGCGTGTTGAATTGCGTGCGCCTTTACGTGAATTGACGCGCCGTGTTTTCCTGTTTTTTCTGTCGGCCATGAGATGCGGAGCGATCCCTGAAGCGCGCCATTATAGCAGCATTGAACGGCACGCGAGATGCGCGAAGGCGCTTCCCGATTTGGCGGATTGGCGATTGCATAAGAGGGCCGAAAAGTCAGCCTTGGAAAAAACGCGATTTCAGTCCCGATTAGAAAATGTTTTCTCCTTTGTTTTGCGTGAGTTACGAAGAACGGACTTGTGTTTTGTGTACCGATTAGGATTTTTCTATGATTAAGCCTCTGTTTTCTGCAAGTTAAGAGCGATTTTGACGCTGACGCCGATTTCAATCCCCTGGCTCCAGAACTTACCGCCCAACCCTTCACGGAACACTCCCAAAATGCAAAAGCCGCCGAAGCGGTGGCCCGCAGCGCGGCTGACGATCAACACGCTTCCAATGTGTACCATATTATAACTATATTGTCAAGGAAGAATCACGCTTTCGCGGGTGGCAGCGGAGTGGTTCACCGTGGCCACTGAGCCGCGACTTACTCGTACCGCAGGGCCACCATGGGATCAACCTTCATCGCTCGGCGTGCGGG
>JBAUEH010000007.1:0-1661 GCA_049678505.1 Candidatus Acidiferrales bacterium
TTCCGCCGAAACGGCGAAAATCGAGCAGGCCTTCCGGCGTGCGATTGAACATCACACCCATGCGATCGAGGAGATCGATGATGGCGGGAGCGGCTTCGCACATGCCCTTGACGATGGGCTGATTGGCGAGAAAATCGCCACCGTACACGGTGTCGTCGAAATGGATCCAGGTGGAATCGCCCTCCCCCTTCAGATTTTTGGCCGCGTTGATGCCGCCCTGCGCGCAAACGGAGTGCGAGCGTTTGACGGGCACGACGGAAAAAAGTTGGACAGGCACACCGGATTCCGCAATGCGAATGGTGGCCATCAAGCCCGCGAGGCCGCCACCGACGACGATGATTTTAGGTTCTCTCATGTGCCCTGCAACGAAACGCAATGGCCGCGACGGGCCTCAGCGGCTAAAGCCGCATCCTGTTTGCGTTTTACGGCACGGCTTTAACCGTGCCCTGACGCAACCCAAAAGCAGATTCCTCGTCGCTACTCCTCGCGAAGCGAAGAGTAAATCGCTCCTCGGAATGACAAACTGTTCACAGGCTAAGAGCCTGTGCCACAAAGGCGATCCATCTATGAACTGCGCCTTAGAGATAGCCATTGAACGGATGCCAGTTGTAAAGAAATCCTGCGACGATCAGGAGGCCAACGACAGTGAATGCAAGGCCAACGAAAGCGCCGAGCCAGCCGGCGGCGCGCTGGGCGCGCGGTGTGACGGCAATACCCCACTTGCAGCAAAAATTCCAAATGCCGTTGCCGAAATGAAACGAAGCAGCCAGGATTCCAATGACGTAAAAGGCCGCGAAATAAGGGTTGGCGAAATCGTGCGCGACGCCGGCGTAGGTGCTGCGGCCGTGCGTGACGAAGCGTTCGAGCCAGACGTGCCAGATGATGTAAGCGAAAGCGATGATTCCCGTCCAGCGCTGGAGCGTGTAGAGCCAGTTGGCCATCCAAGGATGGGCCCAGACGTTAGTCTTGCCGCGCCACCAGATCCAAAGGCCGTAGCAGCCGTGGAAGGCGATGGGCAGCCAAATGAAAAGGAATTCGACGGGCACGCGCCAGGGAATTTGCTCGAGGCCAGCGGCGGTGGCGTTGTATCTCTCCGGGCTGACGAGCGCGTAGCTATTGGACCAGAAATGCTCGGCGAGAAAAGCGCCAATGGGAATGATGCCGCTGAGAGAATGCAGTTTGTCCCAGAAATAACTGGAGTCAGGTTTCGACGCCGCGGTCTCCATCCACTCTCCGAAAACTTTCCTGCGGGAACATGAAACAGTTCGCAGCGAATCTGTTTGCACTTCTGCAGTGCCAACATTTCAGTATAGACAGCAGACAAAGTGTTTGCAAGACGGCAACACGACAAAATGCAATGGGAGATTCGTATGATAGACTTTTTCTCATGTCCGCATCCGCGCTTGCCGAAGTCGCGACCCTCATCAACGGACTTGTCCACCGGGGAACAAAACTTGACGCTGCACATTTGGCGAAGATCGCGGAGGCTGTGGGGCACGTTTTCTCTGTTCATGCAGACGAAGTGGCCCTGCTCGCACTGACCGAGGATGCAAAATTTCTGCGGTTCCGCGTTCCGGAACAGTTACAAACAGTGGGGCAGATACCGATGACCAGCAATTCGGCGCTGGCCGTGCGCACGGCGAGAGAGCGCCGGGCAGAGA
>JBAUEH010000008.1:0-25162 GCA_049678505.1 Candidatus Acidiferrales bacterium
TTTGTGGGCTTGCAAACGACTCTCACTGTCCCGCCGCTTCCGCCAGTTCCCACCGCCCCTGGCGCGGCGCTTTTTTTGTGGCCCGGGTTAGACCCGGCAACCAGCAGTACGAATTTTCTGCCGATAAATAATGGCGTTTTGCAGCCGGTGCTGTCTTGGGGGCCTTCGTGCGCTCCGGCCGCACAGCCAGCGCCGTTTTCATCCTGGTGGATTTCTGCTCAATACGTAAATACATTCGGGAGTGATCCAGGATATTCGGGATGCCTCTCCGGAAGCTCGATGTTGGTCAATCCGGGAGACGTGCTGCTCATCAATTTATCCCTCGACGCCGCTTCAGGTGTTTGGACGCAAACCGTGACCGACGCGAACACCATTCAAAGCGTTGCCTTTAGCATTGACATGCAAGGTCAAAGGCAAAACTGGGCGTATTGGGCGATGGAATTTTGGTACGGTGCCGCCATAAATACGCCCGTAACATTTACGAATACCACCATCACGTTCCAATCGCCGGACACCGCCGGTTGGTGTTCCAGTTCTCAGGGCGCAAACAGCGCATACATCTACACGCCGCCTGCGCCGCAGAACTCCGCTACGCAGTGCTTCATCAGCTCCGTCGTGTTGACTCAGCCTCAGTAGAAGCCATCTCATAAATGCTGGTTAGGGGTCGTAGCTTTAGCTCCGACATCAAAAGCCAAGAAAAATTGGGCTTCAGCCCCCGAGGCATGTTCCAGTGCGGCAATTGGTCCGTACTTCGGAAACGCGGCGTCAGCTTCTCCGCTCTCCATACAGCTTTCTCAAGAGTTGAATTTGGCCCGCGTGATAAACATCATGCATCGCGATGCCCACCAGATTTTGCCTCACTGTTTGGCGGCTGCCGCGGCAGGGTCGATCGAGCGATGAATCCTCCACTCCCGCAATCGTGCTGCGCAATTCCTTGTGCGTTTTCGCCAGTAAAGCTAAATCGCGCGCCCAATGTTTTTGAGCTTCGGCTTTTGTGAATTTTCCGAGGCCGCGTTCAAACCAGTTCCTTCCCTTCTCCGGAAATTCTTGCTTGCTTCCTGCGATCCTCCTTGTCACCGCATACTTCCAATATGTCGCATGCACGGCGATCTCCCAAATGTTGTGCCGGCCTCTCGCTGGCCGCCACGCCGCCTCCTCTGCGCGCACGCCGCGAAGCGCGCCGCGCAGATTCGGTCCGTGCCACGCCGGCTTCTGAAATCCTTCCTCAATCAACGCGAGCAGTTGCTGCCTTTCCGTATAAGCCACCTATGCTCCTCCATCTCGAATTGCAAATCAGTAGTTGTAGCGGCGGCTTCACGCCGTCGATCTCTTTCGCCTTCGCAGCGTCCGAGTTCGCACGCACCAGCCACAGAGCTTACGTTTTCTCTGTTGCGAAGCTGTAGCGCAGAGCTTGACGCTTTCCTAAGCTCTGCGGCTTTTTTGCTTATCTCTGTAATCCTGGCGCTTCGCCGTTTTGCTTTTGTCTGTGTGTGGCACAGGCTCTCAGCCTGTGTGCCTTCGTTGGATTGCTGCACCTTTGCGGCCCGGACGCATCTGTGGGACGGCTCGACGCCGCTTTGCCTTTCGCCTTTCGTAGGAGCGCTGCTAGCTGCGCCCATCGCAACTCCCGGAGTCGCGCTGCAGTTTGATGTGGCACAGGCTCTCAGCCTGTGTGCCTCCGTTGGAGTGCGGCGCACTTTCGCGGCCCGGACGCATCTGTGGGACGGCTTGACGCCGCTTTGCCTTTCTCCTTTTGTAGAGGCGCTGCTAGCTGCGCCCGCCGCGAATCCTCGATCCGCGTCCATCTGTAGCTCACGTCCCGTTCGCGCCTCTTTTGCGCGAACTGACGTGAGGTTCCTCGATGTGGATCGTGGTCTTAGCCACAACAAAAGTTCGCTTCAATAAAATAATTCCTTTCGCGCCTGCCCCGGCGCCATTTGCCGGGGCGCCTTATCCGCGCGATGTATTCGTTTTTTCACGGCTCACGTTTTCTCGCCACTAGTCACGGCTTCCCCGTGCCAGAATCTCTTTCAGCTTCTCGATCGGCAACGCTTCAATCACGTGCCCGTCGCGCCCTTTCACCGTCGTCGCGCGCAGCAGCGAATTGTCAATCGCTTCCTCCGTCGCCTCAACCACCGCTTCAAAAAGCGGCGACAGCGATTCCTCCGAAAGCTGCTTCGTTCCCGCATTTCCTTGCAAGCCCTCGGGAATTTGCGTCATCGTCGAGAATGCGATGACAAAATCGCCGCTTCCGTTGCTCCCCGAAGACCCGGCCCGCGCCAGCCCGAACGTCGCGCGCTTCGCCAGCCGCTGCAATTGCCGCGCATCGAGCGGCGCATCCGTCGCCACCACCATCATGCACGACCCATCCGCGGAGTTCCGTTTTTCCTCCCGCACAGCCGCCGCATGCCGCGGGGGCTGCAGCTCGCGATAAACCGGCACGCCTGCAATCGTCAAGTTGCCGCCGAAATTCGTTTGCACCAGCACTCCCACCGTGTACCCTCCAGCATCCTCGCTCACCTTCCGCGAACTCGTCCCGATTCCGCCCTTCCATCCAAACGCTACCGTTCCAGTCCCTGCGCCCACTGTGCCTTCATCCACGGGTCCGCCGCGCGCCGATTCCAGCGCCCGCTTCACGTCTTCCGCCTTCACGTGCCGTCCGCGAATATCGTTCAGCCATCCATCGTTCGTTTCGCCCACCACGGGATTGATCGACCGCACCTCTTCATTCCCCGACAGCGCCAGCATCCAATCGGTCAGCGCCGCTGCCGCATCCCACACACTCAATGTGTTCGTCAGCAATATCGGCGTTTCAATCTGCCCGAGCTCGTTCACCTGAGTCGATCCGACTAGTTTCCCAAATGCATTGAACACGTAAACCGCGCCGGCAACTTTCTGCTGAAACATGTTTCCCGCATGCGGCAAAATTGCCGTCACGCCCGTGCGAACGTCGTCGCCCTGAATGATCGTCGTTTGCCCCACGCGGACGCCGTCCACATCCGTGATCGCATCAAGCGGCCCTGGCTCGTCAACGCCAATGCGTATCCCCAAATCCCTCGCCCTCGGTCGCGTGTTCGTCGCGCCATCCTCCTGCGTTTGCGTCATTACGGCAGTAACCGCCGCCCCAGTCCGCAACGAGGTTTTCGTAGGGGCGCTGCTTGTTAATCCTGCTTGCCCTGACGGAGGAAGGGAGGAACGAAGCCCCGCGCCCGCTTGCCCTGACGCAGGAAGGGTCGCGACTCCGAAATCCCCCGTCCTCGACCGCATGTTTTCCACCGTTGAGGTTTTCGTAGGGGCGGGGCTTGCCCCGCCCGGCGCGACTCCCCAAGTCGCGCTGGCCGTCGTCTCCACCTTCTGCGCTACCGCCGCGCTTTGCGACGTTCCCGCGTCTGCAGCTTGTGATGTGTGCGCTGCCGCGACCGACAGAATCGCCGCGCAAATCAGCACCGCGCTCTTCGCCACCGCCCTCGCAACTTTTCGCATCCTTTCCTCCGCGCCGATTCTACAGCCATCGCACATCGTCTGCCGCCATCCTCAACTTCTCTTCGGAGCAGTTTTCATTTCCGCAGCCAACGCCGTACAGAAACTTGGCCAATTGCCTAGTGATAGGCTACGATAGACGATGATGAACGTCCGAGACTTCAAAGTTTTCCTGGAGCCTGACGCCGAATATGGCGGCTACGTCGTGGTGTGCCCCTCAATCCAAGGCTGCTACTCGCAAGGGAGAACGGTTGACCAAGCGCTCGCCAACATTCGCGAAGCCATCGAACTCTGCCTGGAAGATATGGAATCCCGCGGCGAAGAAGTTCCTAATCCGAACAATGTACTCATCGGCAGCGTTGTCATCGCTAAGTAAATTCGATTCCTCTACAGCGCTGACGAAAACTCTTCAACCGTAAGCAGCGAATCACGCAGAATCCGTTTCAGCGTGCCGAAGGCAACCTCGTCGTGCAAAGGAACCGTCACAGGGAGCCTCCGCGGATCCGCCTCGTTGCGCAGACGCACATGGCTGCCCTTTTGACGAACTGCCACATATCCAAATCGTTCGAGGACCCGAATAACTTCCGCGCCAGAAACGACCGGTAGCCTCACTTCGCCACTCTGCCTGAGATGTCTCTCCCAGGAGGCTCTTGTTTCAGCGATCTAAGCACCGGCGACCCTATTCTGCTGCCCGAGCGTGTCTCTTCAGCTTCTAACTCTAATATGCCTTTGCCTGCGTAAAGGCGTACAAGCTTTCCATCTTCAGGGCCGTAGCGCTCGTCATACCCTCCACAAAACATTTCTCGGCTCAACCGCTTTTGCGCAACGGGATTCTCATAAACGATCACGCGAAGTTGGCGCAATGATGGATCGTGCTCTGTGCCAACAGCGTCCTGCGTAATCTGCCAAATTTGTTCTATGGAAATCTTGCAATCAGAATCTCGTTTGACTCGGTCGATGTTGGCCGAAAGCCTCCTCATCCCGAGCGCAAGATGCTCAACTACAATTACGGCACTGATCGTTGTGTTCTGGGCAGCAACGGCTTCTCCATCCTTGTAGCGCAACATCTTGCCTCCGCCATGAAAGACAGGCGTTGTCTTGTCAGGATCGCCCGTGCCTGAGTTGATGTCGACGGGAAAACTGAACCCAAAATTCCCAAGCATGGCGCCGTATACAATGTGCCACGAGGCTAAGTCAACCAGCGGATGGCCACAATTGTAAAGAACGAGACAACAAGAGAAGCCTTTTAAGTCCTTGAATTTCTTTCGCGCCGCTTCGATTTTCTCCCGTATGCGACCGTAGGGGTCATAAGCACCGCCGGTCGTGTTCAAAAATAACGCGGGGTCCGGGCGAAATTCCTTCACGTCAAATAAGACAGGTTCGCCTTGTACGACCAAGCGATAATCCGGCCTCCGAGAAGTACCAGCGATCTCCGGCTCGAAGTCAAAGTATCCAAGTGCATGCGAACGCAGATATTCCTCAAAAAGAAGCTCGGACCCAGTTCGGACCGGATTGGTGACCCCACCGGGGCGTTCGACGTTGAGCCCTAAATTCCTAAGAACACGCACCGCATCGGTCGAAATGAACCTGTCCGCTGCTAGGCCGGTCGCTGCTGCTATTGCTTGCTTGACGGGATACTGCCGGCCGTGGACGGTGACGTAGTATTTCCGTACCTGGGAAGGTGCCACGTGCCGCAGCGCCCGCTCCACATCATCGCGGCCAAGCTCAAACTCCTCGCCACCTAAAGTGAACCTGTGATTCTGCATTTCTCTGGCACCTTTCTAACAACTATTAGACTACTATCAGGATTGTTCGTGTCAACTTCACAAGAGTGTGAAGGCATGCCGACCGCCACCGCCGCCTTGCCGCACGCAGAATCTTCGTAGGTCGTGGCTTCAGCCAGACAAAAGCCCGCATCAACAAAAATAATTCCTTTCGCGCGCTTCATCCGCGCGATGTATTCCGCTCTTGCCTAATGATGTCTGCGCCATTTGCGCGCGTTTCGCCCGCGCAAGGTCGTCTGATTTCGTTGCACGGGCCACAAATCACGGGTCACGTTCCTACTTCGACTGATCACTTACCACTTTCCTTAACACCTTGCAGCCGCGCCGCTGCTGCGTTACATTCACGGGTTCGCGCATCCGCTCTAGCGTAAAGTGCGCGCCTGCGCGACGCAGCAACTCAAATCGCAAGGCATCGTGCCACAGAGGAAGCCATCAGCCATGATCAAGCGACTCGCATTGTTATTTCTCGCCGCAATTTTCGCCTGCATCACCCCACCCGCGTTCGCGCAATCTAACTCCGCCAAAGTGCCGGGCTCCGCCGCGCAGGACATGCGCGATTTCGTCGAAACTCCCGCCATTCCCGGCTATGAATCTGCTCTCGCCGCGAAAATCCGCGATCGCCTGAAAGCTTTCTCGCCAAAAACCGATAATCTCGGCGACGTCATCGTCACCATCGGCAGCGGCGGCCCCACCCGCCTGATCGTTGCACCCATGGACGAGCCCGGCTACGTCGTCAGCAACATCACCTCCGACGGCTACATTCAATTGCAGCGCCTTCCGCAATTCGGCGTCTTGCCGCTTTTCAACGAACTCTATTCCGCGCAGCCCGTCGAAATCCAAACCAGCTCCGGCAAATGGATTCCCGCGGTCGTCGCCGGCCTTTCCGTTCATTTGCAGCCCGGCCGCTTGAATCCTCCCGATCCCGACTACATTGAAAACATGTTTGTCGACACCGGCGCAGACTCCGCCGCGGAAGTAAAACATCTCGGCGCGGACCTGCTCAGCCCCGTTGCCATCGACCGCACGCTCTACGACCTCGGCCCCAATTTCGAAACCGCCGCTGCAATCGGCGACCGTTTCGGCGACGTCGCTCTCGTCGAACTTCTCCGCGGCCTCGATCCCTCGAAAATAAATGGCACTCTCGTCGTCGCTTTTGTCGCGCAACAATGGGCCGGCGCGCGCGGCCTCGAACGCGTGCTCGACGAACTTCCTAACAACGCTCACGCCGACGAATTGATCTACGTCGGACGCCTCACCGCCAGCCTGCCCAATCCGGCCGAGCCAACTTTGCATCGCGCTCCGCGCCGCGAGCCCGGCAGCGGCGTCCTTGTCGGCGACCAGGATGCAAGCGATGAATTGTCCGGCTTTGCATCCGATCTGAAAAATCTCGCCGATCAAAATCAAATTCCTTTCGCGAAAGACTATTCCGCGCCGCTCATCCCGCCGAGCTATCTCGCGGCGCCGCAAACTCCGCAAAAAACCGTTCACCTCGCCATCGCCGCTGCATGGCCGGACACCCCTGCTGAAGTGATAAGCACCCGCGACCTCGCAAATCTCACCGATTTACTCGAAGCATACGCCCAAGGCTCCGTCGCACAGCTTCAAAGCGGCAGCGGCGACGAGTGGTCCCGGGCCGGAACAATGCCGCATACGCCGCAAACAAACGAGCAAATCGTTTCGCGTCTCGTGGAAACCTATGCCGTCAGCGAGCACGAAGCCCGCATGCGTGACGCCGTCAAAGACCTCCTGCCCAAATGGGCGCACCCCGAAACCGACGATGCCGGCAATTTAATTCTCCACGTCGGCGACGCGCCCGCTTCCGCGCATGTGCCCAGCATTCTCTTCGTCGCTCACATCGACGAGATTGGTTACGTCGTCCAGCAAATCATGCCCAATGGAAAACTCGCCGTGAGCGGCGGCGGCGGAAGCTCCGATTATTTCCTCGGCCACGCCGCTCTGGTTCACACGGTGAATGGCCGCGACATTCCCGCCGTGATGGAACTCCCCGATGGATGGAGCGAGCCCGGTTTCAAATGGCCGCGCGGCCGCGCGTTGATGTATCGCGTGGACATCGGCGCTCGTTCGCCCGCGGAAGCCGCGCAAATGGGCGTCGCCGTCGGCGACTACATCACCATTCCGAAAAAATATCGCCGCCTCGCGGGCACTCGCGCCAATGCGCGCAGCTTCGATGACCGCGTCGGCGACGCCGCGCTGATTTCCGCCGCGTGGACATTGGGTCCAAACCTCAAAGACCGCGATGTCACTTTCGTTTGGTCCACCGGCGAAGAACTCGGCCTGGTCGGCGCTGGCAAAGTCGCCGCGCGCCTCGCCGCTGAAGGCAAAGCGCCCGACTACGTCTTCGCCATCGATACTTTCGTCAGCTCCGATTCGCCGCTCGAATCGCCGCGTTTCGGCGACGCGAAGCTTGGCGACGGCTTCGTCGTCCGCGCCGTCGACAATTCCAACGTCGTCCCGCGCAACCTCGTCGAAAAAGTCGTCTCCATCGCGCGCGTCAACCGCATTCCCGTACAATACGGAGTCACCGGCGGCGGCAACGACGGCTCCGCGTTCTTGCGCTATGGCTCGATTGACATCGCGCTCGGCTGGCCTCTTCGTTATTCGCACTCGCCGGGCGAAGTCATCGACCTGCGCGACCTCGACGGCCTCGCGCGCATCGTCGCCGCGCTCTCGCGCAGTTGGTAACTCGCTTCTTATTTGTCATCCTGAGGAGCGGTTTCCGCGACGAAGCCGCCTGCCGCAGGAGGGATCTCGCCGTGCCATTTTGTTTTCGTCGCGACGTCCTCGCCTGGCAACGGCTCCGCTTCCTTTCGTTTACCCTGAGTGCCTTCGCGAAGGGCGCGCTTCACCCGCCTGTCCTGAGTGCGTTGCCCGAAGGGCGCGGCATATCTCATTTTTTCTCGTCACGCGTCACTAGCCTGCCCTGAGCGTTTTTGCGAAGGGCCACTCATCACTTTGCTATAATGCCGCGCCATGCCGGAACCGAAATTCAAGCCGCCAAAATATTTCGCCGTGGAAGGCCCCATTCGCGTCGGCAAATCCACTCTCGCGCGCATTCTCGCCGAGCGTTTCCACGCGCGACGCATCTTCGATTGCGAGGACAATCCCTTTCTCAGCGATTTCTACGAGGAAAAGGCCGGCTCCGCGTTTCGCGCGCAAATGTATTTCCTCATGGAGCGCCACAAGCGCCTGCTCGAAGTCGACCGCGACGCCGCCCCTTCGCCCGTGGTCAGCGATTTTCTCTTCGAGAAAGACAAAATCTTCGCCTACGTCAATCTGGACAACGAAGAGCTGAAGCTCTACGAGCGCTACTACGAAATGCTGGCCTCTTCGCTGGCGGCTCCCGATCTGGTCATCTACCTCCAGGCCAAGCCCGAAGTCCTCAAGCGGCGCATTTCCAAAAAGGGCGCGCGCGAGGAATCCAACATCTCGCCCGAGTATCTCGAGACCATCGCTCAGGCCTACGAGCATTTTTTCTTTCACTACTCCGCGTCGAACCTGCTGGTCGTGGACACGTCGGACATTGATTTCGTCGAGCGCAACCAGGATTTGCAGGAGCTTCTCCGCCGCCTCAAGCAGCCCGTCAAAGGCACGCAGTATTTTTTGCCCCTCGGCCCGGATTGAAAACTGGTGTCCGGAAGCGGAACGATCTTTAGCCTGCAGTGGCTAGAGGTCGACGAGGACACGCCTTTCTGGTTCGGTGATCCAGCAATCTGAGTGGAAGGCGGTCGGCGCGACAGTGACATGTTGTCAGTAAATAATTCCAACGAGCCAACTAGTTCCCAGCGGCGCGCAAGGATCTCTGTTGAACGTAACTACTTATATGAACACTCTCATCCTTTAATATTCGTTGCTCCGCTTCCATCGCATTAATATCAGAGACATCGTCTGGCAAGAAGCGAAAGAGGCTAGTAGCAACGTAGTCGAGACGTTCCTCGAAAGCGATCCAATGGCGACCCAATCTTTCTGCCACAGCCCCGGTTGTGTTTGAGCCAGCAAAAATATCCAAGACTAGGTCCCCCGGTGTAGTAAGAAATCTTATAAAGAACTCCGGCAGTCCTTCCGGAAACCTCGCCGGATGTGTGTCAGACCCTGCAAGCTTGCACAGCCTTGCATATTGACCGTTGGACTCGCTGTTTGGAATTTGAAGAAGATTTGACGGTATTGCACCACCATTGTCCTGCGCAAAACCCGTTCCTATGTCATGTCCCGACGGACGAACCTTTGGTCGATAATACGATGCCGGATCGCGCAAGAGCTTTTTCATTCGCTCACTATAAGGTGTCAGCACCTTCGATACATTTGCTTTGGGCCAGGGTGTCTTACTCAACCACCAAACTGTATTCACGGCATCTTTCGCCCTCATTTTTCGTTTATTTACCCATTCAATTGGACTGGGTAGTTTCGAAGGGTTGAACCAATAAAAATCTTCGGCGAGGAAAAAACCGACCTCGTCGCAAAGCTTGATCAGTGTTCGAAAATTGTAAAGGCTCCGCGCGGGAGTGCCTTTGTGGTAGGAGCCTCCCAAATCGAGCACGAAACTGCCGTCACCACGAAGCTTCTTGTACACCAAGCGACCAAACTGGGCCAGCCAATCTATGTACGCTTCTTGTTTCACATTTCCGTATTCCTTCTGACGTTGTAATGCGAACGGGGGACTAGTGACCACGAGATTGACACTCTCGTCACGCAGTTGCGCTATGAGCTCTCGAGAGTCACCACAGCAAGCAAAGCCCAGTTCCGTCTCGTAACAAGTTTTCACCGATCCCCCAGATGCTACTTAAAGTCTGTAGACGTTAAGTCATCAACCGCGATAGTTATACGCTTTGCCGAAACAAATCTCAATACGCCACATCTTAGCTGAGAATCTGCGCAAACTCAGATTAAAAAATGGCCTCAGTCAAGAGAAGTTAGGCGATTTAGCTGGCCTCCATCGTACGTATGTGGGCTCCGTTGAGAGAGCAGAACGAAACGTATCGATCGATAGCATCGAAGCTCTTGCGCGGGCATTGAAGGTGAGCGTTTCTACCCTTCTGGACGAGGCAAGAAGCTAGTGACTGCTCACGCTGACTGGGAGTTAATGGGGGCGCTATGGACTCACATACGTGAGTATCAAAAACTCGCCAATAAACATGGTATTGCCGATATCTTTCAGGATAATGGCGGCAAGCTGCTTCAAGTGATTCTGCTATTGGGCTTGACGGTCCTCCCGGGGCGTGAAGGCAACGATGCGAGAGATGCGGCAGGCAACGAATATGAACTTAAGTCAGTTAACACTGACCTAACTAAGAGTTTTTCTACTCATCATCATATTAACCCTACGATAATCGAAAAGTATCGAAAGGTTGATTGGATATTCGCAGTGTATTGCGGCATTGAACTTCAGGCGATTTACAAAGTCACTCCAAGTACTCTGGAACTATTCTTCCAAAGGTGGGAGGCCAAGTGGAACGAGTCGGGCAAGAAAGATATCAATAATCCGAAGATTCCACTCAAGTTCGTTATCGAGAAGGGTGAGCTCCTCTACGGACAACCCCCAACCCCCCGCGCCGTAGAAGGCTTGCCCAAAGAGACCGGTAAAGAACAGCCGGAATTCTAGCCTCGGATCGTACCAGTCAGACTCTAGTCACTCGCCACTAGCCACTGCCTTCCTAACTCTTTTATTTCCGTTTTTTTATTTTTCTCTCATTTGCATTTTCCCCTTGCAATTTAATTACCTATATGGTAAGCTAGCTTTAAGATTATCGGCTTCCGTCGCAGCCAGGTCGTCGGAGCCGCCAACCTGACGTAAGTCTAATCAAACACAACTGCATAAGGAGATTCATTCATGGCCCTCTATGGCATGCCTCCCGCCCTTCGCCCTCGCAAAGGAACACCGGAGGCCATCATCCTCGAACAACTGGAAAGCCACGGCGCTCTCCACCAGAAGCCGGCAAACTCCGCTCCCGCAAGGCGCGCTGAAAACACGGACACTGAAAAGAACGGCCAGCCCTCAGCCGAAACCCCAAACCAAAATCCCGATCCAAATTGCATGTCCAAAGAAAACTCAAAGGAGAAACAACAAATGCCCGCCACACCCGTTACTCGCGCCAAAGCCTCCCTGCGCGCCTCCAAACTTGTTCGCCGTGGCGAAACTGCCCGCCGAGGCGGCTCCAGCGCCAAATGCAAATCCCGCACGGCCCCCGACCCCAGCTTCGAGCGCCACCGCCGCAAATGCTCGGTCTGCAATCATCCCCACCGCGAAGCCATCGAGGAGATGTTCATCAACTGGCATAGTCCTGAGTCTATCCGCGTCGCCTTGGGCGCATATCCCCCGCTCGATTGGTCCGCCATCTATCGCCACGCTCGCGCCACCGGCCTCTACGCCAAGCGCAGCAAAAATCTTCGCGCCGTTCTCGATCTCCTGCTCGAAAAGGCTGGTGATGTCCAGCCCACCGCCCAGGGAATCATCGCCGTCGTTCGCGCCTATTCCTGCCTCACCGACGCGAACCAATGGATCGAACCCGAAAAGCGCGTCCACATCGTCAACCGCGTCTACCGCCACGATTCACCCGCCGTGTCGGACGTCCCCGCTCCCGCCGCAGCAACTGCTTCCGCCACATCTGCCCCCGAACCCTCCGTCGATCTCGTCTCCGTCACCGCCGCCCGTCGGCAAGATCAGTCCCCTTCTGCGCCGCGGGCAGATTCTTCGGCTTTTGCTGGCTCACCACTGACCACTGATCACTGTCCACTGCCTTTTCCTAATCGCCAACCCGCGGAATTAGAATCTCCGCCAACTCGCACATAACAAACGGCGAATGAATTTCTAATCGCCAACTTTGGAAGGTTCATCGGCTGCAATTCAAAAGGAGGAACGGACGGAAAAAGCAAACTCACAATTCGATATGTTCCGGTGTAAGGCACGGCACAGGTTGCCACTACAGCTCTTGCTAGATGGGTGCATTGTGCGCAGAATGTGGGCGCTTTCCCTCGAAAGAACGATGTGGCTGTGGAATCGGTGTTGGCCTGCCTGAAAAGGAGGATCGAATGCTGCATCTCGATACTGGCAACACGGGATTCATGATTCTGTGCACCAGCCTGGTGATGTTGATGACGCCGGGTCTGGCATTTTTCTATGGCGGGCTGGTCGGTCGAAAAAACGTTCTGGCGATCATGATGCAGAGCTTCGTTTCGATGGGCTGGACGACGGTGATTTGGTACGTGTACGGCTTCTCGTTATGCTTCAGCGGCGACTGGCACGGGATTATTGGAAACTTTCACAACGTGTTTTTGCGGGGCATCAGCCTCTCGACGGCGTCTCCGAACGTGACGATTCCGATGATGGTGTTCGTGGCGTATCAAATGATGTTCGCGATTATCACCCCGGCGCTGATCTCCGGCGCGTTCACCAACCGCGTGACGTTCAAGGCGTACATGGTGTTCCTGACGGGCTGGCTGACGTTCGTTTATTTTCCGTTCGTGCATATGGTGTGGGGCGGCGGCATGCTGGAGCAGTGGGGCGTGCGGGATTTCGCCGGCGGAATCGTGGTGCACAATATCGCAGGCATCGCGGCGCTGGCTTCGGTGCTCTACGTGGGCAGACGCCGCATACGCGACACCGGCCCGCATAGTATTCCGCTCGTCGCGCTGGGCACGGGGCTGCTGTGGTTCGGATGGTACGGGTTCAACGCGGGCAGCGAAATGCGCGTGGATTCGGTGACGGCTACCGCGTTTCTGAATACAGACGTGGCGGCTTCGTTTGCGGCCATCGCGTGGCTGGTGGTGGCGTGGGCGCACCAGAAGAAGCCCAAATTCCTGGGGCTGCTGACCGGCGCGGTGGCGGGACTGGCGACGATTACTCCCGCGGCGGGTTATGTTTCTCCGACGACCGCGGTGATCATCGGCGTGGCCGCGGGCGTGGTGTGCTATTACGCCGTCGAGCTGAAAAACAAATTGCAGTGGGATGACGCGCTGGACGTTTGGGGCGTGCACGGCGTCGGCGGCTTTCTCGGCATCGTGCTGCTGGGGCTTTTCGCGAATCAGCAATTCAATCCGGGCGGCCCCAACGGCCTGCTTTATGGCGATGCGAGTTTCTTCTTCAAACAACTGGTGGCGGTGCTTTTCTCGTCGGCATGGGCGTTCATTTTCACGTATGGCATGTTGAGGGTGATCGACCTATTCACCGCCGTGAAGGTGGATGCGGTGAGCGAACAAGCTGGCCTGGATGAATCTCTGCACGGCGAACACGCGTACGAGGAGTTCTAGGCGGAGGTTTCAGAAGTGAAGCACCCGGGACGAGGGGGGAACTCGCCCCGGGCTTCCCTGTGGGTTGGCTGCTTGGGGAACCCTAGTTCGAGCGCGCGGGGCCTGCGAAACGAAAGCGAAGGCGCCCGAGCACTACGTTGATCGGATTGCACCGGTGCAGAAAAGTGAGCACCGGTTGCCGCCGCACTCCGATCCTTTCCAGCGCCCGCCGGATGCGAAAATCGCGTCCCGCGGACACCATGCCTTTTTCCAGAACATCGATCGCGTCCGAAGTTCTACCTGCTTGCGTGTAGACTTCCGCCAAGTTCAGGTAGAGCTGGGCGTGGTTGCATTTCAGGTTGAGGGCCTCGCGGCAGAGCGTTTCCGCGTCGCCGTAACGCTTATCCGCCATGGCCGCCAAGAGTCCGGTATAGGAGAGATAAAACGGATTCTTTGGCGCCGCGCCCAGAGCCCGCCGCGCATGCCCAAGGGCGTCTTCCGGATGCCCGTCACGCATGTGTTTCAGGCACTCTTTGAACTCGACCATTCCCGCATCCACCGCCGAAGGCCCTGCTATTGCGCCTGCTGCCATCGCATAGGACATTTGCGCCATTCCCGCATCCTTTCGCCCGCGCTGCTCTGCGAGTGCTGCAAAATCGCTTGCCACGACAGGTGCTGACTGATTGGTGACAAGACTAGCGCCGGCGGGCAACGGTGACTACTGGGCGTGCGTACAGTTTTGGTGCTATGCAGCGGCGACGGGCGCGCTTTACCCTTGCGGACAGGCAAAAAAATGTCACCGCGCGTGGAGGCGAAGTTTTTTGTTGGATTTGCGGGGACTTAGGGGGAGTTTGGGCGCGGGCGAGGAAGCGAAATTTGGCTACTGATTTGGAGAGCCTGAGCAAGCGATGCGCTGAGCCGTCACATGAGCGATCCGAGGAACAAATGTTCCAGCATCAAAATGCGGGTGCGCCCAGCCACGGAGTTCGTTTCCTGATTTCTCGAGATCAAGCGTCACACCGACAAAACCATCGGTCCATGATAATTGCAGTTGTGATAGAGAACGAGCCTGCCAGAACGACGATTCCCTGCTTCCTGCGGGCGGCTGTTGAAGCGGGATCGCGCGGATGAGGAGTTCGCCCTCCTCGAAGCCGCGAGTGCCGCGCTCCATGCGAAGCTGGATCCGAGCTGGCGGAATGACATAACCGTTCTCATCGCCAAATCCCCAGGGCCACCACCGGCCGAGTTTCACCTTGTAACAACCAGCAAAAGACGCAGCGTGTATATCTGGTACCTGAGCCGGCTTCGAAGTATTTGGCCGGCCAGCAGCAGTTTGGGCGCGCGCAGGTACGACTGCGAGTGTAAGAAGAACGGCAGCGCAGCAGAGAAGGTGTCTCATCGACCTTCAAATAAGACTAGTCACAGGTGTTGCTGGCGGCAATGGTACGAGTAGCTATGTAATAAACGCACCCTCGACGCTAATCGGGAGTGGCGACGGGCGCGACCTAAGGTCGTCCCTACGCACGGGCTGCTTGGGCTTCGCGAATCGGATTACGCGAGGCCGGGCGAGATTTCTAATATGGCTCGCCCGGCAATGGCGGCAGCACGGGCGTGATTTTACCCCAGCCGTCGGCCTGCGCGGACTTCATGTCCTTGATCAATTGATCCGGCAGCTTTGCGTTCAGTTTGGGGCGGCTGGGTTGATTGCCAAGCTCCCAGGCAACCGCAGCGACGGTCTTTGAAACCTGCTGGATTTCCCGGAAATCGATTTTCTCCGGCGTGTCGGTGGGCCGGTGATAGTCGACGTGAAGCCCATCGCTGAAAAACGCGATGGGAATTCCCATCCGGGCGAAATTGTAATGGTCGCTGCGGTAGAAGATGCGCTGGCCATTTGGGCCCGGGCCGAGATTATCGTGGGTGGCGTTGGGAGCGGTCACATCATAGAAGTGATTCAGGACCAATTTCTGATAACTGTTGTTCACGGTCTCGACGGTTTTTTCCAAATCATCGCTGCTGATATTGGGGCCGACCAGCATCACTTCGCCGGGATTCACGAGTACGTGAGTGGGGTTCGGATCGACCGAATTTGCATTTTTTGTGCGGCCAATCATGTCCATGTTCAGATCGGCGACAACCTTGGTGAGATCGATGGGAGGAAATTCGTTGAAGTAGCGGGAACCCCAAAGGCCCTTTTCCTCGCCGGCGTTCCACAGAAAAATTATGGTGCGTTTGGGGCGGATGCCCTGGACGAACGAGCGAGCGATGGCGAGCAGGCCTGTGGAACCTGAACCGTCATCATCGGCGCCGTTGTTGACGTTGTGTCCATCGGGGAGGGGCGCGCTCAGGCCAATATGATCGAGGTGCGCGCTGATGACAACGTATTCGTTTTTGAGGACTGGGTCGGCGCCTTCGAGAATGCCGACAACGTTTTCTGCGTGAGCGTGGGCGGTGCGGACGGCGACGGTCAGGCTGAGTTTTTTCTCGGGGCGAAACGCAAACGGAGTGTCATGGGAATTCGGCGCCGCAGAATAGAAAGCCTGAGAAGGGTTTGTTTTTTCTCCAGCGAAAAGATAGTTGGTCATTTGCACACCGGCGATGACGGAGGGCGCGCTGGGGCAGGCGGGCTGGTCTTCAAATTTTGTGACCTGATAGGGCGGCCCGTTGAGCGCAGGGCCGCGTCCGCCGTTGGGATCGGCCATCATGTTGAGCTGCAGAAAATCGGCGATGTGGACGACAGCGACGGCACCGTTTTTCGCGGCGTATTCCTCGGGCGTCAGGAAATCTGTGCATTCCTCGCCAAGGGGATTTGCAGCGCCGGCAGGACGGCGTGTTCCGGCGATTGCGGCGAGTTCATGCGGCAGACCGGCGACGACGATGATTTTGCCGTGGACGTCGAGGCCTTCGTAGGGGTTGGTATTGGATTTGTTGATGACGTAGCCGTTGCCAGCGAAAACTAAATTGCCGGACACATCGAAAGATTCGGCGGGCGGAGCGAAGCGAAAACCCGAGCCAGAGCCGGCGATCCAATCTTTTCCGTATTCGAAATTCGTGGTGCGAAGCTCGGCGGGCCCTCCTCCAAAAGCAAACGGCGAGGGGCCGGTGAGCGAGGCTTTGCTTTCGTCCGGCACCACTTCCCGCGTAGTGAGATCAAAGGGCATGAAGTAGGGCTGGAGCGGGCCGTTGGTGCCGCTGGTGCTGCCGCCGGGTTTGAGGCCCCACTCGGCGAGATGGCTGGCGACGTAGAGGGCGGCGGTGTCATACCCGCGCGAGGGAAGGTTGCGGCCCTCGAGCTGGTCAGAGGCGAGAAAATAATCGTAGATGCGCAATTCGTCTTCGCTGATGGAATCGGCGTTGCCGTATTTGGCGGACGCACGAGCCTTGGTTGATTTGTTCGCGGAGTTAGGCGGGAGCTTGGCAGCCCCGATAGGCAGAAAAACAAAAAGCGAAAGAGCAGCGATCAGGGAAAGGCTTTTCACGATTCGGCGCATGGGACCTCGACGGAGAATTGAGTTACGAGCGGGCGGTATCTTACCGCGAAATATTCAGGAAGACATACGTGGAAAAGACGGCGACGAGTGGCAAGTTCAAGGTGAAAGAATAACCCACCCTTTGCCGAGCGCGAGTTCGGAGCCGCGATGCGCACACTTCATTCCTCAGGGCAGCGCCCTAGGAATGCGAAAACGACAACGGCAGAGGCACACAGGCTGAAGCCTGTGCCACGGAACTGCGAAAATCAAGGGCGGGCGCAGCAAGCAGCGCCCCTACGAACGACAGGCCCTGCGGGCGGCTAAAGCCGCGACCACAAAGCAAGAATGGCGGCGTAAAGCCGCCGCTACAAAGGCAACCCACGCTCGGCGAACTGCGACGAGGATAGGGCATCCGCAAAAGCGAATGCCTCATGTCAGTCCCGACAAAAAACGTTGGGACGGGACATGAGCTACAGATGCGATCATTGGAGATATTTGTTGAACCAGGCGACAGCGCGGTCGATGACGTCGCGACTGTGCGCGGGGTTCGCGAACCTGTGTCCCTCGTGGGGATAGACGACGAGCTCGGTGGGCACGTGGTAGTTCGTGAGCGCGTGCCAGAACTCAAACGATTGCGGAGTGGGGCATTCGCCGTCGCTGTCGCCGACGACGAGGAGCGAGGGCGTCTGTACGTTTTTGACGAACTGAATCGGACCGCTTTTCGCGTAGACCGCCGGGTCGTCGTAAACAGTGGCGCCGAAGTACGGGATCATCCATTGATCAATGTCGTTTTCGCCGTAGTAGCTGAGCCAATCGGCGAGGCCGGCGCCGATGACGGCGGCCTTGAAACGATGGGTTTGCGTGACGGCCCACATGGACATGTAGCCGCCGTAGCTCCAGCCGGTGATACCGACGCGGTTGGGATCGACGGATACAGCGGCAAGGGCGGCGTCAACGCCGGCCATGATGTCGCGAAAATCGCCGCCGCCGAAGTCTTTCACGTTGGCGCGGGTGAAGGCTTCGCCCGAGCCGTAGCTGCCGCGGGGATTCGGGAAAAGGACGAAAAAATCGTCAGCGGACATGACGTCGACGTAGGACCAGCGAGTGGGCCAGCCCTGCAAGTTGGCGGCAGCGGGACCGCCGTGGACACTGACGATGAGGCCGTACTTTTTCTCGGGATCATAGTGCAACGGATAAAGCAGCCAGCCCTGGACCTGGCCGATGTCCGTGTTCCAATGAAGGGTTTCGGCTTTGCCCCAGGCGGGATGCAGGGCGCTGTTGATGTGCGTGACTTGTTTCCAATTGCCGATGGGGCCGGCCCAGAGTTCCGGCGGGTTGCTGAACGATTGGCGCACCACGCCGGCGATTTTGCCGTCGCGCGAAAGAGAAATGCCTGGGCCGAAACCGGAGCCAATACGCTCGCCGGCGACGTAGAGCGTGGAGACAGCGCCGGAATCGATATTGACGGAGGCGATGCCGGTTTGACCGTCAGCGATTTCGCTAAAGAAAATGGAGTGCGAATCGGAGGCCCACTGGAGCGAGCTGGCCGAGGCTTTCATGCCGGGGGTGAGGTCGCGGGCATCGCCGCCGGTGATGGGCAGCGCGTAGACGTCTCCGCCGACGGAGCCTTCGTCGCTCATGAGCCCGCCGACGAAAGCGACAGACTGACCGTCCGGGGACCATTTGGGTGTGCCGATTTGTATCTCGGTTGTGGATTTGAAGATGGATTGCGGCGCCGCGGGATGGACAGTGTCGAAGATGCAGAGATCGGCGATCCACCAATTGTTGTCGCCATTGCCGTGGGCGGCGGTGGCGACGATTTTGGCGGAGTCAGGCGACCAGTCGTATTCGTAGACGTACATGTCGGCAGGCGAAATTTCGCGGAGATGGCCGGTGGCAAGATCGACGAGAGCGAGGCGCTGCTCGTAGGACGCCTCGCGAATGACGCCTTCCGGCCGCGTTTCAGCGGCGAGTGGGCCAGCGGCGCGAGGAGCGTTTTCGATGTAGAGAAAGGCGATTGTTTTTCCGTCGGGCGACCAGACTGGGGCGGAAGCGTCGCCTTTGATGTGGGTAAGTTGCGTCAGCTCGGCACCGAGCTGCCCGATAACCGAGGATGGCGAGCAACCCGGGTTCGGCGCACAAACGTAAAGTTGCGATTGGCCGGAGTGGGATGCGTCAGAGAAAAACGCGATGCGCGTGCTGTCGGGCGACCAGGCCAGTTCGCCTTCGGCGGCTGCTCCTGATGCGGCGGCGGTGATGCGCTGGGGCGCGTCAGCGGATTTCCAGTCGGCGACGTAGATGGCGGAATTCGGCGAAGGCGCGCCATTTTTTCCGGTGAGCGATTCGACCCAGGCGACGCGGCGGCCGTCGGGTGAGATGACGGCTTCGGAAATTTCGCGCACGCCGAACATGTTGCGAATGGCGCGGTCAACTGCGGGAGAATGGGCCGGAGACGCTGCCGAAGAGGACTGGGGCCGGGCGTCTTTGCGGGTTGCCGCGCGGGCGGTGCAATTGATGAATGCGGCTACGAAGAGAACTGCGGCAACGCTGATCGAACGATTCATTTTCGCAATGCCTTTCTTTTGTTGATTTGCAAGCGGCTACTGTGACATTCCGCGGTTACTTCAAGCAAGCTCGATCTGCGCGAACCCGAGCCTGCGGGCGAGGCGATGAGATTCAGGCGGAAGCGGAGGGCTTTTGCTTTGCGATGCGCTTGGTGACGATCCAATAGCCGAGATAGCCCACGAAGCCAACGGCCGCGACGATGTAAAAAATCCCGATACTGAGAGTGGCCGCAAAAGCAACGACAGCCGCGGCAAAGCCCCACATGAATGTTTCTCCGGCGAAGGCCTGGCCCCAGCGAGGCGGCGCACCACTGGCGGGTACGCGGGCGCGGAGGCTGGGCAAGAAGCGCGGGACGGCGGCGCAGTAGGCGCGGAAGGATTCGCCTTGCGAAGCGTTGAGCGCGGCTTCTTCGCGGAAGATCAGGCGATGATAGAAAAAGAACAGGCCGAGTGTGATGACGAACCATCCGGTGCGGCTGGCCATGAGTCCGATGCCGGCGCCGAGAAGGACGCCACCAACGTAGAGCGGATTGCGGACGTGGCGATAGGGTCCATCGGCGACGAGATTTTCAGAGTGAAGGGCGTGGTCGTGAACGATTTCGCTGTGGAGATAGGCGGCGGCCCAGGTGCGAATCAGCGCCGCGAGAATGCAGAGCAATGCGCCAAACGCGAAAATCAGATGCAGAGCGCGCATGCCGGCGAGCGAGTCGAGGTTGAGGGATTGGCCCCCGATCAAATGGGCTACTGCGAAACCGGCCACGACGTGGTCGAAGGAGTAACAGAAAAAACCGAGGCCGAAAACACAACCGATGCAGAAAAAACGCTGGCGGAATTCAAATTCGGTGGCGCGGATCATAGAGAGGCGGTGGTGGGCTGCGCGTTAGCTGAGATGGGAGACGAGTGCGGCTGCAATTCGGCGATGCGCTGGCGCTGGAGAGAAACGAAAACGACGCCAGCGACGATTTGCGCGATGAGCGCGATGATCCAGACAGTCTGATGCGCGGACCATGACGCCGTGTCCAAGACGAAGAGCGGGGTGGGCAGGAAAATGGCGGTGAAGGGATTGTGAGTGAGATGGAGCGAGAGAACCACAATGATGGCGCAGACGTAATAGACGCCCAAATAGAGTACGCCCATGACGAGAGGATGGGCGCTGCGCTGGAGCTTCATCCATTGCAAGAAAAGGAAATCGCAGATGAGCCAGAAAGCGAAGTATGCAACGCGGAAGATGGCGACGGCGAGGCTCCATTCGAGGGATGGGTCACGCTTCCATTGAATCATCAAAACCATGGCTGTGCCGACGATGAGCGCGCCGAGGAAAAGGTAGGGCGCAGGCCAAGCTTCGAGGCGACCCATGGAGCCGGCAGCGCCGCCGTGAAGGAGGCGACGGATTTGGTTGCGATTGCGAAGGAGAATGAAGCCGAAGATGAAAAAGAGGAGGATGTTGACGCTCAACAATGCAGACTGTACCTCGAGCGGAGACATATGCATTATAAACCTATCGGGCACCGTCATGGAGTTCCAGCGGAAGAAGGCGAAGAGAATGAAATTCAAATAGCAGAGAAAGCCAAGCGATTGAGGCGCGGTGTAGAGCTCGTAGTTGGTTGGATCGCGTTTGATGTTGCGGGCGATGGCGGGAATAAGCCACGCGAGGATGGTGATGTAAAAAATGAAAAGGACGAGGGCGTGATGGACGGGGACGCCGAAGAACAGATCACGGAAAAGATTAGGGAAACTGACTGCGCCACCGCCGATTTGCATTCCCGATGAGATAGACCAAGAATTCTGCTGGGCGAGAGAAACAGCGTTGAAAGGACTGATTGAGCCAAGGGCCAGATGAGGCAGCCCGTTGTCGGAACTGGTGTAGGCAACGAAAGCAAGGAAGAACAGAATTGCCCAGGTGACAGTGCCGCGGCGAAGGCAGAGGGAGATGACGAGCGCGAAAGCGTCGAAGACAATAGCGCCGAGAATCAGGAGGACATACGTGGCGAGAACAATTGTCCAGGAAGAGCGAGCGGCGACGGCTCCGACGATGGCGGCGGGTATGAAGCAAAGAAACACGAAGACAACCATGAGCGGAGGTCCGAAGAGCTTTCCGAGAGTGAGTTCGAGAGGCGAAAGGCGCGTGAGGCGCTGGAAGTCGAAGGTGTTTTGGTCTTTTTCGCGCTGAATGCCGTGGAGGCAGGCGATGCCTCCGCCGAGGACGAGAACGACTGCCTGGATGATTAGAACCGTGTGAAGAAAATTCTCTCCGTTTCCGTATTTTCCCGACAGGCCGTCCGAACTCTCCGCGTAGGCGTAGCCGAGGGCGACGGAAATTACGGCGCAAATGCCGGCGGCGATGAGGAGCCTGCGCGGGCGCAATTGAATGCGCGCGTTGCGAAGAATCTCGGGATTGGAGAATAGATTCATGGGCGCGAGTTCACATCACTTCCCCGCCGGAAAGGCGCGCGTAGATTTGTTCGAAGGATTCCGAGGAACCTTCGACGGCGCACACCGGCGCGCCGGCCATGATCAATTCTTTGACCAGTGCGGCCAAATCGGTGTCGCTGCCGGAGAAGAGAAAATCGACGCTGGACGAACCTTGAATCACTTTCGCGGACGGATGCGCTTCGGAAACGCCATCGCGAGCGGAGAGCCAACCGATTAGCTCGTCACCCGATGCCGCTACGCGAATGCGGAGGCGGCGCTGGGCGGGCGTGTCGGCGGAGGATTGCTCCATGACGGAGGAAAGCTTTCCCGCGCGGAGGAGATGGCCCTTTTCCATGATGGCGACGGAGGTGCAGATCTCTTCGAGATCGGAAAGAACGTGAGAGCTGATGAGAATGGTTTTGCCCTGGCGATTCAGGTTTTTCAGAAGGTCTTTTAGCTCGACGCGCGCTTTGGGATCGAGGCCGGAGGCAGGCTCATCGAGGACCAGCACGGGAGGATTATGCAGAACGGCGCGAGCGATGCCGAGGCGCTGCTTCATGCCGCGGGAAAGGCCCTGGATGAATGCGTCGCGCTTGGGCTCGAGGCCGACCCAGGCGATGACTTCGGCGACGCGGGCGGAAATTTGCGGCGCGGGCATTTTGTAGGCGCGAGCAAAATAATCGAGATACTCCCAAACTTTGAGATCGTCGTAGAGAGAGAAAAAATCGGCGAGATAGCCGATGAATTGCTGGGCGTCTTCGGGGCGCTGCTCGACGTCGATGCCTTGCACTTCGACCGAGCCGGAAGTGGGAATCAGAAGGCCGCAGATCATTTTGAGCGTAGTGGTTTTGCCGGCGCCATTGGGGCCGACGAAGCCGAAAATTTCACTGTCGGCGATCTGGAGATTGATGCGATCGGCGGCGACGACTTGCGCGGGCCTGCCCTTGACTGGCGGGAGGTCGTACTCCTTCGTGAGATTTTCGAGGCGGACCATATTTGCTGTTCGACACTGCGAGTTGCGCGGATTGTGAAGGGCGCAGACTCATCTGTCAATACGCAAAAGATATTCAGGAAGTTCCGCGGGCGGGGCAAGACGACGTTATGGGCAATGACGAATCGGCAGGAACAGAAATACATCGCGCGGGTGAGGCGCGCGAAAGGAAAAATCTTTAACGCTACCTATTCGTCGCGGCTGAAGGCGCGACCTCCTAAGATTCGATCGAGGCGTGCTCGAAGCCGCGCCACGGTAGCTGGCGTGGAATAGGCACAGAAGCAGGTCCCTCACCGCCGTTCGCAAAAACGGCGACCGGGTTCGGGATGACAACGTAAGCGGCAGGCAGAGTCGCGGCTGGCGGGGCGACCGGCGGCACGCATTTGGATTTTGCTGAAACGGAAATACATCGCGCGCAAGGCGTGCGCGACAGAAACAACTTATAAGTGTTTATGTCGGAGCTGAAGCTCCGACCTCCTGAAGGCAACTACGAAGCGCCGGAGACTTAATCGCAGGCGCAGGCAGAGGGAGGATACTTCCCGTAAAGATCGTCGAACCGAAGGAGGATACGGAGCGTTTTATCGGCGTTCTGCTTAATCGCGGGATCTTTTGTGATCTCGCGCATTTCGAGAACATAGCGAATCGCGACGTTTACGGTGGCAAAGGGCTTTTGCTCCTGACCTTCGATTCGCCACGCGGGTGGATCTTCGACAGTCTTCGTTCCGGTGACTTTCCATGTTGGTGCGATGTAGCCGTTCTTTTGTTTTACGCTTCCTGACCTTTCGAATGTTTGCTCGGTATGGTACGTAGGAGCAAGAATAAGGTGGTAAAGCATTCCGAACCTCTGAAAGCGACTTGGTGGCGGCGGAGAATAGCGCAGCGCGGAGTCTACAGATCCGGACGGCCAGTACTCGACATCTACCTCGGCGACATTACCGTTGTCTCCATCACGTATGCCGGGCTCCAGAAATTGGACACAACAGCGAATGACTTGCCTGCAAGAACGGGCCTCCCTTTCAGGAAGAGACCGGATGCAGTCGCTCTACCCTTTGCGGTCAATAGTTCGCCCGTTGTGGCCATGGTCCACAATTGATCTACTATTTCGGCCGGAGGAGTAGGGGGCCGGCTTCGGCGCGCTGTTCTGCGCGCGCACAGGGGCGGCGGCGAATGCAAACAAGAATACGCAGCATAAATAGCGTTTCATGGATGACCTTTAGTAAGGCTACGACTGAGGCATGATAGCGGCAATGGTACGGTAGTCATGGCGTTAATGGGGAGGCGATTCAGGAAGTTGTTCGGGCGACCCAAGGATTGCCCCTACAAGGCAGACAACAAAGCGGCGTCGAGCCCGCCACACGCCACGGCGTGCAGGCGGCGGCCAAGCGGCGTGCGGGCGCAGGCAGGCCGCCGCACTCCAAAAACACAAACTCTACCGCACACGGGCAGGAACGGGTCTCGGTCGTCCTTGCGGCATACCCTTATCCATTCCGAATGAGGTGAGAATCGGGAGGGCGCGAGATTACCTGTTGCTTTCCCAATAGAAGTGTAGCATTCTCCTGTTGGTAAACCAAATGACTGTCAGACGGGACGGAACTGCATGAAACAGAAACAGAAAACGGATGTCCAGCAGGGAACGCTGGCCCTGATGGTCCTGAAGACCCTGGATGTGCTGGGACCGCTGCACGGGTATGGCATCGCGCGACGCATCGAGCAGATCAGCAGGGACTTGCTGGCCGTCAATCAGGGCACGCTTTATCCCGTCCTGCTGAGGCTGGAGCAGGAGGGCGCCATCGCGTCGGAGTGGGGCCCGTCGGAAAACAACCGCCGGGCGCGCTTCTATCGGATGACGCGCGCGGGACACAAATTACTGGAAGCCGAAAAACGCGATTGGGAGCAGACCGCGGCGATCATCGCGCGCTTCTTGGAAGTGAAAGCGAGGGATCTGGCATGAGATTTCTGCGGCGATTCTTCTCGCGTCTGCGCAACTCAACGATCAGACGGCAACAGGACAAACGAATGCAGGAGGAAATTGCCGAACATCTCGCGCTGCAAACCGCTGAAAATCTTCGCGCCGGATTGGCGCCGGCTGAGGCGCGGCGCCAGGCGATGCTGAAGTTTGGCGCGGTCGAGTCCATGAAAGAGGAGTATCGAGCCGAGCGAGGAATGCTGTTCATCGAAACTCTGGTGCAAGACATTCGCTTCGCCCTGCGCATGCTGCGCAAG
>JBAUEH010000009.1:0-4946 GCA_049678505.1 Candidatus Acidiferrales bacterium
ACAGCGTAAAAGCAGATTCCTCGTCGTCCCGATTGAGACGCATTGGGACTGGCTCGGAATGACAGCGCAAGAAGAAGACAAAAGCAGATCCCTCACACCGGTCGCCAAGTACCGGCGACCGGGTTCGAGATGACATCAAAGAGTGAAAGTCGCAGAGGTTCAGAAAGCGAACCTCTGCGCTACACAAGCACAACTCGGGTTAGTGGGAGTCGGTGGAATCGATGAAATTGTCGACGTCGCGATGGAGCTTGTCGGCTTGTTTCTGATCGATGTAGACCATGTGGCCGGATTCGTAATAGGCGAAGCTGATGTTTTTACGAATGGACGGCTCGAGCTGCATGTGAGAAACGGTCTCCTCAATGCCATTGAAGGGCGTCGCGAGATCGTAGTAACCACAAAGAACGAGGAGTTTCAGAGTGCCCTCCTCGGTCATCGCGGAGCGCAGCACTTCAGCAACTTGAGGGAGAGCTTGACTGTCCCATGGACGGACGTTCGCGGAGACGGTGTAATACTGGTCGTCGTCCCACTGGAGATCGCGGCGAACGTAGTCCTGGAAAGTAGCGACGAAGGCTCCCACGTAGGACGCTTCGCTGGGATCGTATTCGGGATATTCCTCGGCGGCGTCGCGATTCATGCCGGTGAAACGGGAATCGAGACGGCCCATGATGAGGCGTTTGTTGCGCATGAGTTCAGAGAACCAACGGAAAGGAGCGACACGGAGGTCGCATTCCTTGATGAACTCGGGCGAAAGAGCGGTGAGATGAGCCATATCGGCGACGACCTTGTCGTATTCAGCCGGTGAAATTTCATCACCTTTTTGGAGAGCCTGAGCGTATTCGCCGTGAGCGAATTCGCGGGCGCGCTGAGCGATTTCCGTGACGCTGAGGCTTTGCAAGTCAGAGGCGAGGAGATGGTGATACCAGGCCGTAGTGATATACGTGGGCAGATAAAACTCGGAACGGTCATCGGCACCCCATGACGCAAAAGCCATGGTGGAAAGGAGACAGATTCCGTTCAGATACATGGAATGACGATGTTCGAGGACGCCCGCAAGCTCGGCGGAGCGCGTGGTGCCATAGCTTTCGCCGATTAGATATTTCGGAGAATCCCAGCGTTCATTGCGAGTGATGTACTGGTAGATGAAATCGGAAAAAATCTCGGCGTCCTGCACAACGCCATAGAACTGCGCGGGATTCTGGCCGGGCGCAGGGCGGCTGTAGCCGGTGGAAACCGCGTCGACGAAAACAAGGTCAGTGGCGTCGAGGAAGGAATCCTCATTGTCCTTGACGGTATAGGGAGCGGGCATGCCGTGGCCGTCGGCGGTGAGCACGACTTTTTCAGGGCCCATGCCCATGTGGGTGAAGAGAGAAGCAGAACCGGGACCGCCGTTGTAGACGAAAGAAATGGGGCGCTTGGAGACATCGGTGACGCCGTCTTTGGTATATCCAACGAAAAAGAAAGTGGCCTTGGGATTGCCGGCGTCATCTTTGATGACGTAGGTGGCAGTGGTGGCGGTGTAGTTGATTTCCTGGCCGCCGATGCGGGCGCTGTGATGAGTGATGGAGCTTTTCTCAACGGGCGGAGGAGGGGGTGGTTGATGAGCAAGCTGTCCGTTTTCAGGTTGCTGCGGCGGCTGCTCCATCGTTGCGCCCGGAGGCGGTTCTCCGGGGCGGCGGCGTTGCTGTGCTGAGAGTGTAAATGAGGCCAAGAAAACAGCTACTGTTGCCACGACGATATGATTTGCTTTCATCGCATCCTCTGCTGACAAGGCGAGCAAAATCACGGATTGTCAGGCTGACTGAATTTTGCTGCGGGAACCAGCGTTTGAGACGTGAGAAGGCATTGAAGGGTTACAAGGCTCTGTCGCGTGAAAGGACAGAGTGCGCTGACAATTACTATCGCGTACAGTAGAAGCGCGAGCGGGAGCTGAGCTACAGAAATCCAGAGGCGAGGCATGACGCAAAATAACGGGACGGCCAGAAGGAATCTCAGCCTCGACCAGCCGCGGCAACGCCGCGTTCTCGCAAGATTGTTAACGAGAAGTAGCGCGAGTCTTGGACGATAGAGCTTGGCGCGTTTGCTCCCCGTCCACCAGCCGCCATATTCCCAAAGGATTTTCGTCCTTCAATTCATCGGGCAGAGCTGTGTTCGGAAAACTCTGGAAGCAAACGGGTCGCGCGAATCGATAAATCGCCTGGGTGCCAACGGAGGTGGAGCGGCCGTCGGAAGTGGCGGGATACGGCCCACCGTGGATCATTGCATGACATACTTCGACGCCCGTGGGATAGCCATTGAAGATGAGCCGGCCGACTTTCGATTCGAGAATCGCAACCAAATCGGCGTAGTCGCGCAGGTCCTCTTCGGTGCCGTGAATCGTGGCCGTGAGATGACCTTCAAGAGAACGGGCGAGCTGCAGAAGCTCTTCGCGAGCGGAGTAGCTGACAAGCATGGTGGAAGGGCCGAAGATTTCCGCGTGGAGTTCGGGATCGCGAGTGAACGCCGACGCGGTGGTTTCAAACAGTACGGGACCGACGCGAAGGCCCGCCGAGCCAGGCGCGGCAGCCGGTTGAGCGAGCTCTGAGACGCTCGGCTGATTGGCGCGAGATTTTGTGTTGGAGAGATAGGCTTCGTGAATGCGAGACGTGAGCAAGGTGAAGTCTCCGCCCGCGCGCATCAGTTCGCGCAAATTGGCGGCGAACTCACGGGATTGCGCGGCATTCTCAAGATCGGCCACAGTGACGACAATGCCGGGCTTGGTACAGAATTGGCCGGCACCGAGCGTTACGGATGCGTGCATGCCTTTGGCAATTTCCGCGGCGCGTTCGCGCATCGCGCCCGGCAAGATAAAAACGGGATTGATGCTGCTCATCTCTGCGAAGACGGGGATCGGCTCGGGGCGCGCTGCGGCAGCATCCATCAATGCGCGGCCACCCTGTTTTGAGCCGGTGAAGCCCACGGCTTTTATCGAAGGATGCTTCACAAGAGAGACACCGACGTCGATGCCGGCATCGAAGAGCAGGGAAAAAATTCCATCCGGCGCGTTGCATTCGTGGGCCGCGGCGCGAATGGCTTGTCCTATCATTTCGGCGGTGCCAGGATGAGCGCCGTGCGCTTTTACGACGACCGGATTTCCGGCGGCCAAGGCCGAGGCGGTGTCGCCTCCAGCGACGGAAAAGGCAATCGGAAAATTACTGGCGCAGAAAACGGCGACCGGGCCGATGGCGCGCCAAAGGGAGCGAATGTCAGGCTTCGGAGCGGGCGTGCGGCTCGGATCGGCTTGGTCGATTCGGGCGCCGACCCATGAGCCCTCCTCGACGAGCTGCGCAAATAAGCGAAGCTGGAAGCAAGTGCGCGCCGTCTCGCCCTTAATTCTGGCCGGGGGAAGCGCAGTTTCCTCGGTGGCGCGAGCGACTAAATCGTCGCCGAGGGATTCGATCTTTTCCGCGATTTTTTTGAGCAGCGCGCCCTTGGTTTTGCCGGAGGCGCGGCTCCACAGCGGAAAGGCGCGCTCGGAGAGAAGAGCTGCTTGCTGGATCTCGCCGGCGCTGGCTGAATAAAACTGTGGCTGAATTTCTTCGCCGGTGGCGGGATTAGCGGCGCGGAAACTCTTGCCGCGAGTCTCTCCCAAGCCGTTGCCTAAAATCGATCTGCCCGTCAATTGCGCTGCGCTTTGCACGGCACTTCTCCTTCCCCAAATGGCGCGGTCAAGAACGCGCTAGTTTTTCCTCGGTTTGATGCCGCGGGCGAGTTTCAAGCGCCCTGCGAATGATGCTCTTCGCTTCCTTTAGCTCAGCGCCTTCGAGCTCAAGGCGCGGAGCGCGGACGCGCGCGTTGCCGTGCCCTGTTTCCTGCTGGACCAGTTTGATGAGCTGGACGAACTTCGGCACGGTGTCCATGCGCAAAAGCGGGAGGAACCATTTATAAATGGCCAGGGCTTTTTGCATTTCGCCGTTCGATGCGTGGCGGAACAGAGCCACGGACTCGGCAGGCAGGGCGTTGGTTAAACCAGCGATCCAGCCGACCGCGCCGACGCAGATGCCTTCGACGATGGCGTCGTCGACTCCGACCAGGACATCGAGGCGATCGGCCAGGAGCGCGCGAATGGCGGTGACGCGGCGAACATCGGTACTCGATTCCTTAATGGCCTGCAAGTTGGGATGGTCGTTGGCGAGCTCGGCGACGTGTTCGGGCAGAAAATCGGTGCCATAAGCGACAGGATTGTTGTAGAGCATGCCGGGCAGATCGGTGGCGCGGAGAACTTGCGCAATATGCGACTGCATTTCCCGCGAGTCGCCGCGGTAAACGTAGGGAGGCAAAATCATGAGGCCTTGGCAGCCGCGGCGCGCGGCGTCTTTCGCTAATTGCACGGCTTCGCTGGTGCGCAGCGAGGAAATTGACGCGGCGACCGGCACGGACGAGCCCACGGCGCGAACGCAAGTCTCGATGATGGCCAACTTTTCATCGTAATCGAGCGTGGAACCCTCGCCGAGCGAACCCAGCGGCACAATTCCCGAGCAGCCGCTTTCGACGAGCCATTGGCAATGCTCGGCCATAAAACCATGGTCAACCTTGTAATTGACATCGAAACACGTGGTGATTGCCGGTATTACTCCCGTCCAGTTCATCGAGACTCCTCGTGAGACATCCGGTCTTCTTCATTTTGAATTGCCGCCGCAACTGCAAGACCTTGCAGAGAAGCGGCGAAAACAGGGGGACGCACGGAATCCACTTTCCAGCCGAACAAGAACTCGGTGGCGGCGCCGCAAATCCTCCCCTGACACGGGCCCATGCCGCATCGCGTTTGTAACTTCGCCACGCGCCAAGACGAGTGTTGCCGGATGCGGCCAAATTTCACATCTTCACAGCGACAGACAATTGTTTCGGAATCAACGGAAGAACGAAGCTCCTCGCGAAGAGCGAAGGTTCCCCGCAGCAAGGCAGCGAAG
>JBAUEH010000010.1:0-5431 GCA_049678505.1 Candidatus Acidiferrales bacterium
GTCTACTCCCGCTTTCGTCGGCGCGTTCTTACCGGAGCCAACAGCCTTCCACGCCTCGCGTGCGATGGCCTTCACGTCCGCTTGGGTCACCGGAGCGTCCACGGGAGCCACATGCACCATGCGCCCGCTTTTCGTTCCATGCAGCCACAAATATCCCGTCATCGGCGTCGCATGATACAGATCAAGAATGAATTTCCTGTATGCTGCTTCGCGTTCGCGCTGCTCTTCGAGATGATCTTTTCCATTCGCGGGGAATTCCGCCACTTGCCACGCCTGCCGCTCGTATTTGCCGAGATTTTGAACCACGAATGGTTTCACATTCGGAATGCCCAATAGCCGCTTGCGCGTGGTATGAATCGCGAATCGGCTCAAGTCACAAGCGATCCAGCGCCGATTGAGTCTTTCGGCGACGGCGGCAGTCGTACCGCTTCCAATGAAGCAATCAAGTACCAAGTCGCCTTCATTTGAGGACGCGTTGATGATTCGTTCGAGCAGGGCTTCAGGCTTTTGTGTATCGTAGTTGAGGCGCTCCACGGCTTGCGAATTTACTGGAGAAATATCTGCCCAGATCGACGTTGCCGGTTGACCGGGCGATTCATCTAAGTAGCGGATTAGCTGAGGCCGCTTGTCTTTGGAATCTGGATACCAAATGCGCCCTTGATCATGCAAACGCTGCATGGTTTCCCTTGAGTATCGCCAACCCAAGGCGGGCGGTTGGTGACCTCGCCATACATAGGTCATGTTCGGTCTCGGATTGGGACTCGTGATGTTATCTAGTCTATAACGACGGCCTTGCGCGTCTCTGTGCACGTATTTATCGCTGATATATTGCTCGTCGTGTGGAACGTGAACATCATTGAAAGGGAATTCGCCACGCGCGTAGAAATAAACCACATCGTGGATGTGATTATAAGTGTGGCTGTCACTCCTCGCTGACGTACGCTTCCAAATGATTTCGTTTTGACACGCCTCCTGTCCAAGCACCTCATCAAGAACGACCTTTGCGTAATGGCCGATATGCCAATCAAGATGGACATAGATTGAGCCATTGTCAGAAAGAAGCTCTTGAGCAAGCACCACTGTTTCATAAAACCATTCGAGATATGAATCGAGTCCACGGCCCCATGTATCGCGGTACGCTTTCTGTTCAAGAATAGAGGGACCTTTGAGGAATGCGGCGCTCGGATCGTCCTCGCCACCCGCATGTCTAGGAATCGTTGCAGTAAATGAAAAATCTGAGTCTGTATTAAACGGTGGATCGATATAAATAAGTTTTGCTTTGCCGGAGAACTCAGACAAAAGAGAGGGCAGGACGTATTTCTTGTCTCCCCAGATGAGCCGGTTGCGCCACTCCGTATCGCGTCCGCTGGCGAAAAGCTCAAGATTCCGTTTGCGGTCCTGCGCGCTTTCATTGACCGTCTCGATGGTCTGAAACGGCAGCGCGATCCGCACTGGCCCCTGCTTCTTGCCATGTGCATCGTATTTTCCGTCCCAAATTAGTTCCGTCATGGTTCAATCAAAGAAACGTAGAGAGGGATTATGCAACAACTGAAGCCGCTTGCGGAATTATTACAGGCCGATCCAACAAATGAGTTCCTCGGGAACATCAGCGGGCTTCCCGTGACCCTGGAGAATATCCATGCGACGGTGAGCGGGATTTATCTTCGCGCGAACGTGCCAGAGGACGTTCGGAACTATATGGAATCGATCAAGAATCTGACTGTTTTCGGCGTGCTCCACTATCCCTTTTATACGCACGCGATGTTTCTCGCTACGACCGCGCTGGAGATGGCGCTGCGGGCGCGATTTCCGATACCGGGCGAGGATAGACGAACAATGAGGCCGTTGATCGAAGAGGCGCGAAAAGCAGGACTCGTGCGCGATGATTGTCTGCCGAGCTCAAAACGCTGGCACACGGATGACCCTGATCTCGAACAGACCGAGAGCGTGGCCGAAACCAGTGCACTGCCTCAGCAATCGTATGCGGAATACGCATGGCGAACGATGCTGAATTTGAGAAACAAATTCCTGCATCGTCAACAAAGCACAATCATGACTGCGTGGATGGCGATAGATTTTTTGTCATTGGCAGCCGAGATGATAAACGCTTTGTTCGCCGAGAGTCGCACGGAGACGCGCTGAAGCTGCCGCCGGAACAGAGCGGCTTCGCTGTAACGTGTCAAAGCAGAGTCGTCGAGGCTGCCCGGCGAAGGAATTCTCCTGAAGCAGCACCCAGCAAATGCGTGGCGGAAAAGGGAAATGTACCGCGTCGGTTCATTCGGCTTTACCGAAGCGCAGGTTCGTTTGGTTGGTCACGGTGTGTGCAAAAGTTAGCAGGTCCGGCGATTACGCAAGAGTGACGTAGTTCAGCGAGTGAACCTAGCCGTGAAGTTAAAGCCGGACACGAAGCTAGGCGGCCCGTTTGAAGGGATGGCAAACCACGATGATAGAATTACAGTCCAGATGAACTGGCTTTCTGAAAACTACAAGTGGGTCTTCGACGGCATAGGAGGTGCGCTGCTCATCGCAGGTGGCGGCTTTTTGATTCGCTATTTTGTCGGTCTTTGGCATCGCCTAAGAGAACGCAGACTGTCGTGGCCCAAAGATAAAGGCCCATATATTGCCGCCTCAAGCGACGCTATGCCTCCGTTTCCAGGTATGCTGACTGGTTTCCGGCCTGCCGGAGAGGACAAAGATTTCTGGGACAAGCCATTTCCGGCCAAAGGTTCGGTTCGCGTGTTTGCCGGTGCGGGCTGGCAGGGAATACCAGACTTCCCTAAGACAATGAATGGCTGTTCTCATGGTGTTTTTATGATTCGCTGGAGGTCCGCGGATAGCGATGTACTTGTCCGGTCGAGCGTGCGTTATTCCTCTGGATCAAAGAAACATGAAAAAGCTGGTGCTTTCGGCTACATGTCTGGAACTAATTGTGAGCAACCAGTGTTCCGATTCAGGAACGCCGACAATAAGGCCACGCTTGTTGATGTCTTTTACGAATTGAAGTTCTGGCAGGCAGCCCCATGAAGCCAAGGGAGCACCAGCCGAATCGTTTACCGCAGACTTCGAGAAGAAAGGCAAGGGCAAACAAATAGAGAAAGTGATAATCTTTCGCGTTTGATGATTGCAGCCGAACTCGATGCCGACCGCAAACGAGCGAGGTTGAACGCCGTCGCATCGTCAGCCGCGCCTGGCAGAGTGAGTTCGCGAAGTAGTCACTAGGAACCGGGGGCTGATGTACCGGGACTCCTTGTCCTCGCGGCCTTTGCTAGACTATCTACATGCCCGAACAACGTAGGACTGTTTTCATTTCGTGCGGCCAATACTCGCTGGAAGAACGGGAGTTGGGTGATCAAGTTTGCAAATTAGTTGGTGATTCCACGCCCTTTCAAGGCTACTTCGCACAGAACCAGGTCTCGCTGAAAACACTTACTGAAAACGTGTTGCAGCGTCTTTATGCGTCGGTCGGGTTGATCGCTATCATGCACTGTCGCGGTACTGTTGAGACACTCAACGGCAAGTTCGAGCGCGGGTCTGTGTGGATCGAGCAAGAGATCGCGATAGCTGCTTTGATGGAGCAAGTTCTGCGCCGGAATCTGCATGTCGCGTTATTCATCCAAAAGGGCATCGAACTCGAAGGTATTCGGAAGCAGCTTCATTTGAATTCCTTTTCGTTTGAGACCAGCGAGGAGGTCCTAGCGCGGCTGCGTACCATTCTGCCAGATTGGAAGGAACCGCTTTATATCCCCGAAGACGAACTCCAAAAACAAGCGGATGCAGTTGAGCTTTCCATTAAAGTCCTCCGCGGCTGGAACCTCAGTCTTACTGTCGAGGTCAGAAATCTTTCCGATGTGCCGGTAGAAATCAAAAGCATTGTCCTTCGCAGCCACGATGTAAAGCTGTGTGAGCCTGTTAGGCGGCCGGAAGGTGCGAACTGGACGATTCGTCCTAACGCCGGAGGACCGATTCAGTTTGGAACTAACGAAGATATTGGGCTACGACTGATTGGAATTTACGGCAAGCAGCAACTCCCCGCCGTTCCCAATCGCGCCGTATTCGGCCCGCAGAATCGTTTTAGTGCGGTAATCAGTGTGGAATTACGGTGTGCCATACTTGGGTTAGAAAGGAAAATTCCCGAGAATTGTTCCGTTGAGGTAAATCTTGTCACTAGAGAAATCAACAGCCTGTGAACGGCCCTTGCGAATTGAGGGCGATAGCGAAATTAAAGCGCGGATCTTGCTACTAGTCGCGACCTAGCCGACAATCTCACGCTCGCAGAATACGGTTAGTCGGTTATGAGGCAATTAGGTCGGGCGGCGCGGAGGATCCGCCCGCGCCGATTGTGTCGAGGATTTGTGTTGCAGTGCGCTGGACATATTCGAGGCTCTCGCCGAGGAGTCTTGCATCTCCGCCGTACAACCCGATGTAGTCCTGCGCGGCTGAACCAGTTTCGAGACCGATTGCGCTGCAAACGACAAATGCGACGGCCTCGGCTTCGGTCTCGCGGACGCGCTTCGTCGTGCTGCTGCGGCGCTCGTCGCGGTGCATGAGTTCGTGCGCGGTCTCATGCGCTAGAGTCGCAAATTCCTCAGCCGGAGACTGGCCAGGCAGCAACGTGATCTTGCCGCCTTCCGACATGCCGCGTGCCGGCGCGATGTCGTCGGAGTATTCGAGCGCGATGCCCTGCTCGGCAACGAATTTCGCAAGCCGCTCGCGGTACTCGCGAGGATCGCCGTTCACGTTGCCGATTTCGGGCAACGGCTGGCCGTCTGTTTGGCTGACATCGAACACGTAGGCCGCGCGGAATCCAACAGCCGTCGAGGATTCGTCCGGTTCAGTCTCGCCGTTGTTCTCGGTCCTCTTGCGAATGATGGGCGCGAGAATCAGAATGCCCTTTTCGCCCTTCTTCACGAAGCGTCCTAGCTTGTGCCAAGCGTGAAAGCCTGCGACGTGCGTAGCGTTTGGCTTCTGCGAAGCGATAAGCATGACGTTGCCCCAAGAATAGCGCCGGAAGCGTGCCATCGCCGCGAGATATTCCTTGAGCCGCTCACTGTGGCCGGCTTCGAGGGCCTGCCGGAGCTGCTCGATTGCGTTGCTTGCGATCTGTTTTGCTTGTTCAACTTTCATTTTCTTGTCCTCCTGTTTCGGGGAGTCCTTGCTCCCTTCACCCACAGCCGGGGGAGCAAGGACGTGAAACAGGGGACAGAAGCGGAGAGAATGGCGCGTCCAGGTCGGAACGGGCGGCACGTCTGAGTGACAGTGCTTTTTGGTGGCGCGAAGCGTGCTAGTGGAGACCGGAGGCAAAGTAATGAGAAAGCGGACGCGGCAATCTCACAGCGAAAGGGGGGCAGCAAACGCAATTAGCAGCAGGACAAAGGTGGAAGACAACATTTCAGGCGAAAGGCGCGACAAGGAGTATGCTGCTGTTCGCAAT
>JBAUEH010000011.1:0-5348 GCA_049678505.1 Candidatus Acidiferrales bacterium
AGCGCTCCGATCATCTCCACTTCGCTGTACTTTCTCTTCGACATGCCTCCCCTTTCCGCGCCAATGCGCTTCCCCAAAAACGAGGAAAATCATATATGCTTCTGCGCAGTTTTAGGGGTGAAGGTCAAAGCTGACTACCCACTGAGACCTAGCCGGGTCATCATTTCGGTAATGCGGTCATCTGACTGGATTGCCATCCGGGCACACCGAGTGTATCACTTAGAGTCTCGGTTTTTGGATACGGTTGCCGCCACTCGGCGCGTGATAAAATCGGCGGTCAAAGGAACTGCTATGGCAACTCTCCGTGCGCAACGCAAGAAGCGAAAATCGGGCATCCCCAGTGGAAACGCCGGTGAGTATTTTGTAATGGGCGAATTGCTGAGAAGAGGGTTTGACGCGCAATTGGCCGACCGCAATACGCAGGGATACGACCTACTTGTCGGAAGGTCGGGCGACAAGACCTTGCGAAAAGTTCAGGTCAAAACCGTTCGTGCGCAGCCGTGGTATATCAATCTCGCGAGCTTCAATCCAAAACACGGCGACCAAGCTACGGTGTATGTGCTCCTCGGCGACCTCGGTGCCAAGAAACCCGTCCGCTACTTCGTAGCAAAAAACCGAGTTCTGGCGAAACATGTTTACCGTCCAAAGAAGTGGAAGCAACACGGGTTTATGCCAATGGCGGCAGTTGAATCCCACGAGAACAAGTGGGAGACATTGCTACAGTAAGCGTTGGAGCGCGAGGGGGCGGAACGATTCTAACTAAGATTCCAAAAGCGCCTTCCCTTTTTCGGTAAGGCGGATAAACAGAAATTCTCTCTGTCCGGGGGTGTATCATTGTTGGTGACATCACGCGCTAGAATGTGGCTGGACTGCTGGAGGCGTTCAAGAACGGGTGAGTCCAGCTTCTCCCCTCGATTAAGTCGTTCCAGTAACTGTCTTGTGTTGTCCATAACGCACCGGAAACCTTAAGCAGGCCATCCCTCCGCGTTGACTCGTTCGATCCGTACATCCGCATCCGGCATTGAATGCTGCCACTCTTCACGGCACTTCTTAGCCGCATCTCTGCGGAATCGTTCCGAGATTAGCGCGCCGTGTCCGTGACCGTAGGCGAATACGCGATAATATTCTTCTCTGGGATTGTTGCACTCAGCCATGATGTCGCTCCCTCCCCCTCAAAGGCACACTTCGCTTGCGCGGCCCATCTGCGGGCGTGTTTCAGTCAGCTTGTCGCGAGCAACCCTTCGATAGCGTCGTCCAGGACGTGCTGGAAGAGATGTTGAAGGTTGTTCCGACATCCGCGGTCACAGTGTGGGTCTGCTGCCGCGATTTTGACAACGACGGCGGCCAATCCCACAATGACCAAAGCTGCACCGATTTTGCCTGCTTCTTTTGACATAGGAGGATTTTAGCCCCGCGCGCGTCGCAAGGCAAGACAGTGTTTATATCCACGACAATCAACGCATCTGATAGATTGCTGCTCGACAGGGTTGGCCTCAGCATAGGAGCCAGGGTACAAGCGATGCCGAAAAAGTTGGGGAGAGTCAGGCACAACAAAACGCATTTAGATTTGGTGTTTCTCAAAGCAAATGGCCGCAAACGAGGCGAAATCCGTCTCAAACCCAACCGGGTCCTGTGGGCGGAAGCGAACGAAAAAGGATGGCATGGTGTTTCCCTGCGCAAGTTCACCGATTTTATGAAAAAGAATGGCGAGCATCAAACGAAGTGACAATGGACCCGGCCCTAGAAACGGACGACGACTTGGACTCTCTCGGATTCCAGACCCGCGACTCTTCTCCGCATCGGTCGAATACCGTTGCGGTGGTCGTGATGGCGCTGGCCGCCGTTCTCTCGGCCGTCACTCAAGCTAAAGACCGCCCCATCTACGCGGACGCATTTCTCGTACTCACCGCGCTGGCCGTTGTTTTCGTCGCATACCCACCCGTGGTTGCGTGGATTCGAACACGGAGGCTGCGCGCCCACCGCGACCGCATTGCCCGGAAATCATGGCCAGCTCTTCGGCGTCTTGAAAACCGATTTGCGGAATTCCTCAGCGAACGAGACATTAGAAACTTGCGCTACATCATCAACGAAATCGGCGGTTGCCAAGACGCCGAGTTATACAAGTACTGCCCGCCCGACTATCTCAACGAATTTTTCCCGAGTCTTTTGGGCCGCCACGCAGGGGCGCGGCGCGTTCGGGAGCCAGCTTTTCGCTCGGCGGTGACTGAATTCGTTGGAATGGTTGCGTCGTACAACGCTGAATATGTTTTGAGGCCGCTGAAACAGCTCAGGGACGGCCAACGCTTCCAGCAGCTTACTCCGCAGGATAGGAAATACCGCGAGGAAGCAATCGAGGCTTTCCGCGAACGATGGGTGGGTTTTCTGGATGCCTTTACGGAATTTGTCGCCGCCTGCAATGATGAGTTAGGGTACGAGCCGCACCACGAAGCAATTCCCGCGCATTTCGAGCGTCCGAAGAAGCTCTCGTGAACAAATGATTCAGCTTACCTTTTTGCGTATGCGTGTCTTCGCTTGGAGAGTCGATAGGCGCGGTCATGTTTCGCGCAATCCTGGCGCGACGGAGGAATCTTGCTGGCGTGACACTAGGCGCGACACTGGTTTATCACTGGACTACTGACATATCGGTTGGTACATCAAAATGATATTGACAAACGTGAGCATAAGGAGTACAAACCGCGCGATTCCCTTGGGGTGCAGCAGGTCCATTTTTGACAAAAATTGAGAGGTGACCGATGCCTTTCCAGCGACTCGGCCTGCTTTTCGTCTTCGGTCTTTTACTTTCAGCGCCTGTCCTGGCACAAACCCCACCCCAGCCCCGCGTGACGCACAAGCCGTATCGTTGCTGCAGCGCTCACTGGCCGCGCTCGTCGGCACGACAACTGTAAATGACGTGACGCTAAGCGCTAACGCGAACTGGATAGCCGGGTCTGACAACGAAACTGGTTCCGCTACCTTGAAGGCGACCGCTATCGGGCAAGGAAGAGTCGATCTCCGCCTATCCGATGGACAGCGGAGCGAAGTGGTGGATATTTCGCAGGCCCCACCAACTGGAAGCTGGTCTGGGATAGACGGCGTGTGGCATCCGTTTGTGGCGCACAATCTTTACACTGATCCAACCTGGTTTTTCCCGACGTTCTTGATTAGCCGCGTGCTTTCCGGCGTCAATTACACCGTCTCGCCGATGGACGCAGAGACCCAGGACGGCGTCGCGGTAGAACACGTGAGAATCTGTCAGCAACCTGGGTTTACAACCGATGTGGCAGCTCTTCTTCAGAGTTTGAGCCAAATCGATATATATCTGAACGCTTCAACCCTCCTGCCTGTCAGCGTTTCGTTTAACACGCATGCTGATGACAACGCTCTCGTCAATATCGCCATTCAATCAAATTCTTGAACTATCAGGTCGTGCAAGGAATATCAGTTCCCTATCACATACAAAAATACATCCAAAACGGTCTAGCTCTGGATTTGACGGTAACGAGTGTTCAAGTCAATAGCGGGTTGTCAACCTCGGATTTCCAAACTCAATAAGCAGATTGCGAGGGAGCCATGAAGCGTGCCCGCTTGTTCCTTCTGTTTGCATGTGCATTCCTGCCCACGATTGTCCGTGCCCAAGTTCAAACTGGCACTCCACCGTTTGGCACCTTCGGCGGCGGGCCGGATGTGATCAACCTCGCCAATCTGAATTCCCATATAACAGTGCCGGTGCTAAACAAGGCTGGTCGGGGCCAGAATTTCGTCTACAACGTAACTTATGACTCCTCGGTTTGGAATCCGCTCACAACGGGGAGCGGAAAAGTGTGGTACCCCGTCACAAACTGGGGCTTTAGCGTCTCGTTGCAGGCGGCATTCGGTTACGTCAACAGCACAGCGTCCGTGGGCACTCCCTGCCTTAGTGGTGGTGGAATCGGTGGGCTCCATCAGACTGGCACCAGGACTGACCTGACCGGGGATTTTTGTACCAGGTGAAGTGAGAGAGAATTCACGCCGAGATCAAGCCGATAAATTTGAAAATGTCGAACAGCGAGAGCTGGCCACTCGGATCGATAAGGTTAACGGGGTCGTCTAGTGCATAGGCGTAATGATTCCACGATTCCGGGTCTTCTGGATTGCCTTCCACCGGATCTGCCGAGCAGAACCCTCCCGTGCGCGTGTCATAGTAGCGCGCCAAGGCGTATTGAAGACCCGTCTCGCTGTCGTGCTGGTACGACGCGAACGTCCATTCCGAAGAGCCGTTCGACGAATACCACGACTCGCCGAACGGATAGTGCCCCTGCTGCCCCGTCACATTGCCACTCGAATCCGTGGTCATCCGTACCGAAAGATGATCCGACTGAAAGTACGTCGTCGCGCCGCCGCCCACCTCGGCCAGCAACTGCCCGTTTCCGTGGATGAACTCCCGCGAAGGAGACGAACCCGAGTAGATGTCCACCGTTGTCGTGCCGTTCGCCGACTTCTGTACGCGCAGCCCGTTGCCGTCATAAGTCTTTTTGCTGCGGAACTGTTATTGCCCGAAGCCATGTTTCGCAGGAAATTGGAGAAAACTGTTCCGAGCCTCGAACTCATAGAGAACTTAGCTGATAAATTTAAAACGACGCTGACTGCAACCGCGATTCGTTACATTGATCTTTGTGAGGAACAATGCGCCGTCGTCTTTTCCACGGCTGGAAAAGTTGTTTGGAGCCGACGGAGCGCAGACTTCCACCGATGGACAACGCCTGGAAGAAAGATAAGCTCTTACAGCCTTGCCGCAGACTTTTTCGAAAGAGGCCACCTGTCGGACAAGATGGAGACACTCCGGCGGGATGCATGGGTCGAAAATGCGTCGGACCGTGAAACGATCAAGGAGCAATCACGGGCTCTGCGGTCATACGACTCGGTATTGTCTCTGCTGTGGATTCCGTATGAGTTCACAAGGTAGGAAGATATGGTGCCGTGCTTTGAGCGCACTTGTTGAGTTTTCCTCTCAGGATTCGGGCCGGGCGAACGGCCTCCGCAGGGATTCCTTCGGCGGGAGTTACAGGCCGTACAGTGCCAGCGCGCGTTCGGCACGCGCGAGATCAAAGTTGTGGATACGAAGAAGTTCGAGGTAACCAAGCTTATCCCCCAAACACAGCTTGTGGTCTGCCTCGAGTTTGTGGCCGTGGCAGGTTCCGCAGATGCATTGCAGATTTTCGGAGCGATCTGGATTCCCTAACCGCAGTTTCCGGATCAGCCTCGCCGGAACAATGTGATCCACGTGCCTGCATACTCCTGGAGTGCTAAACGCAATGCCACACGACGAAATTTCGCAGTTTCCTTTTAACGCGGAGCTTCGATTCCTACTC
>JBAUEH010000012.1:0-6773 GCA_049678505.1 Candidatus Acidiferrales bacterium
CCGTCGAGGCCGCCTTCCCGCTGAAGCTCTTCGTGTAGTCCTGCATCATTTGCTTGAATGGCTCATCCGGCGTTTGGCTGCGCGGATTTTGCAGCATGGCGCGCAGCATCTCCAGCACGTATCCGCCTTTGTCATAAACGACTGTGTCGTATCCCCCCGGCGCCAGCGACGAGCCCAGCCGATTACCCATCCATATCGAACCGAGATCTTCGTATCGGTGCCCGAAATTGTTGCTGCTCAGCAGTTCTTGTCTGTCTGTATGCAATCGGTCCAGAAATCTCTTCTGGCCGTCGCAGATTTCCACGTAAAGATTCCCGGAAAACTGCGCGAATCCCTCGGAAAGCCACTGGTCGTGGTAGGTCTTCCATCCCACCTCGTGCCCCCACCATTGATGCGATACTTCGTGCGCCCGGAAATAATCGCTGATCCGCACCTGATCGACCACGCCGAACCAGTGCCGCTGCGTCTCATCCATGAAAGAAAATACCGAGAGATACAGTAGCATCGGCCAGCCCTGGCCGTACGTGAAGGGAATGTTCGTCACCGCAAGCCTGTCGAACGGAAATGGCCCAAAATAATTCTCGAATACTCGTAGATCGTTTCCAATCTCCACGCCGGTAGTCTTGAGCATGCCTGCCGGATCCAAATTGCCCATCGCCGGCATTCCCATTGGAGTTTGCCCGGGAAGCGTCGGATTGACCATGTTCTGCACGGCGCTCAGAAAATCGTCCGGGTTCCGGTTCCCATACGCTTCCACGTCAATATTCCCTACCTTGTCCGTGTAAACTTTGTAGTCTCCAAAGGCAAACCCCGCGACGGATTGCGGCACAGGACTTTTCCACTTTGTAATGGTCCAGTTGCCGTCCGTGCTTTCGCCGGCTTTGTCCCCCGTCGCAACCAGCGTCAATTTTTTCGGCGTGTGGAAGGTCATTTCGAAATCAGCGCGCGTGGCGAACTCGTCCGTCGTGCCCGGATACCATCCGTAGCTCGGACAAAAGTAATTTCCGGTGCCCACTTTCAGTACCATGTGTTTACCGGCATATTCGAATGTGAGCGTTTCCTCTTGGCCTTGTGTTGTGGCTTGCGGCAACACCACCGCAACGTAATCCCCGTAGCTCCGGTAGGGGTCCTTCGACTCCTGCGGCTGAAAAAACGCCAAGGCCGCGCCATGTTCGTCTTTCACGGAAGAAACGCGCAAGTCAGCATCGAAGTAAAAGAGCAAGACTCGTTCGTCGGCCGGCTGATATTGCAGAGTCACTTTAGTCGTCGCGCTAAAATCTGCCCCGCCAGTCACCGTGGCGTCAATGTCGTACCGATGCACCAGAAACACATCTTTCGCCAGTGGATTTTGATCGGCCTGAATTCCACTGACATCTCCCGCCGGGAAACTCATCCACGTATCGAACAGCAGCGCTGGCGAACCCCGGGACACGTATCGCCCCACACTGATCTCTTCGAGCGCCAACGCATCATATTTCGCGAGCACCCATCCGGCATTGCTGGTTTTCACGTCTGCGGCAAAATAGGCCGTCCTGGCATGGTCGCCCGAAAGCACTCCTTCGAAAATTCGCGGCACAATTTCTGCGGCCAGGCCCTCGCGGACGCGCTGGCGGTTTTGATAGAGATCCCCCAGCGAATTGTCGGTTGCATTCAGCCATTTCACCTGCTTGCCAACTTCGTCGAACGTTCCATCCGTGAAGCTGAACGTTGCCTCGCTAAACTCCACGCTCAAAATATTCTGCTTGGTAAAAAGCTGCAGTTGCTGAGCCTCGCCGGCGTTCGGCGGCGCCACTTCGATTCGCCCGCGCCCTTTGAATGCCGCGCCGAACACGACTCCTGCGGCGGGCGCCGTAAACTGCAGCGTGCCATCGATCAGCGTGATGTGAATACGGTCGCGTGTCAGCGTCAGATTTTCGACGTGCGCCGTTTTCGCCGCATCGAACGGCGCTTGTTCCACCGCATTCCATACGGCGATCGCGTCCTGCGTCGGAATGGTTTGCGCTGGACACGCCCCCGCGCACACCAAGACCAGAAAAATCAGTACACCAGCGGGACGCCACTGCCGCAGTGGCATAGGAACCTCCGGGAAGCGCGCTGATTTTACATAATTGGGAACGTGAGTAAAGACTAAACCGCGGAAAAATGCGCGTTACGGTTCCAGAGTGATGAAGGCTACTTCCGGCCGGCACAAGAAGCGCGCCGGGATATCGGACATTCCCACACCGCGGTTAACGTACATCCGCGAATTCTTTTCTTCGTACCATCCATCCAGGAACGGCCCGCTCCCGCCGGGCAGCCAGAACGGCTTCACGAACGGTATTCGTATCTGCCCGCCGTGCGTGTGCCCAGCGAGAACCAAGTTCACTTTTCCCACGATCGTCTGAAAGAAAAACGGCGAATGAAACATCGCAATCGTGTACACGTTCGTCGGAACTCCCTGCAACGCCGCGGCCAAGTTGGGTCGCCCGGTGAATGGGTCGTCCAATCCCATGAGCCACACATCCGGACGCAATTCATGGTTCTGGTTAAGCAGCAAGTTGACTCCTGCATCGCGATAGAACTGCCGCTCATGTCGCAAGGGCCGCAAATTCTCCCAATTCCCGCGCACGAACCAGACTCCCAGCGGCGCGTGCAACTGCTTGTACACTTTCATGCACGCCATGTAATTTCCGAGCGGGTCCGCCAGAGTATCGCCCGTGATCAGAATCACGTCGGGATTTTCCTTGGCGATAGCGGCGAGCACCTCGCGCTCTGGCCGCCCCAGCCCTCGCGTATGCAAATCACTCAGATCGGCAATCTTCAGCGGACTTGCCACGTTCGCGTGAATCACATAGTGGTTCACCTGGACGTTATCCGGTTCGATCACGAAAGCGTCGATCACCAGCGCCACCACGACGATCGCAATCACCAGCGGAACGATATGCCGCCTCCACCATGGCGCGCGTTTCGCGATGATTTCTCTTCCCCGTTCCATCGAAAACTTCCCCTCCATTGGCGCGAATCTTCCACTATACCGGATTGGCAAATCGGTAGTGGGTCAGTTTGAATTTTCTTGATCGTGACACAAGGAGTCAAAATTCAAACTGACCCGTACTGGCGCATCGCGTGAAGCGGCGATTTGCTCCTCGCCATCGTATAATCGGGCCGGTTCTTCCCATGAACGTATCCGCGGAAGCTGTGCGGCAGAAAAAAATGGCGGCGTTGGCTTCTGTCGCCAGCGCCATCGTGCTCGTTGCCCTGAAGAGTTTTCTTACCGTTCGCACGGGCAGCCTCGGCGTCCTTTCCGAAGCGCTGCACTCCGGCCTCGACCTTATCGCCGCGGTCATCACCTTCCTCTCCGTGCGCGTTTCCGATAGGCCCGCCGACGCCGACCACACTTACGGCCATGCAAAATTCGAGAGCTTTTCCGCATTCGTGGAAACCACGCTTTTGCTTCTGACCGCGCTCTACATCATCTGGGAAGCGCTGCAGCGTCTGATCTTCCGCGCTCCGCCTTTGCGTCCCGGCGTGCTCGCAGTCGTGCTCCTCGCCGTGATGATCGGAATTGACTGGACCCGCGCCCGGGCCATCTCGCGCGTGGCTCGCCGCTTCCCGAGCGAAGCCCTTGAAGCGGACGCCCTGCACTTCTCAACGGACGTCTGGAGCACCAGCGTCGTCCTCCTGGGCCTCATCGCTGTGTGGCTTGGCCAGCTCCTCGCGATTCCCTGGCTGCGCTATACGGACCCGATTGCGGCCCTCGTTGTGGCGGGAGTCGTTATCTGGGTGGGCTGGCGGCTCGGCCGCCGCACGCTCGAAGCGCTTCTCGATGTCGCGCCCGCGGGATTGCAGCAGAAAATTTCCGTTGCCGCGGCGAAAATCGAAGGCGTCCTCGGCGTGGATCGCGTGCGCCTGCGCCGCGTCGGTCAGCGCTATTTCGTCGATGTCAACATCAGCGTCCCGCGCACCACCAGCCTCGAAGAGGCGCATGCGACCAGCGACCGCGTCGAACAGCGCATTTCGGAAATCGTTCCTTCCGACGTGGTCGTCCACATGGAGCCGCGCGCGCGCGCCGGCGAAAATTTCCTCGAAGCCGTCCGCGCCACGGCTCAGCGGCGCGGCCTTGCCGTTCACGAATTATCCGCGCATCAAGTCGATGGCCGCCTGTTCATCGAGCTTCATCTCGAAGTCGACGAGAGCTCCAGCCTTCGCGACGCCCATCGCCTCGCCACCGAGCTCGAACAGGATTTGCTCCGCGAAACCGCCGGCAACGCCACCATCAACATCCACATCGAGCCGCTCGGCGCGCGCATCGCCGGCGGCGAGGAGATGACCGAGCTTGCCGCGCGCGTTCGCGACTTCATCAATGGCCTCGGCGCGGAATTTTATGAGCTGACGAATTGCCACGATGTCCATGTCCGCTTCGTCGAGCACAAAATCCTGGTCTCCTGCCACTGCGCCATGGACGGCAGTCTCCCCATCACCCAAGTCCACGACGTCACCGCCGCCCTCGAAGACCGCGTCAAGGAGCACTTCCCCCAGATCTACCGCATCACCATCCACCCCGAGCCCCTCGACGAAAGCTAGCCACGTTGCGCTGGCTTGAATATGTGGCAGGAAACCCGCAGGTATATCGTGTGCTGTTGAAAACACCTTCAGTATCCCGTATTATCCCACTGATGCCTTCGGTTGCCGTCCGAACTCAAAAATCTATCCAGGTGGAAACGACCCAAACTCTGCGCTGTGCGGACGCACGCGAAATGAGCTGGCTACCAGATGCATCAGTTCATCTCGCCCTCACCTCTCCGCCATATTGGACGCTCAAGGAATATCCGGAAAACAAAGACCAGCTTGGCCTCGTTGTCGACTATGAAAAATTTCACGACGAATTGGACAAAGTTTGGCGACACTGCTTCCGCGCCCTTGTACCTGGCGGACGGCTCGTCTGTGTCGTTGGAGATGTGTGCCTCTCGCGGCGCATGCATGGACGGCATATGGTAATGCCGCTGCACGCAGATATCGTGGTTCGTTGCAGGAGGATCGGCTTCGACAATCTCAGTCCGATTTTCTGGTACAAGATCTCCAACGCGGCATACGAAGTCGAGAACGGTTCAAGCTTTTTGGGCAAGCCCTATGAACCGAATGCCATAATCAAGAATGATATGGAGTTTATTCTGATGCTGCGAAAGCCGGGTGGCTACCGGCAACCCACCGAAGAGCAGCGGGACGCATCGCGCCTGACGAAAGAAGAGCACCACGACTGGTTTAAGCAAGTGTGGACTATTCCTGGCGAGTCAACACGGGTACATCCTGCGCCTTACCCTGAGGAACTTGCCTACCGTCTCGTGCGGATGTTTTCATTTGTGGACGACACCGTGATCGATCCGTTTATGGGTCTTGGCACAACTTTAGTAGCGGCCAAAAGATGCGGAAGGAATGGCATCGGCCTTGAAATTGACCCGTCATACTTCGCCAAAGCGAAGTCGCGTATCGAGACGCAACCACGCCTGCTTGCCGCAGTGCCTTCCGCCGTTTCGGCTCGGCGTTGACCATCAGAACCGTCTCTCATATTCCCTGCTAATGCGGGCCACAGCGGCTCCATAATCCAGTCTCGATTCGCCGTAGTTCACCCATTCGAATGGGAACGCGGCTTCGTTTGTCGCGCGATACTGCAGCATGAGAAACTCATCGAATGCGGGAGCTGCCAAAGCACGCAATCGACGCTCTGCCTCTTCCGCTTCCTGTGACGGATGAGGGGCTCCGGATCTTCCTGTTGTTGGATACCTCCGCTCCCCCTCGAAACTAACATAACAGTCAGCATGATTGACGCCAACGATTCCAACACATATAGGCTTATCTCCGCCAAGCTTGAACTGCGCAGCCTGATTGCGAAGGTCATTAATCACGCGGTCGATTTGCTTTATCATTGCTTTAGCAAGAACCTTTACTTCTGCGCCGATCTCGATTGTTGCTATTTGGGCGCGTCCTACCGAGAATCCAGGTACAAAAGCGGGGGTTTCGCCGGGGATGATTTCTCCGAAGGTCCCGTCGCCACGTCTTGCATCTACGCCTCTGCGGCGATTTGCAAGGTTGACAACACGCTCCCCGCTCCTAACACGAGAGGCCAGCTTCGGAGAGCGATCAATCGCAATGAGATCCTCATAAAGCTGTAATGCGACGAGATCCCCTTGATTTGATGCACGGTGTTTGTACGCACGGCCCTCAAATAGCCGTCGGAACTCGGCAAGCAAGTGATATTCTCGGCTAGAAGGGGGCTCGGCCAAAACAGCGGCATTCTATAACAAAAAGTACGGCGTTGCTCGGTCATGGCTCGTTCGTGATGGCCCGTAGCACGCAGTCTCCAAATCGTCTTTTTTATTGACAATTAGTTAACTCTATGGTACACATAATCTTCGGCTGGCTTTTCCAGTCGAACGGGAAAACAAGGGGAGAGAAAGAGGCCGCGGAGACGCGGCTTTTTCGCTTTTTATGCGCTTTCTAAATCCTAATCGAGTAAATATGGGGAATTAGAACTTCATGCAACTCACACAAAACAAACGATCGAGGCCATTTCTAATCGAGTTTTTCTGCGCTTTTTTTGCAATTTACTCGATTAGAATTCCAGCCTCCTCGGGCGCTCTTCCGGAGGCAAATTCCCCTTGGCACGATGGCCAAGCTGGAGCAATATGACGCCCCATATGCCGCACATCCTCTCCCGCCGTGACACTCTGAAACTCTTCGGAGCCGGCGCCGCCGCAGTCGGCGCACGCGCCACGCTGCCGGAATTCGCATGGGCC
>JBAUEH010000013.1:0-24720 GCA_049678505.1 Candidatus Acidiferrales bacterium
TGCGTATCGGGAAATTCTGCGGCGCAGGAAACGTTCCCATAGGGAACTCCGATATGATGGCCCCTCGCTCCTCAATTTCAGCAAAAATCTTTCGGTTCTCTTTCGGATAGATAACGTCTATGCCGCAGCCGAGAATGCCGACCGTTACGCCCTGAGCCGAACTAAGCGCTCCTTTGTGTGCCGTGGCATCGATTCCACGGGCCAGTCCGCTGACGATCAGCAGCCCTCGGGCGGCCAGATCGCGAGCCAGCCTCTCCGCCATTTGATTCCCATAAGGCGTCGGGCGTCGCGTGCCCACGATGGCAATCGCATGCCGATTCAGAAGCTCTGCGTTTCCTTTGACATACAGGAGGGGTGGTGGGTCGTAAATCTCCCGCAGCATTTGCGGATAGAGCGGCTCATCCCAAGTAACGAGCCGGCATTTCGCCGCCTCGGCTTGAGACAATTCCTTGGCGGCCGCGCTCATGGGCTGGCGGGAATGAATGGCCTGCGCTACTGCGGCGGGAACCTGCTGTCCTTCCAGGGCTGTCAGCGAGGCATTAAAGATGGCTTCAGGGCTGCCAAATTCGCGAAGCAGCCTGCCAGTTAGGCGTGCGCCCAGGCCTGGCGTGAGCGCAAGCGCCAACCATCCCAAGTATTGGTCAGGACCCATTCGGCTTGATTATCCGCGGCTGAGCGTACGCAGGCTGCGGCGGCGTTGTCAAGGATGAGACTGCTAATTTTGGTAACGCTCGCGACTATTGCCAACCGTCCTGGCCAATCGGGTCGCCGGCCGGAGGCGGAACAGGATGCATCAGATGGATGGCTGCCGGGTTCTTCTGAAAGCCGTCGATCTCGTGGAACGCATAGAAAAATTCTGCCCGGCGACTTTCGTCAGAGGATGATTGCAATTGCGTTTGCATCCAGCTCTTCAAATCATCGAGCTTCAGGGAGGCAATCGCGCGCGTCTGCGAAGCCGCTTGCCCATCGGCAGCAAGAGCCATCAAATGATCGAGCACGACGGCATTGACCGTTTGTTGAATTTCACCGTCGTAGCCAGTTGCCGGCGCTGCCTTCCACGTCGCTGCCAGCACGTCGTCCACAAGCTCCGCAAATCCCGGGTAGCTGGCGTCACGTGCATGGTATTCCACCATGCGCTCGTCGCGGTTGGGTTCGAAGAGCAAGCTCGAGATAATTTCAGCCGCCGACTCCGCCGGAGCCAATGAATCAAACGCGGGAGAGGTGCGCCGCTGGAAATTCTCATTCGAGGACGGATATTCCGGTGGACGCGGCGGGATGCGCTTCAGCAGCGACTCAGGAAGCGCCAGAATGCCGGGCTGAAGCGTGTCTAGAACAGCATGGATCGCCGCACGTTGCTCCTCTCCTGGAACGATCTCGGGATCTTTTTGCGCACCGCCGCGCACGTTGAATGAATAATCGAGGCCGCCAATCATTTTCGTGACGGCGGACACTTGGTACCGATGATAAAGATAGATGGGCACCAAAACGTCTTCGAGCGTGGCCATCGGCGCATTTTGCGGGATGACATTCTCGGAGAAGCGCTGTAGCGCTGCGGCGCGCACCGCCATAACCTGCTTCAGTCCGTCGAGGTCGTTGCTTCCCACATCCCACAAGTGCGCAACCGGGCTGGCGGATCCGAGAGGCCGCGCATCTTCGTCCGACAAATAGAGCTGGCCGCGCGAAAACGCATCGTCCAGAATTTTATTGAGCGCCTGCCGCTCATTTGTTCCGCCGGGAAACTGGCGGTAGCCATAGTCGATGGCCACCTTGTCCCAGTCGCCGATGCCGGTAGCGTACGCGTTGGATACGTCCGGCGCACCGTCCGCGCCCACCGTGACCAGCGGTGACGGATAATCCATCACGGAGCTGCGGTTGACAATGCTCGCCGCGAAATTGTGCATCAAGCCTAGCGTGTGGCCGGTTTCATGCGCAGCGAGCTGCCGAATCCGCGCCAGGGCCATTTCGTTGGCTTTTTGCAATGCGGCTGGATCATTTCCGAAGGGATCGAGCAAGCCTTGCGCAATCAAGAAGACCTGCCTCACGCGGAGCGCATCCAGATTCACGTGGCCATTGATAATCTCTCCGGTTCGCGGGTCGGCAATTGCCGAACCGTAAGACCATCCTCGCGTTGCGCGCGGCACCCATTCGATCACGTTGTAGCGAACATCCATGGGGTCTACGCCTTCCGGCAGCAACTTCACCTGAAACGCGTTCTTGTATCCCGCAGCGGTAAATGCCTGATTCCACCAACTCGCGCCTTCCATCAGTGCGGAACGCAGTGGCTCCGGCACGGCGCGATCGACGTAATAGACAATCGGCTTCACCGGCTCGCTGAGGGCTGCGGATGGATCCTTTTTCTCAAGCCGCCAATGAGCGATGAAGCGCTTGTGAATCGACTGATCGACTGGCGTCGCAAAGTCCATGTAATCTATGCCGAAAAATCCGGAGCGCGGATCGAATTCGCGCATGTGAAATCCTGGAGGGGGAGCCTGGACAAAAGAATAGTGGGCGTGGACGGTTATCGAATCCGGATCCGGCGTCACTTCCCTGACCCAGAGGCCGGGATTTTCGCCGGTGAAGGTCAGCGTCGCTTCCACATCGGAGTTTTCCGGGAAATTCTTGGTACGCGGCAAATAAATGGCGCAGCGTGTGGGATCGAGGCGGTAAGTCCCCTGATGAGTGGCTTGCAGTTTGGCGGCGATGTCATGCCCGTCGCGAAGGAAAAAATTCGTAGCATCCACAAGAACGGTATCGCCATCCGCGGCTGCCGCGTCGAATCCCCACAACACGGATTGCGCAAACGCTTGCTTTACGGCTTCTTGCTGGGCGGGGTCGTTCGTGACCGCGCGAAAGCGTTCGTTCTCGGCAACCAGCAGGACGCACGGCCCGCTGCGCTCGAAATGCACGACCTGTGTTTCGCCGGGCTGGCCGCGATCCAGGCCGATATCATTCGAGCCTACGCCGTAGGGAAGTGATTCCACATACAGAAATTCCGTGTTCCATTTGTCGATCTGCAACCAGATTTTCCCTTCGCGTGCGTCCCAGTAATAGGTGAAGAACCCCGGAAATTTCTGCATGTTTGCGGTTTTTTCACCGATAGTAGGCAGCGGTTTCTCATCGGCGCTCGCCACCGAATTGCCAGGAGCAGGAAGGACCCCTGCCAGGAAAAGTGCCAAGCCCAAACCAAACGTACGCTTCATGAATCCCTCCCCGAAACAATTGCCGCTCGTGTTTATACCAGAATCGGGCTGCGCGCGATTCACGTTTGTGATTTTTTTTAGGTATCGAAACGTCGGCTCGGATATAGTGCCTGCCAGCAACGGGCCTGCCGGACTTGCCGAATTCGAATTTGCGTACCATGCGCGGGAGGCGCTCACTCCATGGCCAACGCGGAAGCGAATCGCACCAAGCTCTCCATCGTCGTCTACCTGATTTTGACGTTTGCGTTCAGCGCCATTTTTTACCGGCTGATCATTCGCAACGGGTCGCTTGGCGCGCACGGCGGCCTGTTCGTCGTCGGTCTGATGTGGTCGCCTGGCGTGGCCGGCCTTCTGACGCGCCTGTTTTTCCAGGGGAATTTGCGCGGACACGGCTGGGGCTGGGGCAAAACAAAGTACCAGTTCGCAAGCTACTGGATTCCGCTCGCGTATGCCGCCGTTGTGTATGTGCCATTGTGGATTGCCGGCTTTTCGAATTTTCATTCAATTGTGCTGAGCCGCTTCTCTCAGCGATTGGGGCATCCCGGCCTTGCGCCGTCATCGTCGGTGGTGATCTATTTCCTGTTTATCGCAACGGTAGGCATGGCGCTTTCATGTACGCATGCGCTCGGCGAAGAACTCGGCTGGCGCGGATTTCTCGTTCCACAATTGGCTAAGGTCATGCCCTTTGGCGGTGTGGCCCTCACCAGCGGCGTGATATGGTCACTTTGGCATTATCCGTTGATTCTGCTGGCTAACTATCATGGCGCAGGCCCGGCGTGGTATTCGCTGATGTGCTTTACGGTGATGGTGATTGGAATCAGTTTTCTCTTTGCCTGGATACGGCTCAAATCCGGCAGCGTTTGGACCGGGATGTTCTTGCACGCCAGCCACAACATTTTCATCCAATCGTTTTTCGACCCGCTGACGCGCGCGACAATGGCCACAAAATATCTGATCGGCGAATTTGGCGTTGGGCTTGCCATTGTTGCCGTAATTGTCGCGGTGATTTTCTATGAGAAACGCGGCGAGCTTCCACAAATGCAGACAGCGCAAACTTCTGTGGCGAGTGCAACGCAACCGAATACCCCCTAGGTTCTCACAGCACGCCCGATGCGATTCACGCCGGCCTTAGTGCTCAATCACCGAGTAGATAATTTTGCCGTCACGAAATGTGTAATTGACGTGCGTCAGCGCGTGAATATCGCGTTCTGGGTCGAGTCCCAATATGACGAGATCTGCGTCCATCCCTGCTTTGACCTCGCCGCGAAGATTTGACTCGCCGAATCGCTTTGCAGGAGCTGTCGTCAACGCATCGAGAATGTGCCAGAAATCCATGCCGGCGCGCTGCATGAGCAAATATTCGTCCGTTGGATCGTAATCGGGCAGAAATCCTACGTCCGTTCCAAAAAGAACCTGTCCATAGGGCAGAGAATAGTCGCGTACTTCCTGCAAAATGTCGTTCAAGTTCGAATCGTGCATGAACAGCTTGAGCGTTGGAATCAAGGACATTCCATGGGCTTCCATTTGTTGGATGTATGACGGATCCCAGCCGCGCGTATCCTCGACCGCATGCGCGAGCACGTCGACATGAGCCTGGAGAGCGATCTGAAAGCCGGCGACATTCGACGGATGCGCAAAAACGAGCTTCCCTTTCTTGTGGGCTTCATCCACGGCAGCCTTGGCAACATCCAGCGGCATGGTGACCACCTGTCCCCGGGCCACCCACGATCCGGTGAATAACTTGATCACATCGGCCCCTTGTGCGATGTGCTCGTCAACCTGCTGCACAGCCTCAGCGGGCGTCGCTGGCTGCGGTAATTGTTTGACAATTTCCGGCGGCAGAGTGCTCTTCACATAGTAGGGGACTCCATTGGGAGGATACAAAGGAGAGCCCGCGGTCAGAATCCGAGGGCCAAGCACTTCACCGGAATCCACTCGCTGGCGCAGAGCCAACGTGTTTTCAAGCATTGATCCCGTGTCGACAACGCTGGTAAAACCATACCGTGTGAGCATGTCCTGTAACTGGCTTGTCAGTTGGTCCGCGGGCAATTGCTCCGCATGATTCCATTTTGGCTCGGTGAAATGGACGTGGCTGTTCTGGAAGCCAGCCATGATAAACATTCCGTGGCAATCGAGCATCCCTGCGCCTTCAGTGACGGGAACATGCCTCCTGCTGCCCACAGCCGCAATCTTTCCGTCCTGAATGATGACCACTCCGTTTTCAATAGCCTTCTGGAACGGTGAAACGTAAATCCTTGCGCCCACAAGCGCGATAGAAGTGCCGCTGGCCGCAGCCTCCTGAGGGCCGGAGCTGGCTGCGCGTGGTGTGTTCGAGAGAATTGCGGCCGTGGCAACTAAACCGCATACGGGAAACCATGTCCTGAGCTTCACGAAGGTTCACCTCGATTCTCGGCTGGGATGCGCATGGTGAATCGCATCGTTGCAAACAGTTATGTCTGTTTGCCGCAAGCTGCTGGCATCTTATGCCGTACCCGCTCTCGTTTCAATCAGTACGCCTATGTTATATTGGGAACTCTGAGTCGTCTTCAGGCTATGATGAGTAAGCTCCGCATTTCCATCGTCGAGTATCTCAATACCGCGCCGCTGGTGTGGGGTTTCACCGATGGCCCGCTCGCCGGCAAGTACGATCTTTCGTTCACCATGCCGGCAAAGTGCGCTGACGCTCTGCGTGCTGGTGAAGCAGATGTCGCCATCATCCCCGCCATCGAATACCAGCGAATGGAGGATGTGGTGGCGTTGCCCGGGATGGCGATTGCGGCAAAGGGCGAAGTTCGCAGCATCTTGGTAGTGTCAAAGAAACCGATCGACCGCGTGAGAAGTATAGCGCTCGATACCAGCTCCCGAAGCTCCGCTGCTTTGGTGCGCTTGCTGGCCGCAGAAAACTGGCGCATTGCGCCGGAATTCATCGACGCCCAGCCGGACCCGGCGGCGATGCTCGCAAAGGCCGATGCTGCGCTGATTATTGGCGACCCGGCGTTGCGCATCGCTGTGAAACTGGATTACCTGTTTGCCAAGAAACCAAAGGAAGGAGCGTGCTGCCAGGGCGACCCGGATGATTTGCCTGTGCAGGGGTATCCAGCGATTTTCGTTTACGACGTCGCATTTCAATGGCGCGAGATGACCGGCAAGCCTTGTGTTCTGGCCATATGGGCGGGACACAAAGAAAAAATGACATCGGAACTTGTGGCGGATTTCCAGGCTTCCAAGCAGTTCGGCCTGGAACACATGAATGACATTGCCGAGGCCGCTTCCGTGAAGCTCGACCTTCCAGCGCAAACGCTCGAAGCGTATCTCCGCGAAAATATCGATTTTTCTCTTGATGAAGAGAATCTCGCCGGACTCAATCTGTATTTTGAAAAATGCGCGACTGCAAGGCTAATTCCTCGCGCTCGCGCTTTGCAGTTTGTTTCCGCTTCCACCGGAACAACGGCGCGGCGGAGTGCTTGAATCGTGGCTGATTCAGCAAATGGAAAAAAACTGGGCACCCTGCGCATCCTGCGCCGCTACCCGTTTAAAAGCATGGCCGGCGAGGATTTGAACGAAGTATTCGTTACTTTTTCCGGGCTTGTTGGCGACCGCGCCTATGCCTTTGTCGACCGCAATAACCATTCCAATTTTCCTTGGATGACGGCCCGGCAGCGCCACGAGATGCTGTTGTTTCGCCCGCGTTTCCTCACAGCGCCGAGCCCCGCGAACGAACACCCCGCGCAAAAAGACTTCGCTGCCGAAATCATCACGCCCGAAGGCGAAAAGCTCGCCCCATCCGATTCTTCTTTTACTCCGTACTTCGAAAATCGCTTTGGGCGCGAACTGGAGTTGCGCTTTTCGGAGCGGGCTATGCAAGACGCCTGCCCCGTTTCTTTGCTGGGCCTGGAAACCGTCAAATCGCTCAGCAAGGAGGCCGGATTCCCGCTCGAACACACTCGCTTTCGCGCCAATTTCTATATCGATTGGGACAACGGAAAACCTTACTACGAGGACGAACTGACCGGCGCGAGCCTGCGGATCGGCGAGAAATTCACGTTTACCGTGGTACAGAACAACATGCGGTGCGCTATCATCACATTGGATCCTGCGACGGGCGAGGCTTCGCCTGCAGTGGGCAAGCTCGTCGCCAGAAATCACGGCAATTGCTTCGGCGTCTACGGCTCGGTGTTGCGTGAAGGCATCGTGAGGCAAGGCGACACAGTTTTTTCATTTGAGGGAACGAAAGTAGAGTAGCGAAATGCGGATGACGCAACAGGAAGCGCTCGATCTTTTCAACTCCGATGACCTTGTCGGCGTCGGTATGGCTGCAAATGAAGTGCGCCGAAAGAAGAACGATCCGCGCGTCGCCACCTACCAGATCGACCGCAACATTAATTACACGAATTTCTGCACCGAGTACTGCTCGTTCTGCGCCTTCTACCGGCCGCTCGGCTCCAAAGAGGGTTACGTTTTATCCTTCGAGGAAATTTACAAAAAAATCGAAGAGATGATCGCGCTGGGCGGCACGGGCGTCCTGATGCAAGGCGGCCTGCATCCTGATCTGCACATCGATTATTTCGAGAAACTCCTCCGCTCGTTGAAGCAACGGTATCCGCAAGTGCATCTGCACTGCTTTTCCGCTCCGGAGATCATCTGCATCGCGGAAGTGTCTGGCCTGTCCATACGCGACACGATTATGCGGCTTGCCGATTCGGGACTTGATTCCATTCCCGGCGGCGGCGCTGAAATCCTGGACGATGAAATTCGCCATCGGATTTCGCGGCTGAAATGCACAGCGGACGAATGGGAGAACGTTCATCGCACGGCGCATTCGCTGGGCCTGCGCACCACGGCGACGATGATGTTCGGATGTGGCGAAGAGTATCGCCATCGCGTCAACCATTTCGAGCGTCTTCGCCGCATTCAGGAAGACACCGGTGGGTTCACCTCGTTTATTCCTTGGATGTTTGCGCCGGACAACACGCCGCTGGGCAAGAGGATTCCCGAAGCGACCGCGGTCGAGTACCTGAAAACGCTCGCCATCAGCCGCCTTTACTTCGACAACATCGATCACATCCAGTCGAGCTGGCTCACCCCAGGAATCAAAGTCTGCCAAGTTGGTTTGCAGTTTGGCGCCGACGATGTAGGCAGTATTCTGATTGAGGAAAACGTGGTCTATGCCGCGGGAGTCCGCAACCGCACCAACGAAGCCGAGCTTCGCCGCATTATCTCGGATGCAGGATACATTCCCGCCCAGCGCGACACTCTCTACCGCGCATATTTCCTGAAATAAAGATTACAGAGCGGCAGGAACGATCCGGCTCGCGGCGGCCGCGGGAATTTCTATCTTGACAATCGCGCCGTATGGCTTGCGGTTTGAGAGATGAATGTCTCCGCCGCACTCGCGCACGATGCCGTAGCAGATGCTCAATCCGAGTCCGGTGCCTTTGCCCACGGGCTTCGTGGTGTAGAACGGGTCGAACGCGCGATTCAGGTCTGAGAATCCCGGCCCGCTATCCTCGAATGCAAAAACAATGCGGTCGCTGTGCCGCTGCGCATGAATGCGAATGATTCGCTCGCGGCTCTCCTCGAGAGCGTCGATCGAATTGTTCAGCAGATTCAGCAGAATTTGCTTGAGTTCATCCTCGCCGATCGCCACAGCGGGAAGTGCGGGTTCGATTTCCGTGTGAACGTGGATCGCAAACTTCCGAAGATGAAATTCCCTCAACTGTAGCGCGTCGTGCAGCGCGGATTCGAAGTTTGCCGCTCTTTCCTCGGAGTTGCTCTGGCGGGCGAATCGCAGCAAGCCGCTGACGATCCGGTGCATGCGCCGTGCCTCGTTCCCGAGCTTCGCCACTTTTTTCGAGGCGGCTTCCTGCGTCACTTCGTCCGAAAGCAACTCGGTGTAGCCGATGATCCCCGTCAACGGATTATTCAATTCGTGAGCCACGCCGGCGACCAGTTGGCCAAGCGCGGCGAGCTTTTCCGAGCGCACGAGTTGATGATGCAGCCGGGCGTTTTCAATGGTAACCGCCAGATCTGCGGCGAGCATTTCCACGCGCGCAATTTCAGGCGTGATCGATTCCTGCGCGTCCAGAGCGGGCGAAAGCGCGATCCAACCTAAGCAAGTGGCCCGGGAAGAAATCAGCGGCACGATTACCTCCGGAAGAAGAGCCTCTCCCTTGCCCGTGAGCGTCTGCGACGCCAAACGGAACGAGTTGCTTCCCAATCTTTCTCCCGCCGCGCAGAGCTCGGCGATGCGGCCGGTGCCCTGTCCGGCGATTCTTTCGAATGCCTGGGTATCCTCCGCCGAGCATCCGCTTGCGCCGGCCAGAAACAGTAAGCCGTCCTCGCGCGCCAGGATCACCGCAGCGCTGCGAAAACTTCCCGTTTCCGTAAGCGCCTCGGCAATCTCCTTGCAAAGAGTGGATGGTTCGGCGCCCCCCAGCAGACGCGAGGTGATTCGCGAAAAGCGCACCATCAACGCATTTTCTTCGTGTTCGCGCGCTCCGCTTTCTTCGACGATGCGCGATTTCTCTTCCAGAACAGAGAGAATCATTCCGAAGGCTACGAAGTATTTCGGAACGTTCCATATCTCCGGATTCATCTGCAATTTCGGATACAGGTAATCGAACAGCGCGCCCACGGGAAAAACGGCGCCCCAGCATAAAAAGCCGCCGGAAACGGTGATGACTCCAAGGGAGTGCCGGGCAAATCGTTTCCAGAAAAGAAAGCCGCAAATTCCGAACGTCGAGGCGAGAATCGCATTCACTCCAAGATCGGTGTCGCCACGCGCTTGAGCCATGACCACCCACGCGCCAACGGCGATGAGCAGGGCTCCCAGGTTCAGATTGAAGCGCGAGCGCTCCTTGTGTGCGAAAAACGCGAAACCCGCCATGCCGAAAAAGAAAACCCCCAGCGCGAAGGCCATCGCCCAGCGATTGTGCCAGTCGAACGTAGCCCCAATTGCGTGGAGCGCCGCTGACGGCGCCAGAATTGCGAAAAGCACATGCCTGCGCAGTTTGTCTTCCGCCGAGCGCGCGAGCGATACCAGGAAAACAACGCCGGAAAGCTCCAGCGCAGCCAAATCGATGGACTCGAAGAGCTGTTCGATAAACCCGCTGCGCGTCTCGAAGATCTGTATGAAAAAATGCGCGAAAATCAGCGCCCATGCCACAATCCATAAACGCGTGCGCTCCGAGGGAGAGTGTTTTCGCAGGGAAATAAACGTCCCCACCAGAACGGCGAGGATAAGAATGGTCGGAAGTTTTTCGAGTAAAGAGGCCACAATTCACCCGCGGGGATAGTGCGAATGTAGCAGTGCGCGGCGATTCGCCGCAATCCATCTTCCGTACTATGCAGTTACCATATGAACAAGCGAGAAGACTAACCGAAGCGGCTAGGAATTCTTCGCGAGGCGGATTTCCAACTCCACATTGGCGTCTTCGGGAATCTCCACTGCGCTCGCCGGGACGAAAACGCCGCCGCGATAGCGCGCGCGAACCCGCAGCGGCGCAGGGAGTTTTCCGGGGCTTCCTGTTGCGTTGCGCTGCAGCAGCGCGGTATTCGGCTTGCTCCTGCCGCCAGCACCGCCATCCAGCGCTAGATTGGCGAGTGAATCCGCCTCGCCGTTCTCTTCGCGTGGAACATGCTCGATGACGAAGTAATCCAGCCCTCGCGCCAGTTTCTGCGCGCGTTCGTGCAACGGTTTCAAGTCCGCGTTCTTGACCCTGTAGCGTCCCTGCATTTGCCGGACAAGCAGCTCGGAATCACTGCGCACCCGCAAAGCACGGATCGCATGAGTCGCGGCATAATCGAGCGCCGCGACTAAAGCGTAGTATTCCGCGATGTTGCTCGTCTTGCGCCCAATGCACTTTGCGATTTCCGCAATTGTCGCGCCGTCGGGTCCGCGCAGGATTACCGCATACGCCGCCGGTCCAGGATTGCCTCGCGATGCTCCGTCAATGTTGGCGGCGTGTACGCCTGCAGGAGGCGCGGCATGCGCCTCATCAAACAATTGTGCGCTGGAAGGCGGCGATATCTTTTGCGTACGCGTCATCGACGGGGGAAGGGGCTGACAGGAAGCGGCTCGAAGGGCTGCAACGGACCAGACAACGCTCAGCCCTCGCCGTTCTGCGCCGTCGAGGCTTGCGCGGCAGCCTGGGCCGCCGCGGGAGGCTCGACATAGTAAAGAATGCGCGTGCAAAGCTCACAGTGATAGAGCTCGGCGCTGTCCTCGCGGCGCAGAATCTGAAACACATGAGGGCGGATTCGCGCCCCGCAAGCGGAGCAGGCTTCTCCGCGGACTTCCGCCACAGCGACGCCGCCGTGCTTCTTGGCGATGCGCTGGTAATGATCGAGCAAATCCTCGGGAATCGTCTTCACGGCCTTCGCGCGTTCCGCTTCCAGTTGCGCCAGTTCTTTCTCGGCCACGGCCTTCTCCGCCTCGATTTCCGCGCGCGCCGCCCCGATTTGCTCCTCGACCTGCTTAAAACTCTTTTCGGCCGATTTTACCTGCCCGTCGTACTGCTCCCCCGAAACCATTTGCTCGAGCAGCCGGTCTTCCGCTTTGGCGATTTCGGTTTCCGCCATTTCCACTTCGTGTTGCAGCACCTTGTATGCCTCGTTCGTCTTTACCTGGAAGGATTGCTCCTTATATTTCCGGACTTTTTCTTTCCACTGTTCTACGTCCAGCTCGTACCGTTTGCGATCCTTGAGCGTGGTCGAATGCGACTCTTTGCTCTTGTCGAGCGCGGCCCGGCTCGCCTCGATGCGCGCATGCAGTTCGGCCAGCCGCTTGGGGAAAGTTGCCAAGCGCGCGCGAACCGCATTCAAGCGCGTGTCCACGTCCTGCAATTCCAGGAGTTCCTTGAGAATTTCCTTCACGAGTAATCGATTCTAACACATGTCCAGCGCATGCCCCGTGCGGGCCGCTTGCCGGTAGCGGGTCAGTGTTTGAATTTTCTTGATCGTGACACAAAGAGTCAAAATTCAAACCGACCCATTACCCGCTTGCCTTACATGTTTTTGCTGAAGAAAGTGATCGAGCGGCGCCACGCGTCTGCTTGCGCCTCCGCGTCCGCAGCGGCTGTGCCACCAAACAAAATAGGAAATTTCATGCCGCGAGAATGCGACGTCCTCGCTGTGGTGGGCAGCGACGGATAACGTAGCGAGTGTCCGGCACGCGGGTAATGCAGATGCTCGACAGTGTGAGCGAACCTGCACGATCGCAAACGGGCAACAATCATCTCCGCCATCCGCGCCGCCGGCCATATGCGGTCATCGCCGCCGGAAATGAGCAAAATCGGCCCGCGCGTTTGCTCCACCGGAATCGCTGCCTGCCTCACCGCCTGGCGGTTGCGCAGCGCGCTCCGGAACAGATTCCGGAATTTCACCGGCTGCCGCAGGAGTCCTACAGGGATTGCCGAGCGCGCGATAAACCTTCGCAACGGAAGAGGCGCAAACGGAATCGCTTCGCCATCCCACATCCAGCACGGTATCGCTTCGCCGGTGGCTTTGTCGCGACCTCCCGAACCCCACGCCACCGCGCTCGGCGCGTACGCCGCTACGGCGCGAACTTGCGGGAACCGCGAACCGAGCAGCAGCGCCAATTCCGCGCCGCGCGAGACGCCCAGCACGCCGATGCGGCTGGCGTCAATTTCTGCTTGGGCGCCGAGCCACGCCAGTGCGCGGCCAAAATATTCGAGCGGCACACGGTGCAGCCATTCCGGCAGCGGAGGAACTCCGAAATAGGCGAGCGCCAGCGTGGCAAAGCCGTGACGCGAGAGCAGCGCCGCCTTATCCAGATCGTATCCCCCGCCTGAGCCGCCCAGCACAATGATTACGTGCCGCCGCTCGCGCCCCGGCGGAATATAGAGCCAGCCAACCATCCCGTCCGCACGCAATTCGCGCGTGGCCGTATTCGGGACCAGCCAGCGCCGCTCCAGCGTTGCCGAGGCGATTGGACCCTCGCCGGTCTCCGCCGTTATAGTCACGCGATCGGGCTCGGCGCCCTCCTTGCAAAACGTCGCGCTCTCAGCGCTCGCGTCTGCACTCATACTCATCGACCAAAATAATCCTGCTGCGTCAGCTCCGCGATAGCTCCCGCCCGTCGATTCCTGCGCGGCACTATCGACCCGCCCGTCTTTCGTCGCGACGTACACACCGCGGGATTTCCACACCCGGCCGGCATCGTCGCGCACGGTCGCCCGCAACGTCACCTTCGCGCCCGGCATGGCGCCACTCAGTCGTACGGCCACTGGCTCGTCGACGAACGCCGGATTGGGCGAAATTTCAATCTGCGGGCTGTGCCTGACGGCCATGTCGGTCTGAGTGATGGGTGTTACCATGCCTGTTTTGTTGCTCCTGCCTTTTTTCGGAAGGTTTGCTGGCTTGTTGTGTAACGCCCCACGCTATGCGTCTTTTTCGACCGCTGGCGCGTATACAGAACAGTATGATAAGCGAGTTTGCCAGCTCGATGGAGGTGGCTGTGGGTCTCGACGCCGACGTTGCCCGGCTTCGACGCGGCGACCTGGACGCGCTCGCCATTTTGGTGCAGCGCTATCAGCACCGGCTATATCGCTACTTGCTCCGCTTGGTGCGCCAGCAAGCCGAGGCGGAGGACCTTTTCCAGCAAACCTGGCTGCGAGTTGCCTCGCAAATCCGGCGGTTTGATCCGCGGCGAAACTTTGACGCGTGGCTTTTCACCGTGGCTCGGAATCTGGCCATCGATCATTTGCGCCGCATGCGGCCCGAAAGCCTGGAGGAGCACGAAGCCGGTGAATCCCGCAACACGCCGGCGGCCCTGCGCGCTTCCGGCGCGCCGCCCGTTGACGTCATGATCGCGCGCGAACACTCGCGCTTTGTCGCTGCGGCGATGGAGAACCTGCCAATCCTCTATCGCGAAGTGCTTGCGCTGCGATTCGAAGAAGAGATGAAGCTCGAAGAAATTGCCCAGGTGCTGGGTGCTCCTTTATCCACGATCAAGAGCCGCTTGCGCCGCGGCCTTGAAAACCTGAGGGAAACTCTGGACGCGCGTTTCCCGCCCACGGAGTGGCAATGACCAACGGACGATTGACTAACGGACGATCGACGAACGAACACGACGCAATTCGCGAGCTTCTGCCGCTGGCCGCTGCGGGAGTTCTCGACGCCGCCGAAGAAGCGCGGCTCGCGGCTCACATCAGCCTTTGCCCGGATTGCGCCGCAAATCTGAGCCTTTGGCAGCAAGTTGGGGCGGACTTGCGCCGCATCCCCACTCCGCAGGCTCCGGCGGCGCTGGTCGAACGCACGATTGCGCTGGCGCAGACTCGCCTCACCGAAGAATCGGATCGCCGCACGGAGCGCAGAATCGTGGCTTTGGTCATCGTTTTTTCCTGGGCGTTTGTCGCCATCAGTTGGCCTCTGGCCCAACTTCTGGCGCATGGATGGCAGAGCCTGCTGGGCTTTGGCTTCGAACAAGGTTGGGAGAACTTCGTGGTCTTCACGGCGATTTGCTGGCTGGCAGGCGGCGCAGCAGCCGTTCTGCTCGCCATGCGCCGAAGCCATGAAAGGAGACTAGCATGAGCTTCCGCAAAGAACTTCACGTGATCCCGCGCAATGCATGGATCGTCGCGTTCGCGTTGTACGCGTGCTTCGTCATTCTCATCCATTTTCTGATTCCTCTGAGCAAGGAGCCAGGAGATATCTGGACTTGGCCAATCGCTGGACAACTCGCTTTCAACTTTCTCATTCCGCTGATCTTCCTCATTCTAGTTCCCCTTTTTGGCTACATCTACGGCGATGCAAAACGCCGCGGCATGCGCTACGTGCTGTGGACACTCTTGGCGATCTTTGTGCCGGATTTGATCGGCGTCATCCTGTACTTTATCTTGCGCGACCCCTTGCCCTCGGATTGCCCAAGCTGCCACCATCCTGTACTTGCCAAGTTCACTTTTTGCCCTTACTGCGGCGCCAGCGTGCGGCCGGTTTGTCCTCAATGCGGCAGAAATATCGAGCCGGGCTGGACCAACTGCGGCTATTGCGGCACAAGAGTCCCCGTCCATCCGTAGTTTAACTCAATCGTAGTAGGCGGTTGATTCACATCCGCACAGCGCCATCAGCTCTGCGCGACGCTATAAGTCAGTTGCGGGGAAACGTTTCACGTGGAACAACAGGCTTTTTTCGCGACATGCGATTAAGCTTCTCGCCAGCAAATCTTGCACTTCTGGAGAAACCCATGCCGCACGTACAAATTACCTGGGTTGCAGGCAGAACACCCGAGCAGAAACGCAAACTCGCCGAACGCTTCACCCAAGCCTTGATGGAAGACGGCCGCGCCAAGCGCGAAAACATTCACGTAAGCTTTGTCGACGTGCCGCCCACCGATTATGCTGAAGCTGGAATCATCGTCGCCGACCAGAAACGCACGCCATGACTTCACCGGCGCGATCGCATTTCGCGAATTGCGCCGGTTAGCTGCTCAAAGCAAGCTACTGCCGCGCTAGTGCGACGCGCGCAGGTCGCGCCGGATCAGATACGCATCGATGAAAAAGCCTATGCCGAGCGCGAACGGGATGAAGCCCAACACCGAAGCTTCCATGGCATCCGGTTCCCATCGCGCGAGCATCGCGAACGTCACCACGTATCCCACCGCGGCGGCCACCAACAGAATCCCGGCTCTGCGCGATATGGCTGGATGCGCCAGATCCGCTTCGAACGGAACATTCAATCCGCGAGCGATCGCGGCCAACCGCTCCTCTGTCCGGAACTTTCGTCCTCGTTGCCATGCCCACGCCCACACTACGGCAATCGGGAATCCTAGGGCTAACACCACTGCTGCAAGACCGATCACATTGTCGGGCATTATCATCTCCTCTCGCTACGCGGCCTCTCCGCGCTGCATTTCCCCTCAGGTTCAGATGGCAAAAGTAGATACGCTCGGAGTCTCGGGAATGTTCCGCGAAGGATTATGGCAACTGCTGTATTTGCATGCTCTGATCAATCGAGAAGCTGGGGCAGGGAGCCGATGGCTGAGGCTGGCAGCTCGCTGTGATCGTGAAGCCTTCAAGTGAAGTTTCGGACGAATAGGTGTAGCCATCCCGTTTCGGTTTTCGTGCCATCAGCGCGTCGCTGGAGTAGAGTTCATCCAACGAAGCGTACGAGCCGTGACTTGCCTGATAGATGCGTTCCGCCTGCGCCATCGAGAGCAGATCGCTTTTCACGCTCACGATCGATATGACCTGCGCCGGCGCGCGTGATGCGCCGCTCGCTTTCAGGCTCGACGTATAGAACCAATAGCCGACCGCAACCGCGATCACAAGTGTTAGCAAGCCGGAAACTGCTCGCATCATTTGCTCCGTTTATCCACATTCGAGATGACTCCTAATTATCGTCTCCCCCCACAGGAGGCGCGTTTTTTAATTTCTGGATGTTTGCCTGTTCTGCACTAGGAGCTTGCACGTGCATCCTCGCGCGGCCATTTGACATCGAATCTGCCGCCTCTTACGATGGTTCGCCATCGGAAAGTCTGCATGCGCGGGCCTGCTCGCGGAGGGAAATCAAATGAGATCAATCCGGCTACGGAAAACAGTCCTCGGCGCTGGAATTGCTGTGCTCATGCTCGCGTTCTCGGCTTTCGCGCAGCGGACCAAGTTGCCGGCGCCTCCGTCACACCAGCGTCCCATCGAGGAATCAGCAGCCACGCGTCCGCCGCGCCTTGTCATTCAAATGCGCACTCTGCCAAACGGACTGCGTATCGTCATGGCCGAAGATCATCACGTCCCGGTTGTCAACCTGCAAGTCTGGTATCACGTGGGCTCGAAAGACGAAAAGCCCGGCCATACCGGATTTGCTCATCTTTTCGAGCACCTGATGTTCAAAGGTTCGGCGCACGTCGGTCCAGACGAACACTCCCGCATCATCGAAGCCATCGGCGGCTTCGATAACGCCTATACCAATGACGACGTCACTGTATTCTGGGAGACATTTCCCAGTAACTATCTTGACCGTGTGCTTTGGCTAGAAGCCGATCGCATGGGCAGTCTGAATGTGGACGAGAAGAATTTCACCTCGGAGCGTCAAGTTGTCGAGGAAGAGCGCCGGCTCCGTGTTGATAACTCGCCCTACGGCCGCGTGCAGGAGGATCTCTACGCCGCCGCGTTCACGGTTCATCCGTACCATCACACCACTATCGGCAGCATAGTTGACCTCGATAAGGCCACCGTCGAAGACGTCCGCGCTTTCCACAATATCTATTACCGCCCGAACAACGCCACCCTGGTGATCGTCGGCGACATCGATCCGGCGCAAGCGACGGCCTGGGCTGAAAAGTATTTCGGCGGGATTCCCCGCTCGCCACAGCCGATTCCGCGCGTCACCGTCAAGGAACCGCCGCAAACGGCAGAGCGCACTGTCACAAAATCGTATCCCGGCGTTCCGCTTCCCGCGGTGGTCGAGGGATACAAGATGCCGGCACGCTTCGCTCCGGAATCCTACCCTCTCGATTTGGCCTCGAACATTTTGGCCGGCGGCGAAAGCAGCTTGTTGTATCAATCTCTCGTTTACAAAGATCGCATCGCGCTCGAAGCCATCGGCTTCGGAAACTTCACGGAAGATCCAAATCTCTTCTGGGTGATTGCCATAATGAATCAGGGGCGCACGGCGGAAGAAGGCGAGAAAGCGCTCGATTCCGTTCTCGATGGCATGAAGGCGCAGCCGGTCTCTCCGCAGGAGCTCGAAAAAGCCAAGAATCAGGAGATTTCCGACGCGATTCTAGGACGCGAAACGGACGAAGAGAAAGCCGATGCTCTTGGCGAGGCCGCCGTAATCGGTAAGAATCCGGAACTCGTCAACACGGACCTTGCGCAGTACGAAGCCGTAACCGCGGCCGCCATCCAACATGCCGCCGATGAGTATTTTGTCGCGCCGCATGAAACGGTGCTTTTTTACTTGCCACAAGCGCCACCCAAGCCTGACAACGGGAGCCAAAAATGATCCGCTCCATGTCGCAAGTCCGTCAAACCATCGCGCGCGCGAATTGTAAAACCGCAACGCTAATCTTCGCAGTTTTATTTCTTGGCGCGTCTGCCATCGCGCAGTCACAAACGCAATCGGAGCAAGCCGCGCAGCAATCCGATCAAACGTCCAGTGAAAATGCCCACGGCACTGGCGTCGTTCCCGCCGGCGTGAAGCTGGCTCCGCAAATGCCGGCTGCGCAACCCCCGCGCCCATTCCACTTCCCTCATGCGGAGACTCGAACCCTCTCGAATGGGATGCGCGTCTTCGTTGTGGCTGACCATCGCCAGCCGGCCGTCGCCGTCCGCCTTGTGCTGATGTCCGCAGGCGCCACGAATGATCCTGCGGGCATGCCGGGCATCGCTTCGATGACCGCCGGGATGCTCACTCAAGGCACAGAGACGCGATCCGCGCAGCAATTCGCCCAGGCCATCGATTTTGTTGGCGGCCACATCTCGGCCTCCGCGTCCGACGATGACACAGATGCTTCGGTGACTGTCGTTTCGCGCGACCTCGACTTGGGAATCAATCTGCTCTCGGACGCCGTTCTCCATCCCGCCTTCTCGCAAGAAGAACTTGAACGCCAGAAGCAGCAGTCGCTTTCCGGTTTGCGCGTTGAATACAGTGACCCAGCCTATCTGGCCTCCGCGGTCTTCGACCGCACGGTATTCGGCGAGTCGCCTTACGGAATGCCTTCCGACGGAACGCCTGAAACGGTTGAGAAGATCACCCGCGATGATCTGGTCAAGTTTCATGATTCCAATTACGCGCCGAACGAGGCGCTGCTCGCCTTCGCAGGCGACGTCACTCCCGAACTCGCGTTTGCCCTGGCCGAAAAATATTTTGGTTCGTGGGAGAAGAAGGAATTGCCTGCCGCGGAACCCGCCGCGCCGCCCCAGACGCAAGGCTTGCACTTCATCGTGGTCGATAAGCCGGACGCCGTTCAGACCCAGATTCGCGTCGGCAGCTTGGGAATCCGCCGCAACGATCCCGATTACATTCCTCTGCTCGTCACCAACAGGATTTTTGGCGGCGGCTACAACAGCCGTCTCAATACGGAAGTCCGCATCAAGAAGGGCCTGACCTACGGAGCAAATTCCTCCTTCGAAGCCGAACGTTTCGCCGGCGAGTTTGTCGCCGACACCTTCACGCGCACGGAAGCCACCGCCGAAGCCACCAAGCTGGTTGTCGATCTGATTTCGCAAATGTCTTCCGGGGGCGTGAAGCCCGAAGAAATGCGATTTGCCCAGGACTACCTTTCCGGCGTGTATCCCATTCAGTCGGAAACCGCCGCGCAAGTAGCGGGCCGGGTTCTTGCCGTCGCCGAGTATGGACTGCCTTCGGATTACAACGACACCTACCAGCAAAAAATCCTTGGCGTGAACGGTTCCAGCGTCAAGCAAATGGCCGAGCGATATTTCAATTCGCAGAATCTCGACGTCGTTCTCGTCGGTAATGCCAGTCAGTTCCTTCCGGCCGTCAAAGCCGATTTCCCCAGTGCTCAATGGCAGGAGATTCCATTCAACCAGCTCGATCTTCTGAGCCCAAATCTGCGGCAAGCCAAATCCGAAGCTCCCGCGGCCACTCCGGAATCGCTCCAGCATGCTCAAGAAGTCCTCATGGCGGCGGCTCAGGCCGCGGGGGGTGATTCTCTTCGCTCTATCTCCGCCCTGGAATTCTCCGAGAACGGAAACGTCTATATCCCCCAGGGCTCCCTCGCGATCTCCGTCAAATGGCAGATCTCTTATCCAGATAAGGTTCGTGCTGACATCACCTTGCCAGGAGGACACATCACTCAAGTCTCCGATGGCAAATCCGCATGGAGACAGAGTCCACAAGGAACTCAGGACGTTCCCGCTGAGGCAATCGGTGAATTCCAGCGCGGCATCAGCTTGTTTGGCGGCTGGGGACTGTACCAGCAGGCCTTGGCCGGCGGTGTCAAAGCACAATATGTCGGCCAAGAAGATACTGCGGATGGCAAGAAAGCTGACGTCGTGAACTGGATGGCGCCGTTCGGAACCATCCAGCTTTACTTCGATTCAACCACCCATCTCCTGGTCGAAGCGAAATATACGTCCGCCGGAATGCAAGGTCCGGAACAGACCGATCAGCGCTGGAGCGACTTCCGCGCCGTTGAAGGCCGCCAGTTTCCGTTCCAGTCCGTGACGTATCACAGCGGCGCAAAGTACACCGACTCCACAGTTCAGGAGATTCACGTCAATCCCGCGCTTGATCCATCCTCGTTCTCGAAACCGGCCGCCCCGGCGCCAAGCCAGCCCCCTCCGAGCCCGCGGCCCTGAAAAGTGAAAGTGCGCAAAAAATAATCGCCACGGTTGTACTCGCGGCGGCGTTATTGCGCATCTAACGTCCTTGCTTCAACGTTCGCTTCAAGAACGAGGTCCGGCAACGCATTTGGGATTTCGGCAGACCTGGCATAAACTGGAGGACTTTACTTAGCGAATGATTCCTTTCCGCAGAGCGATTCGATTCTGGCCTGCCGCCGCTGCCCTCACAGCGGCGAGCGTATGTTTTGCCGGCACCGGCACTGGAGCGCGTACTGCTCTGCTGCCTGCGGCTCTGCTGCCTGCGGCGCCGCTTCCCCCGGTGCTTCAGGCCATGCAGGATGAGCTGCAGCGCTCGGTCGGGGCCTACGGCAAAGCCGATCCGCCAGCCTATTTCGTCAGCTACACCATCAGCGATCTGGATTCCGCCGAGGTTTCCGGCTCAAATGGTGCGTTGCTGTCGTCCGACGAAACGCGTGACCGCTGGCTCGAAGTGCAGACGCGCGTGGGCAGCTACCAGCTCGACAACACTCACAAGGTCGAAGGCCGCGAGCCCGCCTGGTCCAGTCCCGGCACGGAAGCCACTCTCGACGATGATGTTTCTCTTTTGCGCCGCGAAATCTGGCGCGAAACAGATCGCCAGTATCGCGCTGCCGTGCAGGCCTATATCGGCGTGCAAACCAGCAAGGAAGTCCAGGCCCAATCTGCCGAACAGGGCGCGCCGGATTTTTCTCACGAAGAGCCCCACGTATCCGTTGGCTCACCCGTGGATTTTCACCTCGACCGCAGGCCCTGGGAAGAAAAGGCTCGCGAATACACGGCTGCGTTCAGCGCTTCTCCGGCGGTTGTCAATTCCATCGTGACCTTTACCGCGCGCTCGGTAAACCAATATTTCGTCAATAGCGATGGTTCGCGTCTGGCCTTTGGCCAGATTCGTTACCGCCTCGAATTGTTCGTTCAGGGCAAGGCACCCGACGGCATGGATTTGGAACGCTACGCGAATTTTGACTGGGTGGATCCGTCCAAAGCGCCCACGGACGCGGCAGTCCTCGATCAGGTTCGCATTCTCACCGCCCAAATCGCCGCCTTGCAGAAAGCTCCTCTTGTCGAGCCTTTCGCCGGCCCCACTCTGCTCACCGGCCGCGCCGCCGCGGTGTTCTTCCATGAAGTACTCGGCCACCGCTTGGAAGGCTTTCGCCAAAAGGACGTGAGCGAAGGCCAAACCTTCACCAGCAAGATCGATCAGCAAATCCTGCCGGACTTCATCACTGTGCGTGACGATCCCACCACCACGGAAGTCCGTGGCCAGGTTTTGCTCGGATACTATCCTTTCGATGATGAAGGAATCCCGTCCCAAAACGTGGTGCTCGTCGATCACGGCATTCTGAAGAATTTTCTGATGGGCCGCTCGCCGCTGGTGAATTTTCCGCACTCCAACGGCCACGGTCGCCGCCAGCTCGGCTATCAGCCAATCGCGCGCATGGGCAATACCATTGTGGAAAGCAGCAAAACCATGACCAATGCGGCGCTTCGCCAGCGCTTCATCGACGAGATTCGCAAGCAGGGCAAGCCCTTCGGCCTTTTGATCGACGATATCGCTGGCGGCTTCACTTTCACCGGCCGCGCCCAGCCGCAAGCGTTTCAAGTTCAGCCATTGATCGTTTATAAGGTCTATCCGGACGGCCGTCCCGACGAAATGGTCCGCGGTGTCAACATCGTCGGCACTCCGCTAATCTCCATCACCAAAATCATCGCCACCGGCGATACTCCGGAAGTGTTCGACGGCTATTGCGGCGCGGAATCCGGCTCAGTCCCCGTCTCTGCCGTCGCGCCGGAGATTCTCATCTCCGAAATGGAAGTCTCGAAGAAAGAAACTTCCACCGACACACCACCAATTCTCCCGCCGCCCGCGCACGACCCGCTCGCGAAGGTGAAACAGTGACGCCTCGGCGCATAACTCGTTTCTGGGCTGCCCTCGCCACGCTCGCCGCAACCTGCATGTTGGCTCTTCCTGCCGCCGCGCAAAGCGATAACGACCATACCCTCGAAGCCATGCAGGACGAAATGAACCGTTCCGTCGCGCGCCTGCAGTTGGACAATCAGCAGAAGCCGTATTACATCGAATATCGCCTTGTTGACGTCGACGTTCGCGCCGTCACTTCGTCGTTCGGCACGCTCTTTTCCAGCTCGCATGTGCGCAACCGCCTCATGTCCGTCGATGTTCGCGTCGGAACCAGCCAGCTCGATAGCTCGAACTTCATTAGCCAAAACGGCTTTCAGGGTTCTTCGAGTTCCGCGGGAGAAGTGGGCATCGATCGTGATTACAATTCCTTGCGGCAGGATCTTTGGCAGGCCACCGACTTCGCATACAAAGATGCGCTCGTGCAGTTCTCCAATAAGCAGGCATTTTTGAACAGCCTCTCGCGTCCGCCGGAGATTCCCGATTTTGCAAATGAGCCGGCGGTCGTTGACGTCGAGCCGCTCGTCACTCCTGACTGGACTTCCCGCAATTGGGAGCAGGAAGCTCGCGACGCATCTAAAGTTCTGCGCGGCTTTCCCGATCTCTACGGCACGCGCGTCCACTACTATCTCGTCTACACCACTTACTACCTCCTGACCAGCGAGGGCACCAAACTTCGCATTTCTCACAGCGACGCCGGCATCGAAGCCAGCCTCGATACGCAGGCCACTGACGGCATGCCGCTTCACAATTTTTATTCCAATTACGCAGCCGCTCCTGCCGGCTTGCCTCAGCCGGGCGACGTCAGCAAGAACCTCATCCAGGTCGCGCAACAGCTCGAGGCGCTACGCACCGCTCCGAACGTGGACGACTACGAAGGCCCGGTTCTCTTTGATGCTCCCGCCGCTGGCTCCCTGCTCGCTCAGGCGCTCGAACCTTCGCTTTCCGGCGCTCGCCCTCCGCTTTCCAGTGTCTCCGCGTTCGATCAGATGATGCAACAGGAGGGCGGCCACAGCGAATGGACTGGCCGCGTCAACTCACGCGTTCTCCCGCTGAATGTTTCTCTCGTCGATGACCCGAGCGCGAAGGATTTTCAAGGTCAGCCGCTTCTCGGCGGCTACGCCATTGACGCTCAAGGCGTTCGTGCCGAGCCCGTCTCCCTGGTCGAAAATGGCCTCCTGAAAAATCTCTTGATGTCGCGCCGTCCTGGCTCGGATTTTCAGCTTTCCAATGGCCACGGGCGCTCCGCCATGCTTTCTCCGCCGGTCCCTCTTTCCAGCAACCTGTTTTTTCAGGCCACGAATACGATGAACCCCGCCGATCTGCGCAAAAAGTTCATCGACCTTTGCCGCTCCAATGGCCAGAAGTGGTGCATTGAAATCAAGCGCATGGATAATCCTGCGCTCGCCTCGCAATCGCAGGAGGATTTCACGGATATCATTTCAGGATTGGCGGAAGGTTTGAGCAGCGGCGATCGTTTGCCCCTGCTCGTCTATCGCATTTACGTGGACGACGGCCATGAAGAGTTGGTTCGCGGCGCCCAAATCAAGGGCCTTGACCTCCGCGCATTTCGCTCCGTCGCCGGAATCGGCAACGATTTCTCGGTCTTCAATTTCATGCAGAACGCCGCAGGCGGCTTTGCCGGCACTGCCCTCGACACCTTCGGCTCCGTTGAAGACGGCATGCCCAGCTCGATCGTCGCGCCTTCGCTGCTCCTCGAAGACGTTGAAATTCGCGGCTATCACGGAGAGCCGCGCCGCCTGCCTTTGCTCCCCATTCCAGCCCTGCAATAAATCCTCGCGCGCTACTTGATCTCGACGAGCATCTCCGAGTTGTCGTTGAGAGACACTTTATCCGGTTTGACCGGCAACATTATTTTAAATGGGGCGGTCGTAGCCGTGATTGTCAACAATCCAAGACGTATGTCTTTTCCCTGAAAGTGTACGTAAATCGGAAGAAGATCCTTCCATCTGTCCGGCACACCTGACTGCGTCACTGTCCCGCTCAGGAGCCACTTGTTGTCCGGCTGGCTCTCGAGCGAGTAGTTCATGTGATATTGCGCGACGCCTGTTCCGTACACGTACTGGTTGAAGAACCAGTCCATCCGATTGTTCTGGTCCAGATTCATGGGCTGCGTCATATGCCGTTCCACCACTGCCTTGAAGTCTTCCGTCGAGGCCGCCTTCCCGCTGAAGCTCTTCGTGTAGTCCTGCATCATTTGCTTGAATGGCTCATCCGGCGTTTGGCTGCGCGGATTTTGCAGCATGGCGCGCAGCATCTCCAGCACGTATCCGCC
>JBAUEH010000014.1:0-1507 GCA_049678505.1 Candidatus Acidiferrales bacterium
TCGAAGCAGCATGGCGCCTCAATCAAACCAGCGACGCGGGCGATCATCTGGGGCAAGTTTACCAGGCGCGCGGCCAAAAGGACTTGGCGATTCGCGCCTACGAGCAGTCGATGGCCGCGGGAGCGGCGCCTGCGGAAACCCGCGAACGGCTGAAGAAATTGCTCGGACCAACAACGGGCGGCGCGGCGGCAATTGACGCAAGCGTGAAACGCGCTGGAATCGAGTTGGTGCGCGAACGGACCATCTCCCTGGGAAAAACGATGGTGACTGGAAAAGCGGAGGTCGTCGTCTTGATCGAGCCGGGTCCTAACGGACCCGTGGCCCGCGACGCTAAGTTCCTTGGCGGCGATGACAATCTCGCTTCCATCACACAACGCTTCCCTGGCGCGTCGTTCCCTCCGATCCTGCCCCGTGGCACGCGGGCGCGAATTGTCTTGCGCGGCGCGGTGTCCTGTTCGGCAAAAACAGCGAAGTGCGAATTCGTTTTTGACCGGCCTCGCGATCTGCTGGCCGGAAGCAATTAATTCCCTGAAAGAGATTGCGACACATCAGCGCGCGCAGGGCACAGCCGCAGCCGTGTGCTAAGATGATTCTTTCCCGATGCGAGCCATGAAAATCGGATTCGTCAGCTTGGGGTGCCCAAAGAACCTCGTCGATAGCGAGGTCATGATGGGCATTCTTGCGCGCTCCGGCCATGAAATCACGCCGCGCGCCGACGACGCCGACGTGCTCGTGGTGAACACATGCAGCTTCATCGAGCCAGCGCGAAAAGAATCCATCGATTCCATTTTGGAAATGGCCGAATACAAAAAGTTCGGCCGCGCCCAGAAGTTGATTGTCGCGGGATGCCTGGTCGAGCGATATCGCAACGAAATTCGCCAGCAAATCCCGGAAGTCGATGCGGTGATCGGCACGGGCGAAGTCGAAAAGATTCTGGAAGCCTGCGAAGGCCAACCGACCAGTGCAACCGAGGAGCTGCCGTCGTTCCTTTATCACGATTTGACCCCGCGCATGCTGGCGACGCCCCGGCACACCGCCTATATCAAAATGAACGAAGGATGTGATCATCCCTGCGCGTTCTGCATCATTCCGCAATTGCGCGGACGCTTCCGCAGCCGGAGGTTCGAATCGGTCATGCGCGAAGCGCGCAATTTGGCCGCCGCTGGCGTGCGCGAAATCAATTTAATCGGGCAGGACACAACTTTCTACGGCGAAGACCTGGGGATTCGCGACGGCCTGCCGCTGTTGCTGGATGAGCTGGCCACAATTGATGAGCTGCGTTGGATTCGCTTTCTATATTGCTATCCGAACCGCATCACGCCGAAATTGCTGGAGACCATCGCGCGGCGCGAGCGGCTCGTGAAGTATCTGGACATTCCGCTGCAGCATGCCAGCCGCAACGTACTCGCGCGCATGAAGCGCGGGTCGCACGCGGATGCGTTTTTGAAACTGCTCGAGCGCATCCGCCGGACGATTCCTGGCGTGTCGCTGCGCACCTCGTTCATCG
>JBAUEH010000015.1:0-8082 GCA_049678505.1 Candidatus Acidiferrales bacterium
TAAGTGACGAGTGACAAGTGACGAGCGAACAAGAACAAAGCCCCGCGACGTTCGCTAATTCCCCCAGCGCAAGCGCCCCGTCGAGCCCATAATGGCTATAGGAAAGGCCATCCAAGTGGATATTGCAAGCAGCCATTGTCAGTGTCACTCTGATTTGTCTCCTGGCTTGCATGTGATTGTTGGACCCGAGGTGTATTTGTTTTGAATGGAGCCCCGCTACACGCCATGGCGCGCAGGCGTCCGGCAAACCTGCGGGAAGGGCGGCTGCATCGGGATAAAGTGGAAAGAGGGCTGGCGAAGGAGGTAATACACCATGACAAATTTTTCAGGAATGATGGTAAAGGTGTCGCTGATGCTTTTTGGCCTGTGCGCTGTGCTTGGTTCTGCGTGCCAGGCGCAAACGCCGGCAACTGACTCTGGCCGCACCCCGGTGATCGTCGAACTGTTCACCGCGGAGGGCTGTTCCAGTTGCCCGCCGGCAGAAGCCATGGCGCTAAGAATGGAAAAACAGCCTCTCCCGGGCATCGAGATGATCGTACTGGAAGAGCATGTGGATTATTGGAACCAGGGCGGATGGATCGACCCGTTTTCCTCGGGGGATTGGACCGCAAGGCAGAAAGACTATGTGTCCAAGCTGGCCAATGGGAATCCCTACACGCCAGAGATGGTTGTAGATGGACAGAGTCAATTCGCGGGTGGCAATGGGAAAGACGCGCAAAAAGCCATCGAAGACGCCGCGCGTGGCCCGAAGACGGATGTCACAATTACGGACGCGAAGGTGGATCCGAAAGACGCGGACGATTTCAAAATTTCGGTGGGAAAGCTGGAAGGAAACACGGCCGGCGACGAAGCGCAAGTCTGGGTAGTAGTGACCGAGGATGGGCTGCATTCGGCGGTGAGTGCCGGAGAGAACGCCGGGCACACGCTATATCATGCGGCCGTGGTGCGTTACTTGCACAAAGTCGGCGCCGCGCAGGGGACGGGCGCGATGGCGTTCACAGGCGACGCGCGCGTGAAAATCAAGTCCAGCTGGAAAAAGGAAAACGTGAGCATCGTCGCGTTTGTGCAGGAAAAAAAGAGCCTCAAGATTCTGGGCGCCGCTTCGACGAAACTGACGAGCTAGAGGCAGCGGAAATCACGGGGAACATGCCAGCGGCCAGTCTCGCAGCGCATGCGCGGAGAACGCACAGCGCTTGGACTGTCGTGTGGATTGGATTGGCCGCCGGGACGCTGGATATATCGGAAAACATCATCTTCAACTCTTTCCGGCACATCACGCCGAAGATGATTTTCCAATACATTGCGAGCGGGTTGATTGACGGCAAGTCGTTCACCATGGGCGCGGCTTCGGTGGCGCTGGGCGTGGCAATCCATTACGCGATTGCGATGACCTGGACGATGATCTTTTATTTGGCGAGCCGTAAGCTGCTGATTCTGACGCGCCGGGCGGCGATTTGCGGCATCGTTTATGGCGGCGCGGTGTACGTGATTATGAACTTCGTTGTATTGCCGTTGACCCACGTACCGCACTCGGCGAAAGCGGTGACGCTGGCGTCGCGCACGAGCGGCGTGCTGGCGCTGCTGTTTTGCATCGGACTGGCGATCGCTCTGTTGGTGCGTAAATTCGCGCCGCCGAATGGAGATTTCGCCCGCTAGCCATTTCTGCTCCATTCGGAAAGCCCGCCCTTAGTCTTCACCCCACAAGCAAAATGGAATAGAATGCGAGAATAATCCTGCGTCAGGGCGGTGAAATCGTGAGAGAGTGTGATTAATGGCGGCGAACGCACAACCGGATTACAGAATCAATTTGCCCGCATACGAAGGGCCGCTCGATTTGCTGCTGGATTTGGTGCGCAAGCAGGAAATCGATATCCATAACATTCCCATCGCGAAACTCACGCAGCAGTATCTCGATTATTTGCGCCAGCTCGAAAAACTGGACGTGGACATCTCGGCGGACTTTTTGTACATGGCGGCGACGCTGATTCACATCAAATCGAAGATGCTGCTGCCGGTGGATCCGCTGGCTCCGCCGGAGGAGCAGGACCCGCGCAACGAGTTGGTGTACAGGCTGCTGGAGCACGAGAAGTTCAAGAACGCGGCGCAGATGCTTTACGAGAAGCAGCAGCTCGAGGCGCATGTGTGGTCGCATCCGGATATGTCCCTGTATCAGAGCGAGGAGACGGAAGGCGAGCTGATCGTGTCGCTGGTGGATTTGGTGAAGGTGTTTCAGCAAGTGCTGGAGCGGCGGCGCGCGGTGGCGAAGATCGAGCTGGCCCACGAAGTGGTGACCGTGGCGCAGATGATGGAGCAGTTGCGGACGCGGCTGGTGGCGAGCGATGAGGCCGTCTCGCTCAAGGAATTTTTCGAGGCGTGCGCGACGCGGCGGTCGATGATTGTGGCGCTGCTGGCCGTGCTCGAAATGGTGCGGATGCAAGCGGTAGTGCTGGTGCAGGAAAAAATGTTCGGCGACGTGCTGCTGCGCAAGCACAAGATGTTCGATCTGGTGTTCGAGAGCGGCGGAGCGATCGCGAAGATCGACGAAGAGTATTTGTGATCTGTATGTAGCGCCGGCCTTTAGGCCAGCAGTGTTTTGCGTCACGGAGACGGGAACGGAAAATGACGGAACAGGAACTGCAGAGCGCGCTGGAAGCGATTATTTACGCGGCGGACGAGCCCGTGACCATTGATCAGATTGTCGCCGCGGTCGGCGGAGAAAAGGCCGAAGTGCGCGCGGCGCTCGATAAGCTGGTGGCGTCGTACGGCGCGGAGGAGCGCGGGGTCGAGATTCGCAGAGTGGCGGGCGGCTGGAAGATGTACACGAAGGCGCAGCACCATGAGGCGGTGAAAAAGTTCATCAAGAGCCTGCGGCCGGCGCTGCGGCTGACCATGCCCGCGCTCGAAACGCTTTCAGTGATTGCGTACAAGCAGCCGGCCACGCTGCCGGAGATTAACGAAGTGCGCGGCGTGAATTGCGGCGGCGTGGTGAAGACGCTGCTGGAGCGGCGGTTGATTACCACCGCTGGGCGCAAAGACGCCGTGGGTCGGCCGATTTTGTATCGCACGTCGAAGGATTTTCTGATGCGCTTTGGGCTGGCCGATTTGGATGAGTTGCCGAGCTTGAAGGAGTTCGAGCAATTGGCGCAGGCCGCGCTCGGCGCGGACGACGGCATCGCGCCGACAGAACCAGAGGAAGCCGCGGAGGAAGCGCCGGAACAAGAGCCAGGAATTTTGAGCAGCGCGAATCCGGACGCGGCGGAAGCATTCGCGAAAAATGAAAATGAAGGCGATGCGCGGGAGGCCGTCGATTCGGATCTCCCTGTGGAGATGGCGTCGCCGTCGGCGGAGGCGATACTGGACACTGCGGAGCACGAGCTGCACGCCGACGAAAGTGCGCCGTTGGGTAGCGCGACGGCGAATACAGAAGCCACCACGCCGGAGAATTTACCGCCAGAAAAGAAGGCTGCGACGTCGCGCGGCTGAAGCAGTCCTCGTACTAAACTTTCCTACCACAACGCCGACTGATACTATTCAGGGTTGCTTCGGCGGAATTCCTATGGAAGAGCGGCTGCAGAAAATTATTGCGCGGGCGGGAGTGGCTTCGCGGCGGCACGCGGAGGAGCTGATTTCGTCCGGCCAAGTGGCGGTGAACGGGCAAATCGTCACGGAACTTGGAACAAAGGCCGACGCCGAGCGCGACCATATTCGCGTGGCGGGGAAGTTGCTCCACGCGACAGAAACAAAAGTGTACCTCGCGTTGCACAAGCCCGATGGCGTGGTGGCCACATTGCAGGATCCCGAAGGAAGAAAAACCATCGCGCATTTTTTGCGCGGCGTGCCGGGGCGCGTCTTCCCGGTGGGAAGGCTCGAGTATCACGCCTCAGGACTGATGCTGCTGACGAACGATGGCGAGCTGGCCAATCGCATGATGCGCGCGCGCGAGCTGAAGCAGGAATATTTGTGCAAAATCGATGGTGCGCTGAATGACGCCGAAGTTCGCGACGTAGAGCGGCGCGGGCGTGTGAAGATGCAGCGCGCCAAAGGGATGCCGTCGGGCTGGTGGGAAGTGAAGGCAAGCGGGGTCAGTAAGGACGAGTTTCGCAAGACGCTCATCGCCAGCGGCCATCACGTCGACAAATTGCGGCGCATGGCGATTGGAAACATTGAATTGGGATCGCTGGCGCCGGGCGAGTATCGTCACTTAACGCGCGAAGAGGTGGCGGATCTGGAACGCGCGGTGGCGAAGGCCGAAAAGACGGTGGCCAGTGGCGCGAGGCCCTCCATCCCGCCCTTTCAGCGTCAGGGCAGGCAGGCTAAATCAGCGGTCAGCGAAAAGCGAAGGCCGTTTGCGCACAAAGCGCGCAAAGAAAGAAAACCACGAGGATCAAAGAGAAACGGCGCACATGGCTAATCAAGGAAACGCCGACGACATCAGGCGACTGTTGAAAAGCGCGCATACGATTGCAGTGGTGGGGCTTTCGTCGAGCAAGATGCGGCCGAGCTACGGGGTGGCTGAGTATCTGCAGCGGGCGGGATATAAGATCATTCCGGTGAATCCGAACGAAAAAGAGATTTTGAACGAACGGGCCGTCGCGCGTCTGGAAGATATTCGCGAGAAGGTGGATATTGTGGACGTGTTCCGGCGATCGGAGTTTGTTCCCGAAGTGGCGGAGAGTGCCGTGGCGATTGGCGCGAAAGCGTTGTGGCTGCAGGAGGGCGTGATCCACGAAGAAGCGGCGAATCGGGCGCGCGATGCGGGGCTGTTTGTGGTGATGGACCTGTGCATTTTGAAGGAGCACGCCAAGCGGTTCCGGTGATGGAGCAGTGACGAGGAACAAAATGAAAAAGGCGGTAGGGAAAGGACAGAGGAAATCGCACGGGCTGGTTTTAGCGGTGATTTGCGCGTTGGTGTGCGGCGTAGCGGGCGCGCAGGTGGCGCAGAATCCCCATGCTGAGGGGAGCCGGTGGTGGAAAGACGTGAGCTTTCTGGCCAGCGATGATTTGCAGGGGCGCATGACCGGAAGCGGGGGATATCAGGCCGCCGCTGGTTACGTGGCTGAGAGGTTCAAGAAGGAAGGATTGACGCCCGCGGGCACCGTAGGTTTTTTTCAGCCGGTGAAATTTCAGAGCCGCGAAATTGACGAAGCGTACTCGTCTGTCGAACTGACTCAGGGAGGGAACACGACGCCGCTGACGCTGGGCAAGGAAGTAATTTTGTCGGCGGCAGGCGATTCTGCCGATGAGGTCGATGCGGAAGCGGTATTTGTGGGCTACGGCATTTCAGCGCCTGAGGTGCATTACGATGACTTTGCCGGGGTGGATTTGCACGGCAAGATTGCGGTGTATTTGGCGGGCGGCCCGGATACGATCAAGGATCCCTTGCGCGCGCATGAAGAGTCGTCGGGCGAACGCTGGAAAGCGATGAAAGCCGCGGGAGCGCTTGGCATGGCGGTGATATTTAATTCGGCGAACCAGGAAGTGCCCTGGGAGCGAATCGCGGGGAATCGGCAACGGCCGTCTCTGGAGTTAGCGGACGCAAGTTTGCGAAAGGATCAGGGCAAAGAGATTGCGCTGGCGATCAATCCAGCGTATGCCGATGAGTTTCTGGCAGGCTCGGGCCACACCATGGCGGAGATTATCGCCGCGGCCAAGGCGCAGCAGCCGCTGCCGAAGTTTCCGCTGGCCGTGAAAATTCGCGCGAAGATAAAAGTGAACGAGACGGACGTCGAGTCGCCGAATGTGGCGGGGGAGTTGGAAGGGTCGGACCCCCAGCTGAAAAAGCAATTCGTGATTGTCAGCGCGCATCTGGACCATCTGGGGATCGGCGCACCGGTGAACGGAGACGACATTTACAACGGAGCAATGGACAACGCCGCGGGCGTTGCGGCGCTGATTCAAATCGCGCGCGATTTTCGTGAATCGGGAGCGAAGCCGAAGCGCTCGGTAATTTTTCTGGCGCTATGCGGCGAAGAAGAAGGGGAATTGGGCTCGTGGTATTTCGCGAACCATCCCACCGTGCCGCCAAACGAAATCGCCGCGGACATCAACATGGATATGTTTATGCCTCTTTTTCCGCTGGAGTATTTACAAGTGCAAGGCCTGGACGAATCGACGCTGGGCGACGACATTCGCGCGGCCGGGGAAGCGGACGGCGTGAAAGTGATCGCAGACGAGCAGCCGGACGCGAATCGTTTCATTCGCAGCGATCAGTACAGCTTCGTTCAGAGAGGGATTCCGGCGCTGGCGTTCAAATTCGGATACGAGAAAGGTTCGCCGCAGGAGAAGACGTTCAACGACTGGGTGCACACGCGCTATCACGCTCCGTCGGACGACCTGAATCAAAAGGTGGATCAGGATGCCGCCGGAAAGTTTTGCTATTTGATTTACATGCTGGCGGATCGCGTGGCCGGCGATGCGGCGCGGCCAACCTGGGAACCAACGAGTTTCTTCCGCCGGTTCGCCGCGAAGTGAGCGGCTCTCGGCTTATACGGTCAAATAACGCCAGATAACTTTCAGACGCAATTCAGCGCGGCTTACTGCAGCGGGTAGACCTCCACGTGGTTCGAGCCGGGCTCGGCGACGGCGATCGTGCGCCCATCCGGCGAAAGGGCGAAAGAACCAAAAATCAAATCGTGGAGTATGGGAGTAAGGTTGCCGTCGGGGATGGAAACCCAAACCAGATCGTTGGAGGTTTTTTCCGAACCGCGCTTGAGGAGGATGCGATTTTCGTCAGGTCCCCATGCGAATGTGCCGTAAGCGCAGTGAACAGTGACCGCGGTTTGCGGATGGTCGAGAGAACGGATTTCGAGCGTTTCGCCGTCGACGAAGTAGGCGACTTTGTTTCCGGAAGGCGAAAGCGCGAGCTGGCCGAGATACGCGGGGAGGTCCGCAAGAGGCGTATCGGTTTGGTGAATCAGATCGAGGCGGACCAGCTTGACGGGCTCGTCGAAATCTTTGTCGCGCTCGACCGCAACGGCGCTGCTGTGGACAGGATCCCACGCGACCGCAGTGAAAAGATGGCCTGCAAAAATCGCATTGCCTTTGCCTTGGTGCGGATGCGTGAGCCCGATCTTGTAGAGCAGGTCGTCTTCGTCCGAAGGTAGCAGATAAACGACGGTCTCATCATCGGCGAGCCAAGTTGCCTGGACCGCGTTTTCGATGACGCTCGTTTTGGTGCCCGCGACGGGAATTTCTTTGCCCTGGATGTTCATCAGGTCAACCAGCTTGCTTTCCTGGATAGAGCCTTGGGGATCGGTAAGTTCCGCAATGTTCATTTGCAGCGTCATCAGGTCGCCGCTGGGGGAAAAGGCGATCCCGCGAATCTTGAAGCTGAAGGGAATATCGGTCTGGACGAGCCGTTGGCCGTCGACGATTTCTTTGCGCTTCTTGCCATCTTGCGTGACCGTCCAGATGTTGTCGCGCTCGATGGTCGTTTTCTTGAAGCCCAGTTGGTGGAAGACCACGCAGGCGGTGAGGCCGTCGGAGGAAATGGCAAATGCGCGGCAATCGAGTTCGATGCTGGCGAGGGGCTTCAACTGAGCTTCCAGGCGCGGCGCCGATACGAGCGCAGCGAGAATCGCGGCAAAAGTCAAAGCGAGCCGCATGAATTTTTGGTGGTGATTTACCGGAACGGCGCAGCGGCTCATGGTTTGGAGTCCTTCAGTTGAGTATCCTTACTCGGCTGAGCTTGCACCGGCTTTGATTTGATGCGGCGAATCTCCTCCAGGCGCTGGCGAATTCGGACTTCCATGCCCTGGTCAGTTGGATGGTAATAGACACGCCCAGAGAGGCTCTCCGGCAGGCAAGTCATGTCGGTAACTTTTTCCTCGGTATTGTGAGCGTATTGGTAGCCCTTTCCGTAACCCAAATTCCCCATCAGGCCCGTCACCGCGTTGCGAAGATGCAGCGGCACCGGCTCGGCGATGGTTTTCTGCAGGTCCTCGTGGACGGCGCCGAACGCGGTGTACACGGCGTTTGACTTGGGTGCGAGCGAAAGATAGACAGCAGCCTCGGCGAGCGCCAGATGGCCTTCCGGCGCGCCCAGAAAGTCGAATGCGTTCATCGCCGCGAGCGTAATTTGCA
>JBAUEH010000016.1:0-21083 GCA_049678505.1 Candidatus Acidiferrales bacterium
TGCGGAAATTCGATTACCCCGGCGTGATTTATTTTCAGATGGCGCTGTCGCACACGGTGCACCATCGCGGCCAATTTGCCGCGTACCTGCGGGCAATGGGAGCGAAGGTGCCCGCGATCTACGGCGGCAGCTTGGACGAGCCTGCCACGTAACCGAATCTCGCGAGTAAAGCAACACTCGGCCCATCGCAACATGGCATGCGCATGCTAGATCCGGTCCTTGCGCGTACTTCTTGCCTTCCCCTCTTCCGGGGGTAGGGCCTGATGCGCTGCCGGGCGAAGCGACCGCGTGGGATACGTGTGTGCCTCCGCAGCGGCCACGACCGGAGTCGCGGGAATCTCGCGGTCATGCCCGTCTTCGTCGGCCCCAGCCGCGGCTGCAAGGCCCGGATGTGCCGGCTCGACGGTGACCAGCGCGCCTTCCGCCTCCTTCCAGAACACCAAACAAGCAGCGACGCCATCCCAATCGACCGAAAGTACATCACCCAGACGAATCTGATCCGTGGCCAGCAGGCTCGCGAGCGGATAGACCAGATGGCGCTCAATGGCGCGCTTCAAGTGGCGCGCGCCATATTTCATGTCCGTTCCTTCCTTCAAGAGAAATTCGCGCGCCGGCTGCGTCACGCGGAACAGGAATTTCCCCTTGGCCGTTTCGAGCACTCGCTGCTGCACCATACCCAGCTCGATATCCAGAATCTGTTCGAGCTGCGGCTCGCGCAAAGGGTGAAAGACGATGACCTTATCCAGACGGTTCATGAATTCAGGCGAGAACTTGCGCTTCGCCGCTTCAGCCGCGGTGCGCTCGATCTTCTGCTCGAGGCGCGCGGGCGTGTCCACTGCCGCAGCCACCGGGGCAAACCCCAATTTGCCGGTCATCAGCTCGGTGATCTCCGTGCCGCCCAGGTTGGAAGTCATGAAAATCATGGTTTGCGAAAGGTCCACCCGGCGATTGTCGCCCAGGGTCAGCGTAGCCTTGTCCAACATGCCCAGCAGCAATTGCCAGAGCGCGTCGGACGCTTTTTCGATCTCGTCGAAAAGAAGAAAGGAGAGCTTGACCTTCTCGGTATGAAATTGCGCAAGGGCTTCCTGCGTGATCAGCGGGTGTGTCTCGCGGTGCCCCAAATACCCCGGAGGCGAGCCGATCAGCTTGGCGATTTCATGCGAGTGCTGAAATTCGGCGCAATCCACTTTAATCACGGCGCGCGGGTCGCCGAAGATGACTTCCGCGGTGGCCTCGACCACGCGCGTTTTCCCGGCGCCGGTCGGGCCCAGAAACAGCAGATTGCCCACCGGACGTCCGGACGAATTGAGTCCTGCGCGGAAGACCTGATACAGATCGACGACGGCCTGGACGGCCTCTTCTTGCCCCACGATCTTGCGCCGCAGAGCGGTCTCGAAATCGCGAGATTCGCGACTGCGTTGTGTTGGGTCTAAATGTTGTGCTTGCGTCATGGCCTTACTCCCCCTTACCGGTACGTCCGGCTGCCTTCCAGGGCGCGTGGTTTCACGCGCTCAAACTGCTCCAGCTTAATATCGACCGTGGAACGTAAGAGCCTGAGCTGGGTGACGAGCTCCTGTCCGGAATCAGAACGGTCCGGCAGCAGCAATAGCGGAGGCGAGAGATCCGCCAGGTCCAAGTTGATGAGCCGCAAGGAATTCAGCAATTGCTTGACGTAAGGCGAGCGCGGATCAAAAAGTTCCACGCGGCCATTCACGTCTTCCCTCAGGCGCGACCAATCCAGATCCAGCAGGGGGTGGTTACGGGAAACTTCGCGGACGACGTCGTCGGTGATGCGCGGCCGCTCGCCGAGCTTGGCCAGATAGAGCTGCTCAACCCGTCCGCGGCGGCGGACGTTGTGCACCAGGTAGTACGAATTGCCCTTGCGTCGTACGAAAGCCACGATCGCCCCCCTAAGAGCTTACCGTCTGCGTAGTGTAAGTGCCAGGCACTACGCTGTCAATGGTATGATGCAGCCTTCGAAGGCGGGTTGCTTCGTATCAGTAATTAGTACTCGCGGAGAGCGAAAACGCGATTCGCAAACGAAAACATGTAGCGTTTCGACGCACGGCTCTCATGTCAGCCAGTCACCTCTAGTTAATTAGATGACAAATGGGCTGCAAGTGTTCGGCGAAGGTACACACCGAAGAAAAACTGGCGAGAGCAACCGAGAAAAAAAAGCAACGCACCGTGTAATTTTGAAGAACTGGTCCTACTCGGGGATAGCTGCGAGGAAGGGCTAGAACCAGGAGTACTCACGGCATGGCCAAGAAAAAGAAAAACGGCGGCGGTTGGAAACGAATCTACCAGACGGTGAAGCGCATTCCGCGCGGGCGCGTGGTCACGTATGGGCGGCTGGCGCGCCTGCTGCAGGTGCGCGGAGGAGCGCGAACCGTCGGCTTCGCCATGGCGGGATGCCCCTCGGGCCAAGGAATTCCCTGGCATCGCGTTGTGGGCGCGGGTGGGCGGCTTCTGCCGCGTGAACCGTACGCCAGCAAGCAGCGCATGCTGCTGGAAACCGAAGGCACAACATTCCTGGGCATGAAAGTGGATATCGCAACGCACGAATGGAAGCCGGTCAAAAGCAACGCGTCCTCCGCGAAGCAACGAAGCAAGCCAAGCCGCGTCAAGCGCGGATTCGCGAAGCGGCGGCAGGTGTGATAAAAAAGTAGTTTCACAAGAATTGCAAAACAGATGAGCGAGCCGGTCGTCAAAGTCGAAGGGTTGTACAAAAATTACGGCAGCGTGGAAGCGTTGCGCGGCGTCAGCTTCGAAGTGCAGGAAGGCGAACTTTTTGGCCTGCTCGGCCCAAACGGCGCCGGAAAAACCACCACCGTCGAAATTCTGGAAGGCTTGCGCACTCCCGATCGCGGAATCGTGCGAGTTTGCGGCCTCGATCCCCAGCGCGAACCCATCGAGATGAGAAATCTGGCCGGCGCGTCGCTGCAATCCACTTCCCTTCCCGACAAAATGCGCGTCGCGGAAACTCTCGAAATGTTCGCCCATTTTTACAGAAATCCGCGTGACACCGAAGAGCTGCTCAGGCGTTTCCAGCTCCAAGAGAAACGGGACGCTTTCTACCACCATCTCTCCGGCGGACAAAAGCAGCGCCTCGCGCTGGCCCTGGCGCTGGTCAACAATCCGCGCATCATTTTTCTCGACGAACCCACCGCCGGTCTTGATCCCCAAGTACGCCGCGAAATCTACGACATTCTGGAAGAATTGAAGAAAGAAAAGAAAACGATCCTGCTGACCACGCACTATATCGAAGAGGCAGAGCGACTTTGCGATCGCGTCGCCATTGTCGATTACGGCCGCGTGATGGCGCTGGGCACGCCGCGCGAGTTGAAGCAGCGCTCTGCAGGGACAACGCGAATTGAAGTTCGCCTCAGCCAGACGCCTGTGGACGGCGCCCTTGGCCGCCTTGACGGCGTTGCCGAATGGAGCAAGCAGGATGAAGTTTATGCACTGCGCTCGACAGCGCCTACGAAAACGATCGTTGCGTTAGTGAAATACCTGGAAGCCGAAGGCGTGGAATTGCAAGCTCTCGAAATGCAGTCGCCGTCGCTCGAAGATGTCTTTTTGGAGCTTACCGGCCGGCGTTTGCGTGAATAGCGCAGCAGAACGGAGGCACGTTTGAAGCACACTTGGACGCTGTCGATGATGCGCATAAGGCTGGCCTTCCGCAGCCGCACCTTTCTGTTTTTCAGCCTGGCGATGCCCATCGGCTTTCTGTTCGGCTACGTGATTTTTTTCGGCCGCGGCAATCCGGAGGTAATTGCCTATCTGCTCGGCGCGATTCTCGCGCTCACGGTCATGGGCAGCTTCTGGGGCCTGAGCATGCAGCTCGTCATGTTTCGCGAGCAAGGAATTCTTCGTCGCTTTCGCCTGGCGCCCATCGGCGCTGGAGCGATGCTCGGCTCCAGCATCCTTTCCAATTATTTCCTGGTGCTGCCCACGGTGGTGCTGGAGTTCTTGATCTGCCGCTACGCATTCGGCATGAAAACCTGGGGAAATTTGTGGGCGGTATTTTTTCTGGTGTCCATCGGAGCGGCGGCTTTTTCCGCGCTGGGCCTCATCGTTGCCAGCGTCACCAATGACATGCAGGAGACCACCGTCATCAACAACATCGTCTGGTCGCTCTTTCTTTTTCTCTCTGGCGTGACCATACCGCTCGCGTTCATGCCGCGTTGGGTGCAAAAAGTCACTCTGTTTTCGCCGGCAACTTACCTCGCCACCGGACTCGAGCGGTCCATGCTTCACGCAGTTGGCCCGCGCGAAGCCATCGAGGACGTCATTGCACTCCTCATCAGTCTGCTTGTGTCCTTCGAAATGTCGCGGCGGCTCTTCCGCTGGGAGCCCGACGAAAAAATCAGCGGCAAAGCCAAACTGTGGGCCGCGGCAGCCCTGATTCCGTTTTTGCTGCTGGGAAGCTGGGAGGTCGCGCGCGGCCACCGCCTGCAGGAGATCAACCACGATTTTCAGATGATGAGCCAGCGCGCCGCTCCGCCGCCCGGAGCAAAGTAAACCGCCGCTTGCATCCGAAAGATGCGTCGCGCATCAATTCCATGTACATTCAAATGTCTGAATCGCTTTGGTATGCAACTATCTGAAGGGGGAGCAATGAATATTGCCATTTTGGGCGCAGGCAACGTGGGCGGCGCGCTGGGCAAGGGCTGGGCCGCGAAGGAACATTCGATCTACTTCGGCGTGCCGGAGCCTCAGAGCCCAAAAATGAGTGCGCTCCTCAAGTCCATCGGCAAAAATGCGCGCGCGGGCAGCGTGCACGACGCCGCGCAAAATGCGGAAGTCGTTGTCCTTGCAACTCCCTGGCCGGCTACACGCGATGCCGTCATCGCCGCGGGAAAACTCGCCGGCAAAATCGTCGTTGACTGCACCAATCCGCTCGAACCCGACTTGTCCGGCCTTGCCGTTGGACACACCACTTCCGCAGGAGAACAAGTGGCGCAGTGGGCCACTGGCGCGCGCGTGGTGAAAGCGTTCAACACCACCGGCGCCGGAAACATGGCCAACACCCATTATGGCGACAAGGAAATCACCATGTGCGTCGCCGGAGACGATGCCGCGGCGAAATCGGTCGTGATGAAGCTGGCGCAGGATTTGGGATTCGAGGCTGTCGATGCCGGCCCGCTGAAGATGGCGCGCCTGCTTGAGCCTTTTGCCATGCTCTGGATTTACCTCGCCATTAAACAGGGCCTTGGCCCGAATATTGCTTTCAAACTTCTGCGTCGCTAGTCAGTACCGGCACGCCGTCCAAATTGGACGGTCTGCCCCGCACTGCCCGGATTCTGGAGCGCAATGGCGCTCAAACGGCATGCTATAATGCCGCTGTTCGTGGAGCAGAAGTGTGTCGAACTGAAGTTCGCTGAACGAAAGTCCAAACCGCCCGCGGAGACCACGATGAGCCTGAAGAAAACCGAGAAAATCTGGCACAACGGAAAATTGATCAACTGGGATGACGCTCAGATTCACGTTATCGCGCACGTGGTCAGCTACGGCTCGGCGGTATTCGAAGGCATACGTTGCTACAAGACGCCGCAAGGCTCGGCGATTTTCCGATTGCGCGAGCATATGGAACGCCTCCGCAATTCAGCTCACATTTACCGCATGGATTTTCCCTTTTCGATTGACGACACCTGCCAGGCCGCGCTCGAACTGGTGCGCGCCAATCACATGGACTCCTGCTACATTCGCCCCATCGTGATGCGCGGATACGGGGACGCCGGCGTGAATCCGTTCAATTGTCCGATTGATGTGTACATGGCCTGCTGGGACTGGGGCCGCTATCTCGGCGAGGAAGCCATCAAGAGCGGCGTGGACGTTTGCGTCAGCTCATGGAATCGCTCCGCGCCGAATACCCTCCCGCAAATGTCCAAGGCCGCCGCGAATTACATGAATTCGCAGCTTATTCGCATGGAAGCCATGGCCAATGGCTACGTCGAAGGAATCGCGCTGGACGTGAATGGCTACGTTAGCGAAGGCTCGGGCGAGAACATCTTCATCGTGCATCACGGCAAAGTGATGACGCCGCCGCTGGCGAACTGCGTCCTGCCCGGCATCACCCGCGACACGATGGTGGAGCTGTGCAACGAGATGGGCATTCCTGTTTCCGAGCAAATCATTCCGCGCGAGATGCTGTACATCGCTGACGAGGTTTTCTTCGCAGGCACGGCCGTCGAAGTCACGCCAGTCCGCTCCATCGACAAAATCAAAGTCGGCAATGGCGGTCGCGGCCCAATCACCAAAAAATTGCAGGACGAGTTTTACGCGCTTACTGGCGGCACAAAAGAAGACCGCCACGGCTGGCTCACGCCGGTCTCAGCGCCCGCTACCGCCGGCGTCCGCTAATTACTTTGTAGCTCACGTCCCGTTTGCGCTTTTCGCAAACTGACGTGAGGTCTTTGCTCACGCCTCTCTCAGTGCCCGCCACCACCGGCGTCCGCTGACTCAAATCATTAGCGGCTACAGCATCTTCGCCATCCGGATGATCGGAAGCGACTCGCCGCCGGGCAGCGGAACCTCCATGTGTTCCAGTTCCGTGTAGCCTTTGCTTCGGTAAAACGGCGCCCCTGTCAGCGTGGCGCCCATTTCGCAGCGCGTGAAGCCCGCTGCCTTTGCCGCCGTCTCGCATGCGCTAAGAATCATCGTGCCGATGCCCCGCCTGGAGCGGTCTGGGCGAACGAAAAAGGCCCGGATTTTTGCTGCGTCCCGCAATGGGTCAAGCAAGTCATTCTCTCGCGCGGTCCAAGCGTCACCGCCATAGAGCGTCTTGCGCTTGCTCCACCCTCCGCAGCCGGCCACGAGCGCTGGCAGCTCGGCGCCGGCTTCTTCCGCCACAAAGTACGTCCCGTCCGCAATGAGCTGTGTATCCACGCCATAGACCGTTCTTAGCGCAAGTTCAATTTGTGCCGGGGAATAGTCTTGCGCCTGTAGGCCGTGTACGGACAAATCGATCAACGCCGCCAGCGCCGGAACATCTTCCGTTTCAGCCAAGCGGATCCGAACCGGCTTTTCTGGCTTGGCTCTCCTCGTATCGATCGCATCGGCCATCGTAACTCCGCGTTGCCGTTTTCTTATCCCGTCTTCTTTTCCGGAAGATTCACCCATATTCTGCAATTTTCTACGCGCACGCCGAACGCACACACCGGCTGAATGTCCTCTTCGAGTTCCGGCACATCATCAGGATAAACGTTCGCGGGATACGTGTTGCGGCCAGTTGCGGGATCGTAACGGTAGTGATGCCACGGGCATTCGAGCTGGCCCTGCCAAATGGCGCCTTGCCACAGCGGCCCTTTCATGTGCGGGCACACGCCGTCGAGCGCGTGAATCACGCCATCCACATTGACGAGTGCGAGCATCCGCCCGTTCGCGCGCGCGCCACGAACGCAGCCCGGCGGAATATCTTCCACGCGCGCTACTTCAATCCAGGAATCTCGCGCTAATTCGTAGTTTTTTGACATGCGGCAAAGAAGGAAGTGCAGTCGAAGCTGCGTCTCTCATCGAGAGGCCGCCCGGCTGCACCGTACCTGCAACATCAGGACGAAGCGTTTTTTGCCTATTCTAGTCACTCGTCACTACAGCGCATCTCATAAATGGTTTTCGTCAGGGCACGGCTTCAGCCGCGCCAAAAAGGTTCGAGAAATCAGGGGTTTTAACCCCTGAGGTCCGCGAAACATGCGATCGCGCCATTTATGAGACAAGTTCTAGCCACTTGTCACTGCCCTTCTTTACTTGCTTCTCGCCCCGGGCACGACCATAAACTTCGCGCAGTACGGCGACTCGCCCGGGAATCCGCGCCGGAAATGTCCCGACGGCCCTTCGCCTAGATATTCCGAGAACCACGCCTCGTGCTCGATTTCTTCGTGCAAAATTGCGAGTGCGACGTCATACGTGCGCGGGTCTTTCCCGTTCGTAATGCCGCAGATTTCCGTGTACACGCGGATCGCACATCGCTCCGCTTCCACCAAGACTCCGAGCATCGCTTTCATGTCGCGCGGATCTTTCGGCAGATAAGCGTCCGGGCAGCCGGCATCCTTCGCGAAATCCTTGATGTCGCGCGGCAACGCGCCGCCCAGCTCGTAGATGCGAGGCGTGAGCACCTCAAAATGATTGCGGTCTTCGATGCGCGCGTCTTCGATGATTTCCTTCAGGCCTTCGCCATCAAAACCGATCGCGTTGACTCGCAGAATTGTGTAGTAATAAAACGTCGTCAGTTCAGCCGACGCCGCGCGAATGAGCTTCTTGATCAGCTCATCGACGTTCACTCCGGCGTTAACAACCATTTCCCGGGCTACTTTTCCCATTTCTCATTCCTCCTCGAAGATTTCAAATTGCATTGCAGTTTGCCGGTTACGTTTAACACTTTGCTGCTGAAATTCCCTGCAAAACTCGATCATGCTGTACTCGGCCTTGCTCCCGTTTTGTGTGGCGCGCGATGGCGGCAGCCTTTGCAATAGCCGCAGACGCGTAGCAGAAGATGCTCCATCTCAAAGCCGGCCCTTTGCCGAACGCGCTGTGGCAAGCGTCCCAGCAGCGGCATCGGATAATCAGTCAGCTTCCCGCACGAGAGGCAAAACAGGTGCGCGTGCTGGCTGCGCCCGTGAATGTGCTCGTAGACAAAACCGCCTTCATCGACGGGAACGCGCTGCAGCACACCGCGATCGGCAAGCAGATCAAGCGTGCGGTAGATCGTGGCGCGCGATACCCGCTTACCTCGATGATGCAGCCCGAAGAGCAAATCGTCCGCGGAGAAGTGGCCATGCAGCGTCTCGACGAAGTCGAAGATGAGTTCCCGCTCGCGCGTGCGGCGCGAAGTGGCCGATGAAGCGCTATGTTTGATACTTAGACTCATTCTCAACAGGTACGCACGCTAATATACGGCCGGATGATTGTCAAGAGCATCCGCGGCGTGGTAGTGGGTCAGTTTGAATTTTCTTGATCGTGACACAAAGAGTCAAAATTCAAACTGACCCATTACCCGCGGCGCCCGGCTGGCGCGGAACGCTTCGCGATTGCCCGCTGCCCTGCTAGAATCGCCGGTCTGCGGAGGTGTTGCGCATGTACCGAATCTGGCAAAAGCTCTGCGCGGAATTCATCGGCACGTTCCTGTTCGTGTTTTTCGCCGCCGGCGTGGTATGCGCCGACCAAGGACTGCGTTCCGCCGGCCAGCCCGGAATCGGACTCGTTGGCATTGCGCTGGTGCGCGGGCTGGCGTTTGCAATCCTGATTTGCGCGCTCTCGCAAATCTCCGGCGGACACTTCAATCCCGCGATCACCATCGGCGCCTGGGTCACGCGCAAAGTCGGCTCGTTGCAGGCGCTCTTTTACGGCATCGCGCAAATTCTCGGAGCCATGGCCGCGGCATGGACTCTGACGCGCCTGCTCCCGGAGCCGGCGTGGCGCGCCGCATCGCTGGCCACTCCCGATTTGGCCGCGGAAGTTTCGCGCACTCAGGGAATTCTCTTCGAGCTGGTGCTCACATTTTTCCTGGTCTTCATTTTTTTCGCGACGGTCTCCGAAGCCCGCCCGGAGACTCCCCATTTCGCGCGGCTCGGAGGATTTGCCGCAGGACTCACGATTTTTGCCGGCATGCTGGTCGGCGGACCCTACACCGGCGCTTCCATGAATCCCGCGATGGTCCTGGGAACGGCGGTCTTGTCGCACCACTGGGTGAATCACGGAGTATATTGGGCGGGGCCGATGCTGGGCGGCGTGATCGGTGCCTGGATTTATCACACGCTGTTCGCCCGCGGCTCCTGACTTCCGGTCGGCCATCGTTGCACTTCGGACAATCGTCCCCCGCACAAGGATTGCCCTGCCCTGATTGCGCGTGCTACGTTCAACAGCATAGTTCCTCAAAACAAAAGGTGACTCATGGCCGTCGCTGTTGATGATCTGTTGCGCAAAGCCGTCGAAAGCAAAGCATCCGACCTGCATTTGAAAGTTGGCAACCATCCTTACTTGCGTGTCGACGGCATCCTGCAGCCGATCGCTGACATTCCGCGCGTCACGCCGGAAGAAATGCTCTCCATGGCGTTCAGTATGATGACCAACCGCCAAAAGCAAAAATTCAAGGAGACTGCTGAGCTGGACATGGCTTACGGTGTTGCCGGGCTTGGACGCTTCCGCGTCAACGTGTTCCAGCAGCGCGGAAACGTCGGCATGGTCCTGCGCGTGATTCCGACGAAAATTCGCACCATTGAAGAACTGAACCTCCCCACAATTATCGAAAAAATCTGCGAAGAGCAGCGCGGCCTGGTGCTCGTCACCGGGACCACCGGCTCCGGCAAATCGACGAGTCTGGCGGCGATGATTGACCGCATCAATTCGATCCGTCCGGAACACATCATCACCATCGAAGATCCCATCGAGTATTTGCACCGCGACAAGAAAGGATTCATCAACCAGCGCGAAGTGGAAGTGGATACGTCGACATTCTCCACGGCGTTGCGCGCTGCGCTGCGTCAGGATCCCGACGTGATCCTCGTCGGCGAAATGCGCGATCTGGAAACCATTTCTACGGCGCTGCTCGCTGCGGAAACGGGCCATTTGGTCTTTTCCACATTGCACACTTTGGACGCAACGGAAACGATTCAACGCATCATTGCCGTGTTCCCTCCCCCGGAGCAAAAGCAGATCCGCTTGCAACTGGCTTCCACGCTCAAAGCGGTGGTCAGCCAGCGGCTCGTGCGCAAAAGCGACGGCGTGGGCCGCGTGCCCGCGGTTGAAGTTCTGATCTCCACGGGATACATTCGCGACTGCATCATCAATCCGGACAAGACGCGCTTGATTCGCGACGCGCTTGCCGCGGGGACCAGCCAGTACGGCATGCAGACGTTCGATCAATCGATTTTCGATCTGTATACGAAGAATCTGATTACTCTCGAGGAAGCGATGATTCGCGCGACCAATCCGGACGAATTCAAGCTGCGCATTCAGGGAATCCGCTCGGCCGCCGATGCGGCTCGCGAAGAAATGGAACGTCAGATGACCGAATTCGAGCGCACCGGCGCGAGCCGGCGCTAATCGACATCGCAGCGATTTTGTTGGATATTTCGTCTCCGGACCGCAGACAACTCGATGGCATACGTTGCTCCTAAGAATCCGTGGTACGCTTTTTTCTTCGGCCTGCGCGGCTTGCTGCGCCTGTTCGCCATGATTCTTGCGCTTGCGTATGTAATTTTCGTTTATGCGGCGTTCGGGGACGGCGGCCCGATTCTTCCTCGCCTCGTCGATGCCGCGAGCATCGCTGCGGGGCGTACGGAAATCATCACACTTGTCGCGGGGCTATTTTCAATTGCCCTCTGGTTCGGCTTGCACAGCAGCATCGAACCGGGGCGGTGGGGCTTCTACCAGATGTTTTCCGACGAATGCCAGGACTACGATTGGTGGGGTCGGCGCGTCACGGATCGCCGGCGGTAATCTCTCCCCGCTTCATTTTTCGTTTACGCCCTCCAGTAACATCCCGACTTCCTGCTTGCACAATGCTATCCTCTTAGCGTGCGCTCTTCGTCCCCGCGAAAATTCCCTAGCGAATCACAACTTTACACTGCTGCGCTCCGCGCGCTGATGCGCCGCGCACATTCCGTGCACGAAATGAAGAAGTATCTTGCGGCGCGCGCGGAAGACCCTGAGCACGCCTCGGCCGTGCTTCAACGGCTGAAAGAGCACAACTACATCGACGACGCGCGATACGCCCGTGAATTTGCACGCTTTCACGCACAGGGCCAGCGGCAGGGAAAGTTCCGAATTGCGCGCGAACTGCGCAAGCGAGGCGTACCCGATCGGCACATCGAAACGGCGCTCGAAGCCGTTTTCGCGGAGACGGATGAGAGCGCCTCGGTGCGCTCAAGCCTGGAACGCAAATTGCGGCACGCGCGCGGGCCGCTCGATGAACGCAAGCGCGCCTCGATTTATCGGAGTTTGCTGCGCGCGGGATTTTCTGCCGACGTGATTCGCGCGGAGCTGCGCGCCGCCACCAAGGCAGCAGCGGCGGAATCCGACGGGACCCTGGCATTTCCCGAGCCCTCGGACGAGGACATCTGAATCTGCCAAAATAAAAGTCGCGCCCTATTCGGAGTGCAGAGCCTGCACCACGTCGACCCGGGCAGCGCGAATCGCAGGCAGAGCCGAGGCGACGGCCGCAGCCGTCAGGATTACCACGGCGGAAGCGATCAAAGGCAGCGCCCCCGGCAGTTGCACGTCCGCTACGTACTTGCCAATCAGGCGCGCGAAGCCAAAACCAACCAGCACGCCGGCGGTTACGCCGATGCTCGCGATCACCAAGCCCTCTACAAGGACGTTGGCAAGAATGTTTCGTGGCTGCGCACCCAGAGCCATGCGAATCCCGAACTCGCGCGTGCGCCCACTCACCGAAAACGCGAGCACGCCCGCCACTCCCACCACCGAAATCAGAAGCGCCACCGTGGCGAATCCGCCGAAGACAATAGCATTCAGCCGGTCGGGCGTCAGAATCTGCGCGCGAATGTCACCCAGCGTGCTGGCCTGCTCCACAGGCTGATCCGACGACATGTCGTGGATCGTGCGCGTGATGGTGGGAACCAGCGCGTACGGATCGCTCTCTGTGCGCACGAACAGCCGGCCGCCCCAACCCTCCTGGTCGGACGGCTGATACACCGTCATGGCCGGCTGCGGGATGATGTTTTCATCATCGAAGTCTGGCACCACCCCAACGATCCGCCGCGGATCGCCGCTGATGCCGATAAACTTGATCACTCCGTCCGTCCACCACAAATGGCGGTTCAGGGCGACCTGTCCCGGAAATAACTTCTGCGCGACGCTCTCGCTGATAATTACCACGCGTTCGGAACCGTCACGGTCGTTGTCATTGAAGTCGCGCCCCTCGAGAATCGGAATGCCCAGCGTTGCAAAATATCCCGGCGATATGGAGCGGAACCGCGTGCGCCAGTCCTGCTGCCCGTTTTCGCGTGGCGCGCCTTCCGCGGCGAATGCGAAATTGATGCTTAGCGCGTTGGCGTCGCGCCAGGGCACGCCGAAGCCGGAGGAGACGTGCTCGACTCCCGGCAGTGCGCTGACCTGACGCTGGACGTCACGATAGAAATCGCGCACCTGTTCTGGCGTTCGTCCATACGACATCACCGGCAGGTTCACCGCCAGGACGTGCGCCGTATCGAACGGGGCCTGCATCTTTTCCAACACCACCAGAGTCCTTAAGAGCGCGCCCGCTCCGGCAAGCAACAGGAACGAAGCGGTGATCTGTATAACGGCAAAAATGCGCAGCCGCCGGGCGCTGCCGCTGGTCACGCGGACGCCGCTGCTCGACAACCCCGGCCCTTGCGATGCGCCTGCGGACGGCAACCGCGGAACATACGCCAGGAAAACGGCGGCGATTAACGCGAGCGCAATCCCAATCCAAACCAAACTCGAATCGAGCTTCAGGTCGAGCGCGCGGACAGAGAAGCGCGAGGCATACCGCGCCAGCACCGCCACCATTGGCGCCGCGATCAGAACCCCCGCCAGCGCGCCGCTGCCGCACATCACCACACTTTCCGCCAAAAGCGAGCGGCGCAGCGCGCCCGTGGTTGCTCCCAGCGCCGAGCGTATGGCCAGCTCGGATTCCCGGCGCACCGTTCGCGCCAGAATCAAGTTGGCAACGTTCGAGCAAGCAATCACGAACAGCAGGCCGGCAGCCGCGAAGAGCACCCACAAGATGGTTCGAGCATTCGAATTGATCTGGTCGTGCAGGCGCGTCACCGCGATTGTGAAGTGATCCGGCGCCTTATATACCTCCGGGTGTGCCGCCAGCATCCTCGCGTAGACCGTGCGGAGTTCTGCGCGCGCGGAGTCCAAAGTCGCTCCAGGAGCGAGCCGCGCAAAAACCTCGGTCATGCGATGCTCGCGGCCCTGCACCATGGTGGCCGACAGGTGATGCGGGCTCGTGACCACGTTGGCGATGAGCTGCGTTTCCACCGGATATGGCACCGACGGTTCCAAAACGCCGACGATAACGGCAGAGCGTGTACCGGCGATGCTCCCCAGTCGCACCGTCTTTCCGATGACGCTGGGATCGGAGTGCAGCGAAGTGGTCCAGAATCGATACATGAGCACGGCCGCGCCCGCTGCTTTGGGGCCATCGTCGCTGGGACCCAGCAAGCGTCCCAGCACCGGACGCAACCCCATTACGTCGAAGTAATTGCCGTCCACAACGCCGGCGTGGATCTCGCGCGGGACGCCAAGTCCCACGATGGTGAAGTCGATCTCCGAAAAAGTGCCGAGTTCCTTGATCGTCTTCAGGTTACTGCCGATGTCCTGAATTTCCGGAATGGAGAACGTCGTATTGTCGGCGCCGATGCCGGGGGCGCTCTGGCGTATGTAAAGCAAGCGATCTTCGTCGCGATTCGCGAGCGGCCGCAGCAGCACGCCGCGAACAACACTGAAGATAGCCGCGTTCGCGCCGATGCCGAGAGCCAAGGTCACCGCAACGGTGATCCATAAGGAGCGCGCTCGTGCCAACGAACGTATCGCAACTTTCAAATCGTGGAGAAATCGCATGTTCCGGCCTCCATTGCGGTGATTGTACACCACCTTGGCAATCTTCCTGATTCCTGGCGATCTTCTCGCCCATGCACGTCGTTCATTTCTAAAAACGTGGACACGTGTTCCTCATTCTAGCCGCCGGCGATCGCGCCGATGATGAAAAAAGGCTCCGTTCCCGAAGCGACCTTATCCGGCAGCGGCGCGTCGGGCGATTCATGCGACAAATCCTGCTCGCAGGCGAAAAACCGAACGTAAGCGCGCCGCTCCAGCGTGCCATGCTCACGAATCGTGCCGCACAGCATCGGGTAGCGCGCCTCCAGCGCGTCAAGCACGGAACGCTGCGTGGCCTCGCCTTGCACCTCGATCTCCACGTCGCCATCGACGCGCGCCAGCGTCCGCAAATGCGGTGGCAGCACGACAGTGATCATAGGATAAACGATAAACCGCACATGCGAACCGTCCTACCCTGCCGCTTGATGCTGCGCAGCTTGGCCGCAATTAATCATCCACGGGATGCCGAAGCGGTCGACGAGCATGCCGAAGCGGACGGCCCAAAAAGTCTGTTGTAAAGGCATGGTTACTTTGCCGTTTTCCGCTAAGGCATCGAAGATGCGCTCGGAACTGGCTACGTCCGGCACGTCGATGGAAATCGAAATTCCCTTTGGCGCCTGAAAATGACTGGGCGGCGCGTCACAACCCATCAACATTTGATCTCCCACAGTCAAAGTGGCGTGGAGAATTTTGTTGCGCCAATCGGCCGGCACTTCCGATTCGGCCGGCGAGCCGGCCCACGGCAGCATGGCTTTGATTTTGCCGCCGAAACACTGCTCGTAAAACTTGAACGCGGCCTCGCATTGACCGTTGAAATTGAGATGCGGAGTGAATTGCATGTTTTCCTCCTCCTATATACGTTAAAAGCGCCGCATCACTGTAAAGTCTGCACCTCGACGGAAAGCACCGCCGGCAAATCGCGCACGATAGGCGCCCATGAATCTCCAGCATCGGCCGACGCGTACACTTGCCCGCCGGTCGTGCCGAAATACACGCCGCATTTATCCAGCGAATCGACGGCCATGGCATCGCGCAGCACGTCCACGTAGCAATCGTGGTCCGGCAAACCTTTGCCAAGCTCCTGCCATTCGTCTCCGCCGGTGCGGCTGCGATAGACGCGCAGCTTGCCGCCCATCGGATAGTGCTCGGAGTCGCTCTTGATGGGCACGACGTAAATCGTTTCCGGCTCGTGCGCGTGCACGTCAATCACAAACCCAAAATCCGTCGGCAGATTCCCGCTGACCTCGCGCCAGGTGTCGCCGGCGTTGTCGCTGCGCATCACGTCCCAGTGCTTCTGCATGAACAGCACGTTTGGACGCGAGCTATGCAGCGCGATGCGATGCACGCAATGGCCGATTTCGGCCGTAGGATCGGGAATGTAGTTCGAGCGCAGGCCTTGATTGATGGGCTTCCAATTCTTGCAGCCATCGTCAGTGCGGAAAGCGCCCGCGGCGGAGATGGCGATGTACATGCGATTGGAATTGCTTGGATCGAGAAGAATGGTGTGCAAACACATGCCGCCCGCGCCCGGCTGCCATTTCGGGCCGGTACCGTGGCCGCGCAAACCGGAAAGCTCCTGCCAATTTTGCCCGCCGTCGGTCGAACGGAACAGCGCCGCATCTTCTATGCCGGCATAAACCGTGTCCGCATCGGTCAGCGACGGCTCCAGATGCCAGACGCGCTTGAATTCCCACGGATGCTGCGTGCCGTCGTACCATTGATGCGTGGTGAGCGGTTTGCCGGTCTCGGCGGACGTGTCGTAGACGAATTTATTGCTCGCGGGCTTGGGCATCCCACCCTCCGCCGGCGCGGCGGATTCGCCGGGCGGCGTGCCGGGCTGGCTCCAGGTTTTGCCTCCGTCATCGGAGCGTTCGATGATCTGCCCGAACCAGTCGCTCACCTGCGATGCGTAAATGCGGTTCGGGTCCGCCGGCGATCCTTTCATGTGATAAACAGGCCAGCCCGCGAAGTGCGGGCCGCTAATGTCCCATTTTTCGCGCTTGCCGTCGGATGCCATGACGAACGCGCCTTTGCGCGTGCCGACCAAAACTCGCACTTTGCTCATACGCGACTCCTTTACAGATTGTGCTTTTCTAGGAGCGTCTTCCTTCTTCACATGCTCATGACACGCCGAGATTGAACGTCAATGCGCAACTGCGACCGCCGACGTTCCGTCCGACCACCGGCGCACCGGAATCATGTACATACTTATGGGGCTTGGAGCGCCCGGAATCTCTTGGTCAAGCACCTGAACCGGGGTTCCGGACAGGTTTGCACCCCAAGCCGTGCCTTCCGGAACGTAAAACATCAGATGGGCCACGTTGTGGCCGTCACCATCGGTAAGATACGCTTCCTTCGACATCATGTAGCACATGGCTCCGGGCTGCAGCGGGGGTACTCCCTTCTTGCCGAATGCCTTGACGCCATCGATGATCTGAGTCTTAGACTGCCCAGCCAATGCCAGCTCGGCTCTCTTGAGAATCAATGGCAGGATGGTCCGAGCGGCCGGCGGGTTGTAGCAGTCCGCACCACGGATTTTCGGATTCCAGAATTCCGGGGCATTGGCGGGGGAATTCCATCCTCGTTCCACGATACACACGAATCCGTTCTTGCCTTTGACGGCGGTTTCGTAGCCGTGGCGCCCGAGGACCAAGACCTCGGCATCGCGGGAGATGGACTCCGGCGCGGCAGTGCGCGCCAAGGCGACTTCGGCATTTCGATCCGCCATCATGTATTGGCTAATCGGAGCCATGCGCGGATACGGCGCTTTAGAGTCCTGCGCCTGCGCTGACCACGCCCCGCTCAACACGATGACCAGCACGGCCACCAACGCGAAGCTTCCTAAGGCGATCATCCTGATTATCTTTGGGTTCATGATTTTCTCCTCAGATAAAACCAAAACTCAGCGCGACACGCGCAGCGGGATGAGCGCCCGAATGCGGCTATCGCGCAGGAAAATTCCCAGCCAAGTCAAAATCCCGAAAACCACTGGAAAAAAGATCAACGGTACAGGACCTCCGGTATGGGCATTCGCAAAGGTTGCCCCTCCCAGATAGCCGGTGAGTAGAATCGCTCCCAAAACCGCGGTCGTCGGAATCACATAGAGCAGCGTGCAAATCAACAGGACCACGCCGATGATGACGATCTCCTTCACGGAGAATCCCGCCCTCGCAGACGCAGCCATCACACTGGGCACCTTCATCACCTTCGTTACGCCATCGAAGCACAGAAACAGGACCACCAGCGCCGAAATCACCCGGCCAGTCCAGAGCGCGCCCTTTGACGGGGCGGTGGCTTCTATAACGGGTTGCATCAATCCTTACCTCCTGTGTTTTTGATCGCCGAGAAGAGCCTGCGCCGCAGAAGATTGCTTTTATCCCCGCAATCGCAGACTCACGCTCTTCGGCGTTCCCTTACGCCTTCGCCGAGGTTGTCTGGTGCGGGCGCATCTGCTTCATCATCTGACGCATCGCAGCCATCTGACCCGGCGAGCGCTTTTCGCTCCAGGCTTCGAAGCGTTCTGCGGCCTTCTGCAAGTGCGCAGCGAACTCCTTGTTCATAAAGCGCTGGCGAGCCTCCGCTATGGCCGGCTTCAGACGCTCCCACACGCCGACAAATTCGCCGCTCGTTTCAAAGAACAGATCTTCGTGGAGCAATCCATAATTGAGCATCGCGCAGGCCTGGTCCCAATAGCTGACCACCATCATGAAGAACGCTCCCTGCTCTGTCCCCATCGGCGCGACTTTCATCGCTTCGTCGAGGTTCTCCGCGAAGTAGTTCTTGAAAAACCAATCGCGCGCCTGGCGCAGGCGTTCCTCTCGGCGCAAATCGTAGAGTTGCAATTGCAGTTGCGCCTGTTCATGCGTCGGTTTCGTTTCCATCATGCATTTCTCCTTTTTGTTGTTTGTTTCGAATTCGCGATACTGACCCGAATCCACTTCATTCAAATTTGAACCAAGATTAGTCTGCTGCGCTGCTTCGCAGCGGAATCAGCGCGTCCATGCCTGGCTCGCGGACGTAAAGAGCGAACCAGGTGAAAGCCGTGCATTCCACCGCGGGCATCGGCCTTGTGGAGACTGGTAGCCAACTTAAATCCTTACTTCAGATTTGGATCTGGGAATACGATCATCGTCGTGTAGGGTTGCCCAGGCTGCACCAGAAAGGGGGCGACCGAATCGTATCCCAAATCCTTTCCGGTCATATACGGTGCATAAAACATAAAATGCGGGGGAACATGGACTGTCCCACCAGCGGGAGTAGGCCCCAAGCGGTTATCGCTCGACAGCATGTAGCGGACGCCCGGCTTGCTGGGTGCTTTGAAGCGGCCATCTTTGTATCCATTCTCGATGTCCGTTTTGATCTCATCTTCTGGGGTACCCTTCACACGTAGTTCTTCCCTGTACAGGTCAGGAAGCAAAAGAGTCCGGCTGCCTTCAACATCGTAGCATTCCGGTTCTATTGTCGTTTCGCCTGACTTCGTGAAGTGCCGGCCGACCAGGCAGCTCACTCCGTTGGTGCCTTCGCGAGCCTTCTCAAAACCTTTCGGGCCGAGAACATAAACGGTTGCCTTATTCCTTAGCTTTGACGGAGCGGCGCTCAACGCAATGGAGATTTGCACGTCGCGCGGCACCGATGAGTCGAAGACCTTCGGAAGTTGGTCATAAGCGACTTGCCCTGACGCACCGCTGGGTAGAAAGCCCATTGTCAAAACGGCGGCAAAAATCACCGTTATCCATTTCACAAGCTTCATACTGGCCCCCTCCTTTCATTTTCGTTCGGCTTTCAAAATCGATTCCGTTAATCTCGCAACTTCTCCGGGCGTAAGGAGGGCAGTCTGCATCATTCACTTGCAAAATACAAGTGAATATTTTATACTTTCAGAGTGCCAAAGAAAACCATTCCCCGGCGGCGCTCCGCCTGCCCGCTCAATGCTTCCGTGGAGATGCTGGGCGACCGCTGGTCGCTCTTGATCTTGCGCGACATGATGGTCTGGGGATTCAAAACCTACAAGGAATTTCTCGGTTCGCACGAGAAAATTGCGACCAACGTGCTGGCCGACCGCCTCCGCAAATTGGAAGCATACGGAATCATTTTTTCGGAACCTGACCCTTCCGATGGACGGAGGCTGATTTATGCTCTCACCCCAAAGGGCATCGATCTGGCGCCGGTGCTCGCCGAGATGGTCCTCTGGGCTGCCCGCCACGAAAAAACCGGCAACCAGGAACTCATCCGCCAACTGAAGGGCGATAAAGAGCAGGTTATCGCGCACATCCGCAAAACCTGGGCCAAAAACCAAAACTCCTCAAACAAATGAACGCATACATTGGCCGCCTATCGCACCCGCGTTTTATCCGGTCGGTCTCGCTCTTTTTTCCAGCTTCCCGCCTCCTGCCTCCAAAGGTAGTGGGTCAGTTTGAATTTTTTTGCTCGTGACACAAGGAGCCAAAATTCAAACTGACCCATTACCCCAACAAATGATTTGTGGCACAGGCCTGCCTGCCGCAGGCGGGCTCTCAGCCTCTGTGCGCAGAACTCCTCAAACATAATGACGAGTGGCACAGGCTCTCAGCCTGTGTGTTTTGTGCGGCGTGGCTTGTGGCACTCAGCGCCCTGACCTTCGCGCCTTCCGCGAAGTTCTGCGGCTTCTCGATGCTGAGTGACGATTCGTTTGTTTGGAGTGCGGCGTCTCGACGCCGCTTTGCCATCCAATTGTGACTGTGCCGAGGTGTTGTCTCGGGCATCGGCGCGGTGCTATTCAGTCCCACCTCAAACCGCTCCGCCATCTCTCCTTCCTTCCGCGCCTTCTCGACGATTGCCCGCCCCCATCACATCGCCAACCTCTCCCGTCATTCTGCCTGCCCTGAGTGAAATGGCGAAGGGGCCCAGCCGCAGAAAGTTTCCCGCGGATGGCGCGAAGAATCTGCTGTTAAGGTGTCATTCCAAACCCAGTCGCCCGCCTTCCGGACGAATGGCGGTGAGGAATCTGCTGTGGCCGCTGCCTTGAGTGGCACAGGCTCTCAGCCTGTGTACGCCCAGACCTTCGCACCTTCCGCGAAGTTCTGCGGCTTCTCGATGCTGAGTGGCGAGTCGAGCGCGGCGTCTCGACGCCGCTTTGCCACATATCCCGCCATTTAAAGGCATTTCTCGCTGGCTCACCGACCACGTCGCAACGAAAGATGAAAGCTGTTGAAATGTTTCTTCCTTTCGCGCGCTTCACCCGCGCGATGTATTCGCTGTTGCTGTCGCCGCTGCCTTGAGTGGCACAGGCCTGCCCAGCCGCGGAAAGTTTCCCGCGGATGGTGCGAAGAATCCGCTGTTAAGGTGTCATTCCGAACCCAGTCGCCCGCCTCCGGGCGAATGGCGGTGAGGAATCTGCTGTTGCTGTTGCTGTTGCTGTTGCTGTTGCTGTTGCTGTTGCTGTTGCTGTTGCTGTTGCTGTTGCTGTTGCTGTTGCTGTTGCTGTTGCTGTTGCTGTTGCTGTTGCTGTTGCTGTTGCT
>JBAUEH010000017.1:0-109497 GCA_049678505.1 Candidatus Acidiferrales bacterium
CAACATCATCGCGTGGCTGATCAGCATTGCCATGATCATATTGACGCTCATTTTAGTATATGTGGCGATTGTGAATCCGAGCGCGGCGGGGCTTGGTTGACGCCAAAGGCACAGTGCGCGCCGGCGCAGGTCCAGCGGTTGCCTGAATGATAGTGCTGTGTTAGCGTTTTGCGGAAGTCCCCGAGTGAATCTGCGTGAAAGCGATTGAACTGGTAAAGCCCTCTGGCCGCCGGGAAGCGGCGCTTCTGGAAGAAATCGATCTCAAGCGTCTGCCGCGGCATGTTGCGATCATCATGGACGGCAACGGGCGCTGGGCGCAGAAGCGCCATTTGCCGCGCATCGCCGGGCATCGCGCAGGAGTGAAAATTGCGCGCGAGGCCATCGAAACGTGCGCGCAACTGAAAGTGCCAGCGCTCACGCTGTACGCATTTTCGCTGGAAAATTGGCGAAGGCCGCAGGCGGAAGTCTCTTTTTTGATGCGGCTCTTGCGCGAGTATCTGAAAAGAGAGCTTCCCTCCATCCATGGGAACAATATTCGATTGCTGGTGATTGGGCGCTCCGCACAACTGCCGGAGGCCGTGCGGAAAGACATAGAAAACGCCATGCGGCAGACTTCGCAGAATACGGGAATGAAGCTGGTGGTGGCCTTGAATTATGGCGGCCGCGCGGAATTGGTGGACGCGTTCAACGCAATTCTGGATCGAGTGCGATTGAACGGGCTGTCCGCGTTTCAAGCGGATGAGCAGACCATTTCCGACCATTTGTACACCGCCGGTTTACCGGATCCGGATTTGCTGATTCGGACCAGCGGTGAAATGCGCGTAAGCAATTTTCTGTTGTGGCAGATCGCTTACGCGGAGCTTTATATTACCGACGCTCTGTGGCCCGATTTTTCGCGCGAGAGGCTCTTGGAGGCGCTGTTGAATTTTCAGCAGCGAGAACGGCGGTATGGAGGGCTCGGTCTCGAATCCGGGAATGACGCGAGATAACGAATGCGCGCAGCTTTTCGATTTTTCGGCAAGACGGCGTTAAATTCCGGCAAACGGCGGGCTGATTGGCCAAGCGCATCGTAACGGCAGCGATCCTCATACCAGTTGTGGTGGCCGTGGTGTATTTGGGGCCTGCGTGGCTGGTCGCAATTGCTGCTGGCGTGGTTGCGCTGCTGGCCCTGGTGGAGTTCTTCAAATTGACGTCGCAGATGGGGATGCGAGCGTTTCGCGTGTGGACGATGATTTGCGCAGCCGCTCTTTTCTATGCTCAGTGGCTCGCAGGCTTGGCCGAAGTGCACCGGCTCGGATCTGGCACGGAAGTGATAAGCAATATGAACATGGGGAATTATTTATCGGATAGCACTGTGTTCCTGATATTTCTGTTTGGCGCGGCGCTCATGGGCGTGGCGAGCCGGGTTGCGATTGCCGATGTGCTGCCCGCGGTCGCGGCGAGCTCCGCGGCGCTGATTTTCGTGGCATGGCCGTTCAGTTACCTTGTGCGGATGGATGGAAGCTTGCCGGCAGGTCCGGTGCTGGTGCTGTTCGCGTTGGCGATTGTGTGGGCAGGGGACACAGTCGCGTACTTCGTGGGCCAATCGATTGGCCGGGTGAAAATGGCGCCGGCGCTTTCACCAAAGAAGACGTGGGAAGGCGCAGCGGGAAACGTGGTGGGGTCGCTCATCGTCGGGTACTGTTTTGCGCGATGGCAAAATGGCGACGTGACGGCATGGCTGGTGACGGCGGCGCTGGCGAACATCGCGGGGCAAGTAGGCGATCTGGTAGAATCAGCATATAAGCGGGGCGCAGGCGTGAAAGATTCCGGCGCAGTGCTCCCAGGGCACGGAGGAATGTTGGACCGCATCGATAGTTTGATTTTTGCCGCTCCGGTTGTCTGGCTGGCCACAGGATGGCTCCTGCGGGGCCGGCTGTGATTGATCGAACCTCGTGAAACGCATCTCCATTCTCGGATCGACAGGCTCCATTGGACGGCAGTGCCTGAAGGTCGTGGATTCACTTCCGGGCAGATTTGAAGTGGTTGCTATCGCTGCAGGCCGAAACGTGGAGCTGGCGGCGGAGCAGGCGCAAAAGTATCGCCCAAAAGTGGTTTCGGCGGCGACGTGCGAGGGCGCGAAAGAACTGAAGGCGCGGCTCGCGGCCGCGAAGCTGGAGCCGATGCCCGAAATTCTGTGCGGCGCGGAAGGAATGGAGCGTGTGGCGACCCATCCTGATGCGGACACGGTGCTGTCGGCTGCGGTAGGAGTGGTGGGACTTCCTGCGACGTACAAAGCGGTGCAGCAAGGAAAGAACCTGGCGCTTGCAAACAAGGAAGTGCTTGTGGCTGCGGGTGAACTGGTAATGGCAGAGGCGCAGCGACAAGGAAAAGCTGTTCTGCCAGTAGACAGCGAGCACAATGCAATCCACCAATGCTTGCGCGCAGGGGAGTCGCGCGAGGTCAAGAAGCTGATACTGACCGCCTCCGGCGGGCCGTTTCGGAAGACGCCCGCATCAAAGCTGAAAGCGGTAACACCCGAGCAGGCATTGGCGCACCCCAATTGGAAGATGGGGAAGAGAATTACTACCGATTCGGCCACTTTGATGAACAAGGGATTTGAGGTCATCGAGGCGAAATGGCTATTTGCGATGCGGCCGGAACAGATTGACGTGGTAATCCATCCGCAATCGACCATTCATTCCATGGTGGAGTTTGTGGACGGTTCAATTCTGGCACAGCTCGGGCCAACGGATATGCGCATGCCGATCCAATATGCGCTAACCTATCCGGAGCGCGTGGCATCCAATGGTTTTGCCCTGGATTGGACCGCCCTAAAGAAGCTCGATTTCGAGCCGGTACCTCTAAAGAAATTCCCGTGTTTGAGATTGGCGCGGGAAGCGATGGAAACGGGCGGCGCCGCGCCGTGCGCGCTGAATGCGGCGGACGAAGAAAGCGTGGCCGCGTTTCTGGAGGGCCGGCTGGCGTTTACGGGCATCGCCGAAGTGATCGAAAGCGTGCTGGAGCGGATGCCGCGTGTGATTTTTCAGAACATGGATGATGTGCTGAGCGCCGATCAGGAAGCGCGGCGCGTGGCGCGCGAGGAAATCGAGAAAAGGAAGAACGAAAGATTATGACGCACAGTTGGGTGGGGATCATCGGCGCGGTGATTGGCCTGGGCATAATCGTGTTCGTCCACGAATGGGGACACTTCATCGTGGCGCGACTGTGCGGTGTGCGTGTGTTGGTTTTTTCTTTGGGTTACGGGAATCGGATATTCGGTTGGAAGCGCGGCGACACAGATTACCGCGTCAGTGTGTTCCCTGTGGGCGGCTACGTCAGGATGGCAGGGGATAATCCCACGGAGGAGCGAACGGGCGCGCCGGATGAGTTTCTTGCGAAACCGAGATGGCAACGGCTGCTGATTATCCTCGCAGGCCCATTCATGAATTTCGTACTGGCGTTTGCTGTGCTGTGGGGATTGTACATGGTTGGCGTGCCGGTTCCGGCCTACTCGCACCAGCCGGCTCAGGTTGCGGTAGTGATTCCGAAGTCCCCCGCGGAAAAAGCGGGAATCAAGGTTGGAGACCAAATCGTCGCGATCGGCGGGGCAAAAGTGTCGGATTGGGACGACGCGCTTTCCAGTGATTCAATCATTCCGGGGAACAAATTACCGCTCACGGTGGAGCGTAACGGCAGCATGATTTCGCTGGTGGAGATGGTGCCGCAGGACCCGACGGACGCTTGCGATGTGTTGGGCTGCCCGAAAGAGCGCGCGGAGATCGATTCGGTTATGCGCGGAGATCCGGCAGCAAAGGCGGGATTGAAGGCCGGCGATGTGATCACGTCCGTCGATGGCGAGGCGGTGGCGAATCGGGATGTGCTGACGGATGCCGTCACGCAATCGGGCGGCAAGCCGGTGATCGTCGGCGTGCGGCGCGACGGAAAAGAGTTCACGACAACGATGAAGCCGGTCTATACGGACTTGGGAGATGGGAACGGGAAGCGGTGGGCGATCGGTGTTGCGTACGGGTCTGACGAAACGGTTCGTGAGTCATACCCTTTTTTTAGCGCGGCGCGGCAATCGTGGGATCAGAACATCACGATCTCGACGAAGATTTTCTCATTCGTGGGAGGACTGTTCTCGGGACGATTGTCCCTCAAGGACGCGGCCGGGCCGGTGGGCATCGTCAAAATTTCCGTGCAGGCGGCGAAGCTTGGCTTCGCCGAATTCATTATTTTCATGGCTTTTCTGAGCGTTGATTTAGGAATTGTAAACTTGCTTCCGATCCCCATCCTTGATGGCGGGCACGTGCTGATGCTAGCGATCGAAGGATCGCTCCGGCGCGACTTGAGCGTGGCCGTGAAAGAGCGTTTTCTGACGGTAGGGTTGGTTTTCCTTTTGACGGTAGTCGGATTCGTGACGTATTTTGACGTCCTAAGGCACTGAAATGGCATTGACCGCTGCACGGCGCGTTTCCACTGGCGAACGCATCAACGTTCACGAAAAACCTGGGCAACTCCAAAAACAATTAGCGGCGCGATCGATCCGGCTGACGCGGCAGCGCAGGGTTGTGTTGCAGGTGATGGATACAGCGCCGCGGCATTTGGATGCCGGCGAAATTCTGGTACGGGCACAGAAGATCGATCCGCGCATTACGCGCGTAACGGTCTATCGGACGCTCGATCTATTGAAGCATCACGGCCTCATTGACGAGCTCGATCTTCTCCACCTGCGCGGCCACCGGCACTACTACGAAAGCCACGGCCCGCGCGATCACATTCACATTGCCTGCCTGCGGTGCGGCAAAGTGCGCGAGTTCGAAAGCGAGCTGTACGAGCAGCTCAAGCAGCAGATCGAGCAGGATTGCGAAATGAAGATCACACTCGCCCGCACGGAAGTGGGCGGCTACTGCAAGAACTGCCAGCGATAGGGTCCGCAATTGTCCGTTTCCGAATTACCTCAAGCTAATTAGCCAACCTTGGATAAACGGCGGGCGGCATCGAGCCGCGAGAAGAAGGAGTGCGCTTGAGCAATGTCGTGTTGAATTTGCTCGCGCAGAGCTTCCGGGCCAGAGAATTTTTTCTCGTCACGCAGACGGCGCCAAAAGCAAACTTCCATTGGGCCTGAAGTAATTTCCTCGGAAAAATCGAAGAGATGGCTTTCGATGGCGAGCTTTGAGCCGTCGAACGTGGGGCGAACGCCAACGTTCGTTGCGGAGCGGTAAGCGCGGCCGCGAACGATTGTCTCCGTGGCGTAAACTCCGTGCGCAGGCAGCAGGTCCTGTTCGGTAGCCAGGTTCAGAGTAGGAAAAACGAAGCGGCGGCCGGTGCCCGTGCCGGTACGAATTTCCCCTGCGAGAGAAAATGGGCGCCGGAGGAGACGCGCGGCTTGGATCATGTGGCCGCCCGAAATGGCCGCGCGGATGGCGCTGCTCGAAACAATGACGCCGTGAAGGATGACGGGCGAAACGCATTCAACGTCGAAGCCCAGAGTGCGGCCGAGCCCGGAGAGCAATGGAACATTTCCCGCCTGGCGATGACCAAAGCGAAAATTCTCGCCGACGCACACGGCCCGCATGTGCATTGCATCGACGAGGATGCGCCGGACGAAATCCTCGGGAGCGAGCGCCGCAACGGCGTGGTCGAATGGCAGTACAAAAACGGCGTCGAGGCCGAGCGCCCGGAGATGTTCGAGCCGTTGCGCAAGTGTTTCGATGAGCGGCGGGGCGATTTCAGGGCGCACGATGCGCAGAGGATGCGGCCAAAAGGTGAGCGCGGCAGCGATGTTTTTCTCGCGGCGCGCACGTTCAACCACGCCTTTCAAAATCTGTTGATGGCCGAGATGAACTCCGTCGAAATTGCCAATGGTCAGAACCGCGCGCGCCTCCGTGCCGAACTTGGCGGCCCATTCTTCCGGCGAGTGCACGACGGTGAATGGCATCAGAGAGCGACCTCGAATTGAAGGCCGTCGTATGCGAGGCGCACATTGGCGGGGAGCTTGGCGTTGGCCGCTTCGTGGCCAAGATCGTGGCAGATGTGCGTGAACCAGGCGTGCCGCGGCGTCACTTCGCGGATCAGAGCGAGCGATTGGTCAACAGTTGAATGCATGGGATGGGGAGTGTAACGAAGTGCGTCCAGGATGAGATGGTCGAGGTTGCGCAAGAGAACTTTTGAGGCTTCCGGCACGGAGCTGAAATCGGTGAGATAAGCCACCGAGCCGATGCGGAAGCCGTGCACGGTAAGAGGCCCGTGCCGGGCTGGAATGGGAATGATGCGCGTCCCGAAAAGCTCGAATTCGCCGTTGAGTGCATGAAGTTCCACTTGAGGAAGCGAGCTTTCGCCGGATTGCGGTTCGAAAATATACGCAAAGGTGCGGCGGAGAATCGCCAGCGTTTCTTCCGAAGCGTAAACGGAGACGGCCGATTTTTGCTTGAGATTGAACGGGCGAATGTCGTCGAGGCCAAGAATGTGATCGGCGTGGGCATGCGTATAAAGAATGGCATCGAGACGATCGAGATTCGCCTGCAACGCCTGATGGCGGAAATCGGGCGTGGTGTCTATGATGACGTTGCGCGCATGGTAGGAAAGCAATACAGAAGGGCGAGTACGCCGGTCACGAGGGTCCGAAGAGCGGCACACTTCGCAGTGACAGGCCAGAGTTGGGACGCCCATCGAGGTGCCGGAGCCAAGAACGGTGAGTCGCAGCTGACTTGAATGGGTGACGTGCTGAATGTTTCCCGAAGGCATGAAACTAGCGCGCGCCTTTGGCCCCTTCGCGCATGGACTTTGCGGCGGCTTTGGAGATTTCCATGTAAGAAAGCTTGAGGCTGCCGACAACTTCGGAAAGCAGGCGATCCTCTTCCGGCGCGAGATTGCCGCGCGTTTTGTCGCGCAGCGTGTCGAGCATGTCGATCATTTCGCGCGCGCCTTCGAGATCGAGATAGGCCTGGCCCGTACCGGGATCGGGAATGCCACCAAGCAGCGCAGCGGCGTTGCGCGCCAGAAGATCCACGAGGAGTTGGAAATTCCTGTCGGGTTTTGGCGGCGGGACTTCCTGCGGCGCAGGCGCAGCAGCGGTCTTATCGGCCTTAGCGTCTCGTGGAGAAGGCGCTGGTTGCGGTTTGGCCTGCTCGCGGGCTTGCTCTTCGACAGCTTCGGGGCGCAATTCGCCTTCCGAAGTGAATAACCGTCGATCCACGACGCGAAACGATTCTTCGTGCTTCGGCTCGGCCACGGCGCGCTCCTTAGATGGACGCCTAGAGAATTGCAGAGATCAGTTTACCATTATGGACGGGTGGGCGTCACGAAGGCGGCAATTTCATCTTGTCAGCAAGTGCAGCGTGCCGTAGAGTGTGCGGTTGCTTGAAGAGAGATTTCTTTGCCGTCGCGCAAAAAGCATTCAAAATCCAAGGAGTCGAGCGCTCGGAACACGCCGCCACAGCTACGCAAGGGCGCTGCGGGGGCGGGGAAAGCGTTTGAGCAGCTTGTGGCACTGCAGAAGCGGCTGCGCGCGCCGGATGGTTGCCCTTGGGATCGCGAGCAGACGCATCACAGTTTGCGGCCGTTCCTGATTGAGGAAGCCTACGAAGTTCTCGACGCGCTCGATTCAGATGACGCGCAGAAATTCGCGGGCGAGCTGGGCGACTTGCTCCTGCAGATCGTGTTTCACGCAGAGCTCGCGAAGGAAGCGGGGCAGTTCGACATCGCCGATGTGATCCGGGCGGTACATGCGAAGATGGTGCGGCGGCATCCGCACGTCTTTGGCAAAGTGAAAGCGCGAAGCTCGGCACAGGTGCTGAAGAATTGGGAACAACTCAAAGCAGAAGAGCGCGCACAGGAGTCGGATATCGAAGCTGGGAAGCAGGCGTTTCATTCGGTGCTGGAGGGGGTTCCGCGAGGACTTCCAGCATTACTTGAAGGGTATCAATTGACACGGCGCGCTTCGAATATCGGCTTCGACTGGGAAAATATCGAAGGAATACTTGAAAAAATCCGCGAGGAAATCGATGAGGTTCGCGGAGCGCTGGACGATGCGAAGCCCGAGTCTGCAAGGGCTCAAGTTGAAGTGGAAGCGGAGATTGGCGATTTGTTTTTCTCGGTTGTGAATCTGGCGCGATTCACGGGAGTTGATCCGGAGCGAGCATTGAAGCGCGCGAACCGAAAATTTTCGCGGCGATTTCAATGGATGGAACAAAGGGCGCAGGAACACGAACGTCGGCTCGCCGACTTTCCTCGCGCGGAGATGGAAGGGTTATGGAACGAGTCGAAGGTTCGGGCATAGCGCGCGCCCCGATTACCGTGCGCCACTGTTCGACGCTCGAAGAATACGAAGAATGCGTGCGGCTACAACTGATTACTTGGGGCGAGGACCTGGTGGTGCCATCGGGACTGTTCGTGGTCGCGCGCGAAACGGGAGGCCAAACGCTGGGTGCTTTTGCCAGCAATCAAATGGTCGGCTTTACGTTGGGGCTTGCGGGAATTCGGGAAGGAAAGCCGATTATTCATTCGCACATGACCGCGGTTCTCGCGGAATATCGTGACCGCGGTATTGGACGGATGCTGAAGCTGGCGCAGCGAAACGATTGTCTTTCGCGAGGGATTCACTTGGTGGAATGGACTTTCGATCCGCTCGAATTGAAAAATGCGCACTTCAATATCAACAGTCTTGGTGCGGTGGTTAAACGATACATTCCTAATTGCTATGGGATCACAGAGAGTCCTTTACATGCGGGATTGCCAACAGACCGGCTGATGGCGGAGTGGTATCTCGATTCGGCCCGGGTCAGCGCCATCCTGCGCGGCGAAACGCCGGGAACGAGTGCGGCGGCGGTGCGCATTACGATCCCGCAGGATATCAGCGCCAAGAAACAGGTGGACCCTGCGGCCGGTGCGCGCGTCCAGGGCGAGATGCGCGAGCAGTTTTTGCAGTACATGGCAAAAGGGTTCGTGGTAACGGGATTGGAAATCGGGCTAAGAGAAGCTAACTACATACTAGAAGAACAAGACCGCGTGGCTTCGCAAATTACCACAAAATAGCCGGCAAAATGAGGGTGAATTGAATGCGTATCGAGAGAGTAGTGCTGCGGGAAATTCGCATGCCGATGGTCATGCGCTTTGAAACAAGTTTTGGCACAACGACGGAGCGGCGAATTCTGCTGGTCGAAGTAAAAGTGGACGGCGTGACCGGCTGGGGAGAATGCGTGGCCGACGAGAAGCCATATTATTCGCCGGAAACGATCGAGACGGCGCGGATCATTCTGCGCGAATTCTTATGGCCGGACGTACGGGGAAGGGAATTCTGCGCCGCACGCGACGTTTGGGACATGCTTGAGCACACACGCGGCCACAACATGGCGAAAGCGGGACTTGAGTCCGCGGTCTGGGATGCCGAAGCAAAGCAGAAAAATGTGCCGTTGTGGAAACTTCTGGGCGGTGTCCGGCAGGAAATTCCGTGCGGAGTTTCGATCGGGATTCAGCCGACCGCCGAAGATCTCATCGCCCATGTCGAGAAAGAGCTCGCCGCGGGCTACCAGCGAATCAAAATCAAAATCAAGCCCGGCCAGGATGTAAAACGCATCGAGGCGCTCCGGAAACGCTGGCCGCAGATTCGTCTGATGGCAGACGCGAATTCAGCCTATTCGCTGGAAGATATAGCACTGCTCAAGCAGCTCGATGCATTTGGGCTGATGATGATTGAGCAGCCGCTCGGCTGGGATGATATTTACAGCCACGTGAAGCTGCAGAAGCAGATTCAGACTCCGATATGTTTGGACGAGTGCATCCACGAATACGGCCATGCCGTCGCCGCCATCGAGATGGGGGCATGCCGAATCATCAATATGAAGATGGGACGCGTCGGCGGCCACACGGTGATGCGGCGGATTCACGATTTGTGCCAGCAGAGCAGCATCCCGATGTGGTGCGGAGGAATGCTCGAGACCGGAATCGGGCGCGCGCAGAATATCGCGCTTTCGACGCTCGAGAATTTTACTTTGCCGGGTGACGTTTCCGCGAGCAAGCGTTACTGGGCGGAGGATATTGTCGAGCCAGAAATTGAGGTAACGCCTAAAGGAACAATCAAAGTGCCGTCTGGTCCCGGGATTGGATATCAACCAAAACTTGAATGCATTGAAAAACTTACGGTCCGGAGCGAGGTGCTCGTCTAATCGGTGGAACGGCCGCGCCATCCTGTGCTGCTCTACACGCTAATTCTACTGATGGTGCTTGGGTGGTCGTTTAACTTCATTATCGCCAAGATCACGCTGCGGTACATTAACCCATACGCGCTGACGTCATTTCGCATTGTGTTGTCCGGAATTTTGATGTTGCCCATTTACTTTGCCAGGCCGCGGCGCTCGCGTTTGAATCGAAAAGATCTGTGGAATTTCGCGGTGCTTGGTTTTTTTGGCGTGGTGATCAACCGTGGTTTGTTCATCGTAGGCCTGGACTACACAACGGCGGGGCATTCGGCGCTAATTGTGGCAACTGGGCCAATTCTGGTATTGCTGCTTGCCCGCGCGTACAAACTGGAGAAGGTGACGCGCGCGAAAATTGTTGGCATGACAATCTGCTTTGCGGGCATTGGGGTACTTGTTGCCGGAGAGGAGTTGCGCCATCACGCGGGAACCTGGATAGGTGACTTGATTGCGCTCGGGGGAACGACCGGATTTGCCCTGTACACCGTGCTGGCCAAGAAAGTTGCTCGGCAGTATGACACCATCTCGATGAATACGTTCTGTAACCTGGCCGGCGCGATTTTTTTGTTGCCCATGAGTCTGCGAGAAGCCGCGCGGCTGGACTGGAGAGCAGTGGGAACGGTGGGCTGGCTCGGTTTGGGGTACACGGTGCTGGTCTCCTCCATTGGGGCATATCTGATTTTCTTCTGGGCGCTTTCTCATCTGCCTGCATCACGACTCGCGGTATTCACATATCTAGAGCCGCCTTTGGGAGCGCTTCTGGCCGTGGTGCTACTTGGCGAGAACCTGACCAACGCGTTGCTCATCGGCGGCGGCTTGATCCTGGCGGGTGTTTACTTGGCAGAATTCGGGCCAGGGCGCGCACAAGTGCCTGCGGAAACAGCCGGAGCATAAATGTTCACTCGGGGCTGTGCTAAACTCCGCGCCAGCAGGACGGCGAAGTTATATAAAGTAATACTTTAGGTGAAAGATGCCGCAAACGAAGCGTATCGCCGTAATCCCCGGCGACGGAATTGGAAAAGAGGTAACGCCTGAAGGTGTGAAAGTGCTGGAAGCGGCGTGCGCTGCGACCGGGCAGAAACTCGCCTTCACGCACTTCGATTGGGGCGCCGATCGGTTTTTGAAGGACGGCACTACGCTGCCTACGGATGCGCCTCAGATGCTTCAGCGGGACTTCGATGCCATTCTGTTTGGCGCGGTTGGCGATCCGCGCGTGCCTTCGAACCAGCACGCGGCAGACATTCTTTTGGGCCTCCGGTTCAAGCTCGACCTGTACGTGAATGCGCGTCCGTGTGTGCTTTTCGACCAACGGCTGACGCCGCTTCGAGACCGTACGGAGCAAGACATCAACTTCATTGTATTTCGCGAAAACACGGAAGGGGCATACGCCGGCGTGGGCGGCAATTTCAAGCAGGGCACTGACGACGAAGTGGCCGTGCAGGAAGACGTCAATACGCGGAAGGGAGTGGAGCGCATCATTCGCTACGCCCTGGATTATGCCCGTCGCAAAGGCTTGAAACGCGCGTGCATGAGCGACAAATCCAACGCGATGACCTATGGGCACGGGTTATGGCAGCGCGTCTGGAAGGAACTGCGGGAAGAGTATGAGGAAATTGAAACGCGGCACTTGTACGTCGATACGCTGATGATGGAGATGGTCCGCGATCCGTCGCAATTTGAAGTGATTGTTGCTTGCAATCTGTTCGGAGACATCGCCAGCGACCTGGGAGCACAGCTCTCGGGCGGGTTGGGACTCGCACCATCGGGGAACATTCATCCCGGACAGGTTTCGCTCTTTGAGCCGGTACATGGCTCCGCGCCGAACATCGCAGGGAAAAACATCGCGAATCCGATGGGCTCTGCGCTGGCGGGCGCGATGATGCTCGAGTATCTCGGACTGGAACGCGAGGCGGCCCTTATTCAGGACGCCGCGCGAGCGGCGGTCCGCGAGGGAAAGACGACGCCGGACTTGGGCGGTCAAATAGGCACGCGCGAAGCCGGGAATTGGATGGCCGAGCGCATTTCGAAGCGAGGTCTTGCCGGCGCAGGAGCCTAGGAATAGTCGTACGAGCCGTAGGTTTGCTTGCGCCGCATGCCTGAGACGAGCAGCATCCCCAGCAAGAAGCCTCCGACATGAGCCCACCATGCAACACCGCCCTGAGCCGCGCTGCCAAGGGAACTCACACCGCTGAGGAATTGAACCAAGAGCCACAATCCGATGAAAAGCACCGCGGGCAAACGCGCAAAGAACCACCAGAAAAACAGCGTCACTAGCGTGAGGATTTTCGATGACGGGAAGAAAATAATGTAAGCGCCGAGCACGCCAGCAATGGCACCACTGGCTCCCAGCGAAGGAATCGTCGAACCCAAACTGAATAATGTTTGCGCCGTGCCGGCTCCCAGCCCGCATGCAAAATAGAATCCGAGGTAAGGGATATGTCCCAAACGATCTTCCACGTTGCCGCCGAAGAGCCATAAGAACCACATGTTGCCGATGATGTGCAGCCAGCCCGCATGGAGAAACATCGATGTGAAGAAAGGTACAAATGCCTGAGCTAAGGTGAAGTGTGAACCGGCAAGGGCAAGTTGAACGCGGGCCGGGACCAGCGAGTACGTGGTGATGAAGGCCTGCAACGCCCGCCGTGAGAGCGTGAGTTGATAAAAAAAGACGGCGAAGTTTGCAATAATCAGCGCCAGCGTCACGGACGGGAAATGAGTGCGCGGCCGGAGATTCTTCAAGGGAATCATGAACGCTTTCCCAGGATACGCGCGTGCCGCGCCAGTTGTTCCAAAGAGAATGCGGACTCGGAACGCTTTGCCGTGCGCATGAACTTACGAGTTTCAGGTAAGGATTTGATCCCCCGCGCGCTCCTTGGGCGGTGCAGTTCAAAGCGGCCGCTGCGCAACTGAATTGAAGTGTTACATCAAGGCTCCAGCTTTTCGATATCCCGTACACGATGCCTGCGTGAAAAATATCTCCCGCTCCAGTCGTGTCGGCCGCAACGACTCGATACCCTCGGCAATAGTGAAACTGCGCGCCATCCCAGGCCAGGCAGCCAAGACGCCCAAGCGTAACGCCGGAAACTTTGCATCCGAAACGCTGGGAGATTGCGGGAAGGTTGGCAAGCAAGTCGGCGATATTCAGGAGGCGAGAAAGGAACTCCTGCGAAGCGAAGAGGTGGTCGGTATTCTCAAGTAACGCTTCAACTCCCGCGTAGAGGTTATCCACGTCGGCTACGACGGGAATGTGTGCGGCGCGTGCCCAGCGTGCGGCTTGAGCAGCGCTGGCGGTATCATGCCCATCGACCAGTAAAATCTTTGATCTTGTGATCCACTCTCGCCGAAGATGCCGCGGGAGCAGGGTAAGACGCGGGTCGCGTTTCCAGAGGATGGTTCGCTCGCCTGAGTGGCCATCGACAAGAATATAAGAGAACTGGCTCGCGCAGTTAGGCACGCGGATGAGATGGGATTCGATGGCGTGCCCTTGTAATTCACGCGATTGCAACGTCGCAGCAGAATCGTCGCCGACGGAGCCCACGTAGCGCGCGGACAGCCCCCATCGGCGACAGGCCACGAGGGCGCTGGCGACTTGGCCGCCCGGGAGAACAGCCGCGGAGCAAAGTTCAAGTTTTGAATTAAATTCCGGGAAGCGCGGAAGATCGATAATTGTATCGGTGGCATTGATGCCCACGCCGGTAACGTCGACAACGGCGGCGTTATTTTTCTTCCGCGGCATGGGATTGTACTTTAGTGGAGAGTCGCGGCAATAGAAAGCAAAAGTGGCGCGAAGAGTTGAACGCAGAAAAATTCCTGTTGCGTAGATTGCACAGCGCGCACGGCTGTGATAATAAGTTTAGTTTCGCTGCGCGCGGCTTAAGCGTGCTGAAGCGCGCAGAAAAGTCGGCGCGCCGACACGCCGATGCCACTTCGCGAATCCGAAGCCATCGTTTTACAGAGCTATCCGCTCGGCGAGGCCGACCGGCTGGTGAGCTTTCTCAGCCGAACGATGGGCCGTGTGCGCGGGGTCGCCGCAGGCGCGCGCCGGACGAAGAGCCGATTCGGCTCAACGCTCGAGCGAATGTCGTACGTGCGCATCTGGTTCTTCGAGCGTGAAACGCGCGAGCTGGTGCGAATCAATCAGTGCGAACTGATCGAGTCGTTCGTTACCACGTTTCGGGATTACTCCGCGGGAGTGGCCCTGGCTCTCTTGGCCGAAATCACGGAAGCGGTGCTGCCGGACCGCGAACCCGCTGATCCAGCGTTTCGCTTGCTGCTGCTGTCGGCGCAGACTATCAAGCGACGCCGGGAAATCGAACTACCGCTCGCTTACTTTGCGCTGTGGACGGTGCGGCTTGGTGGGTGGCTCGGATCGTTTGAACGTTGCGGGCGGTGCGGCGCGGAACTGACATCCGTCGCATACGCGAGCCCGGCGACGCCCGGCGTCTTTTGCGCAAAGTGCCGCGCCGCCGGAATGGCCACAGTCTCCGCCAGCGCCATCGCTGCTGGCCGCAAAATGCTGGGCGAAAGGCTCGACAAGCTGGACGCCAAAGATTTCGCGAAGCCGGCATTGCAGGAACTTACGAAGTACTTGCTGGATTTGGTGGAACATCAGATTGAACGTAAACTAAACGCGCGCGAAATGCTGGAGAGCGCTTGATGAATTCGCAGCACAAAGCGAGCCCCAAGTTGAAGGGGAAGTTTAAGGTGGGGAAGCGTGTTGGATTGTCTTTTCAGGAATTGATTTTCAAGCTGCAAAGCTACTGGTCGGCGCAGGGCTGTGTGATCCAGCAGCCATACGATGTCGAGGTAGGTGCGGGCACGATGCATCCCGAGACATTCTTCCGCGTGCTCGGGCCGAATCCGTATCGGGTCGCCTACGTGCAACCGAGCCGAAGGCCTTCGGACGGGAGATATGGCGAGAATCCGAATCGCCTGTACAAGCACACGCAGCTTCAAGTGATACTTAAACCGTCGCCGAGGGATGTTCAGAACCTTTACTTGAATAGTCTGCGCGTGATGGGAATTGACTTGAAGCACCATGATATTCGTTTTGAAGAGGACAATTGGGAATCTCCAACGCTGGGTGCCTGGGGCGTTGGCTGGCAAGTGCTTCTCGACGGACTTGAGATTACGCAATTCACCTACTTCCAGCAATCTGGCGGGCTGGACCTGGACCCGGTGTCGTGCGAGCTAACGTATGGGCTGGAGCGAATTGCAGCTTTCCTTCAGGACGTAGATAGCGTGTTTCAGTTGCGTTGGTCGAACGACACGTCCTACGGGGACATCCGCTTAACCGAAGAGGAGCAATTTTCAGTTTATAGTTTTGAGTGGGCGGACGCGAAGCGGACGCGCGAAATGTTCGACCTGTGCGAGAAGGAAGCGAAGGCGATCTTGGCACGGAGGGACCGCGCGAGTGAATCAGCAGGGCAGCGGCAAGCGCCGATCTTAGCGGCGTACGATTTTTGCCTGAAGTGCTCGCACTTTTTCAATACTCTGGACTCTCGCGGGGCGATTTCGACGACGGAGCGCGCGGCATTGATCGCGAGAGTCCGAGCACTGTCATGCCAGATCGCGCGAGACTATTGCTCGGCAAATGGATGGAGCGAAGTCCTTCCTGCATCGCGAGGAACTTCGGACGCTGCACCAAGCCAGGTGCAAAAATGAAGGACCGAGCTGCCTTTCTCTTTGAAATTGGTTGCGAAGAAATTCCTGCGGGACTGCTAGCGAAGGCTGCGGCCGAACTTAAACGAATACTTGAGAATAATTTGGAGGCCAGCAGGCTGCTTGCCTCGCCGATTTTAACGTACGCCGCACCACGCCGACTCGTAGCGATGGCAAGTGCGATCTTGCTCCGTCAAGAGGACGAAAAAAAGGAAGTGCTTGGCCCACCGAAGGCCGTTGCATTTGACAATGTCGGCCAGCCGACGCGCGCGGCCGAGAGTTTTTCGGAAAAACAAGGCGTGCCGATTTCGAATCTCTACACGACCATGACTCCGCGAGGAGAGTATCTCGCCGCGCGGCTCATTGTTCGAGGGCGAACGGCAAACGAGATTCTTGCAGAAGTCTTGCCGCGTGCGATGAGGGAGCTTAGCTTTCCACGCTCGATGTATTGGGCGGGGAAGAAGGGGGAGCGGTTTATACGGCCGGTGCGGTGGATCGTCGCTCTTCTCGACAGCAAGGTTGTTCCCTTTGAATTCGAGGCCGTCTCCGCAGGCGACGCGACAGAAGGGCACCGTTTTCTTGGCTATTCGAGAATTAAGGTAAGTGGGCCGAAGGATTATATGGTGAAGCTGCGGCGCAATTTTGTGCTTGTTGACCCGGTGGAACGCCGGAAGAAAATCGAACGCGAGATCCGAAGCGTCGCTGCAAAAGGGAAGTGGAGCGTGCACGAAGATGCCGCCCTCCTCGATCTTGTAACATACCTGAACGAGTATCCAACGGTCATTCGCGGAGACTTCGAAGCTAAATACCTTGAACTACCTTCCGAGGTAATCGTTACGGTAATGCGGGATCATCAGAAGTATTTCGCTGTCGAGAGCCATCGCGGCGAAATCGAGCCGCACTTTCTTGCGATAATCAACCTGGACAAGGATCGCGCTGGGCTGGTGCGCCGCGGCCATGAAAAAGTACTGCGAGCGCGATTGGCAGATGCGCAATTCTTTTGGCAATCGGATCAAAAGTGTCGGCTGGCCGACTACGCCGATAAGCTCGCGCACATCACGTTCGAATCCCGTCTGGGAAGTTATCGTGACAAGACGGAGCGCATGCGCGACCTCGCCCGGAAGATTGCGCGAAACTGGTTCGACTCGGGAATTCATGGCGCCGACGTCGGTGCTGCGGATAGAGCCGCGCAACTCGCAAAGTGTGATTTGGCGACCGAGATGGTGCGCGAGTTTACAGAGCTGCAGGGGATTATGGGAGGGCTCTACGCCAGAGCTCAAGGAGAGGATGAAGACGTCGTATGGGGCGTCTACGACCATTACAAACCGGCCGGAGCAGAGGATGCCATTCCGCGCAATCTGACAGGTTGTGCTGTTTCGATCGCAGATAAGCTCGATTCGTTGGTGGCTTGCTTTGCCGTGGGGATTGTCCCGTCGGGTTCAAGTGATCCTTTCGCTTTGCGTCGAGCTGCGGCAGGGATAGTTCATATTTTGCTTGAACGAAACTTGCCGATATCTCTTTCCGCGTCGATCTCTGCGGCGGCGCAGGGACTGGCTGCGCATCCACCGAAAATCGAAGTTACAGCGGAGGCAGAGAAACAGGTGCTCGCTTTTGTAGCCGAGCGCGCGAAGTATCTTCTGCGCGAGAAGTACGGTTTTGCTTATGACGAGGTGAACGCAGCGATGGCAGCGGGAGCGGATGATTTGGTCGACGTGCGAAGCCGAATCGTTGCGCTGCGGGCGATCCGGCATTCGAAGAATTTCGAGCCCTTGGCGGCGGCGTTCCGGCGGATCAGAAAAATTCTCGAAAAAGCTGGGCCGGATGGCGGGCGCGGCGGTAGTGTGAAGAGCGAATTGCTTCGCGTAGAAGCGGAACAAGTTTTGCATCGCGAAGCGCAGGAGCTTGCGCAACGGGCAGGGAAGCATAAGCGCGCGGGAGAATATAAAGAAGCACTTGAAGCCATTTCGGAATTGCGGCCGACCGTGGATCGTTTTTTTGATGACGTGCTGGTCATGGACAAAGACGAAGCGGTGCGGAGAAATCGCCTGGCATTACTTGCGGGCTTGCTAAAAGAATTTTCAACGATCGCCGATTTTGCGGAGATGGCTGCGGAGGAGAAATAATCTCGGCGGGATTTTGATCTTTGAAAGGGCGTGTATGTCGGCGCGCCGACAGGGTGGTTCAATAATCATTTTTAACGGAGTCGCAAAGGAGACGAGGGCACAAGTGAGATACGTTTATTTCTTTGGAGCGGGGAAGGCCGAAGGCAACGGACAGATGAAAGATGTACTGGGTGGAAAGGGTGCCGGCTTGGCGGAAATGACGCGTATCGGCCTGCCGGTTCCGGCGGGTTTCACGATTTCAACCGAGGCGTGTGACTATTACTTCAAACACGAGAGAAAGTTTCCAAAGGAATTGGCGGCGCAGGTAAAGGCAAATCTCGCGCGCTTGGAGAAGGTCACCAAGAAGAAGCTGGGCGACGCGAAAGATCCGCTGCTGGTCAGTGTGCGCTCTGGCTCGGCACGCTCCATGCCCGGGATGATGGAAACGATCCTCAATCTCGGATTGAACTCCCGTTCCGTCGAGGGTCTCGCACAGCGAACTGGCAACGAGCGATTCGCATATGACGCGTACCGGCGATTCGTGCAGATGTATTCAAGCGTCGTCATCGGTTTGCCCAAAGACGAACTCGAAGAGAAGTTGCGGGTATTAAAGGATCGCTTGAAGATCAAAGACGACACGCAAATTCCGGCAGATGGCCTGAAGCAGCTCGTCGCGGACTATCGAGAGTATTTCAAGCAGAAAACAGGCAAGCCATTTCCAGAGGATCCGCAGGAGCAACTGTGGGGCGCGATCGGCGCGGTGTTCGAATCGTGGATGGGCGAAAAGGCAGTGACGTACCGGCGCGTAGAAAAAATCACTGGCCTGCTGGGCACGGCAGTCAATGTGGTTCAGATGGTGTTCGGCAATACCGGCGACAATTCCGGCACGGGGGTTTGTTTCACTCGGGATCCTTCGACGGGCGAGAAGGACTTCTTCGGCGATTTCCTTATCAACGCGCAGGGCGAAGATGTTGTGGCGGGAATCCGCACACCGATGCAGTTGAGCGAAATGGCGAAGCGGATGCCAAAAGTGTACAAGCAACTGGAAGGCGTGCGGCAAACCCTTGAACACCACTATCGCGACATGCAGGACCTGGAGTTCACCGTAGAGGATGGGAAGCTGTACATGCTGCAGACGCGGACCGGCAAACGCTCGCCAGGTGCTACGTTTCGCATCGCCATGGACATGGCGAATGAAGGACTCATCACGAGAGAAGAAGCGATTCAGCGCATACAGCCTGACGACGTGGAGCGGCTGTTTTATCCCGTCATTGCGTTGTCAACAAAAAGAGATGATCTCGCAAAACGGAAAATCGCAACGGGTGTGAATGCAGTTCCCGGCGCTGCCAGCGGCAAGGCGGTGTTCACTGCGCATGAAGCGGAGGAATGGGCATCGCGCGGCGAGAAGGTGATTCTGGTGCGGCGCGAGACAAGTCCGGAGGACGTGGGCGGAATGCATGTCGCGCAGGGAATCCTGACGGCAACCGGCGGCAAGACCAGCCATGCGGCAGTGGTTGCGCGCGGGTGGGGAAAATGCTGCATCGTCGGCTGCGAGGCCCTGGATATCGACTATCCAAAGAAACAGATGCATGTGAACGGCCGCGCTGTTTCGCAGGGCGACTGGCTGACGCTGGATGGCAGCGAAGGCGCTGTTTACGAAGGCCAAATCGAGCTCGCCCGGCCAGAACCGCCAAAGGCCTATTCAATCGTGATGGGCTGGGCTGATAAAGTCCGGCGGCTTCGGGTACGCACAAACGCCGATACGCCGTTTGATTCGCGAAAGGCCCGCGAGATGGGCGCTGAGGGGATCGGGCTCTGCCGCACCGAGCACATGTTCTTCAAGGATTTTGAGCAGCCGGAGAAGAGCGTTGAGCGGCAACTGGCGATTCAAGAGATGATCATCGCCGATACGCGCGAGGCTCGCCAGCGAGCGCTCGACAAGCTGCTGCCGTTCCAGCGGCGCGACTTCGTCGGAATTTTCGAAGCCATGGACGGGCTTCCGGTCACCATCCGGCTGATTGACCCTCCGCTGCACGAGTTCGTTCCGCATGAGAGGAAGCAGCAAGAGGATCTGGCAAAGAAGATCGGAGTGCCGGTCGAAACGGTCATTCGGCGCGTGGAGCAATTGCACGAGGCAAATCCGATGCTCGGCCACCGCGGGTGTCGGTTGACGATCACGTATCCAGAAATTCTTGAAATGCAAGTGCGAGCGATTATTGAAGCGGCGATCGAATGCCAGAAGAAGGGAGTTAAAGTATTTCCTGAGATCATGCATCCGCTCACGATGGCGAAAAAAGAATTGAGGATTCTTGAAGAAGAGACACGCAAAGTGGCGGACGCGATCATTGCAGAACGTAAAGTAAAACTTCAATATCTAGTGGGAACGATGATCGAACTCCCCAGGGCCGCGCTGCTGGCGGATCAAATTGCGGAAGTGGCGGAGTTCTTTTCTTTCGGCACGAACGACCTTACGCAGACGACCATGGGGCTGTCGCGGGATGATGCCGGCAGATTCCTTCCTGAGTATGTGGACGAGAAGAAAGCGGGGATTTTCACTGGCGACCCGTTCCAGACACTCGATCAAGAGGGAGTGGGAATGCTGATCGAATGGGCCATTCAGCGCGGGCGCAAGACGCGGCCAAAACTGAAAGTCGGCATTTGCGGCGAACATGGCGGCGACGCGGAGAGCGTGAAGTTCTGCCACAGGGCAGGGATGGACTATGTGAGCGCGTCCCCATTTCGCGTGCCGATCTCGCGGTTGGCTGCCGCGCAAGCCATGATCGAAGAAAAATCGGCCGGGAAACGCAGCCGGGCGAAGAAGCGATCCTGATGGCGCAGCGGTCGTTTGTCATTGGCATTTGCGGAGGAACCGGTTCCGGCAAGACGACCATAACCGACCGGCTGTCGCGGGCACTATCGAACGACGGCGTTGTTGTGCTTCAGCAGGACCACTACTACAAGGACTTATCTCATTTGTCGAGCGCAGAGCGCGCGCGGTGCAATTTCGATCATCCGAGCGCGCTCGATACGCCGCTATTCGTTGAACACATCCGCGATTTGCGCGAGGGCCGCGCCATCGAGCGGCCAGTCTATGACTTTACCCAGCACCGCCGAGTTCCTGAGACAGTCAGAATCGAATCGCGTCCGGCCATACTGGTGGAAGGGATTCTGATTTTCGAGAACGAGCAACTGCGAAGCTTGATGGACGTGAAAATCTTTGTGGACACGGACGCGGACCTGCGATTCATACGGAGGCTCACCAGAGACATTCGCGAGCGCGGCAGAACGGTCGATTCGGTGATTGAGCAATATCATCAAACGGTCAGACCGATGCATCTGGAGTTCGTCGAGCCCAGCAAACGCTACGCGGACATCATCATTCCCGATGGCGGGCACAACGAAGTGGAGATTGATCTCATTATCGAGAAAGTGCGATCGCTCTTATCGCAATAAGTGGGTTTCTTCGCAGCGAGCATCCACACCAAAACATATCCCGGTTATGTCGGCATCTTCAGGAAGAAGTACAGGCCGGCGAACGCGAAGATGGCGTCTGGGGCCCACGCAGCCAGAAAGGGCGGCAACTGTCCGACGGCGCCCAGAGCTTCAAAGAGGGCAGCAATCGACCAGTACGCGATTCCAATGCCGACCGCGAGAGCAATACCTCCCACGGCGCCGCGTGTGTCGACCAGCAGAGCGAACGGTATGGCGAGAAACACGATGATCGCGGTGATCAAAGGAAAGGCGAACTTCTTGTGCCATTCGACGGACAGACGAGCCGTCTCGAATCCAGCTTTCTGCAAGCTGCGAATGTAATTTCGAAGCTGCCACCAGTTCATCTGGTCGTACTGAAAGACTTCGCGTTTGAAATAAGACGGCGGCTCAGAGAATTCGGGGAACGAATCCACGCGGAAAGGTTTATACGAAGTGACCGACGAAGCAGAGAAATCCCGAACCCATCCGCTCTCCAGAACCCAGGAATTCAGGCTTGGCGCCCAGTAAGTGCGATCCGCATAAATGCGGCGGCGAATCTGAAACGTCGAAGGGTCGAGTTCAAAAACGTTCAAGCCGCCGAATAAATTGTTGTCGGGATCAAATAGCTGGTAATTGAAAATCTTGTCGTGCTCGCCGAATATCCATTGATGTGTGGGTTGAAAATAGGTTTGCGCAGGGCGGCCTTTGATGCGGTCGTGCAAAGCGTCCTGGCGCTGATTGGCGTATGGTAAGAACGAATCGTCGAGAAGGAACATACCGGCGCTCAGCAAGGTTCCGGCGAGTATCAGCGGCAACGCGAGACGAAACAGGCTGACGCCAGAAGCCTTGAGCGCTGTAATTTCATTGTTTTTGGCCAACAAGCCGAGAGTGATCAGCGTGGCGACCAGGGCCGCCAGCGGCAGAAGTTGGTAAACCATCATAGGAAGCAAGTCCAGGAAGTAACTGGCGACGATGGAGAAAGGGATGTGATTTTTTGCGATGTCGCCCAAGAGATCGAACAGCGTGAAAGCGTCGAACAGCATCATGAAGCTCGCCAACATGAGCACGATCCAGTAGAAGAAGGTGCCGAGCAGGTAGAGGTCGAAAATCAGAGGGAATGCCCAGGTGCGGTATTGCTTAGGCCGGGATCGTTCGATTTGAAGAGTGGCGCGCGCGACCGCCGGAGGGCTGACAGAGTTCGGGGCTTCGCTTGGCGCCTTCTTCCTGTGCAGGAGGCTACGCCGCAGGTGGTCGATCCAGCGCGCCTCTGGATGGATGTGCTCAATGCGGCGCAGAAGAATGAGCGCGACCGCGAGCGTGACAATGTTGGCAGTCCACACACCAACTACTGGTGAAAGAGCGCCATTTTGAGCGAAGTGAACGCCGGTCACAAAAAACAGGTAATAGCCGCAGATCAGCAAAATGGTTACGATGAAGCCTGCAGCCCGTCCGCCGCGGCGAGGGCGCACTCCCACAGGCACGCCGAGCAAGGCAAAAAGGAAACATGCAATCGGCAGCGCAATGCGCTGCTGCAACTCCACGCGAGCGTCGCGCGTGCCGGTGCCGGCGGCGCCGGCCGAAAGCAACTGGCCGACGGTTCGCTCGCGATCGCTCAGGATCTGAGCGCCGCTTGCCACGGTGGCGGAACTTGTGAGCAGCAAGTCTCTCGACTCTTCGGCAGATGTCTGCAGATCGTAATGATCGGGATTTTTCGGGTCGTACACATGAGTAGAGACATCATCGAAGTGAATCGTCAGCTTGCCCTGCCGCTCGTCGGCGATTACAATGGCATTTCTTGCAACGGTGACTGTCGAGCCGGTAGACGAATTGGACTCCGCCAGGAAGACACCTCGCCAGCGCATGCCGGATGCGCCGGCATCCTCAATGTAAAGAATGAAGTGCGGAAATCGTTCGTCGAAGACGCGCGGCTGGATGGCAAAAGACGCCTGCGAAATTCGCAGACGCTCTTCGAGCGAGCTCAGAGTTCGCAGCGAACGTGGACACAGCCAAAGCGTCATGCAGAACGTCAGGAGCGTAGCGGTGAGCGCGATAGCGCCGATGGGAACGAGCAGGCGGCGAAGGCTGATGCCGCTGGCGTTGAGCGCAACGATTTCGCTATCGGCGGAGAGACGCCCCAGCCCAATCAGAACGCCGACGAGCATCGACATGGGCACCGTGAAGATGAGGACGGGCGGGAGAGAGCATAGAAGAAGCGTAAGGATTTCCGTTGTTGTTGCCGCGTGCTGCACAACTAGGCCCATTAAGCGGACAAGCTGCGGCACGAAGAACACGAAGGTAAAAACGGCGAGACCCAGCCACGAATCGTAAACGATTTCGCGGCACACGTATCGATCGAGAATGCGCATAGAGCGCAAGGCATTCTAGCATGAGCGACACAAAGTCATCGGAGAGTCGTCCAGCATGAGCCGTGTTCACCTGGTTCTCTTGTGGCACATGCATCAGCCTCAGTATCGCGACCCGACGACGCACCGTTACATTTTACCGTGGACTCGGCTGCACGCCCTCAAAGACTATTGGGGCATGGTGCGCGCCCTCGAGGCGTTTCCCGAGGTTCACGCGACATTCAACATCGTTCCTTCACTCGCGGTGCAGATCCAGGAATACGCGAGCGGCAAATTCGAGGACCCGTGGTTCGACGTTGCATTCAAGCCCGCCAGCGACCTATCCGAAGCGGACAAGCACGAGATCTTGCATCGCGCGTTTCAAGTGAACCATGAACGGCTCATGAGCCGCTGGCCGCGCTTCGTTGAGTTTTTCGAGTGGTCACGGAAGCTGGGGATCGAGCGTGCCACAGCGCAATTCAGCGCTCGTGACTGGCGCGATTTGCAGCTTTTGTCGCAGCTCGCGTGGATGGATGAAGAATACCTGGCTTGCGATCCCATTGTTTCCGCGCTTGCGCGGCAAGGCTCGAACTTCTCGGAGCAGGACAAGGAAAATCTTCGCGCGAAACAGGCGGAGTTACTTCACCGGGTGTTGCCGGAATATAAACGAGCCGCGGAGCGGGGGCAAATCGAGATTTCGACCACGCCCTTCTACCACCCCATATTGCCTTTGCTGTGCGATTCGCAAATCGCGCGCGTGGCAAACCCGCACAGTCCCTCGCTAACGCCGCCTTTCCGATTCCCGGAAGACGCGAAAGAGCAGCTCGTGCGATCACGGGACTACCACAAGAATCTTTTTGGACACCCTCCGCAAGGACTTTGGCCCTCGGAAGGTTCGGTTTCCGACGAAGTGTTGGCGATCGCGGCGGAGTTGGGATTTCGCTGGTTCGCCACCGACGAGGGCGTCTTGGGGCGCACGCGCAATATCGGTTTTTGGCGCGATGGTGACGGCATTCCGGAAAATGCGGCGGAGTTGTATTCGCCCTGGAAATTCAGAATCGGGGGAAGGGATATTTACGGTTTCTTTCGCGACCACTATCTTTCCGATTTAGTCGGCTTTGTGTATTCGCGCATGGGCGCCACAGAAGCCGCGGAGGATTTTCATCGAAGGTTGCGCATGATTGGCGATCGCACGAGCCGCGAGAAACCGGCGACAGTATCCGTGATCCTCGATGGCGAAAATGCCTGGGAATACTATCCAGGAAACGGACGAGAGTTTTTGCGGCAGCTTTATGCGCGCATCGCGCACGATCCGGAGATTCGCGTCCTCACAGCGAGCGAAGCGATTGCCGAGGCCGGGGACATCGGCTCGCTCGAAGGGATATTTCCAGCTTCTTGGATTAATGCCAATTTCGATATCTGGATCGGACATTCGCAAGACATCCGCGCGTGGGAACTGCTGCGAGACGCGCGGGAAGCATATGCGAAAGCCCAAGCCGTAGAACCGAGTGCGCTGCAGGAGAATCGCGCCACGCCGGATCTGCAGCGGGCGCGCGAAGCCCTTCTTGCGGCGGAAGGCAGCGACTGGTGTTGGTGGTACGGACCAGAAAATAGTTCATCGAACGACGAGGAATTCGATCAACTGTATCGCAAGCATCTTACGGAGGCGTACTCGGCGCTGGGGCTGGATGTTCCGCCGAAGGTAGGGGAGCCGATTAAACGGGTATTTCTGGGAGCCCAGGTTGTGCCGCCAACGGATTGGCTCAAGGTGCAAGTGGACGGGCGGGCGAGCTCGTACTTTGAGTGGCTGGGCGCGGGATATTACTCCACCAGCCGGCGAGGTGGAGCGATGCATGGCCAGATGCATTTCATGGGCGAGATTTACTACGGCTTCGACGACCGACACTTGTTCGTGCGCATTGATCCGTTGCGCGAGGCATTCGCTCAACTACGGGACTGTGAATTCCAGTTCGTTTTCGAGGCCGGTGCGGCCGTTAAGCTGATTGTCCGTGTGCATGATGGAAAACTTGTGAGCTTTTCTGCGGAGCAGGACGGGAAAGAATCGACGCTTTTGAAGGAGCATTTCTCCGTAGCTGTCGGGAAAATTATTGAAGCGAGTCTCGCGCGAAGCGCCTTTGCATTGGTCGGCCACCGCGCAATTCGATTCAGCGCATCTCTTTGGCGCGACGGGATGGCCCTCGATCTCGTGCCACATGAAGGCTCCATCGAGTTGCCTTTGGGCGAGGATTCTTTTGCGTGGCCGATTGAGCCAATGCAGGGCGCTGCTCTGCCAAAATAGTTTATGGTAAGTAAATGGTTGACAGAATTTCCCGCGCAGGTATAGTTCGCCTGTACCTCTCAGAACTCAAAATAAGAGCAAGTATTTGCCCAAGTGAACGGTACGTTTGTCCTCTTACCGCGGCTCATCCGCCTAGCCTGGCGCGGCGCGCGCCGTGGTCCGCTTGTTTGCGGGGCCGTGGTTTTGAGCGCGTTGGCCGCTCTTTTCCTTCTGCAGCAACTCCCCCAACGGCGGCATATCGCGGCGGCGTCGCGCAAAATGGTGCCCATCGCGTTGTCGACACTGGCAGCCCGAAACGCTACCCAAAGACTTGCCAATTTGGGATGGGCGTTCGAACCAAATGTTGGGCAAAGCGTTTCGGAAGTGAAGTTTCTCGCGCGCGCGAGTGACGCGACAGTTTTCTTGACGGATGACAGCGTTTACGTTTCCTGGGACCGTGCGGCGCATGACGGTCGCGGGCGCGCGGCGACCAAAGGAAATTCTCTTAGACTCGAATTCGCCGGGGCCGGCCGCAGTACAAGGCGAGCCGGAGACACTCTGCTTTCCGGCAAGACGAATTACCTCCTAGGCCGCAACGCACAGCAGTGGCACACAAATGTCCCGCACTATGCGGCAGTCCAATATGCGGGCTTGTACCCCGGCGTTGACGCGCGATTTTACGGTGGCGCGCAGGGCCTCGAATACGATTTGACCGCCGCGCGCGGCAGCGATTTACGGCAGATTTTGCTGCGCGTCAGAGGCGCCGACGCACTTTACCTCGACCCGCAAGGCAATCTGGTTATACGCATCGGTGCGCGCCAGCTCATCATGAAGCGTCCGTACATGTATCAACTGGACGGCGGAGCACGCAAGTGCGTCACCGGCGGCTACCGGTTGTTGAGCAGCAACGAAGTGGGATTTGACGTTGGCAAGTATCGGGCCGATTTGCCGCTGATCATTGATCCTTCGATTTCCATTGCTTACACGACGTTTCTTGGCGGAGCGGGGGCGGAGAAGGGAAATAGCGTCGCCGTGGATTCGTCGGGAGATATCTACGTTGGCGGAACGACCACCATCCCGAATTTTCCGGGGGACCCCACGACATTCACTGACGGCAGCGTCAGTGGTAGCTCATCTATGTTCGTCGCGAAGATCGATCCCACGCAGACTGGCTCAGCCTCTTTGATCTATTTGACTTTCATCGGAGGTTCGGGCAGCGACCAAGGCGGAATCGTAGCGGCGGATAATTCTGTGAACCCGTCGCGAGTTGCAATACTCGGTTGGACGACCTCGCAAGACTTTCCTGTTACCGTCACCGGCACCGGCAGTACCCTTAGCGGTCCTTCCGACCTGACGGTGACCGAACTCAGGCGTGACGGAAACGCGGCCCTCTTCTCGGAGTATTTTGGAGGAAGCGGCACAGAAGCGGCTCAGAATGCAGGTGGAATTGCGACAGACTCATCCGGGGATGTCTTTGTAACCTCCGACACGACTTCGGCGAATCTTCCTGTGACGCCCACGGCGATTCAGAGTACTTTCGTCGGGCCGAGCGATGGTCTGCTGGCGGAGTTTCGATCCGACGGAACGGTCATCTACTGTACGTACCTCGGTATCAACGCGCAGACAGTCGGCAGCACCGGTGTAGCCGTAGACAGCAGCGGGAACGCCTACGTTGCCGGCTTCACGTCCACGACCACAACCTCCTTCGCCAACGGTTTCCAGGAAACTTATCCGGGAGGGTCCCTGGATGGCTTCGTGATGGAAATCAATCCAAGTCCTTTTCCGCCATCGCTTGGACTTATCTACGGGAGTTTCATCGGTGGCACCGGCTCCGACCAAGCATTTGCCATCGCGGTAGACACTGCGACACCTGCGGACGCTTACGTGACTGGCGTGACTCAATCGACCGACTTAATTCCGTCGACCGGCGTGACAAATTCGCCGTTTCAATCGACTCTCAACGGCACGAGCAACGGCTTTCTCGCCGTAATCAGCCAGTCGAGCGGAACTCCGGCGCTTCAATACATCACGTACTTGGGAGGAAGCGGCACCGACGCAGCGCAAGGCGTGGCAGTATTTTCTTCTACGCAAGTCTTTGTCGCCGGAAGCACAACGTCGGCCAATTTCCCAAGTCTCTGCTCCCTGCAAGGATTCAGCGGCACGCAGGATGCATTTCTTGCGCAATTCAACCCGTCTGTCGGGGGAACGTCGTCGCTTCTAGGCACCACGTTTCTAGGCGGGAGTTTCACAGCGGAGGCTAATGCTGTCGGCGCTGGTCCATCCGGCAATGCGATTATTTTCGGAGATACGATTTCGCCCGACTATCCCTTAGCAGTGAATCCACAGACCGGCTTTCAACCAATTTGCGCGAGCTGCGCGGCAACGCCGCCCTTGTCGGATGCGCTGCTTACGAAGGTTAACATGAGTGCCACTGCGCAGGCCTGTGTGGCGTTTAACCCTGCCGTTGCCACGTTCGGCTCATTCGCGGATGGAACGTCGGCCCCGCCGGTAAACATCCTTCTGACAAATGATGGCAGCGCGAGCCTAAACGTTAGCTCTGTCACCGTCACCGGCGCCAACAGCACGGATTTTTCGGTGGGAAACGACACATGCGTGACGACTTCGCCCATCGCGCCTGCGGGCACCTGCAATTTTTCGATTACGTTCACCCCCTCAATCATCGGTCCCGAAACGGCGCAGCTTCAAGTAACGGACGACGGCATCGGCAGTCCGCAGACCCTGACACTGAACGGGACTGGCGCCGGCGTAGGGATCATGCTGTCGCCAACTTCGCTGACTTTCCCCGGCACTGCGCAGGGCCAAGTGGATCCCAACGCGATGACTGCACTTTTGACCAATACCAGCAGCGACAATCTGACGATACAATCATCGATTCAGGGAACGAATGCGACGGATTTTAAGTTCGGTACATCCAACACGTGCACATCCATTATCACGCCGGGAGGAACATGCACAATCGCTGTACAATTTGCGCCTAACGAACCCAATCCTCCTCAGACGCTTTCGGCGCAAGACGTCCTCACCATCGTCGACCCGACAAATAATTCTACGCAAACCGTTACCGTGGCACTCTCGGGGACCGAAATCGCGGCCGCACCTGGGATTGTGTTTTCGCCGACCTCGCTCGCATTCAGCGGCGAGAACGTTGGCGGCACAACCGCGCCGCAGACGATTACCATCACCAACAATGGTTCAGCTCCGCTCATCATATCGAGCGTTAGCATCACAGGAGCAAACCAGGGAGATTTTTCCGAAACGAATACGTGCATGGCGCTTTCGCCGCTGGCGCCTAGCGCGAACTGCACAATTTCCGTTACGTTTAAGCCAACCGCGACTGGCCCCAGAGCGGCTGACGTCTCCGTGGCGGACAACGCGAGTGGTTCACCGCAAACCGTGCCATTGACGGGGACCGGCACGGCTGTCGGCGTCACGCTCACACCCTCAAGCTTGACGTTTGCCGGACAGAATCCTGGAACTCCGGCCAGTCCGCCCCAAACAGTCACTTTGCAGAATACAGGTACGGGGCCGCTTACCATTTCGGGCATTGCGATCACCGGTACAAATGCCGGCGATTTCGCGCAAACGAATAATTGCCCCATCGGTCCTGCGGCCACTCTGAGAGCAGGGGCCGCTTGCTCAATTGCCGTGACGTTTGCGCCAACCGGCACAGGCCCCCGTTCGGCATCTCTTTCCGTTTCCGACAGCGCCATCCCATCGCCGCAGATCGTCAGCCTAAGTGGCATCGGTACCGTGCCAGGCGCACAGTTCAGCTTGCCGACGATTCAGTTCGGAACAGTCATCGTGGGAGCGCAGTCTGGCAAACAGGCCGTTCAGTTAAACAACACAGGCAACGGGTCGCTTGTAATCACCAAGGTGGGGTTCGTTGGCGCAAATCCCGGCGATTTTCAAGCCTCGGGTAGCTGTGTAGGAGCGAATGGTGCGAGCGTCAGCGTAGCGGCGGGTTCGAATTGCGCTGTGATTGTAGTTTTTGCGCCAACGGCAGCAGGAGCGCGCGGCGCCACGCTTAGCGTGACGGACAACGCCTCCAGTAGTCCCCAACAGCTTCCGGTCACGGGCACGGCAACCAATTTTCAGTTGAGTGCAGTGTCAGGCGGCTCTACGTCGACCACCATGACGGCGGGCGAGACAGCTACGTTTAGCCTGCAGGTGACGCCTGCAAACGGCTTTACGGGTACGGTGGCAATGTCGTCCGCGGATCCCATACCCGCCTCGATGTCTACGATCTCGACAACGCAGGTGGTTGTTTCAGGAGGTCAGCCGGCTGGGTTCACAGTGACTGTGACAACAACGGCACCCAATGCGACGGCGTCCCGCGGACCCTTCTTTCCACGCCCAATGAGCGGGCATCTGCGCATCGTCATGGGACTCTGGCTGTTGGCCTTTGCTCTCTTGACGCTATGGAAGTGGAAATCGCGCAGCCAGAGGCCGTTTCGGCCAGCCCTGCTGCTCGTGGGCGTTTTGTTGCTTGCGTCGTGTGGCGGCGGCGGCGGTAGCTCTTCGCCAACCGGGACTCCCGCGGGAACCTACACCGTCACCATTACGGGCACGATCTCTGGAATTATGCGCAACCTGAATCTCTCCATCACCGTTCAATAGTCCCCGGCAAAAGCGGCGCGTCAAAACTCTTTGACCGCGAGGTCCCGAGGATCACGTCCCACGGGCACCAGGGCGATCAGACAGCCAGCGGGACTGCCTGACGCCTGAGAACAGCCCTCGGTGCGAATCACGGCAAGCTGATCCGAGCCAGTGTCTACCGCGAGCAGGGTGTCTCCCACGGAAGCAAATTCAAGCACGCCGGGCTGTTGGCCGATCGCGATGGGCCGCAGAACTTGCCGTTCTCCAATCTGCACAGGCACGATTTGGGACGCGCCCGGATCGGAGACGTAGAGAAGCTGGCCGTCGGGCGAAAGCACGGCGTCGTCCGGCGCTGATCCGAGCATGACGTAATCGGCCACGTCGTTCGTCCATGTGTCGATAACGATCAGGCCGTGTGCATTGGGTGAAGGTATGTAAAGCTCCCCGCCGTCGCTCTTCATGACAAAGCTTCCGGGCGTTCCACCGAGCGTCAAGTTCGCGATCAATGTCAACTTGCGAAGATCGATGACGGATATGCGGTCGGAATCAGCCGAGGAAATGTACGCTTTCGAGCTGTCCGGCAAGACGGCAACCTGTTCCGGTTGAGACACTACGCCAATCGTCGCAATGGTTGCGAACGTTGCCGCATTCAGGAGGGAAACTGTGGAATCGCCACGATTCGTCACGATGACAATCTTTCCGTCCGGCGTAACGCGCGCGATCCACGGCCGTTTGCCGGTGCGCGCCCGTGCGACGATTTGGCGCGAGGCGCAATCGACTTCGGCGACGGTGTCCGATCCGGAAGCCGCAACGTAACCCCGCGTGCCGTCACGGGAGAAATCCACGGCATACGGGTTCGATCCCACAGGAATGCGCGCGACGACTCGGACGGTTTTCGTGTCGAGCACCCAAACGTAGCCGCCCGACGCGCTGACGCCCCAAATTTCGTCGCGTTTGGGATGCGCGCGTATTCCACTCGGCGACGGGCCAACAGATACCGTCGCGGCAGCCCTAAGCGTGACCAGATTGATCGCCGTGAGTGTTCCATCAGCTGTGTTGGCCACGTAGGCATACAAATGCAAACCGGGGCGCAGGAAGGATGGCCGATGTTCCAGCGCAATTTCGCGAACGGCGATGCCCAGAAGCACAAGCAAGACGAGGACGAGCCTTATGTTCCAGCGGGATTTGCGATCTGGCGTCTTGGGTGGCGGAGTCGGCGGCACGGGAGCTGTGCTAATTCAGCGTACGATGCACCACGGTTGCGATTGCGCGAACTTCCGTCATCAGCAGATCGAGCTCATCGGGTACGATCGACTGCGCCCCATCGGAAAGAGCGTGGTCAGGATCATGATGCACTTCCACGAGCAAGCCGTCCGCGCCGACGGCAACCGCCGCCCGCGATAGTGGAAGCACCTTGTTTCTCCGGCCGGTGCCGTGGCTGGGATCGACAAGGATCGGCAGGTGGCTGCGAATTTGGACCGCGGGAATCACGCTAAGGTCGAGAGTGTTGCGCGTGTGGTCCGTAAATGTGCGTACTCCTCGCTCGCATAAGATCACGCGGTAATTGCCTTCGGACAGTATGTATTCTGCGGCCATTAGGAACTCGTCGAGCGTGGCTGACATCCCGCGCTTGAGGAGAATAGGCTTGGAGGCTTTTCCAGCGCGTTTGAGCAGCGAGAAGTTCTGCATATTGCGCGCGCCAATTTGAATCACGTCGGCGTGCTCCTCCACAAGGTCAAGGCTCTCGTTATCGATCGCCTCGGTCACGATTCCTAGGCCGAATTCCTCGCGAACCTCCGCCATGATTTTCAGCGCGGGTTCGCCGAGCCCCTGAAAGCTGTAAGGAGACGTCCGTGGCTTGTATGCGCCACCGCGAAAAAGGCGCACACCCGCCGCTTTCACGTGTCCGGCAATCGCCCTTGTCTGCTCGCGGTTTTCGATCGCGCACGGACCCGCAATGATCGCCAAATTCGTGCCGCCAATGGAGACTTCGCCAGCGGGCGTGGGCACTTTCACGACTGTGGTTTCTTCCTTTGCGTCGCGACTGACCAGTTTGTAGGGCTTGCTGACGGGAATGCACTCGATGACTCCCGGCATGGCTTCGAGCGAACCGACGTCGACGGCGCCGGAGTTTCCTGTTATGCCGATGGCCGTGCGATTCGAGCCGGGGATGGGATGAGCGCGCAGGCCCAATGATTCAATGCGTTCGCAAACGGCGCGAACCTGTTCTTCGGTGGCATGAGCCTGCATTACGACGAGCATTGCGGCGATCTCCCTGGCACAGGAATCCGGCTTTGCTTCGGTGCCCGACGGATGAATTCTGATGGCTGAAGCGAACCGAACAGTGTACTGCATCGTGCCGCCGTGCCGCAATCGGCGGCATGCCAAATATCCAAAAGGGATGTCCGCTTGGCGCTCATTCGGCTACCTTTACTGCTCCAGCGAGCATCTCGCCGGTTACACGCCGCGATTCGGCGAGAATCGTGCGAAAAATGGCGGCCAGTGCATGGCTATCGAGCGGTCCCGGATTGGCGCGCTGCACGTACCGGAGAATATTTTCCTCGCGTGCCTCGTCGTGCATGGGCAGGCCGGTTTCCCTTTTGAGTTGTCCCAGCTGAATCGACATTTGCGCGCGCCGGTTCAGCAGGCGGACCAGTTCGCGGTCAAGTTCGTCGATTCGCCTTCGGTGATCGTTGAGCGTCATTCGAGTCTCCCTTGTTAGGTGGTTGCCATGCGCATAGGCCGCACTCTTTGGAGCAAAAAAAAACCGCAAACCCTGTTTCGGGGTTTGCGGCCGATTTCAGTGAGCTTTTGCGCTGGTGCTACATTCGTTCGTCCCTTGCGCCTGCGCGCTTCACCGTGGCCGCCACCCCGTAAGGATAGCGGTAGGTAAAGCTAAAATAATAAGAATGCCACGCCTGCGTCATTTTGGGACTCATCATCGAAGGGACAGTGTAAGCACAAACTGTTTCGGAGTCAAGAGTAGCTGTTTGCGTAAGCTGGCCGAATCCACTAGAATGTACTTTCATTTTCCAAACGAAACGCACGTCCGAGGGAATGGAAGAACCTCAGCACAGTTCAGCTCAGCCGTACCTCGCAAGCGACGAATACCGCCCCGAACCTGAAGTAAAGCCGCCCCTGCCAAACTGGATGGATGGCAGCACCCGCATAGGAATCCATACCTCCATCGCGGGAGATATCTGCTCGGCTCTCGATATTGCAAACAACTTAGGCGCCAACGCGTTGCAGATTTTTTCGGCCAGTCCGAGGATGTGGAGCCGTGGGGCCATGGGGTCAAAAGCGATCGCAGACTCGTCCGAGAGATTTCGTGCGCGCCGCACGGAATCGGGGCTTGGCCCGCTGGTTATTCATACCAATTATCTGATCAATCTGGCTTCGTGCCAGCGCGTCTTGCGCGTGCGCTCCATTCAAGCTTTCCACGATGAAATCGTACGCGCCGCGGCGCTCGGTGCGGATTTTCTGGTGACACATCCGGGCTGCGGTTGCGGAGCGGAAATGAACGTCGCCATCGCGGCCATTGCGGATGGCCTCAAACATGCCGCGCGCGGTGTCGGCTTTGGTGGCTTGCGCATTCTGCTCGAGAACACTGCTGGCCAGGGCACCTCCGTGGGCTCGCGTTTTTCTGAGCTGCGAGCGATTTTGGATTTGTGCCCGGCGCTGCCCCTCGGTGTGTGCGTGGATACGGCGCATCTATTTGCCGCGGGCCATGATTTGCGCCGCGCGGAAGGATTGGAGCGTGCGCTTGCTGAGATTGCCGCCACGGTCGGCCTCGCGCGCGTTTTCGTCATCCATGTCAACGACTCGAAGGGCGCGCTCGGCTCGCATCTTGACCGCCACGAGCACATCGGCAAAGGCAAAATCGGCCGCGAAGGGTTCCGCAGAATCTTGACGCATCCGCAGCTCGCGGGGCGGGCTTTCATTCTGGAGACGCCCATCGACCGTCCCGGCGACGACCGCAGGAACGTCGATACGCTTTGGCGGCTGGCGGGAGGGAAGCCGCGCAGCGTCCGCGGCGCCGCAGATGGATTTGCGATGCGGCAGCGCGGCGCCCGAGTGCAGCGAAAATCCGGGGTGGCGCGCAAAGCGCGACGGCACGGAAATGCCAAACGACGGAGAGGATGACACAAGCATTGGGCGAATACGAACCGCAGCGAATCGAAGCGAAGTGGCAGAAAATTTGGGAAGAGCAGGGCGCGTTTCATGCGGACCGCGATCCTGCGCGGCCGAAATATTACGTCCTCGAAATGCTGCCCTATCCGTCCGGAACGCTGCACATGGGCCACATGCGGAACTATTCGATTGGCGACGCGGTAGCGCGTTTCAAGCGCATGCGCGGATTCAATGTCCTCCACCCCATCGGCTGGGATTCGTTTGGCTTGCCCGCGGAAAATGCCGCCATTAAGAACGGAATCCCGCCACGAAAGTGGACGAATTCGAACATCCAACAAATGAAGGCCGTCTGTAAGCGATTCGGCTTCAGCTACGACTGGCGCCGCGAAATTTCCACGTGCGAGCCGGAATACTACCGCTGGAACCATTGGTTTTTTCTCAAGATGCTGGAACGCGGATTGGCCTATCGCAAGCTCAGCAAGGTGAACTGGTGTCCGCAATGCCAGACCGTGCTGGCGAACGAGCAAGTCGTCGATGGATGCTGCTGGCGTCATGAGACCACCGCAGTGGAAGCAAGAGAAATCGAGCAATGGTTTTTGAGAACCACGCATTATTCCGACGAACTGCTCGCAGACATGGCCGAGTTGCACGAAGGCTGGCCGGAGCGCGTGCTCGTCATGCAGGAGAATTGGATCGGCAAGTCGCGCGGCGCGCGCATCCGATTTGCAGTTTCGGATCTAAGCGGCGTCTCGCTCGAGGTATTCACCACGCGCATCGACACAATCTATGGCGTCGCCGCCGTGCTGCTCTCTCCTCATCATCCCAGTTTGACGGAACTGATTGCTGGAAGACCGGGCGGCCGCGCCATGGAAGAGCGCCTCGAGTCAATGCGCAAGGTAAATCTGAAAGCGGCGGACCTCGCTGTCGCCGAGAAAGTCGGCTTCTTTACCGGCCGTTTCGCACTGAACCCATTTTCCGGCGAGCGTGTTCCGGTTTGGGTTGCGAATTTCGTCCTTGCGGAGTACGGCACGGGCGCGGTGATGTGCGTTCCGGCTCATGACCAGCGCGATTTCGAGTTTGCAGAGAAATACCATCTGCCGCTTAAAGTTGTTGTGCAGCCGCCCAGCGGCCCCACGCTTCGCGCAGACCAAATGGAGCACGCTTACACGGAATACGGGCGCTCATTCGACTCTGGCCCGTACACCGGCATGGAATCCGCCGCGGCCATCGAAAGAATGACGGCTGACGCTGAAGCAAAGAAATCCGGCAAAGCGGAAACGACCTATCGGCTGAAAGATTGGGGCATTTCGCGCCAACGGTATTGGGGCACTCCGATTCCGATTGTTTATTGCAAAAAGGACGGCGTCGTCGGCGTGCCGGAAGAACAATTGCCCGTCCGGCTGCCTGAAAACGTGGTCCTCACCGGCGAAGGCCAATCGCCGCTCGCCAACGTCCCGGAGTTTTTGAAGACCACCTGTCCAAAATGTGGCGGGCCCGCAGAACGCGAAACCGACACGATGGATACTTTTGTCGATTCATCGTGGTATTTCTACCGTTACACGGACGCGCACAACGATCACGCGCCTTACGATCCAGCCAACGTCCAATACTGGTTTCCCATCGATCAGTACATCGGCGGAATCGAACACGCCATCCTGCATCTCATTTACTCGCGTTTCTTCGCCAAGGTAATGCGTGATTTGGGCTTGATTCAGCACAGCGAGCCTGTGCGTCGGCTGTTCTCTCAAGGAATGGTGCAAAAAGGCGGCAGGGCGATGTCGAAATCCCACGGCAACGTCGTCGGCGCCGACGACATGGCCCAGAAGTACGGCTGCGATACGGCGCGAATGTATACGCTCTTTGCGGCCCCTCCGGCGAAGGACCTGGAATGGAGCGAAGACGGTATCGAGGGCTGTTCGCGATTTCTCAATAAAGTGTACCGCCTGGTTGACCGCCACGCGCAGGGCCTGAGGAATGTTGACAGCCGGTTGAGTGAATCCATTGACGTATCGCAAGCTACGGCCAAGGAGAAACTCCTTCTCCGCAAAGCGCACCAAACGCTGAAGCGCGTGAGCAACGATTTCGAAGTGCGCTGGCATTTCAACTCTTCCATTGCGCTCACCATGGAGTATTACAACGAAATCCAAGCGCAGGAGCCGCTGGACCAGGGTGCGCGGCCGGAGGTTGCCAAGCGCCTTGTCGAATTGCTCGTTCTCATGCTCGCACCAATAACTCCGCATATTTGCGAAGAACTTTGGGAGATGCTCGGCCACGCGGGCGGGCTTGGGCGGATTACCTGGCCGGTTTTTCGCGAGGATTTGGCCAAAGAAGAGCAATTCGAAGTCGTCATCCAAATCAATGGCCGCGTGCGCGGGAAAATTCTTGTTGAAGACGGCTTGAGCGAAGAAGAAACAAAAGACAGGGCTTTCAGCGACCCGCGAATCGCCCAATTGGTGCTGGGCAGAAGCATCACGAAAACAATCGTGGTGCCGCGCAAGCTGGTGAACATTGTTCTTCGATAGTAAATTTCGCGCGAACGTGAACGAAAGGGAACAGCCATTATGAACGTGCGGGGCGGCGTGATTGTCTTGGACTTCGGCGGGCAGTATACGCAGCTGATTGCGCGGCGCATCCGCGAACAGGAAGTCTTTTCTGCCATCCTGCCCTGTAACGCTTCCATGGATGAGATTGAAAGTCTGCGGCCCGCCGGTGTGGTCCTATCGGGAGGGCCCAGTTCGGTTTACGACAAAGGCGCGCCCGTCTGCGACGCTCGTGTGCTGCGCCTCGGCCTGCCCGTGCTGGGAATATGCTATGGAATGCAATGGATGGCGCATTCGCTCGGCGGCAACGTCGTGAAGGCGGAGCGCCGCGAATACGGTCCTGCAACATTGGACCGTGAAAAAGATTCGACGCTGTTTCGCGGCCTGCCAGAACACTTGAAAGTGTGGAACAGCCACGGCGACCACGTCATTGGCTTGCCTGCGGGATTTGAGACCACTGGCCGCACCGATAACGCCGTCGCCGCGATCGAAGATTCTTCCCGGCGCCTCTACGGAGTCGAGTTTCATCCCGAGGTCCAGCACACCGAGCGCGGCTCCGATATTCTTCGCAATTTTGTTTTTGAAGTTTGCCGCGCTCAGAAGAATTGGAGCCGCGCCTCGTTTATTTCAGACACCGTGGAAGCAATTCGCAAGCAGGTCGGCGATGCACAAGCGCTCTGCGCACTCAGCGGTGGGGTGGATTCCACGGTCGCCGCGGTGCTGGTTCATCGCGCCATTGACGATCGCCTGACCAATGTGTTCGTCAACACCGGCTTGCTGCGCCGGGACGAATTCCGCGAAACGCTCGAGCTCCTTCGCGAGAGGCTGCACCTGAGAGTCAACGGCGTGGATGCATCGCAGCGTTTTCTGGAGCGGCTGGCTGGTGTCACCGACCCCGAGGAAAAACGCAAGAAAATCGGCGCGGAATTCATTGCCGTCTTCGCCGAAGAAGCGAAGCACCTCGCTCTTTCCTCAGGTTCCGAGATGCGATTTCTCGTCCAAGGCACGCTCTATCCTGACGTCATTGAATCCGTTTCCGTTAAGGGCCCGTCGGCGGTCATCAAGACCCACCACAACGTGGGGGGGCTTCCTAAGTACTTGCCTTTTCAGCTAATTGAGCCCTTACGTGACCTTTTTAAGGATGAAGTCAGGCTGATCGGCAGGGAACTCGGCTTACCGGACGAAATACTTTTGAAACATCCGTTTCCGGGCCCCGGTTTAGCGGTTCGGCTCTTGGGTGAAGTCACCGAGGACAAGCTTGAGGTCTTGCGCGGAGCCGATGCCATTGTCGTTGAGGAAATTCGGCGGGCCGGGTTATACAACAAAGTTTGGCAGGCATTTGCGGTGCTGCTTCCTGTGAGGAGTGTCGGGGTGATGGGGGACTACCGGAGCTACGGATGTACCATAGTGGTACGAATCGTGACCTCGGAGGATGCCATGACGGCCGATTGGGTTCGACTGCCCTGGGACGTGCTTGAGACGATTTCCGTTCGCGTGGTAAATGAGGTTCGTGACGTTACACGGGTAGTGTACGACGTCAGCTCGAAGCCACCCAGCACCATCGAGTGGGAGTAAAGCAAGCCTATCAATGCGAAAATGTGTGCCTTAGCGGGTTGCCATCTTCTGGGCCATGTAAAACAAGAGGCGGCGATCCGCCTCATCGATGCGCCCAAGAGCACGGCGAAACCGGCCAAGGAACCGCGCTTCTTTGCCTGCGCTGCCCCACGCAATGTCGTCTGACGACTTGCGCTTTGGAAGATTTGGCAGTTCAGGTGGCTCTTCGCCGTCGTAGAATAGCTGGTAGAGAGGAATCTCCATGGCTCGCGCCAGCTTTTCCAATGTCTCGATGGCCGGAACGGTATGGCCGTTCTCAACCCGAGAAATGTAGCAGCGAAGAAGCCCGGTACGCTTTTCGATGTCGCCCTGGGATAGCTTTTTGAATTCGCGTAAAGTGCGTAAACGCTCTCCGATTATCATGAGGGGATTGTTACATGAAACATATGATGACCGCAAGAGCTAACTGGAACGATACCGTATAATGGAGATGTAACCGAAAAGGTATGGATAACGTCCCAAAATATGTGGCAGCCAGCGCAGCCGCGGTAGCGGTTTCGGCGCGGTCCCGGTCCAGCAAGCCGGACGACCGTGAATTGGTCATGCAGGCTCAAAAGGGCGTCAGCGCCGCTTTTGAGCAGCTTGTGCTGCGGCACCAACAGCGCGTAATTGCAGTGGTTGGCGGCATTTTGCGCAGGCGCGAAGACATCGAAGATGTGGCTCAGCAGGTATTTTTGAAAGCCTATGTTTCGATTCGGCGCTTTGATATGCGCTCGGCATTCTCGACGTGGCTTTACAAGATCACTGTCAATGAATGTTGGGACTATTTGCGGAAGAAGAAAGTTCGGCCCTTGAGTTACGAGGCGGATCTCAGTGAAGAGCAGGCCCGGCATGTCGAACAGTTTGTGAGCAGCAACATCGAAACCAGCAATCCCGGCGAACGCGCCGAGCTAAGGGAAATCGTGGAACGCCTGCTCAGCGATCTGGCCGAAGAAGACCGCCTGATGCTCATTCTGAAAGAGGCCCAGGGTTTCGCGGTGGAAGAGATTGGCCGGATGATGGGATTGAATGTAAATACCGTGAAAGTGAGGCTATTCCGCGCCCGCCGGCGCCTGGCGACAAATTATCGCCGGAGGGTTTCTCATGCGGTCGGTGATACCAGGAAAAGTGGAAGTTCGGAGGCCCGATGATGCCCGGACATAAGAGGAAAGATTGCGAAAAACTGCAACCGCTTCTCGAAGATTATTTGCATGGCGAGCTGCCGCGCGCGACAGCCGATCGGCTGGCCGTGCATCTTGACACCTGCGGCAACTGCCGGGGGGCGCTGGACGATTTGCGCATCTCGGCAACGCTTGTGGGCGCTGCGTTCGAGCAGACGGAAGGCCCGAGCCCGGGATTCGTCCGCCTGGTAATGGCGCGCATCAATGTTGCCGAGCAGTGGCTGCAAGAACAGAGAAGTTTCTGGCGGCCCATCGAGGCGCTTTCATTGCGCCTGGTCTTTTCGGCCGCGCTGGTCCTGGCTTTCCTGTTTGCTTACGAATTCAGGACTCCTCCCGTGGTCACCCCGGCGACGCCATCAGCCGTTTTGGTTCCGCAAGCAGATGCTTTTGCGCGGCCGGCATATTTTTCCCCTTCGAACAGCGACGAAGTTTTGATGGCCATTGCGGAAAGGCGCCGTGAGCGAAAGTAGTATCTCGTGGAAAGCGATCGGATTAGTTGTTGTAGTGTTCATTCTAGGCATCGCGCTTGGCGGTGTCGGAACGCACTTGTGGGAGGTCCGCGTCCTGGCCAGTCAGCAGCATCCGGACTTTGTGAAGCAGTTAAAGAGCGAATTGCAGTTATCGCCAGAGCAAGCCAGCAAGATCGACGCCATCCTCAATGATGATCGCGTTAAGTTTCACGGGCTGGATACTCAACGGCATGCGGAATGGGATAGCAAGTATGATGCCCTGGATAAGCAGCGCCATGCGGAATGGGATCCCAAGTACGACCAGGTGCGTCAGCAAGGCCGCGATAGTATTCGCGCCCTTTTGACGCCGGATCAGAAAGTGAAGTTTGAAGCGTTTCTGCGGCGTCTCGACGAAGAAAGGCAGAAGCAACAGGCACACTGAACGCCGCTGTCTGCGCCCTCATCGATAACTATGGCAACCGAAGCAACTATTCCCGGAGAATCTGGAATTACACAACTGTCCACATCAGAAGCCGTAATTGCGCTCGATAATGTTCACAAGACCTACGATTTGGGCGAAATCCAAGTGCACGCGCTGCGCGGCGTTTCGCTGGAAATCATGCGCGGCGAATTTGTCGCCATTATGGGCGCTTCGGGATCTGGGAAGTCGACGTTGATGAATATTCTCGGCTGCCTGGATCGCCCCACTAAAGGCCGTTATTTGCTCGATGGCACCGATGTGTCTGGACTCAGCAAGGTCGAATTGGCGCATATTCGGAATCGCAAGATAGGCTTTGTCTTCCAGCAGTTCAATCTGCTTTCGCGCACCACCGCGCTGGAGAATGTCGAGCTACCCACCTTATACGCGGGAATCCCTCCGCAGGAGCGTCTAGCGCGCGCCAAACTATCGCTCGAACGCGTCGGCCTCGCCGAGCGCGCCATGCATCATCCCTCCCAGCTTTCGGGAGGGCAGCAGCAGCGCGTGGCCATTGCGCGGGCCCTAGTCAATCGTCCCTCGATCCTGCTGGCCGATGAGCCGACGGGGAATCTCGACAGCCGGACCAGCGTCGAGATCATGGATATTTTGCAGAGGCTTAACGAAGACGAAGGGCTGACCGTCGTTCTGGTAACTCACGAACCGGACATTGCCGCGTATTCCCAGCGCGCACTCGAATTTCGCGATGGAAAAATGAAGCGCGATACGCGAGTGCGGAACCGTCTGATCGCCCGCCAGGTCTTGCCTACCTTGAAGTCGCCCGACGACGAAGAAGCTGAGGAAGCCGCGGAAGCACACTCCGAAAAGCAAAACGAAAAGTAGTTTCTGGCCACTGCGCAGCTAAAAGGGAATATCCTCGTCGGAGATTTGCGTTTCCGGACCGGCCGTATCTTCCACAGGCATGGATTCGTGCTCCGCGCCGTGCGAAGCTCCCGTGCCGCCGCTCATGCCCGCCGCCGCTCCTTCGCTGCGGCCTCCCAGCATCCGAAAGTTGGTGGCTACAATCTCAAAGCTGGTCCGTTTCTGGCCTTCTTTGTCCTGCCACTCGCGCGTCTGAATCCGTCCCTCGATAAAAACCAGCGAGCCTTTTTTCAGATACTGCTGGGCAATCTCTGCCTGCTTGCCCCAGACGACAATCTTATGCCACTCGGTGCGCTTCTGGCGTTCTCCGGCGCGGTCCTTATAGGTTTCGTCCGTGGCGACCGAAAAGTTCGCGACCGCTTGGCCTCCTCCTGTAAAGCGCGTCTCCGGGTCTCGGCCCAGCCTTCCGACAAGAATTACCTTATTGACTGACATGCGGACTCTCCTGCGGTGGAGTGGGATCGAACGTCGGAAGTATACCTGAAGCGGAGCGGAATAGAACGCCGTTCGTGCGTGCGGACAAGCAGGAGCTTACTGGGATGGCGACAGGCTGCGCAGCGCTTCTTCCGCTTTTTTCGCTTCGTCCGTGCCGGGGAAGCGCCGGATCAATTCGTGGAATTCGCGCTCTGCGCTCGTTGTCTTGTGCGTTTGAATGAGCGCGCGGCCTTTCTCGAGCATCGCCGGAGCCACCTTCGAGCTTTTCGGATAATTCACAATGAGGCTGTCATACGCGGAGATGGCCGCGCCGTAGTCGCTTTGGGCGTAAGCGATCTCGCCGAGATAGAACTGCGAATTCGAGGCGAACGGACCATCCGGGAAATTCTTCAAATAGTCGTTGAACTCTTGCCGCGATAGGTCGTAATGGCCGCTGTTCAAGTCGCGCGAACCGTTCGAGTACAGCGTGTCGCCGGAAATCGGCTGCAAGCTGGATGTTGCGGGTTGGTTTGTCGCAGGCGAAGGCGGCGTTTGCGTGGGACTGGTGGAACTGTCGGTGCCTGCCGGTGGCGTTGTATCTGGATTTGTTCCCGGATTCGTCCCCGTAGGCGCCGTTGTCGGCGCCGGGCCTGAAGAAACTCTGGCGCTGATCTGCTGAAGCGTGTTTTGGATGTCCGTCATTTGCTGTGCGAGCTTTCCCACCCGCGCCTGCATGTCCTGCATGTTGTCGGACACGCCCTGCACCTGCTGCGTCAGCGAACTATTGTTGGCGCCGTTATTCGCGGAGGCATCCTGCAAGGTTTTTTGCAACGCTCCCATCGTCTGATTCAGATGGCTCGACGCGTCGAGCGACTGCTGCACCAGCGTCTGCATGGACGCGACCTTTGAGTCGATGTCCGTCCGAATGTCCTGCTGGTTCTGCAAAATTTGATTGACCGTTTGCTGAATCTGAATGATCTCGCGCGAGACCGCGTCAGCCGCGGGGGGAGTAAGCATCGCTCCGCCCATCGCGCCTGCCAGCAGAACGGCCAAGAAGAGCACGACAGTTCTTGCACGCATAAAACGCCTCCTCAATGTTGCGCCGAGGCGCCCCAGCATGAGCGGCTGCGGCGCCTGCGGCTTTAAGGCAGATTACTACTGCTGCTGAATCATTACAAAGTGCGCACGGCGGTTCTGATGCCAGCAATCTTCGTTGTGCTCGGTACAGAACGGGTGTTCTTTGCCCCAGCTCATTGTCTGCACCCGGTCTGCGGTGATGCCGAGCGACACCAAGTATTGCTTCGCTGCGTCGGCGCGGCGCTGGCCAAGTCCGAGGTTGTACTCTTCCGAGCCGCGTTCGTCGCAGTGTCCTTCGAGGGTCACGCGCACCTGCGGATAGGAACGCAGAAACTCTGCATCCTTCTGCAGCGCGTCGCGTGCATCGGACGACAGGTCCGACTTATCGTATTCGTAGTAGGCGTCCTTGATGTTTTGATTAAACAGATCCGCCACGTTTGGCGCGGGCTGTTCCTGCGGTGGCGGGGGCGCAGATACCGTCACCTGTGCGTTCGCCGTCGCCGTGCCGCCGGGTCCAGTGGCCGTAATCGTGTATGTCGTCGATTGCGTCGGGCTGACGTTTGTCGATCCTTCCGCCGCTACTTTCCCCACCCCTGGCTCCAGATCGAGGTCGGTAGCGTTCGTCGAACTCCAATTCAGCGTTGTGCTCTGGCCGCTTTGAATCGTCGTTGACGATGCGTTGAGCGTTACCGTCGGCTGCGCCGGGGCAGGTTGTGCAGGCGGAGGCGGCGGAGGTGCCGGCGCCACCTTCTTCTTGCAAGCGCCGACAAACGCGAGCGTAGTGAACATTCCAATCAACACCGACAATCTACGAAAAGTACTGCTCTTCATTCGACAATCCTCCTTCGCGCCCTGGGCTGCGCGAGAGATCAGATCAGGGCCGATATATTTAGAATGATTCGGACCTATTACTATTCAAAGCTTATTTGAACCTATTCAAACCAACATTCCGTAAGGCAACTACACCAAGGGAAACTGCACAAAACTCAACGCGGCATCATTGCCCGTCAGTGCCCGGTTAATGCCCCATCAATGCCATGACCAGTTCGGCGACTCATTCCTTCCCGAAGTCGTCAGTTGGCGCTCCTCGCTCCCATCCGCAAGCATCGACCAAATCTGCAACGAGCCGCTGCGCGTTGACTCGAACACAATATGCCGATTGTCCGGGGCCCAGCTCGGGCGCTCATTTTGCCCCGAGTCGCGTGTAAGTTCGATCAGTTGATGGCTCGCCAGGTCCATCACATACAAATCGTAATTTCCAGCCGGTCTGCGCCAGCTGAACGCCAGCAGTTCGCCATTCGGAGACCACGAAGGGTCGATTACGTAACCCGTCGCAGGCAAATCCGCTGCCGCTACTCCCGTGGCAGCAGAAAGCGGTATCCTCTGTGTATTCGATCCATCCGCATTCATTTCGAAAAGGTCCGGCAAACCGCCGCGGTCGCTCACAAAAATAATCTGGTTCCCCGTCTTGGGATTCCACGTCGGCGAAGTGCTCACGCCTACCGAATACGTCAGCCGGTGCATGTGCCCCCCGAAGGAATCCGTCACGTAGACTTCCGGGCCTCCTTGCATACTGGCCATGAACGCAAGCTGGCTCCCATCCGGAGACCACGCTGGAGACGAGTTTGTCCCAGAAAAGCGCGGAAAAGAGATCAGGCGGTTCGTGATCATCGAATACATGCAAATCTGCGCCGAGACAATTCGGCGATACGGCTCGAAGCACGTAAACGCAATGCGCGAATCGTCCGGCGACCACCTCGGTGTCAGCGACGTGGTCCCGAGGTGCGTCAATTGGTGCTGATTCGCGCCGTCGTAATCCATTTCCCAAATTTCCTTGTGCCCGCTCCGGTCACTCACGAAAGCGATCTTCGTCTGTGCAATCCCCGGTACTCCGCCGCTCAATCGCGAAATAATGTCATCCGCAAACTCGTGCGCAAGCAGCCGCGCGCCATCTTCGGTCGCATCCGCATTATAAGTTTTTTCCAGAATCGAGAGTGATGGCGTTTGTCGTACATCGTAAAGGTAACCGGAGAGCAGGAGGGAACTGCCGTTCGCGTTCAAATTCCCAAACGCCACCATCATGGCACTTGCAGGCGCTTGGCTCCATTCCTCAGCTTTCAGCTCGTTCGGCACGCTCGGAACATTCACGGGATAGAAGCTTGGGCTCACCATATCGACAATGCCCGAATAGCTCAGATCATTCATCAGGACTTGATGAAACACCTGCTCCAGCGGCGACGCCGATTTGAATTCAGGAACCGCCAGCTTCACTTTCTGCACGCCAAGTCCCGTGCCGGTTTTGAACCAATCTTGCGAACCCTGCGCAAAACTGCAAGGCGAAGCAACCGCCACAATCACAGCAATCACTGCCCAAATCCCCAGAACTCTTCTCATCCTTCTCTGCATCTCCTCACTGCCGGTGAAACTCAAACCAGAATTCCACGTTCACAGAAGATCCGTTGTATCCCGCCGGCAGATGCTCCAGCGGACTCGAGCTCAGAATCGTACGAACCGCCGATGCGTCTACAGATTGATTCCCGCTGGACTGTGTAATTTGAATATTCGTGACCGTGCCGTCGCGAAGAATCGTAAATGTCGCAATGCAGCGCGGCGCGAACGAAATCATTGGATCTATCGTTGATTCCAGCCAGTTGCTGCTCACGCGCCTCTGTACTCCACCGACGTAACCAGGGAATTGCGAACTAAAATCCCCGCCGCTCGATCCGGAAATCCCCATGCCTCCGCGCGTGCTCTGATTGAGTATGAACGTCGATGTGGGAACTTGCGGTGATCCCCCGTTTCCATAGGGAATTGCGTTCTTCGGCGGCGGAGTCGTGTTCGGCAGCACTTTTGACGGTTTGCCCAGATATTCGGGCTGCTTGTATTTGTCGAATTTCGGCAGGTAAATCGCCTTCGACTCATCCGGCGGTGGCGCTTTCGGCTGCGTCGCCGGAATATCCTTTGGCTGCACTTCCGTCTGATAAAGTCCCTTCGTGTTGTCCACTACGCGGCTGTTCGTGGCCACGTCAGGCTTCGGCAGCGGAATCGCCGGCACATTTCCAACCAGGTTGATGTTGATCGTTCCTTGGCCGCCGGCGCCGCCCCACGTTTCGCCTTGACGAGAGAATACCGCCGAGGAAATCAGCACGCCAAACAAAATCACGTGAAACACCACCGAATAGCCCAACGGGGCCTTGAGGTTTGGCGCGGATTGGTAGGGAAGGCTTAGCTCCATTTCACTGTGTGCGCGGCTCGCCCTGCAGCGGCTTCGTCACCACGCTAATATTGTTGATGCCGGATTGCCGCAATGTGTCCACCACCATTGCCCAAGTACCAAACGGGACCGCCTGATCGCATCGCACGTACACTGGCGTGTGGGCGATGTCTTTATCCATCGCCAGCACCTTCTGGCCAATCTCGTGAATGTTGACCGGATCTTTTCCCAAAAATAGCTCTTGGGCGCGGTTGATGCTGATGACGATGTTCGCCTGGCGAATTTCCTTTACGGTCTTGGTTTGTGGCAAATTGACTTGGATTCCTGATTCAAGAAGCGGCGCCGTGATCATGAAAATCACCAGCAGCACCAGCATCACGTCGACGAACGGCACGATGTTGATGTCGGAGAGTGTTGTGCCGGGCTGTCTTTGTATCTGCGCCATCTTTTGCCGTTGTAGCGGCGGCCATCAGGCCCGCACGCATGTGATTCAGCTATAAAGCGTTTCGATCTTGCTGACGAATTCCGTCGCGAAATTGTCCATGCGAATGGCGAAATCGCGTATGCGATGCAGATAAATATTGTACGCGATGACCGCTGGAATTGCCGTGAACAACCCTGCGGCGGTCGTGATCAGTGCGTCGGCGATGCCCGGAGCGACCGCGCGGAGGCTCGATTCACCCGCCTCTCCCAAGCCTGCAAATGCGTCCATCACGCCCCACACCGTTCCAAACAGTCCGATAAATGTGGCGATCGAACCAATTGTCGCCAGCCACGGCATCCGGCTCTCCATGTGCCGTATTTCGTCCGCGGAGGCCAGTTGCATTTCCACCAGCACCGCCCGTGGATTTTTGAGTTTTCCCGCCGGATGAGGATTGCCTCCGGCAAGCTGCCCCTCGAGTTCGCGATAACCCGCATCGTAAACGCTCACAAACGGGGAACCGCTTGAGCCCGCGCGCAGAGTATTGGGGTCCGGCAGCCCTCGGCCCGTCCGGAAAAGCTGCATAAACCGTCTCGTGCGCGGCTCGGCCACGGTAAACAGACGGTACTTTTGAAAAATAATGGCCCAGGAGAAAAGCGAAAGGAAAAGCAGAATCAGTAGCACAGCCCGCGCGACCCAGCCCGTTTGGAAAAAGATCGCGCCGAGTCGCCCGACAAGCATCACGCCAGCAACATGCAAAGTGTTTTATCTCCCGAGGAAGCGTCCTCGAACCCTAAAAAATTACCGTAGCATAGGCAGTAGGAGCGGTCAAATCAATCCATCGTAATCCGATATTTTCTGGTGTATGTAACGACACATTCGCAAAAGCCTTTCGAGGGTCTGCGCCCCGGCGTGCCCTGTGCTAGACTTTAGAATTGAACATGGCGGCCAGAATCGACATCCCTCTCGCGTCACTGGTGGGCAAACGAAGCGGCGTTTCCGCGGATTTTGATGCCTCTCCGGCTCGCTCGTTTTACATCGAGACGTTCGGCTGCCAGATGAACGTCCACGACTCCGAGAAAGTGGCCGGCCTGCTGCTCGCTCGCGGCTACCGCCAAGTGGAATCCGCCGATTCCGCTGATATGGTACTTTTCAACACCTGCAGCATTCGCGAAAAGGCCGCGCAAAAAGTTTTCACTCGGCTTAACGATTTTCGCGGCCCGCGCGGGCAAAACAAAATCGTGGGTGTGCTTGGCTGCGTCGCGCAACAGGAAGGTGAACGTATCTTCGAGCGCGCGCCTTGGGTGCGAATGGTCTGCGGCTCGGCAAGCTACCGCAACTTGCCCGAGCTTCTCACCGAAATTGAGGCCGGCGGCGCGCGCGTCACCGGACTGGATCTGGACACCGACGAAACTTTCGAGACCGAAGTCACTCGCCGCGATAATCCCTTCCGCGCGTATCTTACGATCATCGAGGGCTGCGACTACGCATGTTCCTATTGCGTTGTTCCGCACACCCGCGGTCCGCAGCGCAGCCGCACCAGCGCCTCGGTGCTCAACGAAGTGAAGCATCTGGTCGATGGCGGCTTCACGGAAGTTCAGCTCCTCGGCCAAACGGTCAATTCCTATCGTGATTCTTCCGCCGCGGGGATGAATTTTGCGCAACTGCTCTGCGCTGTTGCCGCCGTGCCCGGCATTCGCCGCGTGCGTTTCACCACCTCGCATCCCAACGACTTCACGCGTGAGATCGTTCACGCGATTGACTCAATTCCTACGCTGTGCGACCACGTTCATTTGCCTGTGCAGTCCGGTTCGGATCGCGTGCTTCGAGAAATGCGGCGCACCTACACGCGCGAAGAGTATCTGGAAAAGATTGGCTGGATTCGAGAAGCGCAGCGCCGCTCCAGTATCACCACGGACGTTATCGTGGGTTTTCCTGGTGAAACCGACATGGAATTCGAGGAAACCATCTCGCTTCTCGACGAAGTGAAGTTCGACGGCGTTTTTGCGTTCAAGTATTCGCCTCGCCCCAACACCGCCGCAAAAGACATGGTCAATGCGATCCCTGAAGAAGTGAAAAGCGGGAGGCTCGCGATTCTCCAGGAGCGGCAGCGCGAAATTCAGATTTCGCAGAACCAAAAGCTCCTCGGCAGTGAATTTGAAGTGCTCGTCGACGGCCGGCACGAATCCCGCGCGCAATGGTCCGGCCGGACCACCAGCAATCGCATTGTAAATTTTACTTCGCCCGCGGAAAATCTTCTGGGACAATATTGCCACGTTAAGATCACCGGAGCCGGGCCGAACAGTCTCGTCGGCGAAGAGTCCAGTTCAGCAGGTTCTGCAGGAGGTCCCCATGGAACGCGAAGTTAAAATCCGCGGATTGATGATGGATCCGGTGACCAACATGCCGGTTGTGGTTTTGAAAGCTGTGCAGGGCCCCGGCACTTTGCCCATCTGGGTGGGGATTTACGAAGCCAACGCCATCGCACTCGAAATCGAAAAAGTCCAAACGCCGCGCCCCATGACGCATGATCTGCTCAAAAATGTCCTTCTCGGACTGGATGTCCGCGTCAACAAAGTTGTCGTCAGCGATTTGAAGGACGATACGTTCTATGCGCTCATCTGGATGGAGCGCGGCGGCGAAATTATCTCCATGGATTCCCGCCCCAGCGATGCGCTTGCTTTGGCGCTCCGGCTGGATTGCCCGATCTACGTGGAAGAACGAGTCTTCAAAAGCTCGCAAAACGCGGGCGGGGGCGTGGAGAAAACGTCAAACGAGGAATTGAAACGCTGGTTGGAGAACTTGAACGACGAAGATTTGGGCCGCTACAAAATGTAAACCGGATATTTTAGCCGGTCTTCGGCATGGGTATCGGAACTGGAAAAGGGCAGCGAAGCCACCGTTGCCCTTTTCTTTTCCTCGGAATTTCCCAGCGCGCCTATACAGATTCTCGTTTTTCTGTCGATTTGATGCGCATACCGTAAAACGATTTGTAGACGAAGAAGAACGAAATCAAGAAAAACACTGCCGCCAGTATGTGCGTTAACCCGCCGCCGGTTTCTGCCGTCAACTGCACCGCCAGCTCCACGGCCAGCAAGCCGAACAGCGTGGTGAACTTGATCACCGGGTTGAGCGCCACAGAAGACGTGTCCTTGAACGGGTCGCCTACCGTGTCGCCGATGACGGTTGCGTCATGCAGCGCCGTGCCTTTCTGTTTCAGCTCCACTTCCACGATCTTCTTCGCGTTGTCCCATGCGCCTCCGGCGTTGGCCATGAAAATGGCCTGATAGAGGCCGAACACGGCGATCGAGATCAAATAGCCGATGAAGAAGAACGGCTCGACGAACGCGAACGACAACGCCGCGAAAAACACGGCGATGAAAATATTCAGCATTCCCTTTTGCGCGTACTGCGTGCAAATCTGCACAACCTTTTTGCTGTCGGCGATTGAGGCTTTTTCCACGCCTTCGAGCCGGATGTTGGCCTTGATGAACTCCACGGCGCGATAGGCGCCGGTGGTCACCGCCTGCGTGGACGCGCCGGTGAACCAGTAAATCATCGCGCCGCCGGTCACGATGCCCAGCAAGAAGGGCGCGTGCAGCAGCGAAAGTTTGTCGACGTTCACCGTGATGCCGTTGGTGAGCGCCATGATGATCGAGAAAATCATCGTCGTGGCGCCTACAACCGCCGTTCCGATGAGCACCGGCTTCGCAGTCGCTTTGAATGTGTTGCCGGCGCCGTCATTTGCTTCGAGCATTTCCTTGGCGCGTTCGAAATTCGTGCTGATGTGAAAATCGCGCTGAAGCTCTTGCTTGATGTCCGGGATGCTCTCAATCAACGACAGTTCATAGATGGATTGCGCGTTGTCCGTCACGGGCCCGTAAGAATCGACGGCAATCGTTACCGGCCCCATGCCCAAAAATCCGAAGGCCACGAGGCCAAACGCAAACACGGGCGCTGCGATCATCAAGCTGCCAAGTCCCATCAGGCTGATCAGGTAGCCGATGGCCATCAGAATGACCATCGTCAGGCCCAGGTAGTAAGCGGAGAAGTTGCCGGCCACGAAGCCGGACAGAATCCCCAGCGAAGCGCCGCCTTCCTGTGCCGAACGGACCACTTCCTTCACGTGCCGCGATTCGGTGGAGGTGAAGACTTTCACCAACTCGGGAATAATCGCGCCAGCGAGGGTTCCGCATGAAATGATGATCGAGAGTTTCCACCATTGCGTGGGGTCGCCGCCGATGTCCGGAATAATGAAATAGGAAATCAAAAACGTCAGCGCCACCGACGAAAGCGACGTGATCCACACTAGCGACGTGAGCGGTGATTCGAAGTTCATCTCGTTCGCCGCGGCGTAGCGCGCCTTGGCGATCGCGTCGTTCACGAAATAGGCGATCGCGCTTGCGACCAGCATCGCCACGCGAATTACGAAAATCCACACCAGCATTTGCACTTGGATGGCGGGATTTTTCACGCCGAGCAAGATGAACGCGATCAACGCCACGCCCGTCACGCCGTACGTCTCAAATCCATCCGCGCTCGGGCCAACCGAATCGCCCGCGTTATCCCCGGTACAGTCGGCAATCACGCCGGGGTTGCGCGCATCGTCTTCTTTAATCTTGAAGACAATTTTCATGAGGTCCGCGCCGATGTCCGCAATTTTCGTGAAAATGCCGCCAGCGATTCGCAACGCCGCGGCGCCTAGCGACTCGCCGATGGCAAACCCGATGAAGCATGGCCCCGAGTAGCTACCGGGGATAAAAAGCAGAATGATGAGCATCATCAGCAACTCGACGCTCACCAGCATCATGCCAATGCTCATCCCTGCGCGCAGCGGGATGCGGTAAATCGGGAAAGGCTTGCCGGGAAGCGCCGCGAACGCCGTTCGTGAATTCGCAAATGTGTTCACGCGAATGCCGAACCACGCCACGCCGTAACTGCCGCAGATGCCCAGAACGCTGAAGGCAAGAATGACGATGACTTTGGTTGCGTCGTCATGCAGCAATACGCCGAAATAGAGAATGATGATGACGGCAATAAAAGATTCCAGCAGCAGCAGGAATTTACCCTGCGTGATCAAGTACGTCTTGCATGTCTCATAAATCAATTCGGACATTTCGCGCATCGAGCGATGCACCGGAAGGTTTTTCAGCCGCATGTAAATCGCCATGCCGAAAAACAGCCCGAAAATGCAAAATAGGATGCCCCAAAGGAGCAGCGTGTGCCCATTCACGCCCAGGAACGACACCTGCGATAGATCCGGAACCTTCAGGTTCGCTTCGCCGCCGACAGCCTCCGGTGCGGTTTGCGCGTACGTCGCTGCGCTCAGCATCATTGTTGCGGCGCCCAGCGCGCCCATTTTCATCCGTGCGGCCTTTGCCGCATCGGCAAATCGGCTTCGTAGCGAATAAACGCCTGCGAGCCAGTTACCCATCAGAAGTCCTCCTATGAGCGTCCGCTTACACTTGTCGGGAAGCAATCCAAACCTCCGGCAAAATTCTTACCGCGGATGATTGGGGCTCCCTCATGGCGAGCCGTACGGGCCCGAATGCGGATGCAATCCAAAGCAAGCGTTTGTAACAGGATTCCGCGCATTCGTCAATAACTGGACGCAAGAGACCGGGAAACGCCGAGAAGTCTAAAAAACGCGTTTTCAGTCCCGATTAGAAAATCGTATAGTCTTGTTTTTGTGTAAGTTACGATCCGGCGACTTGTGTTTTGTGTACCGATTAGAATTTTGAGCAATAAGCCTGAGTTATGCGGCTACTTTTTCTCGCGGATCAAGATGGTAGCGCGGGTGGTCGCCCAATCCATTCGCATCGAGCAGGCGTCGCCTGCGTGATCGAACGAAATGGTGAAATCCTCGAGTGGGGCCTTCAGCTTAGAAACTTCCATGGGCGCGCGCGTGAAATCGAACTGCTCGCCAGGGTAGGGAATTCCCCACACGGGGCCGCCTTTGTCATTCTTGGTCTTTTTGCTGACGATCAAGGTCCATTTGCCGGGATCGGGAATCGCATCCAGTGTGTAATTGCCCGCGGGAACGTCTTTGTCGCCGACCATCAAGTCTGAATCGGAAACAAACGTCGTCGCTTCGTTTGCGCCCGCGCGCCACACTTTGCCATACGGCACAAGGCCGCCATAAATCGTGCGTCCCTTCATGCGCGGACTCGAATAGTCAACCTTCAGGATCTTGCCATCGGGAAACGTGCACTGTGTGGTGGCCGGCGGGCTCGGCCGCTGGCTCTTATCTTCCTGCTGCGCGATTCCCGGTATTGCCAGGGTAGCCAGTCCAATCAAGAGTGCGGCACATGATGCGACGCTCTTCCTCATTTTTAATCTCCTCAGACGCTGTTTCGAATACCGCCAAATCGAACTCGCAAGTATAGCCCACTTTCCGGCCCACAATTCGAATTCATGGAATTTTCGGGATGTTTATAGAGTCACCCGTGCCGCGCGAAGCATCTCTGTTACAATGCGCCGTTTAGTTACGGCAAAGACCAGACCTCCTGTGAACGCGCCCAAAGTTCCCGTGTGGCTTACGCATATTGTCAGCGTCATTGGCGGCGCTGGATTGTTCGTTGTCGCTTTTCTCGACTCCTCGGTCCTTTCTTTTCCATTCATCACGGATTTGTTGTTCATTGGATTCGTGATTCAGCATCCTGGCCGGATGCTCTATTACGCCAGCATGGCTGCGATAGGTTCGCTTGCCGGCTGCATTTGGCTCTATCTGCTGGCCAAAAAGGGAGGCGCCGCGTACCGCAAAAGGTATGGCAAGAAAACGCCGGGGCGGATTCAGGGTTTGGTGCACAAGCATGCGTTTCTGAGCGTTTTCCTTCCGTCGATTCTGCCTCCGCCGTTTCCATTCAAGGCGTTTGTGATCGCCGAAGGCGTGGCGCTGGTTCCGCCGAGAACATTCCTGCTCGGCGTGCTGATTGGACGCGGCCTGCGCTATGCCGTCGAGGGTTTGTTCGCGATCAAATATGGCCACGCTGTTGAAAGCTTCATGACGCAGAACAAAACGGTAACGATTCTCGTGCCGCTGGTGCTGATCGGACTGTTCTATGCGCTCACGCGGTGGCTGCTCAAACCAGCGCCCGCTGGGGGGGAGTCGTAGCGAATTTCTTCCGCGCACATTCAAGGCTGAACGTACGAACGAGCATATTTACGGTTGCGACTTTGCCGCTTCTCCCGCAAATTCGATTTCTTCGCTGCGCACGTGCAGTTGACCGTCGAGTTCAATGACCGCGCGCATGTTTCCGAGCGTGTCTGCGTCCGGCGGGAAGCGCAGATCGCGGAGAGTAACCAGCGAGCCGTTGGGAATGCTTTGCAGTTCGGCCAGCGGGAACCGGGCATATTGCAGGAATTGCTTGGCGAAGAGCGTGCGCCGCGCCACATCGAGCGCCAAAGAGTCTTCCGGTTTGTAATTCGTGAGGCTTGAATCCGCGTGGAATTCGTCTGCGGATTCCACCGGGACGCTAATCTGCCCGATAGTATTCGGCGTTGCCACCACACCGCGCCAGAGAAATGGCGACACGGAATCCGGAAAAGCCGCGGCAGCAAGCGGCGCCGCGCCGTGATAGTCATGGGCCATCAGAGTCTGGATCGCACGCTGGTGCAGCAGGCCGCGCCAGCCGATGTACAGCGCCATCAGAACCAATGCGGCGGCCGCTCCCTTCGAAATGGTCCTCTTTTTCTTGCGCTCGCCAATCTCCTCGCTGACCAGCCGGAAAAGCGCTGGCAGCAGCAGCCCCGCGAGCAGCACGCCGAGAATCCAGGGATCGATTTGCGGCAGCAAATCTAGAGCGAACCAGCGTTCGTGAAAGGGCCAAAACAATTGCACGCCTTCCGCGCCGAGGCAATCGAGAAGCAGGTGTACGCCTGCTCCGATGGCGCAGAGCAGCAGGACGCGCGCAAATCGCAGCGGCTGGCGTTGAGGCCTGCGGTCAAAAATGCAAAAGGCTGCGGCAATAGCAACCGCCAGCGCCACGCTGCCGAGAATCGAATGCAGCACTGTATCGTGGTAATGAAAATATGTGCCCGCGCCGCCGGCATAACTCAGCAAATCCAAATCCGCCGCCGTGCCGGAAATGACCAGGATGAGCATCGCCGACGGGCTAACTCGGCGCAGCCCAGCGCGATCCAGCGTTGCCGAGACCAGCGCATGCGTTACAGGGTCCATTTCGCCGCCGATCTGTCTCGCACCGATGCTTTCACAAAGCGTTTCAAAAAGGGCTTCAGAACGGGCGCATTGTATAATACTTCGCTCCGGCTTCGGGCCGGCGGAGTGCGCATTACCGCTTTTTGATTGGGGTATGGATGGCTGCCACCGCTACATTGACGAAAGAAGTGGAAAAGCTTCGCGAAGAAATTCGCAGGCACGAGCATCTCTATTATGTCCTCGACGCGCCGCAGATTTCCGATGCGGCGTTCGACAAGCTCATGCGCAAGCTCAAGGCCATCGAGGAAGAGCATCCGGAGTTCGTCACGGGCGATTCGCCGACGCAGCGGGTTGGCGGCAAGCCGCGCGGCGGGTTTCAAACCTATCGCCACGCGAGGCCGATGATGAGCCTCGACAACGCGCTCTCGTATGACGAGCTGCGCGAATTCGACCGCCGCGCTCGGGAGCTTACCGGCCGCGAGAAGATCGAGTACGTCGCCGAACACAAATTCGATGGCTTGAGCTTGGCGTTGATTTATGAGAATGGCGTGCTCGTTCGCGGCGTCACACGCGGCGACGGGCAGACCGGCGAAGACGTTACCGCCAACGTGAAAACAATTCGCTCCATTCCCCTGCACCTCGACCTCGGCGCGCTGAAAAAGTTTGGATTGCCCGCCGATATTGAAGTGCGCGGCGAAGCGATGATGACCCGCGCCGCGTTCGAGGAGCTGAACCGCCAGCAAGACGCCGCGGGCGGAAAACACTTCGCCAATCCGCGCAACGCCGCCGCCGGCGCGGTTCGCGTTCTCGATCCCTCCATCACCGCGTCTCGCAAGCTCGAATTTTTCGCGTATTACCTGCTCTCTGGCCCGCGCGTTCCGCTCAAGAAACATTCCCAGACGCTCGACGCGCTGAAGCATTTGCGCTTCCGCGCCAGCGCCGATTTTGCGGTTTGTGAGGGCATCGAGGAAGTTGAGAAATACTGCGCGAAATGGGAAGCCAAGCGCGACAAGATGCCGTATGAAATCGACGGCGTGGTGGTGAAAGTCAACGATGTCGCCTTGCAATCGGAGCTGGGCTACACATCGAAAGCGCCGCGCTGGGCCATCGCTTTCAAATGGGCCGCGCGGCAGGGAACCACGCTGGTCAAAGCGATCGGATTCAACGTCGGCCGCACCGGTACGCTTACGCCCGTCGCGTTTTTTGAGCCGGTCCCCATCGGCGGCGTGACCGTCAGCAAATCGACGCTGCACAACATGGACGAAGTCGAACGCCTGAACATTCACGAGGGCGACACGGTTCTTGTCGAGCGTGCTGGCGACGTGATTCCCCATGTCCTCAAAGTCGTAAAACACGGCAAGGAGGAAAAGCCGGTCGTGGTGCCGGACAAATGCCCCGAATGCGGCGCGCGCATTCATCGCGTGGAGGGCGAAGTCGCTTACCGCTGCGTCAACGCCATGTGTCCCGCGCGGCGCAGGGAATCGTTAATTCATTTTGCGGGGCGGCACGCGATGAATATCGACGGTCTCGGCGAAAAAATTGTTGACCAGCTTGTGGAGAAGGGCATCGTCAAAGACTTTGCCGATTTATACGCGCTCAAGCTCGACGATCTTGCCGCGCTCGATCGCATGGCCGAAAAATCGGCGCAGAATCTTCTCGACGAAATCGCCGCCAGCAAAAAGAACGAGCTTTCGCGCTTGATTTACGGCCTGGGCATCGGATTCGTCGGCGAGCGCACCGGGCAATTGCTCGCCGAGCATTTTGGCTCGCTGGAGAAAATTGTGGATGCCAACGCCGATGAATTGATGGAAGTGAACGAAATTGGCCCGAAAGTCGCTGCCAGCGTCGCCGACTTTTTCTCGGAGAAGGCCAACCGCAAATTGATTGAGCGGCTGCGCGAAAAAAATGTGCGCATGACAGCGGAGCGCCGCGCGCTCACCGACAATCGCCTGGCAGGGAAGTCGTTCGTGTTCACCGGCACGATGGAGCGCCACTCGCGCGAGGAAGCCGGCCAGCTCGTCGCTTCGCACGGCGGCAAAGTTATTTCTTCCGTGAGCAAGAAGACCGATTACGTCGTGGCTGGCGCGGACCCCGGCTCGAAGCTCGCCAAGGCGCAGTCGCTGGGCGTAACGATTCTCGACGAAGCTGCCTTCGAAAAACTCCTCGCCAAAAAATAAAAGGGGCACGAATGATCCACGCCCGCGTTGCTTCTTCCTGGTTTCCTTACTTGCCAAAAACTAATACGTGAAAGGTGCCGGGCACGATTTTTCGGCGCGTGTGTGGCGGCGCGTTGGCGGGTATCGGCTCGAATTGCGCCGTTACCAGAAAAACCTGGTGCGTCGTCGGGTCGAGCGCCATGGTACGCGCGCCACGTTCCGTTTGCACGTTATCGACCACAGTGAATTGCGTTGGCGAATCTTCATGGATCACCGTCAACGTTCCGTCGCCATTCGATGCGAACGCGTATCCGGTACCTGGGTCGAATCGTGTCGCGTCCACCCCCTGGCCAATCGCCGGACTGGCGATCACCTTGCCGGTGTCGGCATTGACAATGGCCATCATTTTGTCGTGGCAGCCGGAAAAGAGAATCCGATTCGCGGTGTCTATAGCCAGCCCGCTCGGCGATTGTCCAGGTGCCAGCGGCCAGCGCTGCGTAATTTTCATGCTATTCGAGTCGATCTGGACGATTTCGCTGGTGCTTTCGATGTTCGCGTAGACGTGACCCTGCCCGTCCGCAACGGGAAATTCCGGCTGCCCGCCGAGGTCAATCTTGCCCAGAACCTTTCCGGTCGCTGCATCAACGACGGTCGAAGTTTTCGAATCGCCATTCATGGTGAACACTCGCTTGGAAGCGGGATCGTAGACCTCGCCATCGGCGTCCTGGTCTGCGGGGGCGGACCCAATCACCTGAAGCGTCTTCAGGTCAAAGATCCAGACTTTTGCCGCGCGGCCGTCGGTGACAAATCCGCGATTGAATTCTGGCGCGAGCACGATGCCGTGAATGCCTTGCATGCCTCCAATGTCAGCAACTAACTTTCCGCTGTCGACGTTCACGACGGCCACGTGGTCTCCGCGGGAAATGAAGAGTTGCCGCGAGGTTGGATCGAATTTCAGATAGTCCCAGCCCGTGTCGCCGGGAACGGGAATTGTTTTCAGCAGATGGTAACCCGACGCTCCAACCGCTTGCGCACTGACTGCCGCGGCATGGCCTTTGGCCGGCGTACGCGTCGACGCAACAATCGCGGCTGCGAGAAAAAACGCCGACGTGTAGAAAGCGATGGTTCCGATCAGCTTCGGCAGTCTCGAATGATCGTTCATCGCACACTCCTCTACCATCGAAGGGCGAAGGAAACCTCGGGAGGGCGCAAAGCTAGCTCACGTTTCGCCGCATGCTCGCATCCGCCACGGGCGTCTCCGCTGCTACAGGTTGACGGCTCGCCGCGTCGCGCGGTTTCAGGCTTACGTCCGCGCGGGCGTCATTTGTAGTTGTAGTCCCTGCCGAACACCAAGACGTGCACTGTGCCGGGAATGATTTGCGGCTGCGTGTGAGGCGGCGCATTCGGAGGAGTCGGTTGAAAGCTCGCTGTCACCAGGAAGACTTCATGCATCGTCGGATCGAGCGCCATGGTGTGCGCTCCGCGTTCCGTTTCCACGTTTTCGACTACGTTGAATCGGTCGTCTCCGGCTTCAATCACGACGGTCAGCGTGCCATCGTCGTTTGCGATGAAGGCATACTGCGTCGCGGGATCAAAGCGGCCGCTTCCGGCGCGCGAGCCCGCGGGCGGGGCCGCCAGCACCTTTCCTGTATCCGCATTCAAGATTCCCATTCTATCGTTGCGGCAGCCTGCAAAGAGCAATCTCCGTTTGGGATCTATGGAAAGTCCGCTGGGCGCTTCGCAGGGCGACATCGGCCAGCGATTCAGAATTGCCAGCGTCTTCGAGTCCATTTGCAATTCCTCGCTGGTACTTTCCAGATTGATGTAGATATGCCCCTTGCCATCAGCCACCGCACCGGTCGGCTGTCCGTTCAGCGCAATGTCTCCGATGGGTGCGCCCGTGACCGCATCGATTGCTGTCAACGTGCTTGAACTGCGGTTCATCGTGAACACCCGCTTCGACACAGCATCGTAGACAATCGCGTACGGCTCGTCCGCGGTAGGCGCAACGCCAGTCACTTTCAGCGTGCTCAAGTTGAAAATGGTTACATCATTGGTTTGCCCGTCGGTAATGAATCCGCGTCCCAAGTCCGGCGCCAGCGCAATGGCATGAACGCCGAGCGTGTTCGGAATGTCGCCCACAATTTTTCCCGTGTCCGGATTCACGACAACGACGTGGACGCCGTGTGCGACGAAGAGCCGCCGCCTCGCGGCATCAAATTCCAAGCCGTCCCACGAATTGTTTCCAGGAATGGGAATCTTCCGAACCAAGTGATAGCCCGACGGGCCCCAATGCCCGAACTGTGGCGTTTTCGGCGGTGTAGACGCAGTAGGCTTCTTAGCTTGACCAAACGTGGCAAAGGCCAGGACCACAACCGCAAGCGGGCTTGCCGCATGGCGCATGAGTTTCTCCCGATCTTGAGCGATATTTGATGTGCAAGTAGCATGCCGAGCCCCCATCGTCGAGGCCATCGTGATAGCGGGGAATAGCAGCCATGGAATTTTGATGCGTTAGCATTCGCGCGCGTTTCCGCCTGCCTCGCTGCGCCTACCAAGCCAGAGCGAACGCACGAATGCCGGTGCTACCGGTCTTTTGGGAACACGATCTAGACAGTGCCCGGCGGACAAGGCCTGCTCGGACACGCAGAGAACGTAACGACGGTGTGCGGCGCATGACAAGGGCTGTCTCCGCACTTGCATACCCATCCGATTTCGATCATGTCTTTCTCTTTGTTGAAGAAAATCGTCAAATGGCTCTTCCGGAGGTGCTCCAACTGTTCCGGACTCAATTTCGAGCGGCCTTCTTGCTTCGGTACTTGTCCAGCGTCCATTTTTCCTCCAAATAACATGCGGTTACGTCTTTCCCTCAGCTGCATTTGGCCGATTTGAAAAGGCATTCTTTGCCTTGCTCAACTCCCGTTGCTCCACGCGTGCTTTTTTGATGTCCGGCAAGTCCGGGTCCGCATTCGACCAGAGTTGCAGGAATTCGCCGTAATATTTTATCGATTGGCCTGTATCGCCCGCGTGCGCCAGGGCTCTTGCCAATGCCAGGTGTGCCCGCACCCAGTCGCTCGGCGAATCATCGTGCAATATTTCGCCTTCAAATCCCAAATACTGTTCATACGCCTGGGATGCTCCTTTCCAGTCGCCCTTTATCGCCAGCGCATCGCCCAGACTGAGATTGACGCTGTAGAGCGGGAAGAAAACCAACGCTTTCCGTTGGTTCTCTATGGCCGAGTCAAAATGGCCCTCGCCCAGGCTCACCGCACCGTTCAGGTTGTAATAACAGCTCTGCATGAATTGGCTTTCGTGTTGGGCGCTCACGTCTGCGAGACGGGAAAGAATTTTTCGCGCCGTTTGAAAATCATCCAACTGAATGGAAATCATTCCAGCCCGGCGCAAATCTTGAGACTGCGGATTTGCGAGCGCGTCCTTCGCCATTTGCTCGCTTACTGTGCGCGCTTCGGCCGTCTGGCCACGCGCGATCAGGATTTCCGCGAGAAGATAGCGCCGCACGGGCATGGACGTCTGGTTGTTCATTTTTTCGTCGAGCATCAGGCCCATGCGCAGTTCGTCTCCCGCATCGCGAAGGCGTCCTTCGTACATCGACACTCGCGCCAGATAGAGCGATGCCAGACTTTCACCTTCCTGGCCGCCCTCCGTCCGCAACAACTGGAATTCGCGTTGCGCGCCCTTGGTGTCGCCCTTTCCCAAGTACGCCAGACCGGTGCCCCAGCGCAACAAGGGACTTTCCGCGTCGCTCGCTTTCGCCTTTTGATAAGCGTCGAGCGCCTCGTCGAACCGGTTCAGCCTGTCCAAATAAAGGATCAGGCGCAAATGATCCACGGCGCTGTGCGGTGCCAGTTCGAGTGCATGAGCCTCCGCAGGCACTGCTTCCTCCAGACGCCCGGTCCAAACGGACATATCTGCCAAACCACGAAACCCTTCCATATCGTCAGGATAAACCTCGGTAAGCAAACGAAACTCGTCCGCCGCCTTTTCGTATGATTCCTGAACTTCGTAATTTTCGGCGAGGATCAGGTAGCGTTCGCGCTCCGTAACGTGATTCAGGCCCTGCATTGCCGCCGCGAGGCTCGCACGTTGCGCTTTTTCGTTTCCCATCGCGCTGTAGGCGCGCGCCAAATATAAATGGGCCATTGCGAAGTTCGGATCCAGGGCGACGGTGCTTTGCGCCAGTGGCAAAAATTCCTCGATGTTACCCGCTTCAAACAGGTCAAGCGCCTCGGAGTATCGTTGCAGCGCCGGCAGCGAGGAAGTGGTCACCTGTTGCAGCGGCCGGCTGCTTTGGGAGATCTGCGCCAGGGACTCGCCCAGACCTTTGCGGAGTTTCTTGGTCAGCGTGTCTACCGCCGGGTAGAGGTCCGCCGCTGAATTCATCGAAGCAGTTTCCACGAGCACGGTCGAGTCCTTCGCCGGATCGACCAACTCTTCCGTGATTTCGTATTTCGGTCCCGCTCCCACAATCATGCCCGCCAGCACCGCGCGGCAATTGTCGCGCAGGCATAACTCCCGCCCGAACGAGCGATCCACGCGCGCCACGTTGTTTCGTCCCATCCGTTGCGCCGCTTCGTGCACTTGGGAGCGTGGAATTACGCGAAAATAGTGCGACTGTTCGAGCGACTCCCGCACCGCTTCGGTCACCGTCTGATCAAACACCGGCTGGCCCGTGCGATTGTCGAAGTCCGTGATAAGGATGGGAGCATGCTCGCTGAGCACCGGCTTTTGATAATGCCTGTAGGCGAAGAATCCACCCGCTCCCAGCACAACGCAGGCTGCGCCAATCCCCAATTTCCATCCGGCGAATGACTTTTTCTCCGTTGCGGGAAGCGTCTGCAGCGTCCGAGTTTTTCGTTCTCGCTCACGCTGCGCTTCCTGTAAATCGGCGAGCACGTCCGCCGCACGGGCATAGCGCTCTGCGGGCCGCTTCGCCAGCATCCGCGCGATAATGGCCTCAAGCGTTTGCGGAACTTCGGCGTTCGATTTGCCAATCGGCCCGGGAGTATGGTTCAGGATTCGATGGCACGTTTCAAAGAATGTCGGCCCGCGAAACGGATGCCGCCCGGTCAGCGCTTCATAGAACACAACTCCCAGAGAAAAAATATCCGCGCGATCGTCGGAAGGCCTCTGCTCAATAATCTCAGGCGCCATGTAAATGACCGTTCCCATGAGGCCGTCATTCGTCAGCGAGTCAATGGTGGTTCCTTCCGTGTCGCCCGGCAACCGCCGCGCCACGCCGAAATCCAGAATCTTCACTTGCTCATTGCGCGTGAGCAGGATGTTTTCCGGCTTGATGTCGCGGTGCTGAATCCCGCCGCGGTGCGCGGCGTCCAGCCCGGCAACGCACTGTAGGGCAATCGGCAGGAACTCTCCCACGGAGAACGGCCGGCGCATGCGGTCGCGCAAGCTCTGGCCTTCGATGTACTCCATCACCAGAAAAATTTCGTGTTGTTCTTCGAAGGCGTCGTGAATTGCGGCAATATGCGGATCGTTCAACCGCGACGCGCAGAGGGCCTCTTTCCACAAGCGCTCGCGTGATTTTTCATTTGTCCAAAGCTCGCCCGCCACTCGTTTCAGCGCCACCGTGCGATGGAGTTTCGTATCGCGCGCGCGATACACCTCTCCCATGCCGCCCGCTCCCAGGCGCGCATCGATCGCAAAGCGGCCCACGACCTTTCCCGTGAGGTCTCGCGCCGTCGCTGGCTTCGATGGAGTGGATTGTTTGCTCACGCCGGTTCTGCCTATGGAGGAATACACTCGCCGCCGATAGCCTCTTCACGGCGAACGAGCTCTCGCATCCTGGATCCAGGGCTATTGCCCGAAATGGTACGCCCCGCTCGCCCGCTGCGCAACCTCCAAAGCCCACCACTCCGCGTGAATGCGTCATTTCGGGCCGCTCGCGGGCCGGTCGCGTGCCCGCAGCTGCGCATGAGCCCACGAAACTGCAATTGATATGGCCTGTTGCCGTCCTTATAATGATTCCAGCGGGCGGGGCGGGTGATCGCTGGTGCATCGCCGCAAGGCGATCGTGCTGGAGGAAAGTCCGGACTCCGCCGTTTAGGAACGGTTAGGGCAACGCGCCTGGTAACGCCAGGGAGCGGGATTCGCGAGAATTCTGCTACGGACAGTGCCACAGAAAACAAACCGCCGGTGAGGATTGCACTCGGCGGCCGGCAGGAGGCAAAACCTCTCGCTGGCCTGTTCTTGTGCCGCACAGGCAAGGGTGAAACGGTGGGGTAAGAGCCCACCGCTCCGGTGGCGACATCGGAGGCACGGCAAACCCCGCGTGGAGCAAGGCCAAATAGGAGGGTAGGGCTGGCCCGGCCCGTTGAAAGTCCTGAGAGCCGCGAGGCGGTTCGAAGGATTTTCCCTGCGAGCACATTCTGCTTCGCGGGGCCAACCCTCGGGTAGGCCGCATCGAGCCCTTCGAGTGATCGAGGGCCCAGAGGAATGATCGCCACACCGCCTTTGCGTCGGGAGCAATCCCAACGTGATTCGCGGCGTACAAAATCCGGCTTACAGCCTCGCCCGCTAATATCATTGTCGTAAGGCGTACTCACTTCTGGCTGTTCAATTTTGCTCACCTAGCATGTGTTCAATTTTGCTCATCTAGACGGGTTGGTCCGGTGAGTCTACGATTGATGCCTGTCGGACAAGTTTTCTGAGCTAATAGAAGGAGCAGACCTGAATGGCGAGTAAGCGTCTCGTTGTCAGTCACACAGTTCTCCGCAAAAAGTTCCATGCTGGCATGACTTTCCGGAATTATCGAGACAAGGAGGTCGTCTTTTCGCAAGGGGATTCGGCTGATTCTGTCTTCTACATCGAGAGCGGCACGGTGAAGCTCACGGTAGTCAGCACGCGCAAGAAAGCTATAATTGCCATCCTACAGCGAGGTAGCTTTTTTGGCGAAGGCTGTCTTGTGGGGCAAACTCTGCGAATTTGCACGGCGAGATCAATTGGACAATCCAACATCATTCGACTGCAAAAGGAGAGCACTGTTCGCACGCTCAGGAAAGACCCGCAGTTTGCAACGGTGTTTGCTGGATATTTACTTTCACGGATTGTTCGAATCGAGGAAGACCTGATAGATCAATTCTTCAATTTTAGCGAAAGGCGACTGGCGCGGGTTCTGTTGTTGTTTGGGGAAATAACCAAGGAATCGAAGTCGGACTCCCCCCTAAAGCTGAGCCAATCGACCCTAGCGGAGATGGTCGGTACCACCCGCCCAAGGGTAAGTAGTTTCATGAACGAGTTCAAGAAGAAGGGCTTGGTCAGCTACAACGGAGGCTTGAAAATAAATAGCGCACTGGTCACCGCGTTCCTGCAAAACCGCCCCTTGTCCGTCAAGAAAACGTAGACCCAAACAGTGAATCGGATGCCTGAACCAAAACCATGCAAGAAATTCCAAAACAGAATGACTGTGTCGCCCGAGTTCATCCGTCACGTGACCATCGAGAAGTGCCCTAAGTGCAGAGCGGTTGTCGCGTTCTTGCGAAGGCAATGGAAGATCGGCGAGCTTGCGTGGCGGCGACGGAATTAGACTCGCGAGAAATGGGGGCTTCCCTGCATGGTCAAATCTCTGATTTCCATGCTCCCCGATGCAGCAACGCCCCTGCCCTCCATGCCTTTTTCCTGGCATCCAGATCGGCCAAAGCGCGTGATCGAGGTCTGGCCGGCCAGCATCTTCGCACCCACGCTTTCACGGGGCATTCATTTCGTCGTAACAATTCCGCGTAAGAATCGTCCTGCAATACGGCGTTCTGCATGGCTTGGTCTGCACGACGTTTGTAACCGTTGCAGCCAGTTTGTCGCCGATTCACACTGACTGGGAGCAGAAGCAAGACTTGAAGAGATCTGCCATCTTTGTGTTCGCTGTATTCGCTTTGTGGCCCGCCCGCTCTTTTGCGCAGGCTACTCATCGTGAAAGCACTTTGCCGTGCCCGCGGCCCGCTCCGGGAAGCATCGTCAGTGAACCCGGCGAAATTCGCAGTCACAATGGCGTCCTGAAGGCGGAGCTTATCTACCGCGATTTCACGGCGGCGAATGGCCAGGAAGAATACTGCTACTTGTCGAAAGACGGCAGCGAAGCTCCGACGCTGCGCGTCAAGCCGGGCGACCTCCTGATTCTGCGTTTGAAGAATGAATTGACCACGCCATCGCAAACAGGCGGAAAATTAAGCGGCGCGCAACCTTCGGCGAATCCCGCCTCCATGACTGCGCACGTGGGCATGGAGCCGATGCGCCTGCCTTCGCCTTGTGCCAGCGCCACAATGACGCCGCTCTCTACCAATCTCCATTTTCACGGATTGACCGTCCCTCCCACCTGCCATGAAGACGACGTTCTCCGCACCGCCATCCAACCCGGCGCTCCTCCGTTCAAATATCGTTTTCGCATTCCCGCAGATGAGCCGTCCGGACTCTATTGGTACCATCCCCACGTTCACGGTTACACCAACGCGCAGGTCCTGGGCGGAGCTTCGGGCGCGTTGATCGTCGAGGGCGTCGCGCGAGCCAACCAGCTGCTTGCCGGCTTGCCCGAGCGCGTGTTCGTTATTCGCGATCAGGAGCTGCTGAATCCCAATGCTGAGCCGGTAAAATCGGGCAATGTTCCGCCGCCCATCGTGTTGCGAGATCCCGAGGGCGACATCCTGAACACAGGCACAGGTGGCGGCAAACCCGCCAAGGATCTCTCGATCAATTTCGTCCCCGTGCCGTTTCCGGAATATTCCCCGGCTCGAATTTCGGTTCGACCATCCGAACGCGAATTTTGGCGCATCCTGAACGCATCAGCAATCACGTACCTTGACCTCCAAGTTCTGGTCGGCAATTCACCCCAACCTCTTGGCGTCGTATCGCTCGACGGCATCCCCCTCAACGAAAACGGAACGGCAGGGAATCGCGTGATCTGGGAAAGCCATGTTTTCCTGCCGCCGGCCGGACGCGCCGAATTCATTTTTAAAGGCTTGCCCAAAGGCTCTCATGCTAGCTTTGTCACGCGTACTGTGGATACCGGTCCAGCGGGGGAGAATGATCCCACGCGGCCCCTCGCGACCATCGCCGTCTCTGAAACAGCGCCCGAGCCAGCTTCTCGTTTAGCTGCGTCGCCCGCCCCGCTTCCGCGCCCTGCGTCAGTCTGGCTCGGCGACGTCAAGCCCGTTCGCACGCGAAAGCTGTACTTTTCCGAAAAACCGCAAGACCCCCAAAATCCCAACAGCCCCACGATATTCATGCTTACCGTCGAAGAGCAACCACCCGTGCCTTTCGATCCGAATTCCAGAACTCCCAACATCACCGTGCAGCAGGGCGATGTCGAGGACTGGATCATCGAGAACCGCACGCAGGAGTTGCACGCATTTCACATCCATCAGATTCATTTCATGTTGCTGGAATGGAATGGCGTTCCCGTGGACGAGCCGTTTTTGCGGGATACGATTAACGTTGCCTACTGGGACGGCAAAAGCTCCCAATTCCCCAGCGTTAAGCTGCGCATGGATTTCCGCGACCCAAATACTGTTGGCACATTCGTTTACCACTGTCATCTTCTGGAACACGAGGATGGCGGCATGATGGGTACGATTCTCGTCAGAGCTTTCGCAAAATCCAAATCAGCCAAATTTTAACTGGCCTCTCACGAAGCATTAACAGCAGGCGTGTATTCAGAATAGCGAACGAGGGGGGTTCTGCAGGCTCTCACAACTGCTGCAAGGAAGATGGTTCTTCCGTAAGGGAGCCGATGACTTCAGCCCTCGTAAATTTTGTATCAGGAGGATTCATGATTCGAATTCACCGTCGCCGCCCGCTTAGATTCCTCGCGGCCGCCGCATTGCTGTTGTTCGGACTTGGCCGTTTCGTCGCCGGACAGGAAAAGAACTCAGCCGATGCCGCCCAGACCAAGACGCCGATCAAGCACGTGATTGTAATCTTTCAGGAAAATGTATCGTTCGACCACTATTTCGCCACGTACCCTTTCGCGGCAAACCCGAATAATGAGCCCGCGTTTCATGCTCAGGATGGCACGCCGCGCGCGAACAACCTGCTGAGCGGCGGTTTGCTGGACGACAATCCAAATTCTGCGCAGCCCTTCCGCTTGGATCGTTCGCAAGCTTGGACCTGCGACCAAAATCATGATTACACGCCCGAGCAGTTGGCATTCGACCACGGTTTGATGGATAAGTTTCCGCAAAACACCGGTACCGGCGGTACGGACGACGGTGTTGCATGCGATTACGGCCACGGCGCTGGCCTCGTGATGGGCTATTACGACGGCAATACCGTCACTGCCTGGTGGAACTACGCGCAGCACTACGCCCTCAGTGACAACTTCTACGGCACGATGTTCGGCCCGTCCACCGTCGGCGCTCTGAACCTCGTCGCCGGCACAACCTCCAATGCAACGATGGTCAGCGGGTCCAGCGTCATCGCAAACGGCGCATCGATGGGAGCCATAATTGGCGACATCGATCCTGCCTTCGACGATTGCTCCACGTCATCGTCGCACGCGAGCGTCACCGGAACGAACATCGGCAATCTTCTGAATGACAAGAACCTTACCTGGGGCTGGTTCCAGGGCGGTTTTGCTCCCACATCAGTGACCGCGGGAAAGGCCTCGTGCGGATCAACGTCGATGGGCTTGCCGCCGGTTGCCGTCACCGATTACGTCCCGCACCACAATCCATTTGAGTATTTTGAAGACACCGCAAACCAGCACCACTTGCCGCCAACGAACGATTCAAGGATCGGTGAAACCGACCAAGCGAATCATCAGTATGATCTGAGTCTGTTCTACACGGCTCTGAACGAAGGCCGGCTCCCATCCGTCAGCTTCCTGAAAGCCAAGGCGGTCCAGAACGGTCACCCGGGCAATTCCGATCCTCTGGACGAACAGCAATGGTTAGTCGCGGCAATCAACGCGGTCGCCAACAGCCAGTATTGGAAGGATACCGCCATCATCATCACGTATGACGATTCCGATGGCTGGTATGACCACCAGATGGACACTGTGGTGAACCAATCCGACGCAATCAATGACGAACTCGCCGCTCCTGGTTCCTGTGGCGTAACTCCGCTAGGAGGCAATCCCGGCCGCTGCGGCTACGGTCCTCGCCTGCCGCTCATCGTGATTTCGCCCTTTGCGAAACAGAACTACGTCGATAGCCGAATGACCGATCAGTCTTCGATCATCCGATTCGTTGAGGAGAACTGGGACCTCGGCAGGATTGGCGGAGACTCAAACGACGTAAAGGCGGGCTCTCTCTTTGGCTTCTTTGATTTCACCAACGGCCAGCATGCGCCCAAGTTGATTCTCGATCCCTCAACCGGACGCGTGCTTCACGAAGAATAACGGTAAATCTGATCTTCAGTGCCAACCAACGCTGGCTCATCCCGTTACGCCCCCGGGGATGGGCCAGTTCTTTTTACTGTTCCGTCCACACAATTCCAACGAGTGTGATTGCCGTTTACGAGAGCCGGGAGATTCCCGGGAATCCGTCAAAGCCCGAATCGAAGCTTAGGATGCGCTCAATTCCATGCTGCTCCATGATAGCCAGATGCAATGCGTCACGCGCGGATACCTTTCGATGCCCCAAGACAATCTCTTTCGCGCGGCCCGCGGCAGCCGCATCCACCGCTAGCACTTCGTCGACGATCCCAAGCAGAGCGTCGAACGCAGGCTGAATAGCATCTCGTCGGTTAATGGCGACGTAACGGTGCAGGATTTCTTGCAGCACCTCCGCGTTTGTCACCAGGCGCTCGCGGTCACTGACCAGTTTTTCGAGCAATCGTTGGGCGTCGGCTTTGTGTGGGTGAGGAGCGCCGACAAGGTACATCGGGATGTTAGAGTCGATGAAGATCACGGATGAGTGTTTGCGCTGTATCCGCTCTCGATTTCGTCCAGCATCGCATCGATATCTCCAGTGGGAAAATCGTGCCCAACCGCTGCGCGGATGGTCTGGAGCTTCTTGCCCGTTTCGCTCTTAGGTTCGCGTCGGCGGGCGATGTCCAACGCCTGGCGCACCCACTCGGCGAGGGAAATCCGGCGGGAGCGCGCCATGCGCTGAATCTCGCGATACTCGGGATCACGCAGGATCACTTGGAGGCGCTTACTCATAAAGTGAGTGTAAGTCACTCATAGGGATGAGTCAAACGAAAAATTAGCTTATGTCAACAGAGCAGTCGCTGTAACCTTACTTTTGCGGCTCCAAAATCAATTTCTGCACCCGCCAATTCAGCAGTTCCGCCACATACAATTCATTTTCCGACGGGCACGCAATCTCATGGATCCATCCAAACTGCTTCAGTTGCTTGCCCGATTCCCCCAGCATTCCCAGCACTTTTCCGTCCAAGCTGAGTTTGTAAATCCGCCCCGGATACGCATCGGAGCTGTAAAGCACCTGATGCGGTCCCGGCGTGATGCAAATCGCCCACGGCGCTCCAGGCGCCATGGTGCCTTTGAGGGTGGTTGGATTTGCCGGCAGGTTGCCGATCGCCGGCCGCGCATCCTGTGGTGCCGGCACATCGATCGTAATTTGCCGCAGGAATTTTCCGCCACCGTCGAACACCTGTATGCGCCGGTTGCCGCGGTCAGCTACGTAAACGTTCCCCTGCGCGTCCACCGCGATGCTATGCGGCGTATTGAACTGGCCCGGTTTGTCGCCCGGCTCGCCCCACGACGTCACCCAGTTGCCGTTCTTATCGACTTTCGCCACGCGCGAATTGATGTACCCGTCGCTGATGTACGCATTTCCCTCCGCGTCCCATGCCACGTCCGTCACTTGCCGGAACATCCCATCCACCGGCGACAGCGGGGGCTTCGGATGCCCGAGCGGCCCGGTATGTTCGTCCGCCGCTTCCTGCTTGCGCCCGAACACCATCACCACACGGCCCTGCGGATCGAACTCGATCACCATGTCCGACCCTTTGTCGGTCACCCATATATTGTCCTGGGCGTCGACCTTCACGGTGTGCGCAAACGACCATGCGTACAAGTTGTGCCCAATCTCGCGGATATAATTTCCGCGCGGGTCGAATTCCAGCAGTTGCGCCGCCGCCGCTCCGTACGCGGGCCCCGTTGTGTTGCCGCGCGAAAACACGAACACGTGCCCCTTCGAATTCACCGCCACGCCGGACACTTCTCCTAAATACAAATTGGGTGGCATCTTCAAAAAGTTTGCCACCGACCGGTAGGGAATTTCTGGCGCCATTTGGTCCTGTGCGTAAACGAAACCTGCCATCAGAAACATCGCCGATAATAGGAACATGCAGTGCTTCATCTTCATCCTCCGCAACGGAATCTCGCCGGTCTGCGCCACCTAAATATGCCGAATCCGCTCGAAAGTACAGCTCTCTCGCTTGCCATGCGTCTTCGTCTTGTATTCGCCATATCGATAAGGCACGCCCCTTGGTGCTCGGCCGTAGTCAATGTACAATTTTGGGACTATGCCAAGCTCATGGAGTGGCTTCCTGACCTTCGGTTTGATCTCGTTGCCGATTCGACTGTCTCCGGCGGCGCGCACCGAGCGCATCAGCTTCAATCAATTGCACAAAGAATGTCACACGCGCTTGAAGCAGCCGCTTTTCTGCCCCACCTGCAACCGCATGGTCGAGCGCTCGGAAATCGAGAAGGGCTACGAATACGAGAAGGGCCAATACGTTCTTTTCAGCGAGGAAGAACTGAAGAAAGTCGAGCCCGAATCCGCACGCACCATGGAGATTCTGGAATTCGTCAAGCTCGACGAAATCGATCCGGTCTATTTTGATGCGTCCTATTACATCGCGCCCGACGAAGGCGGCGAAAAAGCCTATCGCTTGCTCACCGAAGCCATGCAGCAAGCCGGATATGCGGGCATCGCCAAAGTCAGCATGCACAATCGCGAAAACATCGTCATCATCCGCCCGCGCGACAACGGCCTCACGCTCCACACTATGTTCTATTCGAATGAAATCCGTTCATCCGAGTACGGCAACGCCGCCAAGGCGGAAATCAAAGACCAGGAGCGCACTCTTGCGCGCCAATTGATCGAAAATCTCGCCGCCAGTTTCGATCCAGAGAAGTACCGCGACACATATCAAGAAAGCCTGCGCGCTCTCGTTGACGCTAAAACCGCCGGAAGGGAAGTCACCGCGGCGCAGCACCACACCGTCGCGCCTGTCATCGACTTGATGGCTGCCTTGAAGAAGAGCCTGGAGCAGAAACCCGCGGCGTCGCAGAAAAAGCAGCCTCAACTCGTCGAGCGTCGCGCCAAGGAAGCAACCGCAGCAGCCTCGCGCGAAACAAAATCCCGCCGCAAAGCCGGCTAGTTTCTTACCGCAACTCCTCGCGGCGCCTGCGCCCTACCACTTCAGCAAAATCAATTCCGAACAGAATCCTGGCCCCATCGCGCCCAGTATTCCGTAAGTTCCTGGCTCCGGCCGGTGATTGGCCATCACGTCTTCCAGCACCAGCAGCACTGACACGGAAGAAAGATTCCCGACATTCGCCAGGCACTCCCACGAAGCTTCGAGCTCGCCGTTCGTCAGTTCCAGCGCCTCTTCCACCGCTTCCAACACTTTTGGGCCGCCCGTGTGGAAGATCCAGCTCGAAATATCTTTCTTCGTCAACCCCAGGTCGGCCAGGAACTGCTCCGCATCCCTCCCCAGGTTCTGCTTCACCACGTCCGGAACCCCGGGCGACAGCACAATCTGGAAACCCTTTTCGGAAATGTCCCAGCCCATGGTGCGTTCCGTATTCGGATAGAACGTCGAACGCGTGGCAATGATTTCCGGCCCCTGAAAATCTCTTTCGTCGCCGGTAATCACCACGGCCGCGGCTCCGTCCCCAAAAAGCCCCGCCGAAATTAAATTCGCCATCGACAGGTCGTTGCGCTGGATGGTCAGCGAACACAGCTCCACCGCCAGCAGTACCGCGGTATGGCCCGGAAACCCGCGGACGTAATCCGCCGCGCGCGCAATCCCCGCTGCTCCTGCCACGCAACCCAGCCCGAACAGCGGATTCCTCTTGATATTCGGACACAGGCCCAGGCGATTCACCAGTCGCGCATCGAGCGATGGGCTTGCAATTCCCGTCACGGAGACCACGAAAATCGCGTCCACTTCGCGCGCGGGAAGTCCAATCGACTTCAGCGCCGCGGTGATGGCCTCCTCGCCGATATCGAGTCCCGTCTCAATCCACACATTGTTCGCTTCGCCCCAGGTCGAAAGGCCGTAATAGCCTTCCAGAGGCATGGACATGTAACGCCCGCGAACCTTCACGTTCGCGTGCAGTTTGTCCAGCACTTCCGGCCTTTTCAAGCGCTCGCCCCAATATTGCTTCAGGGCTTCGACGAGCACTTCCTGGCTAAAGTAATGCTTGGGAAACGCGCCCGCAACGCTCGCGATTCTCATCCGCCACCTGTCCTCTCATTTTTTCGTTGCGAAACGCTCGCTTGCGCATCCATGTGCACCTGACCCTTTCCAGCTTTGTGTAACCTTCCCGCGCATTCGGGCGAGTTCAACTCCGATCGCTGATGGAACCCGCACCGGTGCCATCAAGTTGTGCCGCCTATCTCGAGTTTTTCGCTACAACCGTTCTTTTGCTTGTCTAATTCTATCTTTCAGCGCCGCTATCGCAAATACTAATCTTGTAGCCGCTCTGTTCGCGGAGCTCCGCGCGCACCCCGCCGGGCTACGCCCGCCGTGAGCAGTATCAGTGCGATAAAAGGGAACTCGAATATGAAAATGCGTAACGAAAATGCGTGATTAAAGTGCGTTTCGATTGCCCGCGGATTCTTGCCGTTGGTTAGCCCCGCGAGGCCAACCCTAATCTATAATGTGCGCCGCTTTGGTCGCGGCCGCTCTTCTTCTCGAACGTCTGTGCGCACTTCTTTTTCTGGGCGGTCCCCAGCTCGCTCGACGCCCTCGACAACCTCCGCTTCGTAATCCTGTCCTTCTTCCGCGAGTTCCTCCACGCTCTCCGAATCCGCTTCCTCAACGTCAGAGAGTCCTTCGGTATCGCCGGACTGTCCAGCAGTAAGAGTGCGCTCTGGCTCGCTCTCCGGAATCAGCGCCGCGCGGCCGGAATCGAGTCCCCGCGAAAGCCGTGCGCGCTTCGCCGTTTTGTTCTTCGCGGCGCGCTGCTTGCCCGTAGTTTTCTTTTTGTTCGGGGTTTTCTTGCTGGTCTTCTTGCGGCGGCTTGCCTTTTTGGGTGCGGCGCGTTTCTTGCTCTTTTTTCGATTTGCTTTCTTCTTCGCCATAGTAAGAAGTGTATCACCAGCGAATGCGGCGCAACAACGGGCGCGAGGGCGCGCCCCGTGTCCGAGGCAGCCGTTCCGGGTATCTCGAAGGGTCTTCCGAAATCTGCCTAACGCGGGTACCGGCGATCGCCGAATTTGAAAACCACTCCCGCCGATATCCACAAATTGTTCTGATGAGTTTGGAGGAAGGACGTTCGGTAATAATCGGCATCGAATGCGCGCACCGACCAATGCCGGTCGATCGCCAAATCCAATCCACCGCCAAGCTTGTACGAGAAACCGTGTTCCGAATATTTCTGCATTTCCTGCGGGAAATTCAGATCCAGCCGCGAAGCGCCGGCCAAAGCCTCGGCGAATGGATTGAACATTTCATATCGCGGTCGGTAATAAAAACGCGCTCCGAAATGATTGCCATAGATTCTCGTGCTGCCGTCGACGACGGTGCCGAATTGTCCGGAGCCATCCCCATAAACCTGCAACCAACGCGTCACATTGATGCCCAGCGAGCCGTAAAACCCGTTTACGTTGGGCCAGCCCGGAGCGTTGAAATCCGTGAACGCATATCCGCCGCCCGCCTCCATGGTCATGCCGCGCACGATTCCGCTTTGCGAACTCTGCGCGCACGCCGGCAACGCCAGACACGCCAGCGCACAAGCCACTGCCAATTCCCTCAGCATATTCCAACCTTTCCAGCGCGACTGGGCCTTCGTAACTTTTATTCCGCAGATGCCAATCTGTGTTCGAAACAACGCTGGGTTACTCGTAGAGTGACAATTTCCCGCGGAATTTTCAACCGCGCATTGCGATTCCGGAACCGAACCGCAACCTGGTCACACCGAATCGTGCCGTCTTGCTTCAGGGAACAGCAGCTTGCTTCTATCCGTATACGTGCATGGCCCATGAGCAAACTATCCCGCTCAATCCGCATCGTAGAGTTCCAGTGACTCGGTATTTGGTGGTACGTTTTAAAATCATGTTTGAATTCTAAGAACAGCTTTCGTGGAGCGGATTGGATGCACCGGCGTGTCCTTTTCCTCATTGTGATTGCAGCCCTGCTCGCTGAGATCTCCTGCGGTGGTGGCAGCACCCCTCCCCCTGTGACCATCTCCGTCAGCACCAGCACCACAACCGTCGCCGTTAACGGCCTTGCCTTCTTCAGCGCCACCGTTGGCAACAGTTCGAACCAAACGGTCAACTGGGCGGTGCTTGGCGGCGCCGCCAATGGCAGTATCAGCTCCAGCGGTGAGTACATCGCGCCGCCAGCCGTGCCCAGTCCGCCGAGGGTCACCATCACCGCCACTCCTCAAGCCGACACTTCCGTCTCCGGCCAGGCCAGCGTCACCGTGACCATCGGCGTCAGCATTTCGCCTTCCGGCGCCAGCGTCCAAACGTTCGGCACAACGCAACTCACAGCCGCAGTACAGGGCACGGCAAACCAGAACGTCACCTGGGAAGTCAACGGCATCCCTGGCGGCAGCGCCTCCGTCGGCACCATCAGCGCTGGCGGCCTTTACCAGGCGCCCGAATCCGTGCCGGTGACTGCTTCGAGCGGCCAGACAACCACCGTCACCGTCGAGGTTATTCCCCAAGCGAACACCACGCTATCCGCCTCCGCCATTGTGACCGTGACATCTGCCAACCAGCTCAGTCAAAACCTCCCCATTGAGCTCGGCACCTCCGGCGGCAACATCAATGACGAAGACTCCACCGAATGCGCCAGCGGCACGCTCGGCTCCCTGGTCGTTCGCGCCGGAACGCAATACATTCTCAGCAACAATCACGTTCTCGCCGACAGCGACGCCGGCACAATCGGCGACGGCATCACTCAGCCTGGCCTCATCGATGCCCCAAATCCGTGCTTCTCCACCGGCACGAATACCGTCGCGCATCTCTCGCAATTCATCGACCTTCAAGAGTCGAATCCGCCCGCTGACGCCGCCCTCGCTCAGGTAGTCACGTCGCCCGCCAGCGTGGATTCCGACGGCACCATCATCGAACTCGGCGACTCCGCTCCCAACGGCACTCCCACCGATGAACCTCCGGCCAGCACCATTCTTCCTGTCTCCTCGCTTGTTCCCGACTCGACCGCCGTTGCCAAGAGCGGCCGCAGCACAGGACTCACTTGCTCCACCGTTGAATCGACCGACTTCGAGGTATCGGTCCAATATCAGGAGGGCCTCGGCGGCAACAGTTTCACCGTGGTATACGACAATCAAATTGCCATCAACGGCGGCACCTTCAGCGCGGCGGGCGATTCCGGCTCGCTGATCGTCTCGCAAGCAGGCGCGCAGCCTGTCGCGCTGCTCTACGCGGGCTCGTCCACGGAGACTGTCGGCGCGCCTGTAGCGGTGGTTCTCGCCAGTCTCCCTGACTCCAACAACAAAACGCCAACATTCGTTGGCCCGGCCACGCGCAACGCCGTCGCCGGCTGCACTTCCTCCGGCACTGACGCGTTCGACGGGACCGCGCAAGCGAGCGCCGCCCAGCCGTCTGCCGCTGAACTTGCTCAGGCCGAAGCCGTCAAAAATCAAAACGCGCCCACGCTGATGTCCGATTCCGCCGTGCTCGCCGTTGGCGTCGCGGGCAGCCTCGACCGCACCGACCGCGCCGCCATCGTTCTTTTCCTTCGCAAAGGCCAGCCGCTGGTGCGCGCCATTCCGCGCAACGTCGGCGGAGTTCCCACGCGCGTCATCGCCGTCAATTCGCTTCCGCAAACCGGCGTCCTCGATCAGCAATCGACCGCCACATTCGTGAAGAGCTCCGGTCCTCCAGCGCCCGCAAGTCCCACGCCGCAGCAGCTCGCCGCGGCCAAGGCCGTCAAAGAAAAGTACGCTGCATCGCTGATGAAGCAGCCCGGCATTCTCGGCGTCGGCGTCACGTCCAGCCTCGACAATCCCAGCGAGCCCGCTATCATGGTCTATGTCGAGACCGGCAAGCCGCACAATCCCATTCCTCTCGAGCTCGACGGCATCCGCCTCCGCGTCAAATCCACCGACAAATTTCGCGCCTACGCCTGGGGCCACCCGAAGCCGCGCTAGGCGGCGCCCGGCTTGAGGCCGGCCGAGGGTGCTAGAACAGGCCAAATTGTCTCTTTGCAGGGGTATTTTTTGTCGAAAATTGGCCTGGGAGAGCAGGCCATTGAAAAACGTGTTTTTTGATATGTTTTGCGGAGTGTATTTTGCGAAATATGCGAATTCCTTAGGAAAAACGCAAATTTGCGGACCATGGTTGCCGCTGGACTGTAGAGGCGTGTCGCCAGGCGAACAGGCCAATTCGTGGAAAATCGGTCAAAACGACCAGGCCATTTTACATAAACGGCTTAGGGGTAATCGGAAGGGCGCAAAGCGAAGGCGAAGCGAAAGAATTTAGGTAGGCCCTGCAGCTTAGCGGGTGCCCCATCCTGAGCGCCCGCGCTGCTCCTGCAGCGCAAGCTGAAAGAAGGCGCGAAGGGTGAGTTGCCTTTCCGTAGGGGCGCTGCTTGCTGCGCCGGGGCGACTCTGCGAGTCGCGTTCGTCACCGCGTTTGCTGTCATTCCGAGCTTGCCCGCCGTGGTGGGCAGGCGGGCTCTCAGCCTTTGTTTCTGCTCATGTGTAACCTTTCCGTGGCACAGGCTCTCAGCCTGTGTGGATAAGTTGTCATCCCGCCTGCCCTGGCGAAGGGAAGGGAACCCGCCGCAAATCGCTCCGCCCATCGCCATGTCATTCCGAACCGGCCGCATTCTGGCCGTGTGAGGAATCTGCTGTCGCCTTTGCTGTTGCGGGTGCCCCATGCTCGTCCTCTGAGCGTGGGGCCTTTGCCTTTCGTCTTGAGTTGTCATCCCGAACCCAGCCGCCCGGCCTGCTGCGACAGCAGCACAAGAATAAAACGTTGCGGGATGGCGGTGAGGTCCGCCGTGTGGACTCCGGTGGAGTCCGTCGGACTCCCGAAACCGGAGGATCTGCTCTTGCGTTTGCCGTTGCAGGTGCCCCATGCTCGCCCTGTGAGCGTGGGGCCTTTGCCTTTCCTCTTAAGTTGTCATCCCGAACCCAGCCTGCCGCGGTTGCGGGATGGGGGTGAGCGATCTGCTGTGGCCTTTGTCGCGGTGGGTTTAACCAGAAACTAGCGGGAAGCGTAATCAAAAACCGCTAGATGATTGTCGGGTGTACTACCAAGATAGAAAAAGCCTCCGTTTCCGTCACTGCACGCGAGGGTCCTGAAGCCTTTCTCCGTGTCGGGCAGGGAGTAGAGAGCGTCGAAGCGCCCAGAGAAAGCGCTAAAAAGACCTACGAGGTCTGAGCTTGACCCACCGCCGAAATGCCCAAAGTTAAAGAAAATCTGGGCGGAGTTCGCGAAGCCAAAACCAGAAGGCTCCAGTTCTGGGGCTGGGGGCGAGACTTTGAAATGTTGGGTCACCAGGCCAGAGGAGTTCACGGCATAGAGCCGGAGGGGATCGCTCGCTCTCAATATCCAGACGTTTCCATCGGGTCCGTTGACAACGCCGCCCGTGGTAATCGCCACCTCGAAATATTGCTGAGGCTTCGACGCCTTTCCGCCTGCGGAGCGGGGAAGCCCTGAACCGCTTTTGTTGGAGTCGTTGGCGACATCGTCCGGCAATGTCACCTCGGCGACGAACCGTCCAGTTGGGTCATAGATCGCTGTGAAGGGCCGCCAAGAGCTGGCGCTAGGCTCCCCGGCGCTGGCAGTACTTGTTCCCACGATGAGGAAATTCCCATCAGGGAAAGCGCCCAGTAGGTCCGCGTACCAGTGCGCAATGCCGGGCGGTGCATGGATAGCCGTGATCGAATCCATTGTGCCGTCGTCCTTGAACCGCTCGATGTAATATTGGGCCTCCGGTCGGGATCCCTGGCTGGGTGCATCCCGCCGGGTGAAGATCAGGGCGTATAGCACTCCGTTGGGTAAGACGCTGAAGTCCGTCAATCTCGAGTTGGGGTAATCAGAAGGCGAGAGCTGCGTCCCTCCGTACACCACAATGCGCTTTCCATCCGGGACAACTTCGGAAATTGAAGAAGATGGCTCAACATGCAACGGGTTTCCCACGAGGCGTGCGAACTCGACGAAGGCGTCGCCTTCCGAGTCACAGTGCGACCCGCCGCGGAAAGCAGTAGGTCTCGTGGAGGCAAAAACTGTGGTTTCCTGCAATCGCAGAGTTTCGGTCGGCGGTAGCCCGGTGTCAGCGCCGGATCCCCCCACGGTCGCTTGCGGGCTGCCGAGGGTGGGGCGAGCTCCGACAAGCACGGTAATGGCGAGCATCGAGACGGACAGCAGCAGACTCTGTAGCGCCCCTAAGAGTTCCGTCCACATACGCGTCTTCTTATCCTGCTTGTCTCGCCATCGCCATCCGTAGCGCCACATACTGTCCTTTGCAATCCCTCACGTACACATTCACGTACATCGAGGTCTCCCCGCTCGCGGGGTGCTGCGGAGAGAGAGGCCTGATTATGCCATTAACGCAGGCCCCAGCCGGTGCATACGATTGTATGCGTTCGGTGCAGCAGTCCTCAGTAATCACTGGCGCGTAGGTATTTCCCGCCCCATCAAGGCAGATGGAGACATATGTACCGCCGCAATCGCCGCAGTCAACGTGATAGAGTATAAGCTCTCCACAACAGGGGTTTTGAGCGTGCGCCGACCTGGCCGCAAGGAAAAGAAAGGCGAGACTCGCGACGACCACTGTTAGCCTTCTCATGACTTATCTCCCGCGTTTATTTACTTCGCAGGTCACGTATCGCAAAAATAACCGCTTGTCAAGAGCAATTTTCCTTGATAATTTTAGTTATATTATAGTATACATACCAACGCGCGCCTGAAAACCTCAGGTCGCCACAAGCCGCCGCCTCCGGGCGGCTTTTCGCTTTTTATGCGCTTTTGGGAGTCTAATCGAGTATTTTGCGGGAATAAAATTCGATGCAACTGATTGAAAACAAACATCGGATGCCATTTCTAATCGAGTATTTCTGCACTTTTTTCAAAAAATACTCGATTAGCTTTGAACGCCCGTTTTCTCGGCGCTTGGTACCCTCCGGCGCCGTTTGGCGCGCGCTACTTCAAATCGGCGGGAAGGGGATCGCCCCACACATAGTGGGCGAACCAGTTCCAGTTCTCCTGCGTCACCGCGCGCTGCTCCTTGGGCTTGGTGATGGGATGGCCGAAGCCTTCGTACAGGACGAATTTCACCGGCACGCCGCGATCTTTCAGTCCGCGATAAAGCTCCCAGGAATCCGGCACGGGCACGCGCGCGTCCTTGCTGCCTTGCTGAATCAACGTGGGCGTGTGCGCGTTGTTAATGTAAGTGATGGGCGAAGTCTTTCTGTAAATGGCGGGATCGCTCCACGGCGTGGCGTGCAAATACTGCCGCGTGAACGGCGTAATGTCGGTGTTGACGTAGTAAGTCATCCAGTCGGAAATGCCCGCGCCCACGGAGACGGCGCAAAAGCGGTCGCTGAAGGTGGTGATGAATGCGGAAATGTATCCGCCCTCGCTCCAGCCCATAGAAGTGACGCGCTTGGGGTCGATGTAGCCCTGCGAGATGACGTAATCGACGCCGGAAATCACGTCGGCGTAATCTCCCACGCCGAGGTTGCGCACGTTGAGCGCGCGGAATTTTGCGCCGTAGCCGGCCGAGCCGCGATAGTTGGGCTCGAGAATCACCGCGCCACGCGCCGCAAAAAGTTCGATGGGATAGTAGCGGTCCGGCGAGCGCTCAGCGATGCTCGTGCCCGTAGGCCCGCCGTGAATCTCCACCATCAGCGGATATTTTTTCGAAGGATCGAAATCCGCGGGCTTGATGAGAATCCCTTCGACGGGCGTGCCGTCGCCGGATTTCCATTCGATCACTTCGCGCGTGGCGAGATGAAAATTGGCGTACTGCGCGCTGATGTCGGTGAGTTTTTTCGGCGCGAACGAATCCACGGGCGAAACGTAAACTTCCGGAAATTCGTTGTCAGCGGCTTGCATGAACGCGATCGTGCCGTAATCGTGCGTGAAAGAAAATTGGCCAGCGTCGATTTTGTCCGGCGACGTGATGCGCGCGATAGAATCAGTCGCAGGATCGATGCGGAAAAGATGGGCGTAGGTGCGCTGCTGCGCTTCGAAATAAATTCCTTGCGGCGACCATTCCAGCAAGCGCGGGTCTTCGTCGAAATTCGCGGTGAGGATTTTCGGCGCGCCGCCATTTGCGTCCACCACATCGATGGCTGAATTTGCGTAAAAATAATATGGACTGCCGTTCTGGCTGTTGAAGGCGATCTGCGCGCCGTCGGGCGACCAGACGGGATTCGAGTTCGGCCCGGGCGCGTCGGTGAGTTTTTTCACGGATTTGTCCGCGACGGTGAGGATATAGACGTTTGCGGTGCCGCCGTCGGCGAGCGCGGGATCCTTCGTCGCATCGAAAGCGATGCGCGTCCCGTCGGGCGACCAGCGGAAGCCTTGCACGGTGAAATCCTGGCCGGAAGTGAGGCGCGCGGGCTTGGGCAGCTCGGAAGTTTCCGGCGCGGGCACGTCGATGACCCAGAGATGCGACATGGTGTAGTCGCCGTCGATGATGTGGTAGCCGCCGTATTTTTTCTCGCGGGCCTTATGCGCGTCGGATTCGGGATCGGGCGAAGTGAACGCGATGCGCTTGCCGTCGGGCGACCAATCGAACGAGTCCACGCCGGTTTCGACGTTGGTGATTTGCCGCGCTTCGCCGCCGTTGGGTGAAATTAAATAAATTTGCGCCGTATCTTTTTTCGCGTCGGGCAGCGAGGATTCGCGCGCGGAGAGAAAGGCGAGCCATTTGCCGTCGGGCGACCACGTCGGATCGGTGCTGGATTTGTTGCCCTCGGTGAGCGGATATGCGTGGCCCGTTGCGGGCACGCTGATCCAAATTTGCTGCACGAATGCGTTTTCGTCCCAGTCCGTGTGGGTGAACTCGTAGGCGACGAAGCGGCCGTCCGGCGAGATTTGCGGATTGGAGGCGTTCTTCATTTCCATGGCCTGCTGAATGGACGGCACGGATGTGGGCGCGGAATTGGCCGTCGAATTGGATTGTGCCGCAGCGATGCAGGGCAGCAGAGCGATGGCGAACAGCAGAAGATATATTTGTGCATTTCGTTTATTCATGGGGCAGCTCCGATCGGCGACAGCATTTTTGCGAAGCTCACGCTCCGCGCATGCAATGAACGCGCGGAGATAATACAGCAAAATTGGAGATCGGAGGTTAGAGAGTCGAGGTTGGAGCGGTTCGGCTCGGCGGAACGAGCTGGGGCGTGAAATTCCGAAGCGAGATCCTTCGGCCCGCGCAAAGAGCCGCGTGGGCTCAGAATGACAAGCAAACGCCGGCGAGCAAAGAGATTCCGCCGCGAGCGCGGCAGCGCGGGTATACTACGCGGTTTCGTGCAAGGAGAAATTATGAAGAGCCATTGGCCGGGAATTTGCGGCGCGGTGATTGTTCTGTGCGGGCTTGGCGCTGCGCCGCGCGCGCGGGCGGCGGATTTGCCAAGGCAGACGGGTTTGCAACTGATTCCGCAGCCCCGCGAAGTGAAGGAAACCCTTCCTTCGTCAGGGCAAGCGGGCGGAGGCGCGGCATTTGCGGTGACGCGGCACACGCGCATCGTTGTGGACCAGAAATTCGGGCAGGAATTTCAGGGCGCGCAAATGCTGTCAGAGGAGATCGAGCGATGGACGGGATGGAAGTTGAAAATCTCCAGCGCGCGCGAAATGCCGGGCGGCTCGGACATTATTTATATCGGAAATGCGACGGAGGATTCGCGATTGCGCGAGGCGCTGGGGACGAGCGGGCTGGCGATGCAAAACGGATTCGACGCGCAGGGCTACGCGATATTCGCGGATAAACATAGGATCCTTGTGGGAGGCGCGAGCGAGCAGGGAGCGTTTTACGGCGTGCAGACGCTGCGGCAACTGCTGCGGCCCGCGAATGCGAGCAGCGGAACGAGGACCGCAGAGAGTCTCGCAATTTTTAAGGCGACCGGACAACCCTCAGCGGCTGAAGCCGCCGCTGATTGCATGCAGTTAGCGGCACGGCTGAAGCCGTGCCCTGACGAAAACGGAGGCGCGGAGGCAGGGCTCGGCATTGCCGGAGACTCCGCGGCATTGGAGCGAGTGAACTTGGTTGCGGCAAAACCATATGGGGCAGAGGCGGAGCGTCCTGAAAATCTCATCACGAAGACAGGCAAAAAGAGCGGGGAAGAGAGCGATCTGGAAAAGGACGTGTTGGAATGTCCCGCGGTGGCGATTCGCGATTGGCCGGCGATGAAATGGCGAGGCGTGAGCGTGGACATCAGCCGCGGGCCGATTCCAACGCTGGCGTTCATGGAGAATCAGATTCGCGTGCTCGCGGGATACAAGTTGAATATGTACGCGCTGTATATGGAGGACGTTTTTACGGTGGCGGGAAATCAGCTTTTCGCGCCGGCGGACGCGCTGAGCCCGGAAGAAATCAAGGAGTTGGTGGCGTACGCCCAGAAATATTACGTGACGATTGTGCCGGAGCTGGAGACTTACGGGCATCTGCACAATATTCTTCGCTATGATTTGTACAGCGATTTGGCGGAGATTCCGCACGGCTCGGTGCTTACGCCGACGCAGCCGGGAACGTATGACTTGCTCGGAAAAATGGTTGCGGAGATGGCGCCGCTTTTCCCTGGGCCGTTTTTTCATATTGGCGCGGACGAGACGTTCGAACTGGGCGAAGGCAAAACGAAGCAGTTGATCGCGGAAAAAGGATTGGGGCCGGTTTACCTAGCGCACATAACGAAACTCGAGGAAATGCTGAAGCCGTTTCACAAGCAGACGATGTTCTGGGCGGACATTGCGGAGAAATTTCCGCAACTGCTGCCAACGCTGCCGAAGGATTTGATTGCGGTGGTGTGGACGTACGACGACGCGCCTTCGTATGACAACCGGCTGAAACCGTTTCAGGATGCGGGCTTGCCGCTTTTTGTTTCGCCGGGAATCACGAGTTGGCGGCGCGTGTATCCGGATTTCAACTATTCGTTCATGAATATTCGCAACCTGACGCGCGACGGACAGAAATACGGCGCGCTGGGGATGTTGAACACGGACTGGAAAGACATGGGCGAAGAATTGGGCGGGATGGATTGGCCCGGATTGGTGTTTGGAGCGGCATGCGCGTGGCAAGCGGGCGAATCGTCGGTGGAACAATTTCGCGACAGCTACGACTGGGCGTTTTACAGAAACACGGACCACACGTTCGAGGACATTTTGGACAAGCTGGCCGCGACGAACACGCTGCTCGATGGAGTGAAGCTGGAGGGAACGCACGTGGCGTATTTCTGGGCCGATCCGTTTTCAACGGCAGGCTCGGGATATGCGGAGACAGCAGCGCCAGTGACGCAAGAAATGCGCGTGGATGCGGAGCGCGCGTGGGAAGCATTATTGGAAAATCGCGCGAAGGCGCGGTTGAATGCCGATACGCTCGACGATTTGATTTTTGCGGCGCAGCGGCTGGACACAATGGGAATGAAATTCGAATACACGCAGGAGATGAGCGAAGCGTATTGGGACGCGTACATGGATATGAGCCGCACGGGCCATGTCCTCGGCGATTTGGAGCGGATCAGCTCAATCAACGGCGATTTGCAGGATTTGCGCGAGAAGCTGAACGAGCTGCGCGGCGAGTATGCCGAGCGATGGCGCGCGGAGAACAATGAGGCGTGGCTGAGCAATGTGCTGGTGCGCTACGACGCGTTGGAGAATACCGTGCAGGAGAAAATCAACACGATTGACGCGCTGGAAGAGAGTTTTCCGCGCGTGAGAGAGCTGCCGCCGCCGGAAAGCCTGGGATTTTACTGGCGGCCGGAGCCGGCGCCACCGCAAAATCATTAATGCACCGGATGCAAAGAGCAATGCAATTTCCTGTCTATCGACGGGGCGTTATTTCTTGAGCTTCGAGGCGAGGAATTCACGGAGGATGATGGCGCTGTTGTGCTCGGTGTCGCGGGCGCTGTAGAGCAGCGTGACGCCGCCTCGGCGGGTAGCTTCGAGAAGAGGCTGCCAGGCATTTGGGTTTTTGTGTAACTCGGCCAGGTATCGCTTACGAAATTCGGGCCAGCGTTCAACCTTGTGACCATACCAAGTTCGCAAGACGGTGCTCGGCGCGACTTCTTTGAGCCAGCCATTGAGTTGCAGAGATTCTTTTTTCATTCCGCGCGGCCAAAGGCGTTCGACAAGAAAACGTGACGATGGCTTGGCTGATTTAGCTTGCGGTTTGTCGTAAACGCGAGCGATGTCGATCATGGAAGGGAACTCACGTTCCAGTATAAGCGCATCGAAGAGTGCAATCTAAGAGAGTTTGTGTGAGGACTTGGAAATCATGCCCTCAGTGGCTGAAGCCGCATTGCCAGCATGCAGTTACGGCACGGTTGAAACCGTGCCCTGACACAAAACTGCGTTTCTCGCACAGGCTCTACGAACGTGTGTCACGAGCATGCGCTGCTTTTTTCCTGGCGTAGGCGCGGGTGGATTTGTTGGGCGGATAGGTGATTTGCTTGCCGCGGACGCGCGCGAACGGCGTGAGCTTGTGAAGATTGGCGCGTGTGAGAGTCATGATGTGCTGGACGGCGTGGCCGCGGACGGTGAGCGCATCGGCGATCAGCGAGCGATGGCAGCGCCAGGGAACGGCTTCGGCGCACATGATGGCGCAGAGTTTTATTTTGGCAAGCTTTTCCGAGCGCGCGAGAGCGGCGGCGAATTCGGGAGTTTGCATGTAGTCAGCAAATCCGCGAAAGCTGGAATTGTTCCAACCGCTGTTGACGGAATTGGGGAGCGCATGGCGGAGACCGCCGAGTTTTGAAAGATGCGTATAGGCAATATGAGCGCGGCGAACGGACGCGGCGAGCGCGTCGCGATTAAATTGCGGATTGTGGCGCGAGCGCGGAATGGTGCGCACGTCGACAAGGCGCTTGATACCGTGGGCTTTGAGCAAGCCGATGAATTCAGCGATGGAACGATTGGAATGGCCGACGGTGAAGATGAAAGGGCGCTCGGCGGCGGGTTTTTTCGGCTTTGTGTTCGACGTCATGAGAGGATGCCGCGGCTGCGCAAGCCGTCGAGGAGGAAATGAAGATAAAGGAGGCCGACATAATTTTTCCAGGGCGCGAGAAGCTTGCGAGTCTTTGCGTAGTCGGGGCGAGCGCGCAGGCGAAGATGCTTTTGAAGATTGCGCCAGCCGCCAACGTCATCGCCGGGGAATATGTTGAGGCGGCCCATGCCGCGAAGCAGCGCGTATTCAGCCGACCATCTGCCGATGCCGCGAATCGCAAGGAGTTTTTCGAGCGCAGCGGCGTCGTCGAGCTCACGGAAAGATTCGAGGTCCAGTTCGCCGGAGGCAACGGAGCGACTGAGTTCGAGAATCGCGCGTTCTTTCTGATGACTGTAGCCGAAGGCGCGAAGCGTGCCGGGAGAGACGCTGGCGAGGTCGGCGGGGGATGGGCAGGCGTGAGCAGAAGTGTTTCCGAGAGGAGATGCGCCGAAATTTTGCATGAGGCGGTTCAAGAGCATGATGCCGACGTTCAGCGAAACTTGCTGGCAGGAGATGGCGTTGAGGAGCGCCTCGAAGATGGTGGGATAGCGCGGCGGCTTGAAGCCAACGAAGGCGGAGGTGAGAGGCCGCATGGTTTTCTGTTTTGCGGCGAAGGAGTAAAAATCGCGGAGATCGATTTTGAGGCCGAGCATGCGTTCGAGGGTCGAGCGGAGAAGCGATTCGGCGTCGGGAGGCGGACGTTTCGCATGCGCGGTGACGGTGAGGCGGGGATGTGCGGCGGAGCCGGTCTGCTCGACGGCAACTTCAACGATTTGGCCGCCGATTTTTCCGTCGAGCGCAAGCGCGCGGCGATACACTTGGCCGTCCCAGCGGTCGAGAATGTTTTCCGGGCGGCGGCGCAAGGCCCACACGGTGAGGTCGAGACGAAACGGCGGAACGGGACGCATGGTGAAGGAAAGCGATGAAGACGAAGGCGCGGTTGCCGCGGAAGGCGCGGAGCGAAGACGCGCGATGAAATTTTCCGAGCCTTTGGCCATGTTGGTATCATCTACCGTAAGCGCGCAGGACGCAATTATGAGCCCGCAGGGCGCGCGGACACAGAATGAGTTGACGGGGACTAGCACAACATCTCGCGCAGATAAGACGCGCGAAAGGTAAGGCCAGGATTAAAACGTCCGTTACGTCGGAGCTGAAGCTCCGAAGGCATCCCACCCTTCGCAGACAACGCGAAGGATGGGGCACCCGGCTTGCGAATGCGAATGGAGGAGATGACAGTGGCGACGATTGCGATGAAATTGAAGGAGCGCAAGGAAATTGCGGAAGGGACGATGGGATTTTGGCTGGAGAAGCCGGCGGGGTTCGAGTTCAAGCCTGGACAGGCGATGGAAGTGAAGCTGAACCATCCGGCGGAAACGGATGCCGAGGGAAATACGCGGGCGTTTTCGATTGCCAGCGCGCCGCACGAGCCAGGTATTTTGTTTGCGACGCGCATGCGAGATACGGCGATGAAGCGTTCGCTGAAGAAAATTCCACTGGGAACGGAACTGGAGATTGACGGGCCGTGGGGCGATTTGAAACTGCACACGCGCGCGGCGCGGCCGGCGGTTTTTATCGCGGGCGGAATCGGAATTACGCCGTTTCGCAGCATGGCGCTGGACGCAGCGCAAAATAAATTGGCGCACAAGATTTGGCTTTTCTATTCGAATCGAAGGCCGGAGGATGCAGCGTTTCTGGACGATCTGGCGCGGGCGGAGCAGGAGAATCCGAACTTCAAAATGATAGCGACGATGACGGAGATGGAAAAATCGTCGCGGCCGTGGCGAGGGAAAAGAGGAATCGTCACGAAAGAACTCTTGGCGGAATCGATCGGAGATTTGAGCGCGCCGATTTTTTATCTGGCGGGGCCGGGCGGAATCGTGAACGCGATGCACAAATTGCTGCTCGATGCCGGAGTGAGCGAAGACGATATTCACGCCGAAGAGTTCGCGGGGTATTAGAATTGATGGGGCGAGGTGCTCATTGGCTGAAGTGACGGCGCTTTTTTTCGATATTGGCGGCGTGCTGCTGACGAACGGCTGGGACAGCGATTCGCGGATGGCGGCGGCAAAGAAATTCCACTTGGATTGGAACGATTTCGAGGAGCGGCACGAACTGCTGCTCCATACGTTTGAGACAGGGCGTTTGGGGCTCGAGGAATATCTGGATCGCGTGATTTTTTATTGCAAGCGCGATTTCACGCGACAGGAATTCAAGGACTTCATTTATGCGCAGGCACGAGAGATGCCGGAGTCGCTGGAAGTGCTGCGGCGGCTGGCGAAGCCACGGAGATATTTGGTCAGCGCACTGAACAATGAGTCGCGAGATTTGAATGCGTACCGGATCGAAAGATTTCATTTGCGGGAATATTTCGATGTGTTTCTGAGTTCGTGCTACCTGGGAGTGCGCAAACCGGACAAAACGATCTACGAATTGGCGCTGAGCATTACGCAGCGCAAAGGCGAAGAGTGCGTGTTCGTGGACGACCGGGCGTTGAATCTGGAGTGCGCGCGGGAGCTGGGGATGCACATAATTCAGTTCAAGGACGCCGCGCAACTCGAAAAGGAATTGAGGCAATTGGGCGTAGAAATTGGGGCGGCATGAATTCTTTTCTGGATCCGGTTTGACGCTGCATTTGTCCTCAGGGATTAAAACCCCTGGTCTTTGAAGTTTTGCGGCACGGCTAAAGCCGTGCCCTGACGAAACTGTTGTGATGAAGCAACTGGGTGTGGCGCTTGGGGCGGCATAAAGACATAAACGTTTTTGTATCGTGTTCCTGCGGTGATGGCTGAGGCATCGAAACCAAGAGGAGAAAATGACAGAGGGAATTGAGCCACATCTGTTTGTAATTCTGGGCGCAACGGGAGATTTGACGGGGCGCAAGCTGCTGCCGTCGCTGAACGGGCTGATCGCGAGAAATGCGCTGGGGCCGAAGAGCCTGATCCTCGGCGTTGGAGTGGAGACGCAGATCAATGACGGGAGCTTCCGCGCGCAGTGCTGCAAAGACCTTGCGGACGCGAAGATTCCGCAGGAGCAGATCGCGAAGACGGTATCGGACAAAAGAGTTTTCTATCAGACGATTGGCAAAGGAACGCCGGAGGACTATAAGAAGCTCGGGGAGAGAATCGAGCAAATTGAAAAAGAGAATGGAATGCTCGGGAACCGAGTTTTCTATTTGGCGCTGCCGCCAAGAGTGTTTCCGTTGGCGATTGCGGGGCTCGGCGGCGCGGGGCTGAACAAGAGCAATGGCTGGACGCGGTTGGTGATCGAAAAGCCGTTTGGGCGCGACCTGAAGTCGGCGCAAGAGCTGAACAAGGTAGTGCACGAGAATTTCGAAGAGAAGCAGGTGTACCGCATCGACCATTATCTGGGAAAAGAGACGGTGCAGAATCTGTTGGTGTTCCGTTTTGCCAATTCGCTGTTCGAGCCGCAGTGGAATCGGGACCGAATCGAAAGCGTAGAGATCACGGTAGGAGAATCGCTTGGCGTGGAGCATCGCGCGGTATATTACGAAGGCGCGGGCGCGTTGCGGGACATGATCCAGAACCACCTGACGCAACTGACAACGCTGACGGCGATGGAAGTGCCGGAAGCGTTTCAGGCGAACGCGATTCGGCGCGAAAAAGTGAAGGTGCTGCATTCCGTGCTGCCGATCAAAATCACGGATGTGGTGCTGGGACAGTACGCGGCGGGGAAGATCGATGGCAAGGATGTGCCGGCGTATCGCGACGAGCCGGGCGTGGCGAAAGATTCGCAGATCGAGACCTTCGTGGCGATGCGGCTGAATATCGAGAATTGGCGCTGGCATGGCGTGCCGTTTTTTCTGCGGACAGGGAAGCGGCTGGCGAGCCGAGCCAGCCAAATCGTAGTGAATTTTCGCCGGCCGCCGGTGTGGATTTTCAAGCCGTTCGACGGCAATGCGATCCAGTCGAATTCGCTGGTGATTGCGATTCAGCCGGACGAGGGTTTCGATTTGTATTTCGAGATTAAGGCGCCTGGGCCAGGCGTGAAAATCCAGAGAAGCGATTTGCATTTCCGGTACTCGGAAGAGTTCCAGCCGTTGGCGGACGCTTACGAGACGCTGCTGCTTGACGTGCTGCAAGGCGATCCGACGCTGTTTGTGAGCGACGATTGGGTGGAAGCTTCGTGGAAGCTGTATACGCCGCTGCTGGAAAACAAGCCGAAAGTGGTGCCTTACGCGGCAGGGAGCTGGGGACCACCGGAGGCGGATGCATTGTTGAAGGATTTGGGGCGGACATGGGCCAAAGCGTAATCAGTTCGGCGCGAGTTTTCACAGACCTCGACACGCTGAGCCACGCGGTGAGCGAAGAATGCGTGCGTGCGGCGAATGAGGCAGTGAGTGCGCGCGGGCGCTGTTTGATTGCGCTCTCGGGAGGGCACACGCCGGAGCGCGCGTACCAGATTTGGTCGACGGAATATCGCGAGAAGATGCCGTGGGCGAAGGCACACTTTTTCTGGGGAGATGAGCGCTTCGTCGGCGCGGATGACGCGAAGAGCAACTATCACATGGCGCGCGAGACGTTGTTTAAAAATGCGCCCGTGCCGCCGGAGAATATTCATCCCATTCCGACGAGCTTTTCGCAGCCCGATGAAACTGCACGCGAGTATGAAGCGGTGTTGCGGACGTTTATTGCGGAAAGCGGGCCGTCATTTGACATGATGCTTCTCGGGTTGGGCGTCGAGGGGCACACGGCGTCGCTCTTTCCGGGATCGCCTGCGCTGGCGGAGGAGAAAAGATGGGTCGTGGGAGTGCGAGCGCCGGCAGAGCCTCCGATGCGAATCAGTTTGACGTTTCCAGTGCTGCGACGGGCGCGCGCGACGTATTTTCTAGTGGCAGGCGCGAACAAAGCGGCAATTGTGGCGACTTTGCGGCGCGGACCGGCTTCGGAGACGCAAAATTTGCCGGTGGCGATGTTGCGGCCGGAAGGCGAAGCGATCTGGTTCCTCGACAAGGCGGCGGATGGAGCGCTGTCGCAAAAGGGTAGCTAAATCAGTTCGGCGGCCCGCCCCAGGTTGATGACGGCAGATGCGCAAGGGCGCCAACTTGCATCTTATAAATCGGATGGCGATGCGAGACAGTCCACGCAAGGAATGAGTATTGGCGTGACGGCGTCGTCGTGGTATAAAGAGGTGTAGTAAGGAATGGCAGACAAAACTAGCCCCAATTTTGCTTCCTCGATTGAGCAGCAGCAACCTTCTTCCTTCAGCCATGAATTGCGAGTGTGGGTTCGCGACATAATCATCGCGGTAGGATTGGCAGCGGTCATTATTGTGTTTCTATACCAGCCGGTGCAGGTGGAAGGAACGAGCATGGCGCCGCTGCTGAGCGATCAGGAGCGGATTTTCATCAACAAATTCGTTTACCGCTTTGAGCCAATTCATCGCGGCGACGTGGTTACGTTCTGGTACCCGCTGGACCGGTCCAAGTCGTTTATCAAACGGGTGATTGGACTGCCGGGAGACACCATTGATATTCGCGCGGGCGAACTCTACGTGAATGGCAAGCACATTACGGAGTCTTACGTTCCGCCGACTTATTTTGACGATTCCAGCTATGGGCCAATTCAAATTCCACCGGATGAATATTTCGTGATGGGCGACCATCGCGACAGCTCGAACGATTCGCGAATTTTCGGGCCAGTGCCCCGAAGATATATCTACGGCAAGGCGGTGTTTGCGTACTGGCCGTTCCGTCAATTCGGAGAAATTTCGGCGCCGTGAATCAGCGACCGAAATGAGCAGCAAAACTGATATAAGATGAGCCGCAACGGAGGATACACTGCAGCAGGCGCACGAGGGAAGCGCGGTACTCGCGCTCGAGGACGGAAGAGTATTTAAAGGGCGCGCGGCGGGCGCCCGTGGCCGCCGCGGCGGCGAAATTGTTTTCAACACCAGTCTTACCGGCTACCAGGAAGTTTTTACCGACCCCAGCTATGCAGGACAGATTGTCTGCCTGACGTATCCCCACATAGGAAATGTTGGCGCGAACCTGGACGATGAGGAATCGGCGCGCCCGTACATTGAAGGGCTGGTAGTGCGCGATTTTTCGCAGATGGCATCGAACTGGCGAGCGAGCGAGACGGCGAACGGGTATCTGGAGCGCTACAAGATTCCAGTAATCTGGGACATTGACACGAGGGCGCTGGTGCGGCATCTGCGGATGGCCGGGGCGCTGCGCGGAGTGGTGGCGACGGACGGAACGGCAGCGGAAAAGCTGATCGAAGAGGCACGAGCGTTGCCTTCGATGGCGGGGCGGGAGCTGGTGAGCCGAGTGACGTGCGCGAAACAGTATCGCTGGGAGCGTGGGTCGATTCCGCTGGCCGCGAGTTACGCAGTGCAAAGAGAGAACGGAACGGCGCAAACGCGGCGGTACAAAGTGGTGGCGTACGATTTTGGCATCAAGCAGAACATTTTGCGGCTGCTGGTGGACCACGGCTGCGATGTGACGGTGGCGTCCGCGGCGACGCCGGCGGAAGACGTGCTGGCGATGAAGCCGGATGGCGTTTTTCTGTCGAATGGGCCGGGCGATCCGGAGCCGGTCACGTTCGCGGTACAAAACATTCGCAAACTGATGGGCCGCGTACCGATTTTTGGAATTTGTCTGGGGCACCAACTGTGCGGGCTGGCGCTCGGCGGGAAGACATTCAAGCTGAAATTCGGGCATCACGGATCGAACCATCCGGTGAAGAACTTGCTGACGGAAAAGGTGGAAATCACCGCGCAGAATCACGGCTTTTGTGTGGACTCGGATTCGCTGCCGTCGAGCGAAGTGGAAATGACGCACGTGAATTTGAATGACCACACGAATGAGGGCATGCGGCACAGGTCGCTGCCGATGTTCAGCGTGCAATATCACCCGGAGGCGTCGCCGGGGCCGCACGACGCGAGGTATCTCTTCGACAATTTCATTGGCCTGATGAATGCGAACAGGAAAACGTAATGCGTCCACGAATTCCTAACGCGTGGCTTGGATTTGGGTTCCTAGTTTTGGTCGTGGCCTCGTTCCTTGCGCACCCCGCGACGGTCTCGGGCAATACATGCATTGCCGGTAAGCCGGTGAAAGTTTCTGGGCGATTCTGTGGCCGCGTTTTTGATCAGTCGGGCGCGGCTGTTCCAAATGCGGAATTGAATTTGACAGACGAGACTGAAAAACAGTCGGTTGTGGCCGAAACTCGCGCCGATGCAGACGGAGATTTCGCATTCCCGCCAGTCCCGCCCGGTAAATATAGACTAGCGTCACCGGGTTGGGTTCTCGCTTGGGGAGAGGTTCTAATCACCGGGCAAGGGGGGACGAAGTGTCGGCACCCTTTCTATGTACAGCTTGGGCTGATGTCGTGTACCGGCGGGGTGAACAGAACAAAACCCCCGCACTTTCGAGAACCTGGTGGTAAGTAACAGCATTAGAAAAACGGCTACAAGGGAGCCATGAGCAAACGGACGGACATAAAGAAAATCATGATTATCGGCTCGGGGCCGATTGTCATTGGGCAGGCGTGCGAGTTCGATTATTCGGGCACGCAGGCGTGCAAGGCGCTGCGCGACGAAGGGTATGAAGTTGTGCTGGTGAATTCGAACCCGGCGACGATCATGACCGACCCTGAAATTGCGGAGCGGACGTACATCGAGCCGCTGACGAAGGAATATCTGGAGTTGATTATCGCGCGCGAGCGGCCCGACGCGCTGCTGCCGACGGTCGGCGGCCAAACGGGACTGAATACCGCGGTGGAGCTGGCGGAAAGCGGGATTCTGGAGAAGTATGGCGTGAAATTGATTGGCGCGTCGATGCGCTCGATCCGCGTGGCAGAGGACCGATTGCAGTTCAAGGATGCGTGCCAGCGCATTGGGCTGGAAGTGCCCGCTTCGGCGGTGGTGAAAGACATTCCGACGGCGGTGAAGCTGGCCGACGAGCTGGGATATCCGGTGGTGATACGGCCTTCGTTCACGCTGGGAGGAACGGGCGGGTCGATTGCGTACAATCGCGAGGAATTTTCGGAAGCGATTTCGCGCGCGCTGGACTCGAGTCCCGTGCATGAGGCGCTGATCGAGGAGTCCGTGCTGGGTTGGAAGGAATTCGAGCTGGAAGTGATGCGCGACTGCCGAGACAATTTCGTGGTGATTTGCGCGATTGAGAATTTCGATCCCATGGGAATTCATACCGGCGATTCCATCACCGTGGCGCCGGCGCAAACGCTGACAGACAAGGAATATCAACGGATGCGCGACGCGGCCGCGATGGTGATTCGCGAAGTGGGCGTGGAAACGGGCGGATCGAATATTCAATTCGCCATCGACCCGCAGACCGGGCGCATGGTGGTGATCGAGATGAATCCGCGCGTGTCGCGCAGTTCGGCGCTAGCGAGCAAGGCCACCGGATTTCCGATTGCGAAAATTGCGGCAAAACTGGCCGTGGGGATGACGCTCGACGAAATACCGAACGACATTACGAAGAAAACGCCGTCATCGTTCGAGCCGACGATTGATTATGTGGTGGCGAAAATTCCGAAGTGGCAGTTCGAAAAGTTTCCCGGCGCGGATACGACGCTCACCACGCAGATGAAATCGGTGGGCGAAGTGATGGCCATCGGCCGCACTTTCGCGGAGGCGCTCGGGAAGGGGATCCGGTCCCTCGAGCCGCATTCGCCGTGGCGTCCGCCGGCGGAAATTGTCGATGCCGTGCTGCGCGAAAAGCTGCACACGCCGGGACCGGATCGAATTCATTGGCTGCTGACGGCGTTGCGACGGGGAATGGCGGTCGAAGAGATTTTTGAGCTGACGAAGATCGACCCGTGGTTCTTGCGCCAGATGGAGAAGGCCGTCGCGGTGGAAAAAGGAGTGGCAGCAACGAAAATCGGCGATATTTCCGCGGAGATGCTGAAGGTAGCGAAGCGCAGCGGAATCAGCGACGAGCAATTGGCGCAAATCTGGAATACGACGACAAGCGCGGTTCGCGAGGTGCGCGCGAAACACGGCGTGCGGCCGGTGTTCAAGCGCGTGGACACGTGCGCGGCGGAATTCGAGTCGTTCACGCCGTACATGTATTCGACTTATGAGGAAGAAGACGAGGCTGACACGAGCGAAAAACGCAAGATCGTGATTCTGGGCAGCGGGCCGAATCGCATCGGGCAAGGGATCGAGTTTGATTACTGCTGCTGCCATGCGGCATTCGCTTTGAAAGAAGACGGATATGAAACGGTGATGGTGAATTGCAATCCGGAGACGGTTTCGACGGATTACGACACAGCGGACCGGTTGTATTTTGAGCCGCTGACGCTGGAAGACGTGCTTTCCGTGATTGACCGGGAAAAGCCCGAGGGCGTGATCGTGCAATTCGGCGGGCAGACACCGTTGAACCTGGCGCTGGATTTGAAACGCCATGGCGCGCCGATCATCGGCACAGCGCCGGAATCCATCGACCTGGCGGAAGACCGCAGGCGGTTCGGGAAACTGCTTGATGATCTGAAAATTCCGCAGCCGCGAAATGGAACTGCACTGACTCCGGAAGAAGCAGTGAATGCCGCCAAGACGATTGGCTTGCCGGTGCTGGTGCGGCCGAGTTACGTGCTGGGCGGGCGCGCGATGGTGATTGCATACGACTTGAAAACCGTGGAAGAGTGCGCGGCGCAGGCGGTGAGGCTCGGGAGCGGGTCAAGCGCGGAGCGGCCGATCCTGGTGGATCAGTTTTTGGAAGAGGCGATCGAGGTCGACGTGGACGCGCTGGCGGATGGAACGGACGTGGTTATCGCGGGAATCATGGAGCACATCGAGGAGGCCGGGATTCATTCCGGGGATTCGTCTTGCGTGCTGCCATCGGTGACGCTGAAGCCAGACGTGCTGGCGCGCATTCGCAACTACACCGCGAAACTGGCGAAGGCGCTGCGCGTGGTGGGGCTGATGAACGTGCAGTACGCGATTCAACGCGACACGGTTTACGTGCTGGAAGTGAACCCGCGCGCGTCGCGAACCGTGCCGTATGTGTCCAAGGCCACCGGCGTGCCGCTGGCGAAAGTGGCGGCGCGGCTGATGACGGGGCAAAAGCTGCGCGATATGGATTTGTCCGTTGCGGATTTCGACGGAGTCGCGGAGCTGCGCAGCAAGGATTATTACTGCGTGAAATCTCCGGTGTTCCCGTTCAGCAAATTCCGTGGTGTGGACACGATTTTGGGGCCGGAGATGCGTTCGACCGGCGAAGTGATGGGAGTGTCACAAAATTTCGGGCTAGCGTTTGCGAAGGCACAACTGGCTGCGGGGCAGAGACTGCCGCTGAAGGGTACCGTTTTCATCAGCGTGAATGACCATGACAAGCGCCATCTGCCTTCGCTGGCGAAAGATTTGGCTGTGGCCGGATTAACGATTATCGCTACGCGGGGCACGGCGGCGACTCTGCGGGCGGCAGGAATAGAAGTCGAATCTGTGTATAAGGTAAACGAAGGGCGGCCCAACATCGTCGACTTGGTCAAAACGGGGAAAGTCGACCTGATTATCAATACGCCGCTCGGGCGGGAATCGTTCTACGATGAGAAATCGATACGACGGGCGGCGGTCCGGTACATGATGCCTTGCATCACCACGATTTCCGCGGCGATCGCGGCCGCGCGCGGGATACGTGCGATGTCGGAAGGAGCAGGCAACGTCGCCTCTCTGCAAGAACTCCACGCGACGGAGCCGAAAGCGACTGCGCCAAGCCAGCGAGTGACCTCAGCGAACTGAAGAGCGTTGCGCGTTGCGGCTCCGGCCTGAAGGAAATACTGTCGCATCCCTGGATTCTGTTCTGTTAAAATCCCTTTCTATGAAACTTCGCGGTATTTTCCCACCCGTGACAACGCCATTCTCTGGCGACGGCGACATCGACCTGAAGCGGTTGCGCCAAAACATCGAGCGTTACAACCAGACGAAGCTGTCGGGTTACGTGATGAACGGGTCGACGAGCGAGTCGGTTTTGCTCGGATGGGACGAGGTCGAAAAGCTGTGGGGCGTGGCTCGTGAAGCGGCTAGTTCGGACAAAGTGATGATCGCGGGAACCGGGTCCGAGTCGACGGCAGAGACGATTCGGAATACAAAACGCGCGGCGGCGCTCGGGTTCCAGGCGGCCCTGGTGAGAACACCAAGCTATTACAAACCGTTCATGACGTTCGAGGCGGAAACCGCGCACTTCTTTCGCGTGGCAGATGCTTCGCCGATTCCCGTGCTGGTTTATTCCGTGCCCGTGTTCACGAATTACACAGTGGAAGCGCCGCTGATGGCAAAATTGGCCACGCATCCGAACATCGCCGGCATTAAAGAGAGCTCCGGGAACGTGCAAAGAATGAAAGATATTGTTGCGGCCACGCCGAAGGGTTTCAACGCGCTGACGGGGTCTGCGCTGACGCTGAGCGAGGTCCTCGAAGCGGGCGCGGTCGGGGCGATACTCGCCATTTCGTGCGTGATTCCCGAGGCGTGCGTGGATTTGTATGAGGCGTCACGCCGCGGCGAAAAAGAGCGAGTAGAACAGATCAAGAAGCAGGCCATTGCGCCCGCTGCGACGCTGACCACTAAGTTCGGGATCGCGGGCATCAAATGGGCAATGGATCGCCTGGGATATTACGGTGGAGCGCCGCGTGCGCCGCTGTTGCCGGTCAACGAGAACGCGAAATCGGAAATCGACAACATCCTGGCAAGCTTGAGGCCCACGGCCGCAGTCAGTTAGTCCGCCGTATTCGCTGGATCCGCTTTACTCATTGAGCTGGCCACGCCCGCCGTGCGCGACAGTTGCCGCGACCGAATGCCGCGTGTATCATCACATCTTCCATGGAGTATGAATGTCTGCGTTTCTCCGAAATTCCCCAAACGACAGAACTATTTGCTTCCTACACTGAAGCCTTTGCCAAAGTGAAAAGTTTCTACGGCCATGCGCCGGACGTGGCGGGAGTGCGCGCTGCCGCGAAAGAAGTGCGCCTGGACGCGAGCACGCGAAGCGCCGTGGCGGATGTTTTGCGCGCGCAGAACCGGGAGATGGGGTCGGATGCTGAGGCGGCGAAGAATATCGACCGGCTCGGCAACGGCGCCGTCGCAATCGTGACCGGGCAGCAAGTCAGTTTGTTTAGCGGGCCGGCGTACAGTATTTACAAGGCCCTGGATGCGATTCACTGGGCGAAAAAACTGACACGATCGGGCATCGATGCCGTGCCTATTTTCTGGATGGCGACGGAAGACCATGATCTTGCGGAAGCGAACCAGGCTTTCTTCGGCGAACGATATGGAATTGCGCGACTCGAATTGCTGTTGCAGGAAGGGGCCGAGGGAGGAAGTGTTGGGCGGATTTTGCTGGGGAACTCCGCCGATGCAGTGGTGGAGCATGCGGTAGAGTTTCTGCAAGGCGCTGGCAGGAGAGAAATCGCGGAAGCGCTGAAGGCGTCTTACCGGCAGGGAGAAACGTTTGGTTCGGCATTCGGAAAATTGCTGGCGCGCGTACTGAAGGGCCGAGGATTGATCCTGCTTGACCCACTCGACAAGCGATTGCATGAGCTGGCGCGGCCGGTCTATCGAAAAGCGGTGGAAGATGCTGGGCCGATCGCGGAGGAATTATTGGCACGAGGGAAGGATCTGGAGCGCAAGGGCTTTCACGCGCAAGTAAAGGTGACGCAGCAATCGACGCTTGTATTTCTGGACGTTGATGGCAAGCGCGAACCAGTGCGGCGAAAGAACGGCGGGTTCGTCGCCGGAGGTTTACGGCAGAGCGCGAGCGAGCTGCTGCGGAGAATCGACGAAGAATCAGAGGCGCTGACGGCAAGTGTCTTGCTGCGGCCCGTGCTGCAGGATTCGATTTTGCCGACGGCGGCGTACATCGGCGGTCCAGCCGAGGTGGCGTACATGGCGCAGGCGGAAGTGGTTTACCGGCGAGTGCTCGGGCGAATGCCGGCGATTCTGCCGCGTGCGAGCTTTACGCTGATTGAGCCAGAAGTCTCGCGCGCGCTCAAGAAATATCATTTGAACGTTCGTGACGTGCTGAGCGGCCGGCAACAATTGCGGAGGAAAATGGAGGCGCAGTATCTTCCGCGCGGGCTGGCGGCGCGATTTGCGCGCGATGAGAAGATGCTTCGCAAAATACTCGCGGGCTACGGTAAGCCGCTGGACGCTCTGGACAGAACGCTAGGGGGAGCCCGCGAAACGGCAGAGCGAAAAATGTTTTATCAATTCGAAAAACTTCGCGGGAAGGTGAGCCGGGCGGAAAATCGACGCACCGGGGTACTTGACCGGCACGAACTGGAAATCGTCAGCACGCTCTATCCTCGCCATGGATTGCAGGAGCGCACGCTGTGCCTCCTGCCGTTTTTGGCGCGTCAGGGAATGGATCTGCTGGACCGGCTGGAATCGGCGACAGACGAACCGTGCCAAGGCCATCGGCTGATAACGCTGTGAGCGTTGCGGGCAATGCGGCGATGTCTGTCGCGTGCTAAAATTGCGATGTTCCGGCAACGGATGCTGAGAGTCTAGAGTTGTCAGATCGCGAGGAGGAGATTGATGAAGCTCGCGCCCGGGAAACTGAAAGGACTTCAAAAAGTTTCGACGCCGGCCGGCGTGATTGCCGCAGCGGCGATGGACCAACGGGGGTCGTTGCGAAAGGCGATCGCGAAGGACAAAGGGATTGACCCGCATGCCGTCACGCCGGAAATGATGTCCGAATTCAAGCAGGCAGTTGTGCGCGTGCTCACGCCACATGCCAGCGCGATTTTGCTGGATCCAGAATATGGGCTGCAGCCGTCGCGATGGCGCGCATCGAACGCTGGCTTGTTGCTGGCGTATGAGAACAGCGGCTACGATAACACGCGGCCGGGCCGTCTGCCGGATTTGCTGGAGAATTGGTCGGCGCACAGATTGAAGGAAGCAGGCGCAGACTGCGTGAAGATCCTGCTGTACTACACACCATTCGATCCCGCACCGATCAACGACATCAAGCATGCGTGGGTGGAGCGCGTCGGCGCGGAGTGCGCCGGAGAAGATCTGCCGCTGTTCGCGGAATTCGTCGGCTACGATGAAAGAATCGACGAGAAAGGAATCGAATACGCGCGTAAGAAGCCGGACATTGTGACGCGGAGCATGGAAGAGTTTTCAAAGCCGCAGTACGCGATCGACGTGCTGAAGGTGGAAGTGCCGGTGAATATGGCTTACGTGGCCGGCGCGCGGTCGTGCAAAGGCGAGTCCGCATACACGAAAGAACAGGCCATGGACCATTTTCGGCGAGCGGCCTCCACGGCCAAAAAGCCGTTCATTTATTTGTCCGCGGGCGTGAGCAATGATGTGTTTATCGAGACGCTGGAATTAGCGAGCCAGGCGGGGGTGAACTTTTCGGGCGTATTATGCGGGCGTGCGACGTGGAAAGACGGCATACCGATCTATGCGAAACAGGGACTCAGCGCGTTTCAAGATTGGCTGGCGGATCAAGGCATAAAGAATATTCAGAACGTGAATCGAGCCTTGCGCGCGGCGAAGCCATGGTTTGGATTTTACGGTGCGGCTGCGGCGTCGGAGCTTGCTTGAGCAACTCGGAATGAAACGCGAATCCGATTCTGCCAAAGAATCGCGCGGGCTCACACGGACGATTGAAGTGCAGACGGTTCAGCACACGCAGATGAAAAAGATAACCACTGAAGTGGAAAAGGTGGTGGCCGAGTCGGGATGCAAGAGCGGCGTTTGTTACGTGTATGTGCCGCACACGACGGCAGGCGTGATGGTCAACGAAGGCGACGACCCCGACGTCGCGCGAGACATGGAAGCAACGCTCGACAGGCTCGTGCCTGCGTCGGGGAATTATCGCCACGCCGAGGGGAACGCGGATTCGCACATCAAGGCTGCGATTGCGGGAAGCACGGTGACGGTGTTCATCGAAAATGGCAAACTGGCGCTGGGAAGATGGCAGGCGATTTTCTTTTGCGAATTCGACGGGCCGCGGCGGCGCGAGGTGCGCGTGAACATTGTCCCGGATGCGGCGGCATGAAACAAACTTCGCAAGATGTGCGAACAGCGCAGAAGGTTGGCGTCTACGTGCAGGTGCCGTTCTGCCAGACGAAGTGCACGTACTGCAATTTTCACACGGGAGTGTTTTCGCGGGCGCTGTACGCTCCGTACGTGGATGCCGTTTGCCGGGAAATTCGCGAGCGGAGCGCGCTGCAGGATGCGCACGTCGATACCGTTTATATTGGCGGAGGGACGCCGAGTTTGCTGGAGCCGGCGGACGTCGCACGAATTTTGGCGGCGATTCGCGAATCCGGAGGCGACGCCGAATGGGAAGAAGTGACGCTTGAGGCGGATCCGGAGACGATCACGCCGGAGAAGGCGACCGCATGGCGAAGCGCTGGGGTGAACCGCATCAGCATGGGCGTGCAGTCGTTCGATGATAAGGAACTGCGCGCGGCGGGCAGAATGCATCGACGCGAAGATGTATATCGGGCAGTCGGCTGTTTGCGAGGCACGGGATTCGATAATCTGAGCATGGATTTGATTGCGGGGCTGGCTTATCAAACGCGACAGAGCTGGGAGTCGTCGGTGGACGAATTGATTGCGCTTCGTCCGGAGCATGTCTCGGTATATTTGCTGGAAGTTGATGAGGGAAGCCGGCTGGGAAAAGAAATTCTGAGCGGCGGAGAAAAGTACAGCGCCGCAGAGGTTCCCAGTGACGATGAAATGGCCGATTTTTACGAGCATGCGTGTGAAAAGTTGGGACGGTCCGGTTATGAACATTACGAAATCTCGAATTGGGCGCTGCCAGAGCGTGCATCGAAGCACAATTTGAAATACTGGAGGCGCGAGGCGTACCTGGGCTTCGGCGCGGGCGCACATTCCTTCGATGGAGCGAAGCGATGGTCAAACGTACACGATCCGGCGGCTTATGCTGCCGCGATGGAAGCGGGGAAACTGCCGCAAGAGCAAGAAGAAGCGGTGAGTTCGGCGCAGGCGCTCAATGAGGAATTCTTTTTGGGGCTGCGCGAGCTCGCAGGCATCGACCTTGCGCGCATCGAGCGGGAATACGGCGCGAATATGTCTGTGCGAGTCGCGAAATTGATAAACTTTGGACTGCTGGAGCGTGATGGCGACCGGATTCGGTTGAATGCGGAGAAACTAACCATCTCGAACGAAGCTTTTGTGGAATTCATGGACTGAAGGAGAAGAGAGAAGCGAATGTACGAGGCGAATAGCGGAAACGGGCAGGTCGGCGATGGATTGGTTGACTTGCGCAGCGATACGGTGACGCGGCCCACGGCGGCAATGCGCCGCGCGATGGCCGAAGCGGAAGTGGGCGACGACGTTTACGGCGAAGATCCCACGGTGAATAAGCTGCAAGCGCATGCGGCGGAAATTTTCGGGCGCGAAGCGGCGCTCTTTGTGCCCAGCGGCTCGATGGGAAACCTGATCGCGATCAAGTCGTGGACGCGGCCGGGGCTGGAAGTGATCTGCGAGCAGCGCGCGCACGTGAACCAGTATGAGCTGGCGTCGATGTCCGCGCTCGCCGGCTGTTTTCCGCGTTGCGCCTTCGCACAAGACGGAATTTTGACGTGGCCGCTGGTGGAGTCGCTGATTCGAGCGAAGAGCCCCAACTATTCGCAAACCGGACTGGTCACGCTGGAAAATACGCACAACATGGCTGGCGGAACGATTTATCCGACGGCGGTTGCCGAGGAAATTTGCGACCGGGCGCACCAAGCTGGTTTGCCGGTACACCTGGACGGCGCGCGGATTTTCAACGCGTCCGTGGCGCTGGGAAAAAGCGTGAAGGAACTCACGCGGAAATTTGATTCGGTGATGTTCTGCTTGTCGAAGGGGCTTGGCGCGCCGGTGGGCTCAATGGTTGTAGGCTCGCGGGAGTTTATCGAGAAGGCGTACGTCCATCGAAAGATGCTGGGCGGCGGGATGCGGCAAGCAGGCATGCTCGCAGCCGCCGGGTTGATTGCTCTTGAGGAGACGCCGAAAACCTTGCATCGGGATCATGACAACGCGAAATACCTGGCGGAAGGGCTGGCGAAAATTCCGGGAATATCGATCGATCCGAAGAAAGTGGTCACGAATATCCTTATTTTCGACGTGCGTCAAACGGGCAAGACGGGCGCAGAAATTTCGGCCGACTTGAAGAAGCGGAACGTGTTGGCGAACGCGACGGACAAATATTTGGTACGCATGGTGACGCATTATGACGTGGATCGCGCGAAAATTGAGCGCGCCATCGCGGCAATGAATGAGATTTGCAAGGCAGTTGAGCGGACGCACGCGTGAAGGCTCATTCGGCAGCACATTTCAGATGTGGTTTTCACTGTGAGGTGTTGTGGACCTGTCGCTAACAGATGAGCAGCAGCAGCTTCGGCGAACGGTGCGCGAATTTGCCGAAGGAGAAATCGCGCCGCACGTCATGGAGTGGGACGAGGCTTCGCAGTTTCCTAAGGAAATCATCCCGCAGCTTGGCCAGATGGGTTTGCTCGGAGTCATTTTCCCTGAGAAATATGGCGGCGCCGGGCTGGGCTACCTGGAATATTCGATCGTCATCGAAGAGCTGTCTCGCGTGGACGGTTCCGTGGGCCTGATTGTCGCCGCGCACAATTCGCTGTGTTCGAACCACATTTATAAATTTGGGACGGATTCGCAGAAACAGAAGCATTTGACCGCGCTCACGCAAGGAAAGAAGCTCGGCTGCTGGTCGCTGACGGAGCCGGGAGCGGGATCGGACGCGGGCGGAACGCGCACGACGGCCGTAAAGAAGGATGGCGGCTGGGTGCTCAACGGCTCGAAAACGTTCACGACCAACGGGCATTACGCGGATGTGTGCGTGGGAATGGCGGTGACGGACGCGGCGAAGAAGCAGCATGGCATTTCCGCGTTCATCATTGAGAAAGGCACGCCAGGGTTTCGTCCGGGAAAAAAAGAAAACAAATTGGGAATGCGCGCGAGCGATACGTCCGAAGTGATCTTCAGCGATTGCCGCATTCCCGGTGAAAGCCTTCTCGGCGCCGAAGGCGAAGGATTCATCAACAGCTTGCAGGTGCTGGACGGCGGGAGAATTTCCATCGCGTCGCTCGCGCTGGGCATGGCGCAGGGCGCGTACGAAGCAGCGGTGAAGTACGCGAAACAGCGCAAGCAATTTGGCAAGGCGATCAGCGAGTTTCAGGCGATCCAGTTCAAGTTGGCGGACATGGCGACGGAGATAGAAGCCGCGCGGCTGCTTGTCTGGGAAGCGGCATATCTGGCCGACCGCTCTTTGCGCGAAGGAGGGAATGGCATCCGCTTCACGCGCGAATCGAGCATGGCCAAATTATTCGCGGCGGAGGTTGCGGTGCGCGTAGCCAACGAGGCAGTGCAGATTTTTGGCGGTTATGGATTCGTCAAGGATTATCCCGCAGAAAAATATTATCGCGACGTGAAGCTCTGCACCATCGGCGAAGGCACCAGCGAGATTCAGCGGCTGGTGATCGCGCGCCAGCTTCTGGGAAAAGGCTAGCTCTATACCGATGCCGGCAGCGTCCGTACCTCCCGCCATGCCCCCTACGTCACCGACCATCGAGCAATGGGCAACGCAAGTTCGTGCAGGGGACGTGCGCGCGATTTCACGAGCGATGACGGAAATAGAAAATCGCTCCCAGGATGCAGAAAGTTTGCTGCGGCTGCTCTTCCCGCATACCGGGCAATCGTACTGCGTCGGCATCACGGGCGCGCCGGGAACAGGAAAGAGCACACTGGTCGATCGTTTGGCGGCGCACTATCGCGCACACCAGCAAACCGTTGGCGTGATTGCTGTCGACCCGTCGAGCCCGTTTACCGGCGGCGCGATTCTTGGCGACCGCATACGCATGCAAGGGCACGCGTCGGACGGCGGAGTATTTATTCGCTCGATGGCGACGCGCGGTTCGCTCGGCGGATTATCGCAAGCGACAAGCGATGCGGCCTTGCTGCTCGATGCCGCAGGAAAGAAATACGTACTGGTGGAGACGGTGGGCGTGGGTCAGGGCGAGATTGAAATCGTGCGGCTCGCGGATTGCACCCTCGTCGTGCTTGTTCCTGGCATGGGCGACGATGTGCAGAATCTGAAGGCTGGCGTGATGGAAATCGCGGATATTTTTGTGCTGAACAAAGCGGACCGCGAAGGCGCGGAGCGGTTCGAGCAGCAATTGCGCGCGATTTTGCAACTCCTGCCGGAGCGCGACGGATGGAAGCCGCCAATCGTGCTGACGGTTGCGACTCAGAATGAGGGAATCGAGGAGTTGGCGCAGCAAATCGGCCGTTTCAGGGAGCATTTCAGAGGGCAGACGAATCGTCGCGCAAAGGAAATCGCACTATGGAAAGAGCGGCTGGTTAATTTGCTTCGCGAACGGCTCGTGCATCGAGTCGTAGACGGGTTGGCCAAAGACGGAACGCTCGAAAAACTTGCCCACGAAATTGCGGAGCGACGGCGCGATCCGTACTCGGCGGTCAGTGACATTTTACAACATGTGGGCTTGGGGAGAGCACATTGAGACTAGGCGATCTGGAATTTCTGGTGCTGACGGATGGAACTTTACGGCTTGACGGTGGCGCGATGTTCGGCGTCGTGCCCAAGCCGATGTGGGAGAAGAAGACCCGTGCCGACGAGCGGAATCGAGTTCTGCTGGCGATGAATTGCCTGCTCATCCGAGCGGCGGGGAAGACGATTCTGGTGGAAACGGGAGCCGGCGACCAATGGGATGCGAAGCACCGCGATATTTACGCGTTCGAAGGCTCGCCAAGATTGCCGGAGCAGTTGGCGCAGCACGGCGTGAAGCCAAAGGACGTCGACATCGTCATCAACACGCATTTGCACTTCGATCATTGTGGATGGGACACGCAGGTTGCGGACGGGAAGGCGCGTCCCACATTTCCCAACGCGAAATATGTGGTGCAGAAGAAGGATTTCGAGCACGCGAAGAGCCCGACGGAACGGGATCGCGCGAGTTATCAGTTCGAGAATTTTATGCCGGTGGAGGAAGCGAAACAGTGGCAGTTCGTCGAAGGAGAGCAGCAGATCGTCCCAGGAGTAAGTGTGTTTCCTGCGCCAGGGCATACGCCAGCGATGCAGTGCGTGAAACTCGAAGGCGGCGGCAAGACGGCCATTTTTCTCGCTGATTTAGTGCCGACGACGGCTCATTTGCCATTGGCTTGGATCATGGGCTTCGATCTTTATCCGCTGACGACGCTTGAAAATAGAAAGAAAATCCTGCCACAAGTTGAAAAGAATGGCTGGCTGGCGCTTTTCGCGCACGACCTGACCGTCCGCGCTGCGTACCTGCGCAAGCGCGAGGAGCAGTTCGAGGCAGAACCCGTGTCTGTCGATTAGTCCTGCGACATCAAGAATAAAAGAGGTGAGAGCAATGGTCAGACGACGAGAGCATGGGCGGAAAGCCGCGAAGAGCGCCGCGAAAATTGGAATCATCGGCGGCAGCGGCCTTTACGCAATGGCCGGGCTCGCCGAGACGCGCGAAGTTCGCGTGAAAACTCCGTTCGGCGAGCCGTCGGACGCTTTCATGATCGGAATGCTTGAAGGCCAGCGCGTAGCGTTTCTGGCACGGCACGGGCGTGGCCATCGCATATCGCCGTCGGAAATCAATTACCGCGCGAACATTTACGCCTTGAAGACACTGGGTGTGGAGCAAATCTTGTCGGTGAGCGCGGTTGGATCTTTGCGGGAAGATTTGCGCCCATTGGAGTTTCTCGTCGTTGACCAATTCTTTGATCGCACGCGTGGCCGCATCGCCACTTTTTTTGGCGAGGGCCTGGTCGCGCACGTGGGATTCGACAAGCCAACTTGCCCGCGCCTCTCGAAGGCAGTTGCCGACGCTTGCGAGCGCAGCGGCATTGCAGCTCACAAGAACGGAACCTACGTCTGCATGGAAGGACCGCAATTTTCCACGTTGGCCGAGTCGCACTCTTACCGGCAAATGGGTTTCGATGTAATCGGCATGACGAATTTGACGGAAGCAAAGCTCGCGCGAGAGGCGGAGATTTGCTACGCCTCCATCGCGATGATCACCGATTACGATTGCTGGCATCCGCAGCATGATTCCGTCACGGTGCCTGACATCATCAATAATCTGAACAAGAACGCAGCGAACGTCCAGAAAGTGCTGCGCGAAACATTGCGCTCGCTTGGTTCCACGCGCGAATGCAAATGCGGCTCGGCGCTAGCGCATGCTATTTTGACGGACCGTAAAATGATTCCCGCAGCGACGAAGCGGCGGCTGGGTCCCATCATCGCGAAGTATATTTCCTAGTCCATTCCGAACCAGGAGGAGCTCTCGATGTCTTTACTTGTGGTCGGTTCCGTAGCGTTCGATGCTCTGCAAACTCCCTTCGGGAGCACGGAGCGAACCGTCGGTGGCGCGGCGACGTATTTTTCACTGGCGGCGAGCCTGCTCGCGCCAGTGAGGCTGGTCGCAGTGGTCGGCGACGATTTCACTGCGAAGGACGAAGCGGTTTTGCACGGCCGGAAAATCGATCTTGCAGGCCTCGAGCGAGCGGCAGGGAAGAGCTTTTTTTGGTCAGGGCGTTACAGCGACGATTTGCGAAGCCGCAAAACGCTGGTCACCGAACTGAATGTTTTTGCGGCGTTCGCGCCCAAACTACCCGAGGCGTATCGCGATTCCGAGTTTGTATTTCTTGGAAACATCGATCCGAAGCTGCAGCGGCACGTCCTCGGGCAGATGCGGAAGCGTCCGAAGCTCGTCGCATTGGATACGATGAATTATTGGATTTCTGGAACGCCGGACGAACTCGCCAAGACGCTTCGCCTCATCGATGCGCTGCTGATTAACGACGAAGAGGCGTGTCAGCTCGCCGGCGAGCACAACTTGCTGCGCGCGGCGAAACGAATTTCCAGCATGGGGCCAAAGGCCATCGTCATCAAGCGCGGCGAATATGGAGCGATGCTGTTTCATCGCGATGCGATTCTCGCCGTGCCGGCATATCCGCTCGAGAAAGTCTACGATCCAACGGGCGCAGGCGACAGTTTCGCGGGCGGATTCATGGGCTATCTCGCCAGGCACAAGAAAGTTGATCACTCATCGCTGCGGCGCGCAATGATTTATGGCTCGGTGCTGGGGAGCTTTGCCGTCGAAAAACTGGGCGTGGATCGCTTGCGCACGCTTACTCGCCGCGAAGTGGAAGCGCGGGCGCGAGCGCTTGTGCACATGACAAGCATTCGACTCTAACGTGTGACCCTCTCCTGGGAACATGACAGTGAACTGATCGGATGCCGGCGCGTTTCTGCGACTGGACTCGCCACGCAAAGTTTCCTATTCTCGTTTGCGGCCGATGCCTACTGTCGTCAAGCCGCCGCCACTCGAGCCGGGAAACGCCGTGCGCGTCATCGCTCCCGCAAGCCCCGTGGAAGAGGATGCGCTGCGCCGCGGCTGCGCGGAACTGGAGCAGCTGGGGTACGAAGCGAAATGGGATCCTCGCGTGCTGGCGCGACAATCCTATTTTGCCGGTTCTGCCGAAGAACGCTTGGCGAAACTGCTGCTCGCGCTGGACGAGAATGCGTCACACGCGGTTTTCTGCGCGCGCGGCGGATACGGCTCGGGCTACTTGCTGGAGCGGCTGGAGCCGCGGCGATTGAAATCGCCGAAGGTTTTCGTTGGATTCAGCGACATTACTCTTTTGCAGCTTTTCTTTTGGCGCAAGAAACGATGGGTAAGTTTTTACGGACCGATGGTCGGGGCCGGCTTGGATAAAGGAGCAAATGTTCCCGGCGGTTACGACTCTGAATCGTTTCAGCAAGCCTTGGCGCAGGCGAGCCACGGCTGGAAGCTCGATCTGCGCGGCGAGACGCTTTTTTTTGGACACGCCGAAGGCACGATCATCGGAGGATGTTTGACGCTTGTGGAAGCAACGTTGGGAACACCGTGGGAAATTCAAACCAGTGGCGCGATCTTGTTGCTGGAGGACTGCACGATGAAGCCCTATCAGGTGGATCGCGCGCTGATCCATTTGCGGCAAGCAGGAAAATTCAAAGGCGTACGCGCAATGGTGCTTGGCGAATTCCCTGAATGCGAGCCGCCCGCGGGCGGCCCTACTGTGCGCAACGTTTTTGAGAGAATCCTTGAGCCATTGAAAATTCCCGTGGTGTGGGGCGCGCCGGTGGGACATACGCCTCGCGCCATGCTGACCGTGCCGCTCGGCCTCAAGGCGCGCCTGGTGGCGCAGGGGAGTGGTCGGCTGGAAATTCTGGAGTCGGCCTGCCAGTTGCCTGAATCACATTCTGCAAGCCAGAGGGAAAAATCACGCGGCTCTTGAAGAATTCACTTGAGCACATTCACCTGCTCGGAATCGGCGGCGCCGCGATGGCTCCGGTGGCGGGAATGCTGAAAGAACGCGGCTACACCGTGACTGGCTCGGACGCAAACGTGTATCCGCCGGCGTCGACACTGCTTTTGTCGCTGGCGATCCCGTGGAAGGAAGGTTTTCGCGCGGAAAATTTGCAGCCTACGCCAGATCTAATTGTTGTGGGGAACGCGATTTCGCGCGGCAACCCCGAGCTTGAAGCGGCGCTTGATGCGCGCATTCCGTATTGGTCGATGTCACAGACAATCGAAGAACTGTTTTTGCCAGGGCGCACGCCGATCGTTGTTGCGGGAACGCACGGCAAGACCACCACCACGGCGATGCTGGCTTGGATTTTTCATGTTGCCGGGCGGCGTCCGGATTTCCTTGTGGGCGGCGTTGTGCCGAATTTCGGTGAACGCAGCTACGGCCTTGGCGGCGGCGAAGAATTCATTATCGAAGGTGACGAATACGACTCTGCGTATTTTGACAAGCAGCCGAAATTCTTGCATTACCATCCGGAGCAGTTGATTTTGACTTCGCTCGAATTCGATCATGCGGATATTTAT
>JBAUEH010000018.1:0-183562 GCA_049678505.1 Candidatus Acidiferrales bacterium
TTCCAGAGACATAACTCACCGTCATGTTTTCTGGAATTGACCTTGCCTGCTGTTCGATCCCCGGAGGGCGAGACTGAAGCATGATCGGCTACCCACGGTTAAGCGGGGATTCATGCGTTCAGAAGCAGCTTATTTACAGCGTGCGGTCTTGAACTGAGTCTCCAGTAAGGTAGCCACAGTGCCGCGTTGGTTGTGGATCACAACATAACACTTTACGGGGGACGGTAGCAAGTCTCGTAACAGGTATCAGTAGGATGTGCGGTATCAGGCGGCGTTACCAAAGAGTGCGTTGAGGGCCTTATCCACTATCCAATCCACTTGATTGCGGCACGGAGCGAGGTCAGTCTTCTTTTCACCTGCTGTGTAATACCAACTGGTTTCATCGCCGTTCAACTTAACGCCGATAAAATATTTGAATTTTACGGGCGTTTCACATTCAATCGTGATAAGGCGTAGAGGGGCGTCAAATTTCACGGATAAAGATAATTCGGGCCTGTCCTTATGAAAAATTCCCGGTTGGCCGTCAGAAAACCGACAAATCAATACATTTCCGCAAGCCGGTTCGTGATTTAGTTCGTCCGTCTGCTTTTCAAATTCGGCCCTGACATCTTCAGATAAGCGACGAAAACCCTCGTCCAAAAATTGCTTTCGATTAAGACTTGCAGCATCAGCTACGGGCTGATTTTTCAGAAACCGTTTCGCACACTCAGCTAGTCTCTGTGATCGTTGAGACATTCCTTTTTCCCGAAGACTAAATCTGAAGCGAACGTGTAGGTCAAGCAACATAAATTTATCCTCAATTTCCCCAAGAGTTAACGTCCTCATGCGGCTGCTTTCTGGTTCCCGTTGCAGGCCCGGAATGTCTCCCCCGCAAACGTGGCTTCTTTTCACTTTCATATCTCGATGGATTCGCACGCTTGTCCGCTGACGGCTTAAGGCGTCCAACTCGTCAGGACGTGAGATTACTCCAATCCGTAAATAGCTCTTTAGGCACATACTATTGACGCAAACAACCCCCTCCGCGAGTCTAGGAACGACGGGGAAATCCAAAAAACGGATCGTTCTCTAATCTAGCGTGGGGGGATTATGAAACCGAAACTGAAACTGGCGTTCGCAGTCGGAATCTTGGGGGTTCTCACTTTTGCACCATCCGCTAACGCGAAGACATTGAAAACCACGGCATTGATCGTCCAACGGAATGAGACACGCACAGCTTATTGGGCTCGCATTCCAGGTTCCTCGCAAACGAATTGTACTGCCACGACGAACGGCACTGCTACAGCCGATACAATCGTTACGAGTCCGAACACCGCCAGCACCAACATCAACGGGACCGCAAACACGACTGGAAATTGCTCGCAAACCGTGGTGCCAGGCGTTGTCGCAAATTATTCCGTCAACGGCGCTAACTTCGTCCTGCTTTTGCCCGATGGTCGGCTCGTTGCGGTCGGCTGCAACTCCAAACACGGCGGCTTCGGGGCTCTCGCTTATCGCCGTAGTTGTCGGGAACCACTCGTCGATACCATCGATGTCGAGTTTGATGGCGACAAGGCTAAGCTGATTTGGGTGGTGTCGCTGGATGGCAAGAAGAAAGAATCCGAAACCTACGCGATCCTCGGCATCAAGGAAGCACCCACAACGACAGCAACGAAGTAAGGGATAGAGGATTGACGGGAGCCGAGAAAACCAAAGAAAAAAGAGAAGCGAAGAGAAAACGAATCAGAATTTGTACGTGTTTTTGTACGGTGACGTGGGAATTCTGCCCATTTTGCCCGTACTAGACATTCAGAAAACAGGCAAGTTACGTGTTTTGAGCGGGGCTTCGTGTTTCGACTCCCCCCGCCTCCACCATTCTAAGTGTCAGAAACAGTACCTGCAGTGTACTCTTTGGTCTGAAGAGGGACTCCGCTCCACATTCGCCGAGTGTCGGCCTCCGCTCGCTGCTGTCGAGAAACTAGAAGGCGTATCGCAGACCGAATTGCATGATTCGCGGATTGGTCAGCAGGTGAGTGTACCGGCCGAACGTATTCGCGGAATCGATCTCCAGCGACGCATTCTGAACGTTGAAGCGGGTCTGATTGAGCGTATTGAAAACATTCCACTCAAATTCAAGCGAGTGTTGATCGTTGTATGGCATCTTCCAGGTCTTGTCCAGCCCGGCATCAAGGCTCGCATAACCATCGCCGCGCAACACGTTTCGAGATCCGGTTTCACCGGGGTAGGCATGCCGGAAACCAGCAAGGGCCGTCGTAGGGTCAGAGAACATGTTTACGTAGCCGTCTACCACCGACTTGCCCTGAGGTATCGCGGATCCGGTTGTAACGGCTTCGCCTTCCAATTGCCAGTCCGTGGGGAAATAAGAGCCATTGTCCACTTCCGCAGGGAAACCGCTGCTCCAACGAGCCAAACCGGATAATTGCCAGCCACCGATGAACTCGTCGAGCCCTTTGCTAATACCGCCGACGAGTGGCTCACCACGGCCAATGGGCAGTTGCCAGACCCAGTTCGCGTTAATCTGATGGCGCAAATCAAAATCAGAAGATGCTTTCATTTGGCCTGGATCCCAAGCATTGATGATTCCCCCGGGCCCAGTACCGTCGTTCACGCCAATGCGTTCAGCGTCGGACGCCCAGTCAATCGAATGTGAATATGTGTAATTGAAATTGAACTGCAGGCCGCGCGACATCTGCTTCTGCAACACGACCTGCAATCCGTTGTACCAAGAGGGGGCCATTGTTCGCCATGTATAGAGCGAGGAGTATTGATTGTCGAAGTAAGAATATTGTCCGCCCTCGGGGAAATAGTTGACACCCGGCAAGTTAGCGTCTGGCATACCGAAAATATCCTGGCTGTAGAGGGCGTCCGTCTCGTTGCCAGGAGTGCAGCTCCAAAGATCGTAGGCGGCTTGCAAAGCTGAGGTCGTTGCTCCGCCGGAACACTCCAGCGTGTATGCTCCGCCAGCCTGCAGAGGCTGGAACATCATATCTTGCCAATACGATGCGGTCGGACCTACCATCGCGGGAGTGACACTCGTCGAAGCAGGCGGATTCGGCCCTTCATATAGCTTCGCGAGGGCTTGAGCGGCTGAAAAATAATCAACGTGCGTCTTCGGATCGACAAGGTCCATAGGCGTGGCCATATCGTCCTGAGTGAGCAGGCGATGGCCCATATGGCCAATGTAAGAAACTTCAATGCTGCTCGTACTGGTGAGTTGGCGCTGATACGAAAGGTTCATCGCGTAGGAATAGGGGGTCTTCAAGCTATTGTCGACGCCGAAACAGATGCAGAGGTTACCCAGAGGAAAAGTGTCCGGGAACGTCTCGGTGGCTGGAGATGGAAGATAAAGCTGAGTACCATCCATGGCGGTCGTCGGAATCGAATTGAAGCTGGTCAGCCGAGGAAAGTCGTCGACAGACAATTGATTTGCTGGATTTACGAGCGTGTAGGAAAGACCGAATGCCCCGCCGCTTTGATCGAAGGTTTGGACAAGCTCCTGGCCAAAATGGTCATAATACATTCCAAATCCACCCCGAATAACTGAACGATTTGCGCTGCCGAAGATCTTGCGAAGCCAGCCTTGGTCCGCACTTGGAGACCATGCGAACGAAACAGTCGGTGCAAAATCCTTGGTCTGCCAGTTGAAGTAGCCCGGCTTGCCGTACTTGGGACCAGCAACATCAAATGAGATGTTTGGGCTGGCGTTGGAAGGAATACCCTGGAGCATGTTGATTCCGCGTTGGGCAAACCACTGGCTCATGTTGGTCGTCGGAGTCACTTGCTGGCCATCGGCCTCCCAGACCGGAGACATCAGCTCATATCGCAGACCGTAATTTACCGTGAGGCTAGGCCGAATTTTCCAAGAATCCTGCGCATAGAGATCATACTCGTCAGAGTCCCAGTGCCGGATGACTGGAGAACCCTGGGATTGAAGTGTGCCTGTGCTGGCGCTTAGGTTGTAATTGTATTGAGCATCGTCCTGGGTCACGATACCCATCATGCCGATGAGCGGCCAGTCGTACGAGTTATCGAACGCGTCAGCGACACCCGGATATCCGTTGTTCGCGGGATTTAGGGGGCTCTGGGGTACTCCAGCAAAGCCACCGGTATCGACCCAATCGGAATTGGTCAGAGCATTGCTGAAAGAGCTATTCAGGTTAGAGTCGGAATTACGAATAATAAAGATATCTGTGCCAAAGGTCAGTGAGTGATTGCCCTTGGTCCAAGCTACGTCGTCCGCAATGTCGTTAACGGGCAACGTGAAATTATCTGTGTAAGTAATTCCTTGATCGAGTCCGCGAACGAAGATCCAGGGCTGATCACTATCGCCTAGGTTCGCCAAGCTCTGGCGAGTAAGGCCCCAACGCAAGTTGTTTACCAGGTCCGGACGCAATACTGCGGTGTATCCGGCGACGAAGCCCTTACTGCGGTCGATGACAGTGTTCTCGGGAGGCGTACCCGGCAGAAAAGGCGCCTGAGGATTATTGTCGTTGGCACCGCTTCCGCGCCAGAAGAGAGTTTGGCTGCCACTGGCGTTAAGCTTGTAATCGAGTCGTGCGACGAGCCAATCATCACGCTCGCTGGATGGGGCAGCGAAACGATATCCGGTATAATTGTAATTGTCGCCAACGGTTTGATCGTTTGGCATTGGATATGAATTGAAGTAAGCCAAAGAAGCAGGGTCCGGCCCTATCCCGTTGGGATCCATGGCCTTGATCTGTGAGGGACCCAAAGCGTAGTAGCCGGAAGGAGCTGTGTAACTCTTCCCGCTGACGCCCATGACCGTAGTCGGGTTGGCGCATCCCGAGGCGCATTCATACATGATGACGCCGTCGCGCAATGAAGCCGAGGGAATTTCGCGCACCTCACTGTCAGCTTCGCTGAGGCGGTGGCCTTCGTAATTTACAAAATAGAACAAACGATCTTTCTTAATGGGGCCGCCCAGATCAGCACCAAAAACGTTGCGGACCAAATGGGGCGGCACATTGGGCTGTCCGGTTTCTCCCTCAGTAGCTTTGATGAAATAATCATTCGCCTCGCCCACACCGCTACGATTGAATTCATACAGAGAGCCGTGGAATTGGTTTGTACCACCTTTCGTAACCAAGGCAACTTGCGCGCCCGCGGAGCGGCCCTGATCAGCGCCATAATTTGACGTGGTAACACGGAATTCTTGCAAGGATTCAATGGGCACGGGCAGCACTGATTGGAACGCATTGCCGGTGTTCTGCTCGTTATCGTCGGTGCCATCCAAGGTGACGTTATTCTGGTCGCTTTTCTCGCCGTTCACCGAACCTTGCCGAGTGTCGTTCATGTTGCTGGTGAAATCGGGGCGATCGGAAGCGTAGACGACTCCCGGCTGTAAACTGAGAAGTTGCACCACATCGCGTGCCTCGATGGGTAGCTGCTCGAGTTGCGTGGTTCCCATCGTGTTACCTTCGCTAGCGTCGGTGGTATTGAGGAGCGGAGCGCGCTCGGTCACGGTGACCGTCTGCGAGGCAGATCCCAATTTCATTTTAACGTTTACGGTAGCCGGCAGGTTCACGAGAAGCTGGATGCCCTTCTGGTCGTACTTTGCAAACCCAGAAGCCTCCACCGTTAGCTCGTACTCACCAGGACTCACCTGGACAAACGTATAGTTGCCCTGTGAATCCGTTGTGGCGGCGCGTCCAAGGTTCGTGCCGGTGTTAATCAAACGAACAGTCGCATTGGGAATTGCGGCACCGCTGGGATCAGTAACGGAACCGCGGGCTGATGTGGTTGCCTGGCCCCAAACAGATGGAACGCACAGCAAAAGCAGTAAGATAGCAATGCCCGATAAAAACAACGGATTACGCCTCATGGCCACCCCCCAGGAAAAAGAAGCTGATTAGCTCCCTTCAAAAGCCACCGCATTTTACGAATTGCACACTATATACCATAGTTGATAGATGTCATCAGTTGTTTTAAGTAGCTCATTCAACGGGAATTGGACGATCCAAGGCATCCTATCGTGACCCAGAATTTAAACAAGTTCTATTGAAAGTAATATTTGCCTCCATTATCTGGAAGCACAACAACCTAAGTCGCTCCGGGAGCAGCGACGGTCGGGTGCCAAGCTACTGCGAGGCATGGGGAGAATAGAGGTTGGTTGCAAACGCTTTTGAAACTCACGCAATCCAGTCGACCGCGATATTTCGATTCCTCTGGTCCCCATCAAATCCGGAGAGGATTTGATGTCCTGAGTGCAGCGAAGGGCAACGTCATCGCAACGCAATATCTCTACGTCATAACGCGGTCTGCGTTTAGGGGCTTATTTTGGCGTGTTGACGTATTTGCAGACGTCTTTGACGGCGTTGCTCAGCAGGACTGTGGACGTGGCGAACACTGCGGTGCCGCCTTTGTGGAACAAGGTGAACCGGTAATGCTCCGGCCAGCCTCTAGCGTCGAGCATGTAGTCGGATTCTTTGGAATTGAGTGTAATCGTCACGTTGGGGCATTTCTCCTGCAGATTCTTGACAATGTCGGCTGAGGGCACGGTCGACGCGGGTGACATTACCAGCTTCAGCGGCGGCCCTGACGGCTGTTTCGCGGTTACGGTGCCGACGACGAGCAACAACAGCGAAGCGCCAAGCATCAGTGTCTTTCTCATTGGTCTTCTCCCTGTACGATTCCCTGTGCAATGTATCGAAGATTCGCACCAAGTCTCACACTTTTCGACGGATTCCTTTGCAAGATGGTTGCATGCCTGGCACGTCGAATTAACCTTTCCCGCAACGCGCTCGCGGCGCTTTCAGCTTCCGTAGCTCGGCGCTAACCTTGTGCAAACACGGAACTCCGGTATAAGTCGCGCGATATTTGCATGCTGCGTCTGAGATTAACCATTTCTGCGTCATCCTCGGCAGCTTTAGGCTGTTTTTTGAGCAACTCTGTGGTGAGAATGAATGTATGTAGACCGAAGCGTCGGTGGCGGAACAAGCCCAGAAAAGGCCCAAGCGCACTCCGAACGAGGATGAGGAGACAAAGCCTCAGCTAAGCGAGCAGCTTTCTGCGTAAGAGGCCGACGCAGCCGAGTAGTCCGGTGCCCAGCAGAACCAGTGATCCCGGCTCAGGAGTAGTGCCGCTTGTACCGGTACCGGTGCTGCTAACGCTGCCGTTACAGCCGGTATCGATGGTGTCGCCAATCAGTGTCACAGCGCCATTATATGCCAAGGCGCTACCGCAGGTTATTGTTATGCCCGAAGTCAGCGAGATGCTCTCATCCGCGAGAATATTTCCTACGAACGTGGAGCCCGGAGCCGCGTCAAGCATCGCCGAACCACTTGTCCCTTCCTCCACCCAATACACCCCCTCGTTTGTACCGGCATTTTCCAGCACAACATTCGCATTGACCGTGAGCCCGCTACCGATCAGAAAAATGAAGTCCGCATTGTTTAGCCCCTCGGCGTTTAGGGTGACTGTTCCATTCAGGGTAAGGGCCCCAATCGAATAGACGCCGGGGGTGAATATTGTGGCCCCGAGGGTCGTCGAACTCAAGGTCGAACTCGGCAGGGCACTTAGATCATTGATTGCTGTGAGGAGATTGCCCTGGGCCGTTTCCGCAGCGCCATTATCGTTGTCTATCACGCCAGTAATGGTGATGCTCGCCGAGCCAGTAATCGAGGTTCCTGGGTAGAGACCTAGGTTCCCGTCGAGGGTTGTTGCCCCAGTATTCGTCACCGTCGAGCCACCCAGGACTGCAAAACCAGCCGCAGATCCGAGATCAACGGTATTGGCACGCGCATTGACTGCCAACAACGATAGAGCGAAGACCAGAACCGAAATGGAAACGGGTCGCAATTTCACAGTTTCCCCCTTTATTCGCGCCTACGCCTAAGACGCACCAGGCCTTTCCCAACAACCTTCAAGCCATGCCATCAGAGAATGGGCCCAGACCGAACGAACACCACAAAAGGCTACGTGCTAAATCGTGCAATTCGACTGCCACTCTTGGGACGCTGAGTTCAGGCTTGTTAGCGCCCCCGCCCGTTAATTTCGCCGCAAGTAGTTGCACTTTTCACGTAACTAATTTCTACAATTCGTTCGCAAGCGACGATAGAAGCGAGCCCCTTTGAATTTGACAGTGCAAGCGGCGATCTCTTCGCACTGTCCTTTTTTGTACAGACTTCGTTTCGACTAACCGCTAGAGTTCATTTCTGGGAAGCTTACGCCCGAGAGAGTTTCGATGCCACAGGTCATCACGCTCGCAGGCACATGAGTCGCGGCTGCGGCTAAAGACTGCACGCGTTCCTACATCATTCCGGTTCCGAGTTTGAAAATCGAGTGTTGCTTGGAGGTACTATGAAAAGTCTATTAGCTGTAGCTTTGATGCTTGCCATCTGGCCGATGTCGAGTGGAAAGAAATACCACATGACGGCCGATAACAGCGTTCCGGCGGCAAGCGGCGTCGTAGACGTGCAAACGGACAAGAGCAACGGAAACATGAAGTTGGACATAAAAGTGGCCAATCTGGCTCAGCCGTCGAATCTCACACCGACGGAGAACGTGTACGTCGTTTGGATCCGCCCCAGCGGCGAAAACGCCCACAAACAGGGAACGCTCGGCGTCGACGGGGATTTGAAGGGCGAATTGAAGGTAATCACTACTTCAAAGAACTTCGACGTTTTCATTACCGCTGAACAGAGCGGCAGTGTGACTGAGCCTTCGGGTGTCGAAGTTCTGCAAACGCACGTAAGCCAATAAACGCGAAGGCCGCCCGAAAATCGACTAAGGTTGCTCCCGCGCAAGCTGCAGGATCTCTGCCGGAGGCGTGCGCTTTACAGGCGGCCTGATTTTCCTCGCCCGTTACGATAGAGGAATTCGTGCGGCAACAGAGCCCTTCTCGCTCCGAATACACTCTTTGCCCGATTGCCTCTAGGAGTGACGCTCGCTACGCTTCAAACATGCGCAACGTTCCTCCTGATGAGTACAACGGCGCGGTCGCCTACCTCGGACGCCTTGGCTGCCGCATAACGCCAGTGGACAGTTTCACCAGCAGCGATCCCGCAGCGCCAGGCACCCGCGTCGGCAGAAAGACTCTTACTGCTGAGGAAGTGGTCTCTCTCGCAGTCGATAAGGGCTGGGTTTTGCCATAGGTTGGCACGGTTCAGGGGAAAAACTGGGAACTGCCCATAAGCGGAATTCCTTCAGCCTTCGCTACCCTTTAGCACGCCCCGCAAGTTATGAAACCGCCTGCTTCGCGGTGTGCTTCGTCCTTGACTATCCTGGCCGCGTGGGCATAGATTGCCGCCACTCGCAAAAGGGTGGTGTCTGCACATGGACATTGAACACAGGCGGGAACCTCGCCACGCGTTTTTCGCCTCGGTGGAACTCATCGAATCCAAGCTCGACACGCGCGTCAATGCGCGTACTGGCGATCTCAGCCTCCACGGCTGTTATGTCGGTATCATGAATCCGTTTCCTGCGGGCGCGAATGTCCGCATCACTATTACCCACATGGAGGAAAAATTCATCGCCATCGGCAAGGTCGCTCATTCGAGACCCAACGTCGGCATGGGCATTTCCTTTACCGAAATCGCACCTCAACAGCACACCGTTCTCATGAAGTGGCTCTCCGGAGTGCACGGCGACTGAGTGAACGGATTTCTCCAGCCGAGCCACCAAATCGCAACTCCGCATTCCAGCGCTAAATTGAGGTGCACCGCAGATTGGAGTCCCCTCAGCCGCCGCTGCCTGTTAGCGCGCTCAGCAATTTACTCCCGTCCGGACTTCCCAATCCTGTACATGGATCCCACCCTGGCCCGGCAGAATAGGCGCCATTATTGCCAGCCGTGATGTCACGCATCGTGCTTTCAACGCTCATCGTGTACAGCAATGGATTTATATAGCCTGCATTCTTGCCGAGCGATTGGTTTATCAATGCCACCAGTCCGGCCCATAACGGCGCGACCGCACTTGTGCCACCGATCACAAGCTGCTGCCCGTCAACGACAACGCTGTAGCCTGTCTCCGGGTCCGCGTCCCCGGCAACATCAGGCACTCCACGACCAGCAAATCCATTCGGCGCTTTGGGTACGCCCGCGTTGGATTGAAACGTCGGAATTCCGAAAAATTCGCTGACTCCGCCGCCTGTGGCGCCTTCGTTTTGCGACAAATCGTTCCATGCTTGCTCACTCGTGATCGTGCTCCCTGAAATTTGCAGCTTTGTTCCTCCGCAACCCAGCACATACGGACTTGACGCTGGAAAATCCACCGTGGGAGTCCCACTGGATACGCCGTCCGACGAACCGTCGTCTCCAGAAGCCGCTAACACGGTCACGCCGAGTGTCGCCGCGTCTTGGCATGCCGAATTGAACGAATCCAGCGCCTGCTGTGTCCATGAGCTTTCCGGCCCACCCCAGCTAACTGACACAATCGAAGGTTTCAAGCTGGTGTCGTGGATAGCGGTGGTTAGCGCATCCAAAAATCCTGCATCCGTGTTCGGCGCGAAGTACATGGCAAGCTGCGCGCCAGGCGCGACGGCTCCAGCAACTTCAATGTCCAGATCGACTTCTCCATCCGGTCCGTTCGGATCTCCCGTGGACGAATTCGTCGCGCCGTCAACAGAGACAGCTGTCACCTTCGGCAATGCAATCCCGAGCCCGCTAAAGAATGTTTGCAGATCCTGAGCGTTATATCCGCCTCCCAACTCCACAATTCCGATGCATTGCCCGCTTCCATTGGAGCCTGAAGGAAAATCGTATGCATGAACCACTTGCAGTGGAGAATAGGAAACTGCAGCAGCCCGCGCGCTCACCTTTTTTCGTATGCGAAAATGAGTTTTCGCCTGCGGACGATTATCCAATCCAAAGACGCCCAAGATAATCCCTTCCAACTCGGCCGGAATCGTCAGTGTGCCGGTGCGGCAGCGATACGTCCCGGCAGCATGCTCCCAGCGCCCAAGGGCTGCCTCAAAAGCATCGACGAAAGCCTGCACCGTCCCGCTCAGAATAATACTTCGTCGCGCTCGGCTCTCGCTCAATACTTCGAGCCCGTATTGCTCAGCAAATCTACAAATCGCAGCCAAGTCCTGCGGTCGCGCGCCGTGCGTCACAGCGAATTCCTCCCGCGAGAGATAATTCCGATTCCCCAGGGGGCGCGCCCCCAGCTCATCAATCGCCGGAAAAGGTCTAGTCCCCTCTCCCCGGCGGAGAAACAAAGTTACTTGAATCCGTTCATTTGGATCGGCAGGTCCAACCCTGCGAGCGCCCGGCAGCGCTCTTCGCATGCTCCCCTTCAATTCGATACGTTCTTTTTGCCTTAGCACGATGGTCTCCTGTGGGCTGGGCCGTTCGTGTGCCCCATGGTAACGCAGCCAAGCTTTCTGGGGTAGACTCTTTGCCCGATTGACCGCATCCTTCGCACGCTCTACCCTTCATCATGAATATTCTGACAACCGAACAGTTCAACAACGCCATAGCCTTCCTCAAAAATCGGCACAAAGTCGAGCTGTCGCAAGCAACGCAGCACGGGGAACCTCGGGTTACCGTGGACGGCCAGCTGCTTCAGCGCGCAGACGTGATTCGCATGGCCGAAACGGAAGGGTGGAGTGACGGCTGGCAGCCAACTCCTGCTCCAGCGCCCTGAAGGCCTCACGATACAGAATCGCATTGCTCGCTGCTCGTTGTGTTCCGGGCGCAGTGACTTCCGCACCTTCGCAATAATCCTAAAAGAGAGGCGGAATGATCCGATCCTTCGCGCAGAACTGGCACAACCTTCTTTGGTCAGCTGTAATTCTTGCAGCGGCCATCATCTTCGCGCTTGTCGTCCATTTTATTGTCTTCTGGCTGCTTCGGCGATTGGCCTGCCGAAAAGCCGCATTGCTCGATCAATCCCTCGTTAAGCGGGGACAGGAACCTTCCCGCTGGATTTTCCCACTGCTCGCCGTCTTGGTTGTTCTGCCTGGGCTTCCCCTTCCTGCGAAGCTGATGTCGGCTCTGGAGCACATCACGGGCCTTGGCCTCATCGCCGCAATCGCCTGGCTTGTCATTCTAATCAGTGAGATCACCTCCGACGTTCTGGCCGGGCGCTACCGCATTGATGTTGCCGACAATCTGCTTGCGCGGCGCATACAAACGCAGTTTCACATGCTCCATCGCATCGTGGTTGTTTTGGTCAGCATTGTGGCGGTGTCGATCATGTTGATGACGTTCCCGGCAATCAAACACATCGGTATGAGTATTCTTGCCTCGGCGGGACTCGCGGGGCTGGTTGTGGGCCTGGCGATGAAAGGCACTCTCTCCAATTTGGTCGCTGGGGTTCAGATTGCCTTCACACAGCCTTTTCGCCTTGAAGACGCGGTAGTTATCGAAGGCGACTGGGGCTGGATCGAAGAAATCGGTACGATGTACGTTGTGGTCCGCATTTGGGATCTTCGCAGGTTGGTACTTCCTCTCTCTTATTTCCTGGATCACCCCTTTGAGAACTGGACGCGGACTAGCGCCGACCTCCTCGGCTACGTTTACCTTAACGTGGACTATACTGTGCCTATTGACGAGCTTCGCGTGGAGCTTCGCCGCATTTGCGAATCGACGAAACTGTGGAAGGGTCAAGTGTGTGTTCTTCAGGCTTCCGATGCCACGGAGCATACCGTCCAGATCCGGGCCTTAATGGACGCCCGCAATTCGAACGACGCATGGGATTTACGCTGTTATGTTCGCGAGAAACTCATCCAGTTCCTGCAAGAAAAATATCCGAGAAGTCTTCCGCGCTACCGCGCACAACTCGAATCCGATCTCCCCGCCAGAGAGCCCGAGGCCTAACAGAGTTCGCGATGGCGAACGGAGGCGTCTCTGAAGCCGTTATGCCGCGCAAGAAAGTAAACATAGCAATGGGGATACATTTGCCGTCTCTGTTTTCGCAGACAGCGCACGCGGCCAATTGAACAGCGATGACTTTGGCTTTTAGTCTCTTCCTGACCGTAAGACGAAACTCTACTAGCCTATTCGCGGATTTCTCGGAGGCACTTCCATCATGAATGAACCAGTCGGATTCATCGGTCTTGGCAACATGGGCTTGCCGATTGCCGAAAATATTTTGCGTGCCGGCTTCCCTCTGAAGATTTTCAATCGCACGCCATCCAAAGCCTCCCGCCTCGTCTCGCAGGGAGCGAAGGCGGTCTCGTCTCCCGCTGAAGTCGCCGATCACGGCGAGATTGTCGCCACGATGCTTTCCGATGACAGCGTCCTGGAAGAAATTTGCTGCGGCAAGGATTCCTTCGTCGAGCGCCTCGGCGCAAACGGGATTCACATTTCGATGAGCACCATCGCTCCGACAACGGCGCAACGATTGGCGGAGCAGCATGCGAAATACAACGTCTCATACATTGCCGCGCCAGTCTTTGGGCGTCCGGAGGCGGTGGCTTCCGCCCAGCTTGCGGTGTGCGTTTCCGGTCCCGCTGCAGCGAAAAAGCGTGTTGCGCCAATTCTGGCGAAGATCAGCCGCGCTACTTTTGATTTCGGCGAAGATGCGGGCACCGCAAACGTTGTGAAGCTATGCGGTAACTTTCTGCTTGCGGCGGCGATTGAGGCGCTCGCGGAGGCGTTCACTTTTGCGGAAAAGAACGGCATTGCCCGCAAAAACGCTTTTGAGATGCTGGTCCAAACCCTTTTCCCCACTCCGGTCTATCAGAGCTATGGCAAGCGCATCGCGGAACAGTCCTATGAATCGGCGGGATTTCGCCTTGCGCTCGGATTGAAGGACATTCGCTTGGTGTTGCAAACCGCTGCAGAAACGCCGATGCCGACGGCAAGCTTGCTGCGTGATCGCTGGCTCGCGGCAACGGCGAAGGGACGCGGAAATCTGGACTGGGCTGCTGCGGCACTGGGTGTTTCAGAGGATGCCGGGATTAAAATCCGCGTGTGAGCCGCGCAGATTCGCGCTGCGAGTTACGGATTTGTACCGAGCGCGTGTTCCGGCGGGGACGACTCGCCAAGGATGTCGTATTTCACCTCCCCGCCCTTTAGCTTTTCGATGATCAGATGGCTCTTGTCGACGCGGCACTGGACTTCTTCTCCTGCGGAAAAGTCCTGTTTCTTGGAATGATTCGTGACTTTGTAGATTGTCGACTCAATTTGCACCTGATAGACGACTTCGTCTTTCGGCGGATGCTTCGGATTCTTGGCCCGCTGCCCGGTGTCGAAAGCCAAGATCTTTCCGGATTGATAGTCGCGCGGGCCAGCGAACACCGGAATAGCTGAAACCGCAGCCAAGCAAAAAATCGCGAGGGTTTTCATATACCTCCTTTTAGCGCGCACCTGTGGCGAGGTCAACACCTACGGCAGCGTCGTCAACAAAGAGTACACAGCGGACGAAAGACAAGTGCGCTTGGCGAAATGCCTGCGGAATATTTCTGCTATTCTTTCGAGCGTGCGCCGCGCACTGATCTTCGTCATGTTCTCTGCTGGGATCTTCTCGCTCGCAGCCGCTTGCGCCTTGGCTCATCTTCCGAGGACCGTGGCACAAGCTCAGCAGGCTCCGCCGCAACAGTCCCCCGCGCAACCGGTGGCACAATCCGCAGCGCCACCGCAATCGATTCCGACACTGCACACCATTGTGATTGACCCCGGCCATGGCGGCGAAGACACAGGGGCACGCGGGCCCAGCGGGGTGGCGGAGAAAGACATCGTTCTCGAATTCGCGCAGACGGTTGCGAGTTCACTACGCGCACAAGGATTTGAAGTTGTGATGACGCGCCTCGGCGACACCGATCCCTCTCTCGACGATCGCGCCACAGTCGTAAACGCGCAAACGAATGCCATTTTTATCAGTTTGCATGTGGGCTCAACCGGACTTATGGGCACCGTACGAACATATACGTATCGATTCCCAGCGACACCGCAATTTGCGCCAGCCAGCGCGCAGGACGCGAACCCAGTCGTGCCCCAGCCCGCGGCGCCACCGCCGGGATTCCTGCTCTGGCGCGAAGCACAGAGGCCATTCTTGACGCAGAGCGTGAAGCTGGGGGACTTGGTCCAGATCGAGCTCGCGCAAAAATTCAAGGGCTCCCCGGAAATTTCCAGCAGCGCACCGGTCGCTGTGTTGCGCTCGGTGGCCGCGCCGGCCGTGGCCGTCGAAATTTCGAGCGTCGCTGCCGATCAGCAACAACTGGAATCAATGAGCGCTGATTTGGCTTACAGCATCGCGCGCGCGGTGGCTGCTTACAAAACGATCTATCCGCCGGGAGGAAAATGATGACCCGGCAAGTACAGGTGATTCTGATTTTCGTTCTGCTCGCGGTTCTGGTTGGGCTGTTTTCCCTGCGCGCATTGCACCGCCGGGTTGCGCGGACCGAGCCCGCGCGTGCCATCGAAGAGCAGGAGCGCCGCGAAGTGATTGCACCTCCGGTTTCCACGCCCACCGACGTAACGGCGAGCGCCCAGATTTTCTGGATTTCGCCGACAGCGCCGGATCAGTTTGCGCCAGTGACTGTGCAATTGCCGCTCTCTGCGGATCCGGTGGAACGCGCCAAGCAGTTGATTGACGCGCTTATTTCCGGCCCGCCCACTCCGGCACAGCGCACTTTGCCTGAGGGCGCGACGCTCCTCGATTTGTACATTTTGCCTGACGGAACAGCGATTGCCGATTTTTCAGACGAGCTCGCATCGGAGATGCCTTCGGGAATCTTGAGCGAATGGATGGCGATAAGCTCCATTGCGCAAACGCTCGGCGCGAATGTGCCGTCTATTGCGCGGCTGAAGATTCTCGTGCACGGCCACGAAGCCGAAACGCTCGCGGGCCACGTCGACATATCCGATTTCGTGGACGTGCATTCTCCAACCGCATCGCCGTTGCCGATTGCATTGCCCAAGTAGGGCGCCAAGACGTCTGGGGCCTGCCAGCTCGCTCCAAAACCCGGCGGCCAGCGATTGACAGACTCCCATGCGCCCGTCACACTGATGCAGCATCATTCAGAACAAGTTTCACATGGCGAGGGAATTTGCGAGCGGATAGACGAGCGGCGAATGAATTGCGGCCGGTCAAACTGACGCCAGACTTTGTGTCCACGGCGGAAGGCAGCGTGCTCATTGAAGCCGGGCGCACGCGCGTCGTCGCGACGGCTACAATCGAAGACGGTGTGCCGCATTTCTTGAAGGGGCAAGGCAAGGGCTGGGTGACCAGCGAGTATGGCATGCTGCCGCGCGCGACGGACCGCCGAACTCCCCGGGAGGCTGCGCGCGGAAAGCAGTCGGGGCGCACTCAGGAAATTCAGCGGCTGATTGGGCGTGCCTTGCGCTCGATAACCGACCTCGAAGCACTTGGTGAACGCACCGTGTGGATTGACTGCGACGTCATCGAAGCCGACGGCGGAACGCGGACCGCATCGATCTCCGGTGCGTTTGTGGCACTCGCTCTGGCATTTGAGCGTATGAAAGCGGCCGGAATTTTGCCAAAAATTCCGTTGGTGGATTCGGTAGCGGCCGTGAGCGTTGGGATCGTCAAAGACGAACTGTTGCTCGACCTCGCCTACGAAGAAGATTCGCAAGCACAGGTTGACATGAACGTGGTGATGACCGGCACGGGCCAGTTGGTCGAGGTCCAAGCAACGGCTGAGGGGCGGCCATTTTCTTCCGATGAGTTGCAGCAGCTTCTCCGGTTGGCCGGCACCGGAATCCGGCACTTAAGCGAAGTTCAGCAGGAATTGCTGCATCTGAATTTTCGCGCTCATGCGCGTTAAGCTGCTGTTGGCTTCCTCAAGCGCGGGCAAGCTTCGCGAATACCGGGCGCTCGCCGCTGAGTGTGCCGGCGAAGTTGTCATCGATCTGCCGCCCGGTTTTTCTGAATTCCCTGCCTTCCCCGAAGATGCCCCTACCTTTGCGGAAAACGCGGCAGGAAAAGCGCTGCACTATTCCCGGTTCGCGAACGAAATTGTTTTTGCGGACGACTCAGGACTCGTGGTCGAATCGCTTGGCGGGGCGCCGGGGGTTCGTTCGGCGCGGTATGCGGGTGAGAATGCAAACGATGCGCAGCGCAATGTGAAGTTGCTCGCGGAGATGCGCGAAAAGACTGGCGACGCGAGGAAGGCAAAGTTCGTGTGCGTCATCGCCGTCGCAAAACAAGGCAAGATGCTGGTGGTCGTGTCTGATTCCGTCGAAGGCACGATCGCGAATGAGCCTCGTGGCAGTAATGGATTTGGTTACGACCCATTATTTTATTTTGCGTCACACAAGAAAACGTTTGGCGAACTAATCGAAGCAGAAAAAAATCAGCTTAGCCACAGAGGAAAGGCGTTCCGCAGGTTTCACGACGCGCTGATTTCGATGACGGGGCCCGATCTCGAATCTCCCTTAGAGCGAAAACTGTAGAATCCGCACGATTCCCTGCTGAATCTAAGATTCTGTTGGCGAAGCACCCTTGAGGGGAGTAAAACGGTACCCCGCCCAGGAGTTCCCATGGCTACAGCGAAAATGGCTCCGGAGCCTCTCCAGCCGCTGTTGGAGCTGCTGGAAGATGCACGGAAACGTACCGATGCTCTCTTCGCATTGATTTGCCCGGAAGCGCTCTACGAACGCCCTGTACCGGAGCGCCACAGGCTGGTTTTTTATTTGGGCCACCTCGAAGCGTTTGACTGGAACCTGATCGCGCGCGATGCCATGGACTATCCGAGCTTCCATCCCGAATACGAAAAGCTCTTCGCATTCGGCATCGACCCCGTCGATGGCCAGCTTCCCCATGACGTGCCGGCTGATTGGCCGGTGGTCGAAGAAATTCGCGCGTACAACGAACGTTTGCGCGAACGGATCGACGCCGCGCTGCGAGAGCCCTCGAATAAGCTCCCAGACACCGTCGCCAGCGGAGCTCTGCTGCATGTAGTAATTGAACACCGCCTGATGCACGCGGAAACCCTGGCTTACCTAATGCACCATTTGCATCACGATCAGAAGAACGCTCCCGCAAATTACGAAATCGCCGTAAAAAGCAACGCTCCTTTCGCGCCGGGCGTAGCGACCGTCCCCGCCGGCACAGCGACCCTCGGCATGCGCCGCGACAGCGGGCGTTTCGGCTGGGACAATGAATTTGAAGAAAATCAGGTGAGCGTTCCGAAGTTTCGTATCAGCGCGTACCCGGTGACAAATGGCGAATTCTTGGAGTTCGTGAACGCCAGCGGATATGAAAATGAGCAACTTTGGTCTGCAGAAGACTGGGTGTGGAAGAATTCCACGGGAATTTCCCATCCGCACTTTTGGGAGAAAGATGGTCAAGTCTGGAGATATCGCGGAATGTTCCAGAGCCTGCCACTTCCGCTCGATTGGCCTGTTTATATTAGTCACGCGGAAGCGTCGGCTTACGCGCGCTGGAAAAACCGATCGCTGCCGACCGAAGCGCAGTGGCACCGCGCCGCATTTGGCACGCCCGCGGAAAGCGAATGCGCGCATCCGTGGGGCGACGTCGAACCAAGCACGGACCGCGGAAATTTTGACTTCGCGCGCTGGGATCCTGCGCCTGTCAATGCGCATCCGACGGGACAAAGCGCGTTCGGCGTTCACGATCTTCTCGGCAATGGATGGGAGTGGACTTCGACTTCCTTTGCGCCGTTCCCGGGATTCGCTGCTTTTTCGTTTTATCCGGGCTACTCCGCGAATTTCTTCGACGGAAAACACTTCGTGATGAAGGGCGGCTCGCCGCGCACCGCCGCCTTCATGCTGCGGCGCTCGTTTCGAAACTGGTTCCAGCCCCATTACCCCTACGTCTACGCAAAATTCCGAACGGTGGAGGAATAATCCATGGCCAGTCCCGCAAGACTGTACACGCATGGCGTGTCTGGAAATGCTCGCGCGGATTTCGCGGCGGATGTCCGCGCTGGGCTGACGAAGCACGGACAGAAGGAGTTGCCATCAAAGTATTTGTACGATGAGGTGGGTTCGGCGCTATTTGAGGTCATCACGCTTTTGCCCGAGTACGGCTTGTCCCGAGCGGGGGCGCGCCTGCTGAAACGCCACGCCGAAGAAATCATTGACCGTTTGCCTTCGCCGGTCGCCGTGGCTGAGTTAGGCTCAGGGAGCGGGGCGAAGACTCGCTGGATTCTCGAAGCCCTGTCGCGGCGGCAGCCGGTCACTTATTATCCCATCGACATTTCGCGTACGGCGCTTTCCCGTTGTTGGCAGGAGCTGGGCCGCATCGATTCGGTGAGCATCGTCGGCTTCGAGCGCGCCTATCTGGACGGACTGCTCGACGTAGCCTCGCGCCGCAAATCGGGCGAACGACTGCTCGTGCTTTTTCTCGGAAGCACGATCGGCAACTTCGACCGGCCCGCTGCAGCAGAATTCCTGCGCGAAGTGCGCCACATTTTGCATCCCAGCGACGCGTTGCTGCTGGCGACCGATCTTGAGAAATCGGAGAGCGAGCTTCTGCTCGCTTACGATGATCCGGCAGGCGTAACCGCGGCGTTCAATCTCAATTTGCTGGCGCGCATCAATCGCGAGCTCGATGCGGATTTCGATTTGGCGTCCTTCGAGCACCAGGCGCGCTACAACCCGGCGCAGAGGCGCATTGAAATGCACCTGCACTCCGCACGCAGGCATACCGTCCACATTTCTGGCGCTTCGCTGGACGTAACCCTCGAGAGTGGTGAAACCATCTGGACCGAGAGTTCTCACAAGTATCGCTGCGACGAAGCCGCGAAAATAGGATGCACGGCCGGTTTTCGCTGCGAAGCGCAATGGGTAGATGCGGAATGGCCTTATGCCCAGAGCCTGTTTCTGGCCGAATAATAATCGATCCTCAGGAAGAAGAACCCGGGCTTGCTGGGGTGAACAAGCCCGGGCTTGGGGGCACTGAGGTGGGCCGGAAGATCGTTGTTTAGGCGCACGTAATCACCAGTTCATCGAACGCGCCCACATCATGAATCGCAAAGCTTCTCTGTAAAACAAACCCGTCAATATTCCGCAGAATCCAGCAATCCACGGCCACGCATTTTCAGCGATGCCGCACGGAACGGCTTTCACCGCCGCGTCGACCGCCGATCGCATTGCCCGCGCTTTTGCAGAATCGTTCATCGCACCTTGCTCGGCTACTGCACCATGACCATCGGAGTATCCTGCTCGATCGCCACGACCATGGACTTGAAAATGTCGACGTCCCAGTTTTCCGCGATCCGCAAGCGCAGCACGCTGCCTGTCTCGCTGACCAAACGGCCCCGTACCGGCACGCGAAGATTGCCTGCGACTACCCGGAGAATCACCGACTGGCCCATCCATACCCGGTAACTACCTTCCATAGCCTGCCTCCCTTACCTGGAGTTGTTATGTGGCAGTTGCTAGTCTGGCCGTCAGGGTCGCTTGGACAAATGGTACGGGGGACTAATTCGGGTAGGAGCAAAGTACTAAGCGGAAACAGGACTGCGGAGGCAGCCGCGCAAGTCCTGCTTTTCTGTTATGTTAATCGGATAGTCTTAGCTAGGGCGAGTCGCAGTTTGAAGGTAGCTGGCGCGAAAATCACGCATTTGCGGATACTTAATGGCCATAAATTTCACAGCGATTCCATGGCAAGGGTTAATCCACAAACTCTACAACGTCCAGGACATCGTGCAATCGGGCGGCCCCTTCCTGGTTTGCGCGATCATATTCGCGGAAACTGGGCTCTTTTTTGGCTTTTTTCTCCCGGGCGATTCCTTGTTGGTGACGGCGGGCGTGTTTGCCGGAGCAGGTCAGGTTCGGTTGGCATGGCTGCTATTTCCCGCATGCCTGTGCGCCATCGCTGGCGATCAGTTGGGCTATTTTATCGGCCGCAAAGCCGGCGAGAGCCTCTACCGTCGGGAAGATTCGCGATTCTTCAAGAAAAAGCATTTGCAGCGAGCGCACGAGTTCTACGAAAAGCACGGACCAAAGGCAATTATCATTGCTCGTTTCGTGCCCATCATACGGACGTTTTGCCCTCCAGTGGCTGGCGCCTCACAAATGCGCTATTCGCGATACCTGATCTTTGACGTCTTCGGCGGATTCCTGTGGGTTTGCAGCATGGTTCTGGCGGGGTACACGCTCGGCAGAAAAGTCCCCAACATACAAAGCCAGATCCACTGGGTGATCGCCGCGGTGATCGCGTTATCGCTCCTGCCGGCGGCCATCGAGGGGTTGAAAATGCTCAGGAGCAAGAAGCTGTCCGCGTAGGCCATCGCCCAGGTCATAGTCATAAGGACGGACGGCGGAACTATCTACACAAAATGCAAAAGGGGAACCTTGCGGTTCCCCTTTTTGCTATTTTCCTGAGGCCCGGTTGGCGTCGCTCGGGCGCCTGGGGGCTCGCACCGCAAGAGCGGTGTGAATGTCATCAGGATTCTTGGCCCGGCGGATTCATACCACGTCTCCTCCGTATTCCAAGTCTTCCCTTCCCTCATACTCCGTCACGGAATCGAGCGCAATAAGGTTTTCGCCTACGGGAATATCCGGTGGCTGGGACCTGTGGAAAAATCCGGGGATACCATTCGTGATGATGCTGAACCACTATGCTAGCGGACAAAAAGCCCTTCGCGAAGCTGGTCGCGCCCCACGAAGGTCTTGGCAGAACGGAAGCGCCCAAAAAGATTCAGAATTTCACGATTCTGGAACGGGCGATCGTGCGCGACCACGGGACCGATAGGAATGGTTTCGATGGTCTGATTATCGACGATGCGGTAGCGGTATAACCCCTCCGGCTTGCTGTGAAAAATCGCCAGAACAGCTCCGCCGGGCTTCACAATATCGTAAAGCCGGTCCGCGATCTTAGGAAGCAGCTCAGAGCCGAGGTGGTCGAAAATATCCCACAGCAGCACCGCATTAAACCCCTCTTCCGGATATTGCAGCGAGTGATCGAGGAAGCGTTCCGCAATTTGACCGGGCGAAAGTTGCTCATAAAAATCGCTCTGCTCCTCAACGCGCTGTCTTTCATCCTCCGCGACGCGAAACTCATTCCATGAACGCACTAGGTCGTCCGTGGTCACGCGAAAACCGCGCTCGATGAAGAAATTCAGAGTGGCCTGGGAGACCGAACCAAGATCGAGAAGGCGTCCGTTTTCGACGTCGCTCAGGAGCCACAAGAAATCCTTCAACCCATTTGAAACGCGGAAATTTGGCGAGCTGTGACTGGCAGCCGCCGCGACAGCGGGCGCAGACTGCAGTTTTCGCGATGGCACTGCCGCCGTCGTGCTGCCCAGCCGGGATTTCCCCATGAAATTCATCGATTAATGCGAACTCCGCTGCGTTTCTAGGGCGACCGGTGAGATCGTCTCTGTCTCGACCGAAGATGGCTTACGCGAAATAAAGGGCTGAGAGTTTCGCTTGTTCTGGCGTTCGTATGTGTCTGCGGCTGGCCCCATTTCCACCCGTCCATTGAACCGTGCGCCATCCTCGATGGCAATGCGCGGTGCCTCCAAGTCGCCAACGACATGGCACGAGCTGCCGAGCGAAACACGCTCGCGTCCGCGAAGATCACCCTCCACGCGGCCGTGCACGAGAATCTCAGAAGCTTCAATATCCGCCTGAACATGCCCGGATTGGCCGACCGTCAGCCGCGAGTCGCCCAGTCGAATGCTTCCCTGCACGTCGCCGTCGATGAGCAGGTCAGCCTTGCCCGTCAATTCGCCCTTGATGCAGATTCCACGGGTCAAAATGGCCGCATCGGAAGACGGAGTCTGAGTGAACGGCTGGGGTGGCGAAGCTGGCAAACTTCCGGAAGGAAACGCAGGCTTCTGACTCGGAGGAGCGTACGCTGAATCACGGGTAGTCGGAGTAACGGGAGAAGATGGCTTCGCTTCAGGCTGTTTCCGCCACATGGGAACCTCCAACTCGGTGAGATGGTCGCGACAACTCGAACCAACGCACAGGCGACACTAGCGGTTCGAGGACTATATTACAGGGCCCAGCAGATGTAAACCAAGCATAAATCCAAGCGAGATTACGCGAAAGGAACGTCCCAGTGAGGATCCCGTGAGTAGCGCGGCATGTGGGCTCAGGTCTTGATGATGCACTTCCCAAAACGCGACAAACATTCCCACAAATTCATGGAAGAAAGTCTTCAGACCAATGCGCGTCCTCCACCATGAATCGGGATCGTAATCGTGGTCCGGTGCGGCCTCCACCAGCACATGAATATCCGGCGGAAAGACATAGTCGCAAAGATAGCGCGTGCGCCGCGTGTGATAGTTTGAAGTGACAATCATCACTCGTTTCCAGCCGTGCTGTTCTGCGAATCCGCGAATGCCTTTCAATTCCTCCAGCGTATCGGGAGCGTCGTGCGCAAACGGGATGATCGCTTGGCGCGGAACTCCTCGCGCCTCCAGATCCCGCTGCATCAAATCCGCGATACTTATGTAGGAGCGCAGCCACCGGCCGCTGGCCACGACTCGCGGTGCCCATCCATCATGGTAAAGGTCCGCAGCGCGGGTTGCGCGGTCGGCGGTAAAGTCGTCGTCACTTAGGATCACGATCACATCCGAGGTTGCAGGAGCGTCGGATTTTACCCAAAAATTGCCTGCCAATCGGAGCAGCGGTCCGTGCGCAAGGTATACAAGAGCAAATAGGATCACCAGAATGACCAGCACGATGAGTTTGGCGATAATGCCACCGCGCTGGCGTGTCCATAAAAAATCCAGGTCACATGCTCCGTTCATGAGCCGGGGTTGACCTGACGCAATCGCTCCGCAGCTTGCTCAGGAAGGAGGCTATTGAAATACACCTCTTTAATGACATATGACTTTTCGTTTGTGGGAACGAGCGGCATAATTTCGATGTGCCAGTGATAATCATCGGCGATGGTGCGCCAGTATTCACTCAATTCGCCTTTCGTCTGCAGTGAATTCGGCGAAGTATGCACAACCATGTGGTATCCCTGCGAGATGGCCGGGAGCCGCCGCAACAGGCGCGCGAGAAGCGCGCCCAGGGAACGGAAATCCTCTGCGCCCGGCGCCTCGAATTCATGATTGTGATGGCGCGGCATGATCCATACCTCAAATGGCACGCGGGAAGCGTACGGGCAGAACGCCACATAGTTCCCCTGTGAATCAACCACGCGCTTCTCCTGTTTTTCTTCTTGCCGGAGGATGTCGCAAAACACGCAGCGCTCGCGCTCGCGAAACCATTCGCGCGCCGCGCGCAACTCGTAAAGCACTCGCCGCGGAACAAACGTTGTGGCAGTAATTTGAGAATGCGAGTGAGGCCATTCCTGGCCGGAATTTGAACCGTGATTCTTGAATACGGTCACGTACTTGAAGCGCGGGTCGCGTTTCAGGTCCGTAATGCGCCGCGCATACGCCTCCAGAACCAGCGCGACATGTCCGGGGCTCTCCGCGGCAATACCGCTCTCATGGTTCGGCGTGTCGACAACAATCTCGTGCGCTCCCACACTGCTCATCCGATCATAAATTCCCTCTGCGGACCGCCCTGGATCACCTTCGATCCGATACAAGGGACGAAAATGCGGGAAAACACGCACCTGCCATGGCCCTTGCGCGGGAAACTGCAGAATGGTGCGCGTGTCACCCTCGTTTTCTGGGCATAACGGACACGGTTGCTGCGGAAGTTCACCCAGCTCCGTATGTCCAACCACGACCCAACTTCTCGTGATCGGGTCTTTTCGCAGTTCCATGAATTCGATACCCCAAAAAAGGGACGTCCGAATTTATACCCCAGCGCGAAGACCGGGGCAAGACAGCGATTGCGCGCCTGTACGGCGATGCGCGGCGGATGCTCGTGCTATTCTGATGCACGATGACCGATGTTGGCAGCACGAGCGCTCAACCTGCACTCGACGAACGGTACATGCGGTTGGCCCTCGAAGAGGCGTTTATGGCGGCGCAATCCGGAGAAGTACCCGTGGGCTGTGTGATTACCCAGGGCGAACACCTGATTTCGCGCGCCGCGAACCGCACTATTGCCGATTGCGACCCCACCGCTCACGCAGAAATCGTCGCATTGCGTGCAGCCGCTGCCGCGGCGAGAAATCACCGGCTATCGGGAATTACCCTGTACGTAACCGTCGAGCCTTGCCCAATGTGCGCGGGGGCAATGCTGCAAGCGCGCGTCGATCGGCTCGTATATGGCGCGGATGACCCTAAAGGCGGCGCGGTGCGCTCATGCTTCGCTGTATTCGATCATCCGCGAGTTAATCATCGCATCGCCGTCACTTCCGGCGTGCTTGCCGAGGACGCTGCGGCCCTTCTGCGGCATTTCTTTGAAGCCCGAAGGTAGCGGCAAGCAATACAGCATTATTAGAATTCGTGAGTTGAACACAACCAGCAAACCGACTATACTGCGCGGTCTGCGCGAAACAATCGTTTCAAAAGCTAGCGGCAATCGACGAAGGAGAGGGGTTTTCATGAAGATTCACGAGAAGGCTATGCACTGTGCATTTGCGCTCTTGATGATCTGTCTGGCTGTGACGTTCGTGCCCTTGGCGGCACAGGCGCAAGATTCCTCGGACCAGGCGACTGCGGCCACAAACCAGCAATCGCCTGCGGCACGCAGCAAAGATGGCAAGAAGCTCTTTGGCACGCGCGAGGCGTTGCGTATCGCGCGCGTCTTCTCTCCGCGGATCTCTCCCGACGGCTCGACGGTTGCTTATCTCGTCTCCTCGGTAAAAATGGAAAAGAATGAACCGGGAAAATCCGTGACGAATCTGTGGATCGTTCCGGCTGCCGGTCCCGCGAGCGCCGCGCGCCAGTACACTCGCGGCGATAAGAGCGTCTCCGACATCGCCTGGTCGCCCGACGGAAAAATCCTAGCCTTCACTATGACTGGAGAAGACGAGAAGAGCGGCCCGCAAGTCTGGTTCATGTACGCGGACGGCGGCGAGCCGTGGCAAGTGACCAAGCACAAATCCGGCGTGCGCGGTTTTGAATTCTCGCCCGACGGCAAGACGCTTCTCCTGGTCGCCACCTCCGCTCCGAACGCAGATGCGGAGAAGCGCGAAAAGCTTCATGATGACGCGGTCGTCGTCGACCACGATTTCAAGTTGGCGCAGCTCTGGACCTGGAACATTGCCTCTGGCGACGAAGTACAGATTACCAAGGGTGACTTCACTGTCAGCGATCCGCGCTGGTCTCCGGATGGCTCGCACATCACCTTCACCACGAATCCTACGCCGCTGCTCGACGACATCAGTTTGCAAACTGCCTGGGTACTCGACGTCGCCAGCGGCCAGCAACGAAAGCTTGTCGATACGACTGAGGATACTCACACCGCGCGATGGTCGCCGGATGGCAAGTGGATCGCCTATCTCAGCGACCGCGGAATGATCAATCAGGTAAATCTGTCCGTGGTCAGCGCCGACGGCGGCGAGCCACGGAAATTGACCAGCTCGTTTGAATTGAATGCCGGCACGCCCGTCTGGGCGCCTGACGGTAAAACAATTTATTTCAGCACGGAAACCCGCGAGTCAGTCGATATCTTCGCCGCCGATGTTGCCGCCGGAACAGTCCGGCAGCTAACCGACAAACCCGCGGTGATCAGCCTCGATGAAATCAGCGCGAGCGGACAAACCGCTGTCGGCACATGGACCGATCCAAGCCATCCCGGCGAGGTTTTCCACTCTGACCTCGGCTTTGATTCCATCACCCCCATCACCAACCAGAATGCCTGGCTCGCCGACTATGCCTTGGGCGACACCGAAGTTGTGCGGTGGAAGAGCAGCAAAGACGGAATGGAAATTGACGGCGTCCTCACGAAGCCCGTCGATTTTAACTCCTCGCACAAGTATCCCTTCCTGCTGAATCCGCACGGCGGCCCGACGGGAGCGTCACCGCTCTCGTTCAATCCGCAGGAGCAGATCATGGCCGCCAATGGTTACCTTCTCCTCGAACCGAACTTCCGCGGCTCTTCCGGACGCGGCGAAAAATTTGCCATGGCCAACCAGAATGACTGGGGCGGCGGAGATTACCGGGACGATATGAGCGGCGTTCAAGCTATCGTGGATAAAGGCTGGGCAGATCCAAATCGCATGGGCGCGTTCGGCTGGTCCTATGGCGGCTTCATGACCTTCTGGATCGATACGCAAACCGACCGCTTCAAGGCCATCTCACCCGGCGCTGGCTTGCCCGATCTTTACTCGATGTATTCCCAGACGGACATTCATCGCTACCTCACGAACTTTTTCGACATGAAATCACCGTGGGATAATTTCCAGGAGTATTGGGACCATTCGCCCATGAAATACGTGGAGAACGTTAAGACCCCAACAATGATTCTCCACGGCATAGCAGACACGCGCGTCCCTATCCCGCAAGCGGAGGAATTCTATCGCGCTCTCACCGAGCGGCATATTCCCGTTGAGTTCGTCACCTATCCGCGCGAGAACCACGGATTCGTCGAGCCGCGCCACATTCAGGACCGCTACCAGCGCTACCTGGTTTTCTTCGGCAAGTACTTGGACAATCCTCCGGTGACCGAGCCTAAAGAAGTCCTCGACCGCATGGCAAAGGATTTGCCGCAGGGAAATTCATCTTCACAAACGCAGGCCGCAGCGGGTAGGGATCAACGCTAACGACCGTGCGCTCGAGCCGTTGCTGAGGTTGGCAAGCGGCCAAGCGCTCGGCGTTGTCCCTTCTTCGTCGCTCTGGTAATCTTTTTCATACGCAACTGACGCGGAGAGGTGTCTGAGCGGTTGAAAGAGCCCGCCTCGAAAGCGGGTAGCCTGGCAAAACCGGGCTCGTGGGTTCAAATCCCACCCTCTCCGCCATTACTCGCTTAAGGATCGTCGCGCTCCTAAAAGCTTGCTAGATGAGCAATCCCGATCTCCACGAGAGTAACCGCACTAGACACTCGCCACCTGCCAGTTGTATTCTCCAAGCATGACACTATCGGCGCGCAACAAATTGGTTGGGAAAATTGAGGAAATTCACTTCGGGGGAGTGATGGCGCACGTAGTCGTCCGCGTAGGCAATGACCTCATTGAGAGCGTGATTACAAAGCGGAGCGCGGACGAGCTGAAGCTAAAAGTCGGTGACACCGTGACGGCTATCATTAAGTCTACCGAGGTAATGCTGGAAAAAGACTAGCATTCGCCGCAGCTCGGCCTTTCGTTATATGGGCACTCCTATGACAAACCGAACTATTTCTACCCCTATCCCTGCGCTTGCCTTCATTTTACTTGCCCTGGTCTCGATTCTTGGCATTCCGCAGCATACTTCTGCGCAAAACTCCGGCGCTTCTGTAATATTGAAAATTGGCGGCAACGTCGCCACCCCGCTTGAACTTTCCGCAACAGATCTAAAGAACATGCCTCGAAAGACCTTGAAGGTTGTCAATCCGCACAGCAAGAAAACGGAAATCTACCGGGGCGTTCCTCTCCAAGAGTTGCTCCGCAGAGCCGGTGTTCCACAGGGCTCACGGTTGCGCGGGCCCGTCATGGCCACGTACGTGTTGGCGGAAGCGGCCGATGGCTATCGCGTTGTATTTTCGCTGGCTGAACTGGATTCAGGCTTTTCGGACTCTGACGTGATCGTTGCTGATACCCTCGACGGAGCGTCTCTTGGTTCAAACCAAGGGCCGCTAAAGTTGGTTGTGCCTCACGACAAGCGACCTGCCCGTTGGGTTAGAATGGTCAAATCTGTGACGGTATTGCAGGCTGGCCACTAAACTTCCAAGAACGCCCCAAGCAGCCAATGCAAGCAGGTTCCTATGATTTTAGGTACCACGGCGCGTTGATCACCACGATTCTTTGGCTTCCCTTCAACAGCAATGCCGCTTTCAGCCAAGTGGCGCGCTGGTTGTGCAGGAAATATTGATACCAGTGCTTTTGCACGAGTTCCGGAATAATCACCGCGATCTGACGATTAGGATTCTTTTTCTCCAGATCGAGCACGTAGTCCACAATCGGATTGATCACAAACCGATAAGGCGACTTCAGCACACTCATATGCGGCACGGGAAGCCCGGCCTTTTTCATCGGCTTTTCCACGCATTCGATCCACTGCTTGCGCACGTTTTCTTCGTCTTCACCGCAATCCACGTGCAGCACGTGCAGCTCGGACGACAAGTTGACTGCGAACTGCAATCCCTCGCGGCTGATTTTGTTCCACGAGGTCGCCGGCATCACCACGATGGGCGCGCCTAACTGGGTCAAGTCGATGGGATTTGGATCGGCGATTTCTTTTTGAACTTTTGTATAGTGGCGCCGAATCGAATACATCAAAGCGATGATCAACGGAATCAGCAGCGTCACGATCCATGCGCCTTCCACGAACTTCGTGGTCGTTACCACGAGCACCGTCCCGGCTGTCATGGTGGCTCCGAAGCCGTTGATGAGCATCGCCGCTCGGGGCTTTTTCTTGCCGGCGCGCCTCCAGTGCATCACCATCCCGGCCTGAGAAAGCGTAAATGCAAGAAACGCGCCGACTGCGAATAATGGAATTAATCGGTCCGTTATGCCTCTGAACACAATCAGCAAAATGCCGCAAAGAAGCGCAAGAACCGTAATACCCTGTGTATAAACAAGACGCCTTCCTTGAATGGCCATGGGGTACGGAAGGTAGCCATCCTGCGCCAGGAGCCTGCACAGCCTCGGAAAATCGGCGAAGGCAGTATTCGCAGACAGCGCCAGCACCAACAAAATCGACGCGATGGTGATGTAGTAGAAAATGTTTCTGCCCACAACCGCAGCCGTAAGCTGCGAAAGCACGCTCTGGTAACCAGAACCCGGATCCGTCGCGCCAATATGGTATGCGCGGCACAGAACGGCAATTCCTGCCAGCAAAACCACCAGCAGTCCAATGATGATGGTTAGCGTATGCTGCGCTGTTTTCACTACGGGCTCGCGAAAGGCGCGCACACCGTTACTGACCGCTTCCACGCCGGTCATCGCGGTGCAACCGCTCGAAAAGGCCTTCAAGATAATCCACGCCCCGGCAGCGGCCGTCGCTCCGCGCAAAGGAGCTGGAGTCGCCACCGCCGCTGGGTGGCCTCCTGCAGCGATCGCTTTGACAATTCCTATGGCCAGCGTGATCAGAAGCGTTCCGGCAAAAAGGTACGTCGGAATCATGAATATCGTTCCTGTTTCGCGCACCCCGCGCAAATTAATCACAGTGATCAAGACGAGAATTGCGAGGCACAACGTGACCGTATATGGCTGAAGCGAAGGCACGGCGGAGATGAGCGCGCCCACTCCCGCGGAAATTCCGACCGCCGCGGTCAGCACGTAATCGATCATTAGAGCCGCAGCGGCCAGCAGTCCGGCGGAGGGTCCCAGATTTTTCCCCGCGACTGTGTATGATCCACCGCCGCCTGGATAGGCTTCGATAGTCTGACGATAGGAAAAGAAAACAATCAGGAGAAGAACGATGATGCTAGTCGTGATCGGAACAATGTATGCGACACTCAACGCCCCCAGCGGGATCAACAGCGCCAATGCTGCTTCAGGTCCGTACGCTGCGGAGCTCAGCGCGTCCAATCCGAAAACGGGAATGCCGCCGACTGCTCCTAGTTTCTCGCCTCTTTCCTCTGAGGAGCGCAGTGGTCGCCCGAACAAAAAGTCATTTATGGACATCGTATAGCTCCGGGGCACAAACACTCGGCATCCTAGCTAAGCACATATCTCATGTGCACACAAAACCATTAAGAGCGCGGAGGCATTGGATCCACCTATCAATAAGCACTCTACCTCCACGGAACCGGGCCTGAACCGTACGTGCCAATTATGGTCTGGCCGGGCGGTTTGGTCACGATTTAACCCCGGCCCGCCTTGTGCCAAATGCCCGCAAGCCTACCTGCGCCAGGCTAACCATAATTGTATCAATAGAATACCAGATGCCTCGCGATGGCCGCGCTCATGCTCTTACAGTTCTGCTTGCTGTCTTTGTGCTACATGTTTTGGCCGGCGAAGGAGCTGCATTGAAAATGAGAAAGAGAAACCGGTCGAGTGGATTCAGCATACTCGAGCTTCTCGTGTCCATCTTGATCATGGGTGTCATGGTTGCCGCTACCCTTGCGAGAATGCAGCCGACGATTCAGCAGATGCACGCCAACTCCGCAGCCTACTTGATAGAGGGCCAGATGCGCTTAGCGCGGCAGACGTCCATCGCGCAGCGGCGCGACATCGTAATCCAGTTCCTGGGGACTAACCAAGTGACGGTGACACGCCAAGAAATTCCTACCGGCACCACAGTTCTGAGCAACGTATTTCTGTCGCCTACGGTGCAATTCATGCTCTTGGGCAATGGCGACACACCAGATGGCTTCGGTGATGGAGCAGCCGTCTGTTTCACCTACATACCGCCGGCAGGAACTTGTACGATTCCTCCGATCATCCAGTTTCAGAGCGACGGAACTCTCATAGATGGCAACGGTAATCAGCTCGACGGCACTATCTTTATCGGTGTGGCGAACATACCTACAAGCGCAAGAGCGGTCACGATCCTAGGCACCACCGGGCAAGTGCGCATGTACCACGCAACCGGATCGGGATGGGTACAACAATGAAAAATCAAATTACACGCAAGCGTCAGACATTCCGCTGTTCAACTGGATTCACGCTGATCGAAGCAGCCATTGCGCTGGTCGTGCTGGCCATTGGCATTATGGGACTCGCGGCGATGATGACCAACGGAATTGCCTACATGAGTATGTCCCAGGCCGATTATATCGCCCAGCAAAAAGCGGAAGAAGCAATCGAGAGCGTTTTCTATGCGCGTGACTCCCAGCTCTACACCTGGGCACAAATTCAAAATGTTTCTAACGGAGGCATTTTCCTGAACGCTCCCGAAGTCTTGTGCGATCCGGGACCGGACGGAATCATCGACACGGCTGATGACAACACAGCCGACCTGGATGCGATCTACATTCCGGGCCCCAGCGGTACTCTGGATGGTCCTGACGCTATCAAGCAGAACCTGGACACGTACACACGCACGATTGCCATCACCGCCATCGCTGGCGAGACCGATCTTCGCCAGATCACGGTCACGATTAACTACACTGCTGGTAGATTCAAGCGCCAATACGTCCTGACAAGTTACATTTGCGAGTTTTCATAGTCGCCCGAGGCAGATCACATGAGACGAAACTCAGGCTTCAGCTTAGTCGAGCTTCTGGTCGCGGTCGCCATCACCATCGTCATCGTCGGTGTGTCTCTGGACGCCCTCAACCAGGGACAGCACGCAAGCGAAGCAATCTCGCTGATGAGCAACATGACCGAGAACCTCCGCGCGGGCATGGACCAGATGCAGCATGACCTTGTGCTCGCCGGTTCGGGCATCCCCGTGGGCGGAATTTCGATTCCCAACGGAAGCGGCGTGCCCATCAACGAGCCTTCTCCTACCGGAGACGCCTATACATTTCCTGTTGGCGCAACGTCGATTTCTGCCGTCACTCCTGGCCATGGTCTCGGCCCGCTCATCTCTGGCGCCGTCAATTCGGACATGGTGACGGTCATTTACGCGGATAACCAAACGTTTCCTCCTGACAACGTTACCAATCCTCAGGGCCTTCCGCTGAATGGTAACTTCATCAATGACACTACCGACACTCCCCCTTGCGCCGGCACCATCAATTCGACTGGCACCTCGGTGACTTTCGCCGCCAGCTGCGTTGTCTTCAATACGGGTAACGGAGCCGTCGGAACCGGCGACCTGATTATGTTCAGCAACGCGCAAGGCAACACCTTGGAGTACGTGACTTCGGTGAGCGGACAAGTTATGAATTTCGTCAAAGGCGATCCCTACGGCCTCAACGGTCGAACCGATCCCGCTGGCACAATCTACCAACTCCAATCGGCCACGTCGCCGGTCGCGTACCCGCCGACGACAGCAACGCGCATTTGGATGGTGACCTATTACCTGGATAACACAAATGTGGCAGGGCCTCGCTTGATGCGCCAGGTCAATTTCTTCCCTGCCGAGCCGGTCGCCGAGTCCATCGAGGCGCTTTGGATCACTTTCAACTTCGTGAACGGCTCGGCCTGCGGTGCGGGATGCTCGAACCAGCCAATCCCACCGGCAGGCATGAATGCAAATCAGATGATGAGCGCGAATTTATTCCTGGGAGCACGCGCCGATAGGTCCTTTTCTTGGACTAAGCAAACTTTTCGCAACAATCTCATCTCTCAAATCAGTCTTCGTGGATTGGCATTCACCAACGAATTCCAGTGAGTTTTCCTATCGAGGATAATGCTATGAAAACGAAAACCCAGTCCGGCATCGCACTCGCAACCACACTCATCGTTATGTTTCTCGTCGTTGCGCTGGTTATTGGCTTCTCGTGGATGGTCTTGATGGACCAGCGGCTCGGAGGCGTCAATGGCGCCGAGCAATACACTTTCTATGGCGCAGAGGCCGGTTTGGAGAAACTCACTGGGGACTTGGCGACTCTTTTCGCCAACAATTCGTCGCCTTCCGGAGCGCAGGTGAATGCTATTGCCGTGGTGGCCAATGCGCCCATCATTCAGGGCATCCAGTACCTCAATCCGAATGGGAGCTTGGGGTACCAGATCGCGTTTCCACAGGACGGGTCGGGTAATCCGCTTGCCACCAACCACCTCATTCAATCAGGAAACTATCAGGGCATGACCGGCCTGCTGACGCCGTATACACTGACGGTCACCTCCACTAACCCCGTCTCTCGCTCCGAAGTCAGACTCACACGCAACGTGCAGACCGTCGCCATTCCCGTTTTTCAGTTCGGCATGTTTTCTCAGACAGATCTGAGCTTCTTCGCCGGCCCCGATTTCGACTTCGGCGGTAATGTGATGACCAACGGCAACCTATTCCTCGCCAGTGGTGCTGATCTGGTATTTAATGGCAAGGTCTTGTCTGCCAAAGACATCATTCGCCAGACTCTCTCGAACGGCTATTCGACGACCAGCGCTTACGCCGGAAGCGTCTACATTCCTACCACCTCTGGCGGATGCCCAACAACAAGTTATCCGAGCGGTAATACCGCAGGCTGCGTAGCCCTGCTTCCGACGCAGGGCAGCCTTGTAGGAGGCTTAGGCTCCGCTCAGAACAGTGCATTTCCAAATTTGGCCAAGAGCACATACAACAGCTACGTGGGCAGCTCGGAAACCAATGTGAAGCCGGTCAATCTTTCGATCACCTTGAACGCAGGCGCTAACCCAATTGACCTGGTTCGCCGAAGCTACGCGGGCGAAGACAGCTCAAATCCCGACGTGTTGGCGCAACGCTACTATTCCCAAGCGAGCCTGCGCATCCTGCTGTCGGACAACCCGGCTGACATTACCAACCTCCCTTGCGTCTCAGCCACCGCCCCGACTAATCTGGAGACATTAACCACCGCTAACCTTGGCGGCGTTCCGATTGCAGAGTCTTACTCATCGGGCACTTATACCCCTGCTCCGGGAAATGGCTATTGGCCGAAAACAACCAATACGCCTTTGGTCACCGGATACATCAAAATTGAAATACAGACAAGCTACGCTGTCTCGCCGGCTCCGTGTGGAACTTGGAAAGACGTCACTGCAGAAGTTCTGGGCTTTGGGATCGCAGGCAAGAACATCAATCCGAGCAAGACCTACACAACGTATGGATACACTTACCTGCCGCCGCTGCCCACCACCCAGCAACCTTACCAGGGCACGGGATCGACCTGCACTGATCCGAGCACGAACGCCATAATTCGCTTGGAGCGCGTACGCGACAACCCCTCGACCGGTGGCTCCAGCGCCACAAAGGAGTGCGGCTTCAGTTCCACTGGCGTCCCCAGTACTACCGCCACCGACTACTGGCCAAATGTGCTCTTCGACGCCCGAGAGGGTAATTCCCGCGACATCACCCCGACGGCCACGGTTAAGTACGGCGCTACCACGTATTCCTACGCAAATATGCCGACTCCGACTGGCGTAATGGATTACACCGAACTTGATATCACCGACCTCGCGAAATATTTCATGGGTACCATCGGCACCGACGGCACCACGGCGAAGGACCCCGTAAATAGCACCAACGACTTTGTCGTTTACTTCTCTGATCGCCGCAGTAACTATACGTCCTCAGCAGTCGCGGGATGGCCTCCTGCTTCGCCATCTGGCAACGAGACTGGCGAATATGGATTCGAGGATTCCATCAACCCCTCCAGCGCGTGGGGATGCCCCAATGGCACCTTAGACACTCCAGAGACGCTCGACATGGTCGAAAATCCAGGCAACCAAGTAGTTGGAGGTACGCCGGAAGACTATGGCGAGCAAAGCCCCATGTGGGCAACCCCGACAAGCACCACTCCGGCGCCCGTCAATGCGTACTTCCCAACGCTGCTCAGCACTCTGTTGACCGCGACTCCGCCTGCCATCACGAAGAACCCCAATTGCACAGCCCCGACCATGCCCTGGCCGGGCGCTTACATCGTGCAGCCACAGGAAGCCCGTGAAAACATACCCATTTTCTTCCGCCGAGCGCTCAAGCTCGTCAACGGCAGCAGCATCAACCTGGGCACCTGCCCCGATGGGGAACCCTGTGGACTGACCATTGTTTCGGAGAATCCGGTTTACGTCCAAGGCGACTTCAATGCGCCTGCCGGAAGCAACGGAAGTGCGACTGCAGCACATGTGGCGACTTCCATCGTAGCCGACGCCATCACTCTACTCTCTGACAGTTGGAACGATGTGAATTCGTTTTCCTCGCTGTACACGACCAGTCTCCGCGGCGCGACGACCACGACCTATCGTTTTGGCGCCGTTGCTGGAAAGGGTATCTCATTCCCTCAACCTTCGACGTGCGGGACGGAGGCATGCTACCAAGACTTCGGCACAGATGGTGGAGTCCATAACTTCCTGCGTTTCCTGGAAGACTGGAGCGGAACGCTGTATTACCGCGGTTCCGTCGTAAGCTTCTATTACAACCGGCAAGCCATTGGCGTCTACAAGGACGGGCTCGATAACACCGTGTACAATCCTCCGACGCGCGGCTACCAATTCGATTCCGACTTCCTGACGCCAAGCCTTCTGCCGCCGCGTACTCCTATGTTCCGCGACGTCAACACTGTTGGCTTTACACAGGTAGTTCTTCCAACACCGTAGGCCCAGCTCAATCAATCCCGCAGCACGCGCGTCCCGGCCCCAGCCGGGACGCTCTTTTTTTGCCCTGCATCGGAACATCGCTGTAGCGTAGAGCATCTCTCTACTTCCCCGCCGCATAACGAGTAACCCTAAATTCGCTTTCGTGAACCTCCGCCAATCCTTTTCGCGCGCGTATTTCGCCCAGCGCCTGCGCCTCCTGAATTCGCGTCCTGTCGCTTTCATATGTGCCCACGCGCACTTCATGCATCAAGTGATATTCAATCAATTTGTTGCGCAGGCACCGCACCGCTATCCCATTGCGCCTGAGCCGCAGATCAATGTCCGTGTCTTCCCCGCCGCGTCCCAGGAATTCTTCATTGAATCCGTTCACGGCGGCGAAATCCGTCTTCGTAATGGAAAAGTTGCACCCAAGAATCCCGTTGTTTTTTGACTCATAAAAAACCGGCAGCTCAAATCCATGCTCGATGACCCGCGCGCGGCCTCTCAGCCATTCCACAAACAGAGTTCCGCCATGCAAACCGAGCCCGTGTTTGTAAATAACCTCCGCCGGCGGCAGAACTTCTTTTCGTATATGCACGCGCCGGCCCGTCAGCGCCACGCCTGACTCCAGAAACATCAGATGATTACGGACGAAATTCCGCTGCGGCAGGCAATCGATGTCCACAAAAATCAGACGTTCCGCTCCCGCCACGGACGCAGCACGATTCTGGATACGAGTCTTACGGAAATCGCGGCGCTCATGCCGCACGTGCACAATTTCCTGCGTGAATCTCGCCGCCCATTTGCGCAGGATCGGTTCGTAATCCTCGCTCGAGCCGTCATCCGCGAGTATCAATTCGAAGTGCGGAAAGCTCTGCCGCGCGAACACCGCCAGGCTCCATTCGAGGATGTTCGCGTCATTGTATGTCGCCAGGATGATGGAAGCCGGTTCGAGCTGTTTCACGCGCATTCTTCTGCGTCGGCGCTCTTCACTTCGCGCGCACCAGCGCCCGGTAGGGAATGAATCGCGGCACGCGCCGGCAGTACTCGATGTACGGAGCGCCCAAACGCGCTCTCAGCTCGCGTTCTTCGAATCCAATGACGATCAGCACCAGCACAAGCCACACGCCGCAAATTTCCCACATGAGCAGCGTCGCGGCCAGCAGGCATACTCCCAGTACCGACGCGATCATTCCCACATATCGCGGATTGCGCACATACGAATAAATCCCCGTATCCACCACCTCGCCGCTGCCGGAAAGCTCCGCCTTCCCAATCAGCAGCGAGGTTCCCAAATCCTGCCTCGCGCGCTCGAAGAGCCAAATATCCGCTGCGATTAGCAGCAGCCCAATGCCAATTTGCAAATCGCTGGGCCGCGTCTGCCTGAAAATTGCGTAGCGAAACACGATCAGACAAATCGTCACGGATCCCCAGGACGCCATCAGCGCGGTGATGTATGCCGCGCGCAGCCGCCCTCTCCAGTAACCAATTTGGGGGTGCACCACCAGCCAGAAAAGCGGATTCGGCAGTTGCAAGAAGAAAACAATCGCCGCTGCCCATCGACAAATGTTCACGAGCGCCCCGCCACGCCACGGTCACGCATGCCCCGCGCGCCTCGCAAATTCTAATCAAACCACTCGCCCGCCGCAATCGCCCACAACTTCCTTCGAGCAAACAGCCATTGACGCCGCGTCTGTTTCGTTGGAGGATTCTTATTCTCATTTTCTTCAACGGAGCCAATATGCCCGAAAAAACTTCATGGAACAAAATCGAATCCGAAAAGTTGAGCGACAAAATCTCGCGCCAGATGATCTTCGGCAAGAGCGCCATGCTCGCGCGCATCCTTCTTTCCCGTGGCGCCATTGTCCCTCGCCATTCGCACGTCAACGAGCAAATCACCTGGATTCTTTCCGGCGCGCTGAAGCTAATCTTTGACGACGGGGAAAAAGTTCTGCGCGAGGGCGAGTTTTTGCTCATCCCTGCCAACATGCCGCACTCCGCCGAAGCCCTTGAAGACACTGTCGACATCGATGTTTTCGCTCCGCCTCGTGAGGATTGGATCAAGAAAACCGATGCCTATCTGCGCGGCTAACTTCGAATTTCACGCCGCTCTAAACACGGGAGACTAAAGCTATGGATCTGGGTTTGAAGGGACGTGTCGCCATTGTTGCCGCTGCCAGCAAAGGCTTGGGTCACGCTGTTGCCGAAGAGCTCGCGCGCGATGGCGCGGAAGTCGCCATCTGCGCTCGTTCCGCCGCCCACCTTGCCAAGGCCGCGGAAACCATCCGCAAAGCAACCGGTCGCGAAATCTTTTCCCAGGAGCTTGACGTCACGCGCCCCGAAGCCGTCCATGACTTCGTTGCCGCCGTCAATAAACGCTACGGCCGCGTGGACATCTGCGTGACCAACGCTGGTGGCCCGCCGTCGAAAAAATTCCTTGATATTTCGCTGAACGACTGGCGCAACGCCCTGGACCTCACTCTCATGAGCGCTGTTTATTTTGCTCGTGAAGTGCTTCCGCTCATGCGCAAGGCCCATTGGGGACGCCTGATTGCCATCACTTCTATTTCCGTCAAGCAGCCCATCGACAATCTTCTGCTCTCCAACTCCATTCGTGCGGGCGTCACTGGTTTGATGCGCACACTCGCCAATGAATTCGGCCCTGACGGCATTACTGTCAATTGCGTCTGTCCCGGCTACACGCTCACTGAACGCCTTGACGAGCTCGCCGAAATCCAGGCCAAGAATGCCGGCCTCAGCCGCGACAAAATTTTTGAGCGCCTCAGCGCGCAAGTGCCCCTCGGCCGCATTGGCAAGCCGGAAGAGTTTGCCGCCATGGTTGCATTCCTCGCGTCCGAGCGCGCTAGTTACATCAACGGCTGTTCCATCGCGGTAGATGGCGGTTACGCGAAAGGCCTGCTGTAGAAAAACAAGCGGGTACGCACACTCAGCAGTTGCCTAAATTAGCCCGCAAGCAAGATTCGTAGGTCGCGCAGATTATTTCCGGTCGGTCCTGTCATGATCGCATCGCCCAACGGCTCGAAAAAATTAAACGCGTCGCTTCGCCGATAAAATTCTGCCGGCTCCATCTTTGCAGCGCGCGCTTTTTCCAGCGTCCCGCCGTCCGCCACTGCTCCTGCCGCGAAACTGTTGCCGTCGATCCCGTCCGTCCCTGCGCTCAGCACGGTAACGTCGCGGCCGGCAATCCGCTCCACGCACGCCAACACGAATGCGGAGTTTCTCCCGCCAATGCCCTTCCCCGTGACCGGGCTGCTCACTTCGCCATCGGCGATGAGCGCCACCGGTTGGCCGCTCTTCGACCGCGCCAGCGCATCCACTTGACTCAACAAATGCTGCGCGGCTTCTTCCACCGGCCAGCCATCCGTCGAGTTGTCGCACAACGTAAAAAATCCCGCCGCTTCGGCGGCCACGTGCGCGTGATGAAACAAGTCCCGCCGACCCAATAGCAATTCGAACTTCGCGAGCGTAAATGCCCGATCGCCCTGCTTCGGCGTCTCTCTCAATTCGTGCCGCTCGAATTTCTCGCGCAGCTTCGTGGACAGCTTATCCATCAGGCCATACTGCTGCGCAATTCGCTCGGCGTCTGCAACGGTCGTCGGGTCGGGCAGCGTCGGCCCCGACGCAAGCGCGGTTTCCTGTCCTTCGGGAACGTCTGTCACTCCCAGCGTGATTTTCATCGCTTCTGGCGCAGCGGCAGCTAGCCTTCCGCCTTTCACTGCAGACAAGTGTTTGCGAATCGCGTTGATCTCCTGAATCGGCGCGCCGCACGTCACCAGCGCGTGATTCAGTTTTGCAAAATCCTCAACCGACACATTCTCATCAAGCGGCAGTTCAACCAGCGACGAACCGCCGCCCGACAGCAGAAAAAATATCAGCGTCTCTTTCCCGCATTTTTTCAACAACTCCAGAATCGCCCATCCCGCGTGAAAACTTCCCGCGGTCGGCACCGGATGCCCCGCGACGACTGCTTCCCACCCATGCAATTGTCGCGCCGGCTTCGATGGCCCCGCCATGATGCCACGCAGTTTGAACTCCGGTGCGAGAGCAGCGTTAAGGCCTTCCGCCAGCGCAACCGCTGCTTTGCCAATGGAGATGGCCACGATTTCGCGGTATTCGCGCAGATTGATACGCGTGTCCGCTGCGTAAATCATGCCGTCATGCAGCTCTAACTTCTGCACAAGCGTCGAGGGAATATCAATGCCCGCCAGCGTGTCTCGAAAAATCTGCCGCGCGAGATGCTTTCGATCTGTCATTCAATTTGTGCAATCTATCCCTTCGACTTCCACAGCCCCACTGTGTTCCCCTCTGGATCCTGCATCCACGCGAAAGTCCCATTCGGAATCTCCATAAGCGGCACGAGTGTTTTTCCTCCCAGCAGTTGTGCCTGGTCCAAAGACTTCTGAACGTCCTCCACCTGCACATAAAAAATCGTGTAATGATACGGCTCGTGCCCCAAGGTCGTAAAGTGGCCCGTGAGCAGGCCGCCCGTATCAATCATTGCAGCAGGGCCTGCCTGTGTAATTTTCCACCCAAAGAGCTTGGCGTAAAAATCCTGCGTCTTCGCGCTGTCCTTGCACCCAATTTCAAAATGCACGACGGGATGCCCCATGGTTTCCTCCATGCAGTTATTTGGAAGCCAGCACTTCCGGATTCAGCACGTTCGGCGGTCGCCGCCCTTCAAACACCGCGATGACGTTTTCCACGGCCATCACCGCCATTTTCGTTCGCGTCTCCACCGACGCGCTGGCGATGTGCGGCGTCAGAATCACATCCTTGCGCCCAACGAGCGCGGTCAGAACCTTCGGTTCGTTCTCGAACACGTCCAGCGCCGCGCCGCCGATCTTCTTTGCCTCCAACGCTGCAGCCAGCGCCGCCTCGTCAACCACCGGCCCTCGCGACGTATTAATCAGGTACGCTCCTGCTTTCATTTTTCCCAGCATTTCAGAATTGATCAAATGCCGCGTCGTCGGCAGCAACGGCACATGCACGCTCACGAAGTCCGATTCGGCCAGCAGCCGGTCGAGTTCTACATGCCGTGCCTGCAGCTCGCGCTCGATTTCCGCATCCGCGCGCTTCGCGTCGCTGTACAAAATTCGCATGTCGAATCCCTTCGCGCGCTTCGCCATCGCGCGGCCGATGCGTCCAAAGCCGATAATGCCCAGCGTTTTCCCGAAAACATCACCGCCGCACAGTTGGTCCAGATTCCATCCCGGCCACGTCCCCGAACGCATCCACATGTCGCCTTCCACGATGCGCCGCACCAGGGCCATGAGCAGCGCGAACGCAAAATCGGCTGTCGTGTCGTCCAGCACTCCCGGCGTGTGCGTTGCCACCACTTTCCGCCGCGTGCATGCCGCCACGTCGATGTTGTCGTAGCCAACTGAAACGGTCGCCGCGATTCGCAATTTCGGCGCGCGCCCCAGCAATTCCTCGTTCACTTTTTCCGTAAGCAGGCAAATCAGCGCGTCCTTGTCCGCCACTCGCCGCAAGAGCTCGTCGCGCGGCGGCCGCTCCTCCTTCGTCCAATATTCAACCTCGAACTTCTCTTCCAGCAGCTTCCGCGCGGGCGCAAACATTCCGTGCGTCGCCAGCACTTTTGGTTTCATCGTCTATCCTCGGCAAAATTCCCGCGACCGTCAGTAGCATACCGGCTCACTGCGTGTCAACGCGCGTCCCAAGTCGACATTGATTGCGCGCCTGCGCATTCCAGTCTATATTCGCCCGCCATGCACAACCCTTTGGTTCAATATCTGATCGGCGTTGGCATCCTGAGCATCGGTTTGGTTATACTTCTATCCTCCGCGGAAATCGCCCACAGCTTGGGCCGCTTTTGGGAGCGATGGACCGGCAAGCGTCTGCCCGGCGCCGTAGGAGGCAAGAACGATGTCCATCCCCCATTCTATCGGGCGCGTCTCGTCATTTGGCGTACGCTGGGCGCTTTGATCATCGCGGACGGACTGATTTGGCTCGGCCTCGCCACCGCCGAGGTTTTTCATTTCTTTCCCCGTACCGGACCTTGATTCCGCACGATCTTCCCCCGCCGCCCTTCGCCGCGTTTGACCCCGCACCGCCACACGACTATATTGGCCATCACACATCTAAGCGACCATGAACCAGCGCCTCATTACCGATCTCGAGCATCTTCTTACTCGCGAGCACGTCTTGAGCCACCCCGAAGACCTGCTCCTTTACGAATACGACGGCTCTGTGGAAGTCGCTCGCCCGAACTGCATCGTTTTTCCGCGCGACACCTCTGACGTTGTTCACATCGTCGACATCGCCAATCTCCATGACGTTCCGCTGGTCGGACGCGGCGCCGGCACCGGCCTTTCCGGCGGCGCGCTCGCGCGCAATGGCGGCATCATCGTTTCTTTCGCGCGCATGAATCGCATCCTCGAAATCGACATCGAAAACCAGCGCGCCGTTGTTCAGCCGGGCGTCGTCAATTCTGATTTATCCGCCGCTGTTGCGCATGCCGGACTGCACTTCGCGCCCGATCCTTCCAGCCAGAAAGCCTGCACCCTCGGCGGAAACGTCTCCGAAAATGCCGGCGGCCCGCACACTCTCGCCTATGGCGTCACCACGAATCATGTCCTTGGAATGCAACTCGTTTTGCCGGACGGGCAACTCGTTCGCATTGGCGGAAAATCGCTCGACGCGCCCGGGCACGATTTGTGCGGATTGCTCGTCGGCTCCGAAGGCACGCTCGCGCTCGTCACGGAAATCACCGTACGCCTCACGCGTTTGCCCGAGGCGATCAAGACTCTGCTCGCCATTTACGATCGCATCGACGACGCCACGGAAACTGTCGTCGAAATCACCGCGCGCGGCATCACGCCTGCGGCCTGCGAAATGCTCGATGGCTGGACGCTTCGCGCCGTGGAAGCCTGGGTCCATGCCGGATTTCCTCTCGATAGCGCCGCCGTGCTGCTCATCGAAGTCGACGGCATGCGCGAAGCCGCCGAGGAGCACGCTGCGCAAATCACCGAAGTCTGCAAACTTCATGGCGCGCGCGAAGTCCGCGTGGCCCGCGACGCCAAGGAGCGCGAGCTTCTCTGGAAAGGCCGCAAGAACGCCTTCGGCGCGGTCGGCCGCTTGTCGCCAACCTATTACGTTCAGGATGGCGTGATTCCGCGCACCAAGTTGCCGCAAACCCTTCGTGAAATCGATCGCATCGGCAAGGAAAACGGCTTCGAGATCGGCAACATTTTCCACGCTGGCGACGGCAACTTGCATCCCATCATTTTGTTCGATGCGCGCGACCCCAAGCAATTCCAGCGCGCCGTTTCCACCGCCGATGCCATCATTCGCTTCTGCATCGAAATGGGCGGCGCCATCACTGGGGAACACGGCGTGGGCATGGAAAAGGATCGCTTGATGCCGCTGCTCTTCACCGAAGCAGACCTCACTCTTATGCGCGGCGTTCGCGACGCGTTCAATCCCGTGGGCCGCCTGAATCCCGGCAAGATTTTCCCCACCGGCAAAGGTTGCGGCGAAGTTCGCATTCGCCCCATGCCGCTCTCCGGTGACCCCGCAAGTTCGCCGGAGCCGAGCCTCTCGTGAACTCGTCCGCGATAGTTCAACATTCACGCATCGCCGACATTATCGGCGCGCGCAACGTCATCGCCGAACCGAAAGGCATTTCCGCCTACGCCGTCGATGGCATCGAACCGCAGGTCGTAGCCCGCCCCGCAACCCCGCAAGAAGTCGCTGATCTCGTAAAATTTGCCGCAGCAGAAAAACTCGCCATCATTTCTGTCGGCGCGCGCACCAAACTTTGCATCGGCATGCCTCCCGCGCGCTACGATTTCGCCATCGACATGACGCGCCTCGACCGCGTCATTTCCTACGATCCCGGCGATTTGACTCTCAGTGTCGAACCTGGTGTTCCTCTCTCGCGCCTCGCCGAAGCTCTCGCTGAGCACAAACAATTCCTGCCCCTGGCTGTTCCTTATTTCGACCGCGCTACGGTCGGCGGCACGCTCGCCAGCGGCGTCGATTCGCCTTTGCGCCACGCCTACGGCACTGCGCGCGATTTTGTCCTTGGCATGGAATTCGTCTCCGGTGAAGGTGCGCTCACCAGGAGCGGCGGCCGCGTCGTCAAGAACGTCAGTGGCTACGACTTACACAAATTGTTTCTCGGCGCCCTCGGCTCTCTCGGCGTCATCACTCGCATCAACTTCAAAACGTTTCCCCTGCCATCTTCCGAGCGCATATTTGTCGCGTCGCTCCCATCATCCGATGAAGTGCTCTCGTTGCGCCAGAAGATCACAACGTCGCCTATCTCACCCTCCACTCTGGAAATTCTGAGTCCCGAAATGACGGAACTGCTGTTTCCGCAGAATGCCAAGTCAGCAGCGCGTGATGCCGTATCCCCCGCAGGGTCGGAATGGCTCTTGATGACGGGAATCTCAGGCTCGAGCAACGTTCTGGAACGCTGCTCCAATGATCTGCGCCAAATGGCCGAGCAATGTGGCGCCAAGAAAACGACATTCCTCTCCGGTTCCGAACGGGATAAAACCTGGGCGCGCCTTCGCGAGGCCATTCCACTGATGGCTCAGTCTTCGCCGGCTGCCATCGTTTTGAAAATCACCACGGTTCCTTCGGATGTTCGCGATCTCCTGCAATTCTTGGCGTCTGAATCGGAGCGTTACAACGTTCGCGCCGCCGCTTTGATTCGTGGTACTGGCGTGATCTACTGGGTGACTCTTCCAGATTCTGCCGATGCGCTAAAGGAAAAGGCAGCCGTCCGCCAGGAAATATTGCAGGCCGGTGAGAGGCATAATTATCGTGCTACCGTAGTCGCATGCCCACCGGAATTGAAACGGGAACTCAACATCTGGGGCCCGCCGCGTGAGGATTTTCTGCTGATGCAGCGCGTCAAGCGCGCCTTCGACCCGCACAATATTTTCGCGCCAGGCCGTTTTGTCGGAGGTCTCTAGCGAAATGTCTGGCCTGCCGCCGCAAACCCACGAAGAAGCCCAGCGCGAATTCGCCGAGACCCTCAGCGGCTTCACTGCCGGCGACAAGCCCGATTACGCCGACTATTCGCGCTGCATTCATTGCGGCCTCTGCCTCAACGCCTGCCCCACGTATCGCCTTTGGCATAATGAAGCTGATTCGCCGCGCGGCCGTATTCGCCAAATGGCCCTGGTCGATCAAGGACGCCTCGATCTGGGCGAAACCTTCGTCACTCACATCGACCGCTGTCTCGACTGCCGCGCCTGTGAGACGGCCTGTCCTTCGGGAGTCGAGTACGGCAAGCTCGTCGAGCTCGCGCGCACGCAAATCGCTCGCAATTACCAGCGGCCGCGCGCTTCGCGCTGGGCTCGCAATTTCGTCTATCACCGATTGCTCCCCGACCCGCGCCGCATTGCGCGACTGGCTCGTGTCGTTCGCTTCTACCAGCGCTCCCGCCTCGAAACGCTCGTCCGCGCCTCCGGCATCTTGCGTCTTTTCGGCTTGCAGCGGCGCGCCGCGCTGCTTCCGCGCATCGATTCCGACTTTTTCTTCTCGCGTCTTGGCAAAACGTTCCCGGCGCGCGGCCAGCGCCGCGCTCGCGTCGCGTTTTTTGCCGGCTGCATCGCCCAAGTCACGTTCACTGAACTCAACGACGCCACCATTCGCGTCCTGCAGGCCAACGGCTGCGAAGTTGTCGTGCCCGCCGGACAGCTTTGCTGCGGCGCTCTTGCTGCCCATGCAGGCGTCCGCAATGTCGCTCGAGATCTCGCGCGGAAAAACATGGAGGCATTTTTGGCCGAGCCTTTCGACGCCATCATCACCAACGCTGCTGGCTGCGGCTCAACTCTAAAGGAATACACCTTTCTTTTCTCGGGAAGCGACCCCGCGCAAGAAGGTGCCTCCCGCAATGTTCTCGACGCCAAAAATGCTGCCGAATTTTCACCGAAGGTCCGCGACGTCACGGAATTTCTCGCCGGCCTCGGCTTGTCCGCGCCGCTTCGCAAGACGCGCATGTGTGTGACGTTTCAGGATTCCTGCCATCTCCTGCACGGCCAAAAAATCCGCGAAGCTCCTCGCACGTTGCTTCGCTCCATTCCCGGCCTGGAGTTGGTGGAAATGCCCATGGCGGATCACTGCTGCGGCTCGGCAGGAGTTTACAACGTCACGGAAACAGACACGTCCATGCAGTTGCTGCAGGAAAAAATGCTCCACGCGCAATCCAGCCGCGCTTCCGCAATTGTCACCGCCAACCCCGGATGCATCCTGCAGTTGCGCGCCGGCGCGAAGCTTTACAACACGCGCCAGGAAGTTTTCCACGTCGTCGAACTCCTAGATCGCGCCATTTCCGCCTAAGACTCGTCGCCTAAACGTGACTCAGCTCAGTCTGTGTAACACAGAGCCTCGCTGGGTGCCCCATCCTTTGCCTTGTGCGACGCGACGCGACGCAACGCGCAGCAAAGGGCGGGGATTTGCCGTTCCAGGGGCTTCATTTTGTTTTCTTAGGGGACAGGGCTTGCCCTGCCCGCCGCGACTCCTCGAGCCGCGCCTCACCCGCGTGAAGTCTTTCCTTCCTCCTTCCTTCCTATCGCGTGCAAGAACTCACTGCTCGCCGATCAGATACCGGCAGCCGTGCGGACCCATTTCCGCTGAATGAACCGTGCCCGCTGGCACGTCGCAGCGCTCTCCGACCCGATAGCTTTGCGATTTTCCGTTCATCGTGAGCGTCATTTCGCCGGCCAGAATAATGTGCGCCGTTTCCGCATCGTGCACATGGTCCGGATAGTGCGCACCTGGCTCATCCTGCCAGACATAAGTCGTGGAAAATCCTTCTTTCGCAAGCTTAGCTGCCAGCGCTTTCTCGTCCATAGGCTCCATCACGAATTTTTGCTTTCACTCGTCGTCCAATGCTTCGCAGCGACTTCCAGTCCAACTCATCCCGTTTTACATGTAATATCTCTTCTCGCGCCGGCGCACATGAAAAATCATAAGCCAAAAGCCCTGCTTCTCGAAAATGTCCATCCGGATGCCGCAGCCCGCTTCCGCGCAGCCGGTTACGATGTGGAAGCTCTGCCACAGAGCCTCGACGAAGACGCTCTTTGCCAAAAACTCCCGCGCGTTTCCGTTCTGGGGATTCGCTCGAAAACCCACGTGACGCCGCGCGCCCTCGCCAGTGCCGCCGAACTCATCGCTGTCGGCGCCTTCTGCATCGGCACCGATCAAATCGATCTGCAAGCCTGCGCTCGCAAGGGAGTCGCCGCCTTCAATGCTCCGTATAGCAGCACGCGCAGCGTCGTTGAAATCATCCTTGGCGAAATTCTCTTGCTGGCGCGCGGCGTCTTCGCGAAAAGCCAGAAACTCCATCGTGGCGTATGGGACAAGTTCGCGGCCGGCAGCAACGAGATCCGCGGCAAAAAGCTCGGCATCATCGGCTACGGCAAAATCGGCTCGCAACTTTCCGTTCTGGCTGAATCGCTCGGCATGGAAGTTTTTTTCTACGATCTCGAAGTCAAGCTCGTCCTGGGAAACGCGGAGAAGTGCCGCTCGCTCTCGCAGCTTCTGGGCCTTGCCGACATCGTCACGCTGCACGTCGACGGCCGCTCTGAAAATCGCGGCCTCATCGGAAAGAAGGAATTTCGTCAGATGAAGCCGGGGGTCATTTTCTTGAACGCTAGCCGCGGCTTCGTCGTCGACGACGAAGCCCTCGCCGACAGCCTCAAGTCCGGCAAAATCCGCGCCGCTGCCATCGACGTTTTCCCTCGCGAACCCCAGGGCAATCACGAAAAGTTCTCCTCCCCTCTGCAGGGCATCGAACAAGCAATCTTGACGCCGCATATCGCCGGCAGCACCGAAGAGGCGCAACAGGATATTGGCTCGTTCGTTTCAGAGAGAATTGTCGACTATGCGCGCGACGGCAGCACTCTCTACAGCGTGAATTTCCCCAATGTCCAATTGCCGAAAATCAAAAACGCTCACCGCCTCATCCACATCCACGAAAACATCCCGGGAATACTGGCCCAGATCAACCATGTTTTCGCGGATCATGAGGCGAATATCCTCGGCCAGTATTTGAAGACCATCGAAACAATTGGCTACGCCATCACTGACATCGGCATGGCGTACAAAGAAAAAATTCTCAGCGATTTGCGGGAAATTCCACACACGATCAAATTCCGCGTTCTGTACTAAGGGAGTGAGCAAAAGCAAGAAAGGGGCGCGCGGGAGCGCGCCCCTTCTTCCCCGTTTGCACCGAGTATGGAGTCGCCCGGGGCTTGCGTCGGCGGCCGGATGCGCAGCCACCCTGCAAGTTCGTGTGTGTTGCCAGAAACCGATTCTTTAGTTGTTGTCGGGCGGCTGCATCCGTTGCCCGCCGTGAAACGTCCGCGGCGCAGCCGTGTAGTCCGGCGGCACCGCAAATAGCGATTGCGCCGGCTCGCTGCGATTGATGTTCATCAGTTGATACGTGGTCGTGCCGAAGCGTGGATCCGTGCGCGTGCTCGAAACCACCATTTGCAAGTCCTGCGAATACCATTCTTCGCTTGTAATCACGATTGGTGCGTCATTGCCAATCTGACCTGCAGGAATCGTGCGTGTCCTGCGAGTGCCCTGGACGGTCAATCCATCCATCGTCTTTGTGCCCAGTGACACGGTCTGCACGTTGGCATTTTGGTTGGAACCCATCCTGCCCCTCATCGCCTCTCGCTCTTCCCCATTCGCCCCCGACGGACGATTGATGGTCAACGCAGTCTTTTTGTCTTCATTCAAAATATAATTCTTGCCCGCCGCTGGGTCTCGAATGAAGGCGAGATGTGGCACTTGTCCCGACGCCGCGAGCGGCCCGATGGCCGGCAGCGTCATTTCTTGCCTCGTTCTGCCCACGCTGTCGCGCGCGACGTTGCCAGTCTCCTTCTGGTCTACACGCGTCCCGTTGGAAAGCACTTGAATCGTCTCGCGCGTCACTTGCGCGGAGAATGGCGCGTTCGTTACCACCTTCCCGCCAAATCCGCCGACCAGCCGTTCGAACGCAAAGTTCCCCGGTCCCATAGGTCCGCCGTGACGTCCCGGCATTCCTGGACCCTGCGCTCGTACTGTCAGGCCCATACCGACCGCAACAAACGCCACCACGGCGTACTTGGCGATTCTGCCCATCATTGGTCGAACTCCTCTCTGCTCTCGTTTTGCGGCGTGAAAGCCGCCAAAATGAAATTCCTTCTACTGCACCAAACGCACCGCGCGCGGCCATCCATCTTCGCCGACCAGCAGGTCCGCCTGAATCATATCCCCGCCGTTCATTTCGTCTACCGGATAGCCAAGGCTGCCCAACGCGCTGCGCGTCATGGTAACGCGAACCACCAACCCTGAATCATCTGGTGACAGACCTTCCCCATAAGGCACGGGAACAAAATCGGAAGCCGAATCCTCCGCCGCCGCTGCCTCAACTGGCGCTGCTTGCGGCGTGACGCCGTTCGCGTTGGAACTCGCGGAATCTACCACAACCGTGCTTGAATTCGTCTTCGTTGCGCTCGCATGTCCTCGCGAAAAATTCCACGCACCGACGGCCAGAAGGACTGCGGCCGCAACGCCAAGAGCCATCCATTCCGCCCAGCGCAAGCGTGACTGCCGAGCGCGGTAACGAGATCGTTCCAAGCCCCGGTGGTATTCTCGAAACGCCGATGTCAGCGATGCTTCCAACTGTGCTGGCGCTTCCAATCGCGTTGAATCTTCTGCGGCGTCTTTAAGCGCCTGCGCCAACGATCGCGCCTCCGCCAGCCTTGCGGCGCACGGTTCGCAAGTTTCCGCATGGAAACGAGCCATCACCGTCACAGCGTCGCCCAGAATCTCGCGGGCATCGTCTCGCGCTAGCTCATGAACGATGTTCTTGAAATCCGCGCAGTTCATTTTCCTTTCACCTTAAATCCTCGCCTCGTTTTAGTACCTTCCTCCTGCCGTCTTCCTTGCTCCGGCCGGAGTAGGACGCAACCGTGACGCCAGCATTTCGCGCCCGCGCGCCAGCCGCGAACGCACCGTGCCAATCGGGCAATCCAAAATCTTCGCCGCGCTTGCGTAATCGCGACCTTGCAAATCACACAGCGTCACTGCCTCGCGATAATGCGTAGGCAGCATGGTCACCGCGTGCCGCACCTGCTCCACCGTCTCTCCGTGGGTCAACTCGCCCAGCACGGCCTCCCGCGAGGAATGCCCATTCCGCCTGCCCATCACCTCGTCTTGTTGCAGATTGGCTTCCTCTGTCAGCGGCTCGTAGCGCCGCTCGCGCTCCAGCAGCCTCCGCACATGAATTCGCGCGATTCCGTACAGGAAGGCTTGCGGCTCGCCTCGCTCCGGCTCGAATTTCCCCGCTTTTTGAATCAGCGTCATAAATGCTTCCTGCACCACCTCTTCGGCCGCCTCGCGCCGGCCCGTCATGTGCAACGCATACCGGTAGATCGGCCCATGATGGCGCGCGTAAAACAGGCGAAACGCCTCTTCATCGCCTGTCGCCATCCGCCGCAGCAGATGGTCGTCTCGAGGTTCGGCCCTCTCCGGCATCCCTTTCCATTCGACGTATCTGCCGCGTTTCTCGTTATCTATTCCCGTTCCTGTACCCAAAAGTTCCACAAAATTCTGCCTTCTGGCCCCTTCCGGCACCCCTAACGCCCGGCCAGCCCGTCCTAACTCTAACGCGCCACCTAGGCTAAAGTTTTGTCATTTCGAGGCTGCCTGTTTACCCTGAGACATGCAGGGCTGCGCTCGCCGCAGGGTTCGTAGGGGCAGGGCCTTGCGCTGCCCGTCGCGATTCCCGAGTCGCGCCGCTGTGGTAGCACAGAGGCTCGCATTCTGAGGTTCTGCAGGCTTTGCTTCTCAGCGGAGCGCTTTGCCGCACACGCGCCCGGCCACGACCGTCGTCTTCGTGTCCGCCGTTCAGGAGGTCGGAGCTTCAGCCTCGACATAAATCAGTCGGTACCTGCGCTTCTTTTTGCGCGCCTTATCCGCACGAAGTAGCCCGTCTTTTCGCTGCCTCCTTACTTCCTTACCTCTTTGCCTCCCGCTCTTCCTCGTTAGTCGTCACTGTCTTTTCAAGCCACTCGCCACTTGTTTCCTACTCACCCCTTGCGCTGACTAGCCTCGGTCTCGTAATTTAGAGGCTCATTTGGAGGCCCCCATGCAGGAATTCGACCCGCAAATATTGAATGAAAGACCAATCCCTCCGCCGTCTGAATTTCAGCGCCGCGCCCGCGTCCGCTCCCTCGACGAGTACCACAAACTCTACGACCGCGCCAAGAACGATCCCGAAGGCTTCTGGGGCGAGCAGGCAAAAATGCTCGACTGGTTCGAGCCCCCGAAAAAAATCCTCGAATGGGACGTGCCGCACGCGAAATGGTTCTCCGGCGGCAAGCTCAACGTCTCCCACAATTGCCTCGACCGCCATCTCGCCAAAAATGGCAAGAAAGTCGCGCTCTATTGGGAAGCCGAGGACGGCAAGCAAATAAAATTCACTTACGCGCAGCTTCACGAGCGCGTCTGCAAATTTGCCAATGCCCTTCTCAGCCTCGGCGTAAAAGATGGCGACAGCGTCGCCGTTTACATGCCCATGATTCCCGAGCTGCCCATCGCTCTGCTCGCCTGCGCGCGCATCGGCGCGATTCATTCCGTCATTTTCGGCGGCTTCAGCGCCACCGCTCTCACCGACCGTATCTCCGACGCTAAATCCAAACTGCTCATCACCGCCGATGGCGGCTATCGCCGCGGGCACATTGTTTCGCTCAAAGACACTGCCGACAAAGCTGCCGACGCCTGCCCATCCATCGAAAAGGTTGTCGTGGTCAAACGCACCGGAGAAAAAGTTTCGTGGAAGCAGGGCCGCGATGTGTGGTGGCACGACCTTGAACAGAAAGCTTCGCCAAATTGTCCCGCGCCTTCGTTCGATGCCGAACATCCGCTCTACATTCTTTACACTAGCGGCACCACCGGCAAACCGAAAGGCGTGCTGCACACTTCCGCCGGCTATCTGCTCGGCGCGATGTACACCACGCAATTGGTTTTCGATTTGCACGACGATGACGTCTACTGGTGCACTGCGGACATCGGCTGGGTCACCGGCCACAGCTATCTGGTCTACGGCCCGCTCGCGAATTGCGCCACGTGCGTGATGTACGAAGGCGCTCCCGATTTTCCGAAGAAAGATCGCTTCTGGGAAATTATCGAGCGCTACAAAGTTTCGATTTTTTACAGCTCCGCGACTGCCGTGCGCGCGTTCATGGCCTGGGGCAGCGAATGGCTCGCGAAACACGATTTGTCGAGTTTGCGTTTGCTCGGCACCGTCGGTGAGCCGATAAATCCCGCCGCGTGGAAATGGTATTTCGACGTGATCGGCGGCAAACGCTGTCCCATCGTCGACACCTGGTGGCAAACCGAAACCGGCGCGATCATGATTTCGCCACTGCCCGGCGCGACGCCCACCAAGCCCGGCTCGGCCACGCTGCCGCTGCCTGGCGTGATTTCTCGCGTTGTCACTCTCAAAGGCGAACCTGTGAAGCCCGGCGAAACTGGTTACCTCATCATCGAAAAACCGTGGCCTTCCATGCTGCGTACAATTTTCGGCGACGACGAGCGCTTCAAGCGCGATTACTGGAGCCGCATTCCCGGCGCATATTTCACCGGCGACGCCGCGCAGTGCGACGCCGACGGCTACACCTGGGTGCTCGGCCGCGTTGATGACGTCATCAAGGTCGCCGGCCATCGCCTGAGTTCGATGGAAATCGAAAGCGCGCTGGTCAGCCATCCATCGGTAGCGGAAGCGGCGGTTGTGGCGCGTCCCGACGAAATCAAAGGCGAAGCCATCGTTTGCTTTGTCACTCTCCGCGCGGGCCACAATCACTCCACGACCCTGCGCATGGCGCTGATTGAACACGTCGCGGAAACCATCGGCAGCATCGCGCGGCCCGCTGAAGTGCGCTTCGCCGACCTGCTGCCCAAAACGCGCAGCGGCAAAATCATGCGCCGCTTGTTGCGCGAGGTCGCCGAGAAAGGCGGCGTCTCCGGCGACGTCACCACGCTCGAAGACATGAGCGTGATTCAGCAACTTGCCAGCGCCAAAGCCCTCGACAAAGAATAACGTTTCGAGCGTCGCGCACTTTTGGAAGAACAAATTTCGCATCGAAACAATCCGGAAAACTTGGTTCGCCAGGGCCGTCAAACGCATCAGTGATAGCAGGAGGACAAAAAGATGAAACCCAGAATCGACGTGATGAAAGCAGATCCAAGAGCGTACCAGGCGATGTATGCGCTCGAAGCCTATGTTCGGCAGTCCGGCATCGAGCAGCCTTTGATTGAACTGATCCGGATGCGCGCCTCGCAGATCAATGGTTGCGCCTACTGCATTGACATGCACACCAAAGACGCACGCGCCGCGGGCGAGACCGAACAGCGTCTCTACGGCCTGGACGCGTGGGAAGAATCTCCCTTTTATTCCGAACGCGAACGCGCCGCGCTCGCTTGGACGGAATCGCTGACGCTTGTTTCCGAAACGCATGTTCCTGACGAAGTATTCGAAGAAGTGAAAAAGCAATTCTCCGAAGCCGAAATCGTGGCGCTCAGCATGGTGGTTGTGTCGATCAACGGCTGGAACCGCCTCGCAATTGCCATGCGAGCGGTCGCCGGCACCTACCAGCCTCAAGCGCACTCGCAGCAAGCCAACCACAAAACTGCTTGACCGTGGCAGGCCGAAAAATGCGATTTCTTCTCGATTAGAAATAACCGCGACGCTTTGTTTTGTGTGAGTTACAGGCGATGCTAATAATGGTAGTTGGCGATTCGAGTCGCCAGAACAAGGCAATGCGCGGGGACGGCTCGGAGTGTCCGGAAATGAAAAGCTAATTTCCTGAAAATCGCAAAATACCTCGATTAGAAATGACTCCGATCGTTTGTTTTGTGTGAGTTGCATGAGGTTCTAATTTCCCATATTTCCTCGATTAGACTGTTTTAGGCGCATAAAAGCGAAAAGCCGCGTCGCCGCGGCTTGCCTCCGTTAAGTTGAATGCAGGCTGAAAGTTCCAGACTGTCAATACTTGTGTACCATAGAGTTAACTATAAGTCAAGGAAAATCGTGCTGTGAGCACTCCGATCGCAACTAACCAAGCGGTCTTTATGAATTCGCCTCACATCAGGAATTCTACGGCTCCGCTGGCTCGGGCGGGCCTACGGTCCCACCACCGCGGCGGCGAGCGAGGAGGTAGCCGCGGATGAATTCGTCGAGATCGCCGTCGAGGACGCGGTTGACGTTGCCCTCCTCGATTTTGGTGCGGTGGTCCTTGATGAGCTGGTAAGGCTGGAGGACGTAGGAGCGAATCTGGCTGCCGAAACTGATGTCGAGCTTAGCTTCGTCGCGCTTGCGGGTTTGCTCGCGGCGCTTTTCGATTTCGTGTTCATAGAGATGCGATTTGAGGACTCTCATAGCGATTTCGCGATTTTTGTGCTGGCTGCGCTCGTTCTGGCATTGCACGACGATGCCGGTGGGGAGATGGGTGATACGCACGGCGGATTCGACTTTGTTGACGTTCTGGCCACCATGGCCGCCAGCACGAAACGTGTCGATGCGCAGATCGTCGGGCTTGACCACGATTTCGATGCGATCGTCGATTTCCGGAATGACAAAGACAGAAGCGAAGGAAGTGTGGCGGCGAGCGGCTTGGTCGAATGGCGAAATGCGAACGAGGCGATGGACGCCGCTTTCGCCGGCGAGCAAGCCGTAGGCGTTTTCGCCTTCGATGCGCACAGTGACGGACTTCAGGCCAGCCTCTTCGCCGGGAGTTGAATCGATTATGGCGGTGCGGAACTTTTTGTTCTCCGCCCAGCGCAAATACATGCGCAGGAGCATTTCAGCCCAGTCCTGCGATTCGGTGCCGCCGGCGCCAGGCTTGATGGTCATGATGGCGTTGAGGGCATCACTTTCGCCGGAGAGCAGAGTTTGCGTTTCGAGCTCGGAGACGTATTTGTCAGCGGCGTCGAGTTCGGCGCTGATGTCCTTCAAGACCGATTCGCGCTGCGCGGCGTCGGATTCTTCGTGCGCCATGTGGAAGTATGTTTCGATGTCGGAAATAGCGCGTAGCAGTTTCTCTTCGGCCGCGATGCTGCCCTCGGCTTGCTTGCGCTGCTGGAGAATGGCCTGGGCTTTTTCCTGATCCTGCCAGAAAGCAGGATCGTTCGTCTTTTGTTCCAGGGCTTTCAGGCGTTCGCGGTTGGCGGGAACGTCAAAGATAACTCCGCACAAGTTCAATGCGCTTCTTCAATTCTTCGAAGCGGGATTGCAGGTCTTCAATGAAGTTGCTCACAATTGCCATCCTCGGTGAAATTTTGAAAGAACTATCGGACGACCCAAGGGCCGCCCCTACGAGAGAACGCTTGACCCTATAAAGCCGCGGTCAACGCGCGGCCTGACGACGCGTTAAGCCTAGAGCGAAAAGCGCGACGGTTGCGAATAGGCAGAGCCACGCGAGCCAGTCGCCGAAACGCGTGTACGGCGTCAAATCCGAGCGGAAACCGTAGGGCGCGTCGAGCACGGCGCGCGTGAACGGCTGAAGCCGCGCCACGATTCTGCCATACGGGTCAACGTCGACGGTAAAGCCGGTGTTCGTGCAGCGAAGCAGCCAGCGGCGATTCTCCACAGCACGGACGCGCGCCATCATCAGATGCTGCGCCGGGGCTGACGAGCGGCCGAACCAACCGTCATTGGAAATATTGATCAGCAGATTCGCGCCATCGGCCGCGAACCGGCGAATCTCAGCGGAGAAGATCGCCTCGTAACAGATGAATACGCTGAAACGGCCACCGGGCAATTGGCCGACAGAATATACGCGGCCTGGGGTGAAATCGCCGATGCCCTCCGTGAGGCTGCGCGCAAAGGTGATCCACTTGCGCAGCGGCACATATTCGCCAAACGGGACCAAATGAATTTTATCATATGTGAATTCGCGCTGGCCGGCAGGATCGAGCAGGACCGCGCTGTTCGAAGCCAGCCACTGACGATTTGGGCCAAGCTTCCAGTCGTCGACGCCAACGAGGAAATCCTGGCCCGAATCGCTGGCGATGCGCTTGGCGATGGCGGAAAATTTAGGGTCCTGCAGACTGAAAGGAGCGGGAACTTCGGGCCAGATAATCACGCCAGGAATCTCTTTCGCCGCATCGATGCTGATCGATTCGAGCTGCTGCATGTCAGGAGCGTGAATCTCCATCCAGTCGACGGGATAGATTTCGTACTGTGCGAAATTGGTTTGAACGAGATGCGCAACGTGATCGGCGGGGGCATGCGGGACGAAGCGAGGGCCAATCGTAGCGATCACGATGAGAATAATCGCGGCACCGATGGTGATGCGGCGGCTGTTTTTGGAAGGCGAAGTAATTGACCAAGCGAGCAGCGCGTTAAATGCGGCGACAAGCAGGGAGAGGCCGAGAACTCCGGTGATGCTGGTAAGCTGCACGAAGGCCAGATTGCCGGAAGTGGCGTAGCCGAGCAAATTCCACGGAAAACCGATGATGGGAAGATTCGCGCGCGCGAATTCGAGGACAACCCACAGAAACGGCGCCATCGCGCAGGCCATGGGAATATTTCTTTTGCCTACACGCGAGACCAGGACGGCGAAGACCAGGGGGAAAAGGGACCCGGCGAGCGCCATCAAACCCAGAATTCCCGCGGCGGCAAACCAACTGATGTTGCTGCCGTATTGCTTCATGACAGTGGCGATCCAGGGAAGGCTGAGCGGATAGAAAAGAACGCCGTTGATGAAGCCATAGAACGCCGCATCGCCCGCGCGCGCGCCGAGCGCGGCAAGCATCAGCAAAGCAATGGCAATCCACGCCAGCAGCGGCAAGTCGTAATTAGGAAATGAAAAGGAAAGCGCGAGGCCGGAGGCGACGGCAAGAAGAAATCGAACGGGCCGCGATCGCGTCATTCAGCGTCTGAAGATGGCTTTGAATCCCTCGCGCTGGAGCGATTGCTTAGCCTTGTCGCCGATGGTCTGGTTCTCGAAAGGCCCAACTTGCACGCGATAAAAACTGTCGGCAGTAGGAGTGATGACAAATGCAGGGAAGCCTTTTTGTTGCAACGCGTCGGCTAGGGCGAGCGCATCGCTTTCGTGGCGCAAAGCGGCAACCTGAAGAACGACGGCGTTGCGCGACATGCGCGGCGCGCGGAACCGCGGCGGCGGTGGCGCATAGGACACGTGAGTTACGGGAGGCGGCGCAGAAACCTCACGGCTCGTAGGCTGCGAATTCGCGGTAGAGGGAGATTCCCCGCGACGAGCCGATTCCGCTGAAGAAGCCGGCCCTGGCAACGGGGCGGCCGAGGATGAAGCAGGCTCGCCGGAGCGGAGGGCTTTCAAAGGAACGTCCGTGGTTTTCTTTTCCGTGTAGAAATCCCACTCGGGAGATGCCGGAGGCTGGGCCGGGGCCGTTTTTGCCGCGCGGTCGGACGAGGGCCTCAGGGGATTTTCGAGAGAAGCAGCCTGAACGGGCGAGTTGCCATACTGCGTCTTGCCCATGACGTAACCGAGCGTGAAGAAAACGCAGCAGAGCAATACTACGCCCAAGAACAAGCCGATCAAGTGGCGGCTTTCAAGCACTCGCTCACCGCCGCGTCTGGAAGAACCACTCATATTCAAGAAAGCTCCCAAAATTCTATTCGAACGTCACTCGCCCATCGTCTGCCAATCATTTACCGGGCAGCGCAGGGCCGGGCTTGATCCACTGGCTGATCAAATCCATCGGGACCGGAAAAATCACGGTCGTGTTTTTCTCGCTGCCAATTTCCTGCAGCGTCTGTAAATAGCGAAGCTGCACAGAAACCGGCTGCCGCTGTAATGCCTCGGCGGCCTCCGCGAGCTTGGCGGAAGCCTGCAACTCGCCGTCGGCGTTGATGATCTTCGCGCGGCGCTCGCGTTCGGCTTCCGCCTGACGCGCAATGGCGCGCTGCATGTTGTCCGGAATATCGACTTGCTTGACCTCAACCTTCGTTACCTTAATACCCCAAGGCTCGGTATCCTGGTCAAGGATTGTTTGCAACTTGTCGTTTACCTTTTCGCGCTCCGACAGAACGTCGTCCAGTTGCGACTGGCCCACGATGCTGCGAAGGTTCGTTTGCGCGAGCTGCGAAGTGGCGTAAAGGTAGTTTTGCACTTGTGAAATCGCGAGATTGGCATCGACAACCCGGAAATAACAAACGGCGTTCACTTTCGCCGAGACGTTGTCGCGGGTGATGACGTCCTGCGGCGGGATGTCGAGCGTTTCGATGCGCAACGAAACGCGGATCAATTTGTCGATGGGCGAGAAGATGAGCACGAGGCCGGGCCCTTTGGGAACGGGCAGCATGCGCCCGAGGCGAAGGACAACGCCGCGCTCCCATTCCTTGAGCACGTTGATGCAGTTGAAGAGCCAGATCAAGAAAATGAAAATGACGACCGCAACAAAGATCAATCCATTCATCGTTTCCTCCGGGCGCTTCTCAGTTGCGCCTCAAAATCAGTAAATGTCCAGCGAGCGGATACGAGCTATCGAACCAGAGCGCCGGGAACAGCAGCGCCGGCGCCCAGCGGCTCGACGGTGAGAGTGAGTCCATCGACGCGGCTGACGCGCACGCGCGCTCCTTTGGGAATCGATTCACTCGCAGCGGCGCGCCACAATTCGCCGTGAACTAGGACCATACCGCTGGCGCCGGCGGATTCCACGGGCTCCATCATTTGCCCCTCAGAGCCAACCAGCTGCTCGACGCCGGTGGTTGGCTTCCATCGGAATGAGCGCAAGACAAGGCGCATCAGAAAAATGACGATCAGCGCGACGGGAATAGTAACGGCAAGTGCCGTGCTCACATCGACGCCGCCGGAGGTGATTGGCGAGCGAATGAGCATTAGCGCACCGAGGAACATGGCGATGGCGCCGCCGATGCCCAGAATTCCATGGGTCGGGAATTTCGCCTCCAGCACAAACAGAATCAACGCGAGGACAATCAACAGAAATCCCGCGAAATTTACAGGAAGCATGTGCATGGCAAAAAGCGCGAGGACCAACGCGATGCCGCCGATCACTCCGGGCGCAAACATGCCTGGATGCGTGAATTCGAAATAGATACCGAGCACGCCGACGATCAAGAGAATGAAAAATGCGTCAGGCTGAACGATGCGGTCGAGAATTTTTTCGCGGCCGCTCATCCGGTGCAGTTCGACGACAGTATCTTCGAGATGCAATGTTTGCTGGGAGCCATCGAGGCGCGTGACGGTGCGGCCATTGAGCTGCGCGAGCAATGCGTCTGTGTTTGGAGCGACCAGGTCGATCAGGTGGCCGTCCAAGGCTTCCTTTTCGCTGAAGGCCTTGGCGTCGGTGACGGCGGTGACCGCAAGGGTCACATTGCGTCCGCGACGCGAAGCGTAGCTCCGCAGATAGGCCGTTGCTTCGTTCATAATTTTACGCGCGAGCGTGTCGTCGACTTTCACGGGATTGCCGGCGACTTCCAGGAGCGGTGAGGCGGCCCCGGTGTCCGTGCCAGGGGACATTGCTGCGACGTCGGCGGAAATCAGAATGAAGAATCCGGCTGAGGCGGCGCGGGAGCCGGACGGAGTGACGTAGGTGACGACGGGAACGCGCGAATGGAGAATGGCGGCGATAATTTCGCGCATGGAGGAATCCAAGCCGCCGGGAGTATCGATGGTAATGAGAACCAGGCTGGCATTGGCACGATTGGCGGAGTCGATTCCGTTGGCAATGTATTCAGCGAGAATTGGCTCAATCTCACCGTTGATTTGTAATTCGTAGACGCTCGAAGAAGATGCAGGAGGTGGCGCGGCCGCGACAGAGAACGGGCGCGCAGAAAGCGCCAGCGCGGCAAGGGTTACGAAGCCGCAAACAGAGAAGAAGCATGTTTGCGCGAAGTTACGCTGAAAAGTGCGGCGATTTAGCAGCATGTGCATCGGTGACGGCATTATAACAGGGAGCAACACGGCACGCCGGAAAGATGGCGCTCCGCGCGGTTCGGCGAACGAGATCCCGCAAGGCGACGCCGCAAAGCGTTTCTCAGTGCGGCTTGGAAGTAGCGAGCTCCGGAACCGGCGCGAATATCGCCTGAACTTGTGGATCAGCAATCACTTTGGTAAACGCCGGATCGGTTTTCGCCGACACGAATTTCTCATAGCCGGTGTCGCGGGCCATTTTCAGATAATGCGCACAACGCTCGGCATTGCCAAGCTGCGCATAGGTTCGAGCAACAAAGAAGTAAAAAAGCCCCGAGTCCGCGGTTCCCCGCTGCTGCACGACGGAGCCGCTGCTTCCACGCTCGGTCATGATCTTGGGATCGATTCGAATGGCGCGCTCGAAGGCGTCCATAGCCTCGGGATACTTCTTCTGATCGAAGTAGGCGTAGCCGAGATTGCAATAGACAGCAGCCATGTCGGGACGCAAGGCCAGCGTCTTTTCATACCAATCGATCGCATGGCCATATTTATGCCGCGAGTATTCGACGGTGCCCATATTGTTATAGGCGCTGGCGTAAGTCTTGTCAGCCTTGATGGCCTGCTTGAAGGTATGTTCCGCGCGGCCGTCATTGCCGGCAACCTCGTATGCGACGCCAAGCTTATTGAGCAGCGCGGCATTTTGAGGCTCCTCCTTGGCAAGGGACATGTAGGATTGAATCGCCTCGGGATACATTTTGCGCGCCATGAAAATGTCGCCGCGCAATTCAGCGAGTTCGCGCGGGGTCATCTCCGGTGCGCTTGTGGGCTGCGCAGCAGACACTTGGCGCAGCGTTGCTGAGCCGAGACGTTGCGCGTACGACGGAACCGCAAAAATCAAGGAAAGAAAAGCGACCAGCAGGATCGAACGTTCCATGTTCCGACCTCCTCCAATCCCGCCCGTCTAGGAATTCGGTTTCGGATTGGGTGGTGGCTTCTTGCTGCTCCCAAAGATACCAAAAATTCTGTTCAGTAGCCCTTTTTTCTTTTCGGGCTCAGCGGGAGCGGCCGGAGGAGGCTGCTGCGCCGGAGACGCGTGGGGCGGCGGCGTCCCGGCAGGCCTGCTGGGAAGGCCCTTTTCGCGGGCGATTGCCGCAGCAGTAGACGATGGGGGAGGCGGGCCCGATGGCTTGCCAAACAGATGTGACAACCATCCAACAGGCGGGATGTCCGAGAGTTTTTGGCTTCCATGAATGGGGCACATTACGGTTGGTTCCGTTCCGGCGATGAAGACTTCCTCGCGGGTGGTAGGGCAGGACGGAGTGGCGAGATCGCCAGACTCGGGGCAAATCGCTACGTGAACCAGACCTTGCGGCTCAGGCAGCGGCTCCATGTTGTGGTACGCAGGCAACGCGGCGGCGCGCTTCATGAACTCCGCCCACACCGGAGCCGCTGAAACCGCACCTGTCAGATCGAGGTCGCGATCATCGTCATAGCCAACCCAAACAACACAAAGCAAGTTCGAAGTATAACCCGCGAACCAGCCGTCCTTCGACGTACCGGTCTTGCCCGCGGCCGGAGCGTCAAAGCCGCGAGCACGCACCGTGTATCCGGTACCGTGATTAATCACGTCTTCGAGCACGCTGGTAACAAGATAAGCGACACGCGGATCGAGCACGGAGCGTGTTTGGGGCAAGGACTGGTCGATGACTTGCCCGTCAGCACTCACCACTTCGTTCAAAAAACGAGGTTCGGCGCGAATGCCACCGTTTGCAAAAATCGTGTAGCCGACGGCCACTTCAATCGGCGTCATCAAGTAAGTGCCCAGTGCCATCGCCGGCGTCGCCTGAATATCGGGATCGAGACCAAGCTCGCGGGCAACTTCTTTCACGCGGTCATATCCGATCATCTCAGCAAATTTTACAGTGGCGACGTTGAGCGAATGGGTGAGAGCGTCCCGGGCAGAAACGGTGCCGTAGAACTGGCCTTCGTCATTGTTGGGCGTATAGTCCTTGCCATCGAAGGTGAAGGTGGTGGGCTCGTCTTCGACGGTGGTCTCCGGCGTCACGACGGGCTGAAGGCCGGCGACAGAATTATCGAATGCCGCGGCATACACAAAAGGCTTAAAAGATGAGCCGGGCTGGCGGCGGGCAATGGCATGATCGAGCTGGCTTTCGCCGTAATTGCGGCCGCCAACAAGAGCCAGGATTGCGCCGGTTTTAGGATCCAGCGCCACTAGCGCAACCTGCGGCTTCACAACAGGGAGATGGCGCCGCCTCTCGGCGGCATAGCGGCGCGCCAAACCGTCGTCAACAACCTTCATGCCCTCCGTGACGGCTTCCTCGGCCGCCGCCTGCAGCGCAGGATCGAGAGTCGTGTAAATGCGATAACTCTGCGTGCTCAGATCGCTTTGCGAGAATTGATCGAGCAGCGAATCGCGCACCATGTCGACAAAATACGGGGCGGAACGGCTGGAAGCGCCCCCGACGACAAAGCGCAGGGGCTCCGCGCGCGCGGCCTTTTCTTGCACGGCGGTGATGTATCCATCTTCGACCATCTGCCTGAGGACACGGTCGCGGGCGTCATTGGCGCGGTCCGGATTTCGCTCGGCGGCGGCATAGCGATTGGGCGCTCGAATGATTCCGCCGAGAAAAGCGCATTCCGGGAGGCTCAAATCGCGAATGTCCTTTCCAAAATAAGCTTCCGACGCTTCGCCGAAACCGCGAATGGCGAAGCTACCGCGATTGCCGAGGTAAACTTCGTTGGCGTAAAGCTCGAAGATGCGCTCTTTGGTGAAACGGTGGTTCAGTTCGAGCGCGACCATGGTTTCCGCGATCTTGCGGCGCCACTCTCGCCGCGAGGAAAAGAAAAAACTGCGGGCAACTTGCATGTCGATGGTGCTGGCCCCCTGGGCCTTCTCGCCGCGGCGAAGATCCGCCAGCGCTGCGCCGCCGATGCGGATGACATCGAGCCCGCCATGCTCGAAGAAACGCTTATCCTCGGCGGCGAGGACGGCGTGGACGAGAGTTGGCGGCAAATCCGCGAAGCGGACGATGCGGCGCTTCTCGCGCGAATCGTCGAAAAGGTTGGTGAGCAGCTCGGGCTCGATTTGGGCAGAGCTTACCGACAAATTACCCGAAAGCAATCGAATGCTCGAGATATTGTCGGGCGAGAAATCGACGCGAATGGCGTTACGGCCGTCGAAATAGGAATTCTCGGAAGGATAGATCTGAATGGAGGACTTGGCGGCCTCAAAGCGCCCCGCGGCGCCCGGCACTTCGGATTCGCTATAGCCATTATTGACCAGGTAGCCGGCCAGATTCCCCGGCGAAATCTGTTCGCCAACAAAGATCTTCTCCGGCGCGGTCAAGATATGCGAGGTATGGCCAAAAACTTGGCCAGTGAGGCGCTCATCAATCAGATGACTGAAGTGAATCCAGTAGTAAGTGTAAGTCCCCGCAGCCACCACCATCGCGCAAAGAGCGGCCACCAGAACAGACAGTCCGATACGAGATGACCAGAATCCGCGGGCAACGCGTATGCGCAAACCTTCCTCCGATTCTTGTCTCCAGAGATGCACAGTCTGAGGCTGGGATGCGCCGCGAGAACCTTCCTGCGTGCGACGGCACCCGAAAAGCTCCCCCGGAGCCCTCACTTCGTTCGATTGCTATTTTAAAGGGAAGTGTTGTCCGCTTGGGGATGAAAATGCAATTGAAGTTGATAAACAGCAAGGTCCACAGGAATCGTGTACTGGACAGAGATTTGGACGTCTCCGGCGACAGAGGATATCTGTATGTCGTTCGGGTCCACCGTGACGCCTAGTTCGGTTATCTTCTTTTCAAGATCGGTTCGAATCTGATCTGCCGATTTGCGATAGACGGAGGCATAGGTCGCCTCTTCCTGCATGGAGTCTTGCAACTGGTAGTTAGTCGCACAAACGGGGACGATTTTGACGCCGACATAAACCATGGCAACGAGGACTGCCAAGATCAACAGAGTTTTGATTCTGCCGCTACCTTTTTCGCCGTGACGCCACACGCTACTCACCACATCCTCCACATAAAAGCGTGTTTTCGCAACTTCGTCCAACAAAATCGCCTGAAAAAAATGCTAGCACTAGGCCTAGGCAACGTCGAGGAAGCGTTCCAAAGACGTTCCAGACCAGTAACCTGAACGGTGGTACAGGAATTGAACCACTCAGATTTCCAGCGCCGTAATGTCGTGGCTCGCCAGGGCACCGTGCAGAGCCGATCCGGAACGCGATGGACCAATCACACGGAAATTAATAAGCCTTGGCGAAGATGGCTTGCTCGAGGGCGGACTGGCCGCAGTAAACGCACTTCCCTGGCCCAGCGGTTTGTTCGAGAGGAATGCAGCGCATGGTGGCTTTGGTTTCGTCCTTAATTTTGGCTTCGCAATCCGCGCTTCCGCACCAGTGAGAAAGCGCGAAGCCTTTTTCCACGGCGAGCTTGAATTCGTTGTAATCCTTCGGCACGACGGTGTTGGACTTGCGAAAATCGAGCGCGCGCTGAAACAAGGCGTCCTGAATTTCGGCGAGAAGCTTCGCGGCGAGAGCGGCAATTCCCTGCTGCGCGACGGACGTTTTGCCTTCGCGGCCCGGGCGATCGCGGCGCGCGAGGACGGCGTTGCCGCTGGCAACATCTTTTGGCCCGAGTTCGATGCGCAGCGGCACACCGCGCATCTCCCAATCGTTGAATTTGAAACCGGGGCTCATGCCGTCGCGCTCGTCCATTTTGACGCGAATGTCGGCGGCGATGAGTTCCGCGCGGACTTTTTGAGCGGCTTCGAAAACGACGCGTTTTTCGTCGTCGGACTTGAAAATGGGCACGATGACGACTTGATAGGGCGCGAGACGCGGCGGAAGGATGAGCCCCTGGTCGTCTCCATGCACCATCACGATGGCGCCGACAAAGCGCGTCGAAAGCCCCCAGGAAGTGGTCCAGCAGAACTGGTGTACGCCGCCTTTGTCGAGATACTTAATGTCAAAGGCCTTGGCGAAGTTCTGGCCGAGGTTATGCGAAGTGCCGGATTGCAGGGCTTTGCCGTCGCCCATCATGGCTTCGATGGAATAGGTGCGATCCGCGCCGGCGAAGCGCTCGGCGTCGGATTTGCGTCCGGGAATAACGGGAATGGCGGCGTCGCGCACAGCAAAATCCGTGTAAATGTCGAGCATCTGGCGCGTTTCGGCTTCGGCTTCTTCCAGAGTGGCGTGGGCGGTGTGGCCCTCCTGCCAGAAAAATTCGAGCGTGCGAAGAAAGAGTTTGGTGCGCAGCTCCCAGCGCACGACGCTGTTCCACTGATTGATAAGCACCGGCAAATCGCGATAGGACTGAATCCATTTGGCGTAGGCGTGGCCAATGATTGTTTCCGACGTGGGGCGGATGACCAGAGGTTCTTCGAGCTCTTCGCCGCCACCGATGGTTACAACGGCGAGTTCCGGCGAAAAACCGGCGACGTGATGCTTTTCCTTGTCGATGAAGCTGCGGGGAATGAGCAGCGGAAACGCGGCGTTCATGTGCCCTGTGGCCTTGAAGCGGCGATCGAGCCCAGCGGTGATGTTCTCCCAGAGCGCCCAACCATATGGCCGAACGATCATGCAGCCGCGAACGGGGGCGTAATCGGCCATCTCCGCGCGCAGGACGAGCTGGTTGTACCACTCGGAGAAGTCTTCGGCACGTGTTGGGAGTTTGCGATCAGCCATGTCTTTTTCGGTGCTCCAAGCCGCTACAGACGCTTCGAAACAGACGCAGAAAGCAGATGAGCGTAGCGGAGGGAACGGGCAATGTCAACGAGACCGCAGCAGACTGTGGAGCGGCGAATCGGTTTGGTTTCGTGGGACGTCACGGGCGAGGGGCATGAAACATCCAATGACCGTGCGATCTCAACGAGCCAGCCACAAGGAGCGGCGTTGTCCAAATCAAGCGGCCAGATATTGCAGTCCCGGATTACGAGAAAGATCAGACAGGGGTTACGACTCCTCATTGCAATAGGTGCAGCCGGGCTGTTGGCGTCCAGCGCGTCCGCGCAAGAGCCGGCAAGTTCCGTCACGAAGGCGAAGAAGCAAGGACCGGGAGATCAACTACCCCTTTATGCTCGGCCAACCTTTGCCAAGCGGCTCCAGACGTACGCGAGTAGCACTCTGGGGCCTATAAAAATGGGAAGAGTCGTGTTTGGCGCGGCGATCAGCCAGGCAGATAACGTGCCCCCTGAGTGGGGACAGGGCTGGGGCGCTTACGGGAAACGATTTACATCACACTTCGCCGTCGACTTCATCGATGGCGGAACAAATCTGGTACTATCCGAAGCGCTTCGTGACGACACACTGTACTATCCCTGCGTGTGCAAGGGTATCTGGTCGCGAACAAAACACGCGCTGTTTTCAAGCATCACTGCACGGAGAGGGGCTGATGGTCACCGCGTGTTCTCGATACCGGCGGTGGCGTCGCCTTATGCAGGCTCGTTTACGTCGTTAGCGTGGTACCCGGCACGATATGGCCCCAAGGATGCGTTTCGCACTGGGAACTACGATCTGGTGAATAGCGTGGCAGCAAAAGTCGCGCTCGAATTCCTTAACCCACTATTGCGAAAGCTGCACCTCTAGATTAGCTCACAGCGACTTACCAGCGATTTGATCGGCGATGTCTGCGACCAGCGGGAAACGGAAGCGCTCGTGCTGGCAGGCCTTAATCATGCCAACGATCCAGGCAATGAAAGCGACCAAGTCGACTATGCCTCGGATGGCAGCCCAAAAACCAAACGCCGACCATGCAAAAGTGCCGCCAAACATGCCTCCTCCGAGGAAAGCCATGGTGAGGATGATGCTGATAATGTTGAGCGCGCCGAAGGTAACGAGAGACTGCGCTGCATGGAAACGAACAAAAGGGCGCTTATCAATAAGCAGGAAAATCAGGCCGGTGATCCAGCCCACGACGTAACAAAGCAGTCCCGCAACATTTTCAGAGAGGCCTGTTTGCGTTGACGGCATGGGCGCTGACGGCACCGATCCTACAGCCGTTCCTTGCGAAGCGCCGCAGTTATGGCAAAACGCGGCGCCGGCATCCACCACATTTCCGCATTTCGAGCAATGAGGCATGATCAGGCACCTCGCACCGTGAATTGCGGGGGAGAGTAGCAGACGACCCTCCAAGCAGCAAGATAAATTGGAACACACCGGCTGATTGAGTAGAATCGGCGCGCAAAGTTTCGCTGAATGCTTTTGTCCGAGCGGCGAAACATAGGAGTAACGCCCTGTCCGTAGAGCTTGCCGCCGCGCGACCCACACGAAAAATCCTTGGGCTGGAATGGCCACGCCACATGACTTTGGCGGAGCGCGATTCGCTGCTAGCGGGCGGGGTCGGATGGATGCTCGACGCGTTCGACGTGATGTTGTACTCGATGGTGCTGGCCGATCTGATCCGCAATTTCGGCATCAGCAAGGAAACAGGTGGCCTGCTTGGATCCTTGACTCTTATCGCCTCGGCGATTGGCGGTGTACTTTTTGGATTTGTGGCGGATCGGATTGGGAGGACGCGGTCGCTTTCGACTTCGATTCTGATTTACTCGGTGGCAACAGCAGCATGCGGATTCGCGCATACGGTTGTGACGCTTGCGATTTTTCGCATCATCTTGGGCCTCGGCATGGGTGGCGAATGGACGGCAGGCGCGGCACTGGTCGCGGAAACTTGGCCGGCGGAACATCGCGGCAAGGCGCTTGGCTTAATGCAGTCTACCTGGGCTATTGGCGGAATCCTGGCAGCGGGTGTGGCGTGGGCGATTTTGCCGCGATGGGGATGGCGTGGTGTGTTTTTCGTGGGCGTGCTGCCGGCGCTGGTAGTGCTGTGGATTCAGCGGCGCGTGTCAGAACCGGAAGTCTGGAAGCGGCGTGAAAGCTCCACAGGCACTGCGCGGAGCGTGCCGCTGCGCGCGCTGTGGCGCAAAGATATTCGCTGGAACGGTTTCCTGGCGACGGCGATGAATACTTTCAGCATGCTGGGCTACTGGGGCCTCTTCACTTGGATCCCGGCGTATTTTTCGCTTCCCGTGTCGCAGGGAGGGCGAGGGCTCAGCATTGCTACGACTTACGGGTGGCTGCTGATAATCGGAGTGGGGCAATGGCTGGGATATGTGCTGTTTGGATTCGCCGCGGATGGATTTGGGCGGCGCAGGACGTACTTCGTATACCTTGTCCTCGCGGCGATTCTGACGCTGATTTACGGGTTGGTGCATAGCTCGCTGTGGCTTTTGGCGCTGGGGCCGGTTCTGGCGTTTTTCGGTACGGGATTTTTCTCCGGCTTCAGTGCGATCACGTCAGAACTTTTCCCGACGGAAATTCGCGCCACGGCGATGGGCTTGAGTTACAACGTGGGGCGGGGAGTTTCGGCGATTGCGCCCTTTGCCGTGGGGGCGCTGGCGATTCGCATCGGGCTGGGGCACGCATTTTTTATGCTGGGCGGAGCGTTTTTCGTTGCAGCGCTGCTGACACTGGCGCTACCGGAGACGAAAGGTAAGCAACTCGACTGAGAGAACAGAGCGACGGCGCCGAGCAGTTCAGCAGGCAGAGCGCGCGTTGAGGGAAGAGCAGTTGTTCACTGCTTGACTTCCACTTCATCGAGAGGAGCTTTTGCCATCTCCGGAGCCGCGCTGATTTCTTCGGGCGGCGGGGCTGGCGGCTCCGCGAAGTCGGCGAGCTGGAGGCGAAGGTTGCCAGCATTCGAGGCATAGGCTATGGCCATTTTCAGGTCAATCATGCCCGTGCGGACGAGGCGCTCCAATTCACCGTCGAAGCACTGCATCCCTTCCGTCGAGCCGTCGCGCATCGCATCGATCAAACTCTTGCCTTCCCCTTCGCCTTTCTCGATGTACTCGCGTGTGCGCATGGTGGATTTCAAAATTTCAATCGCGGGAATGCGCCCCTCGCCATCTTTGCGCGGCAGCAGCCTTTGAGAAATGATGTAACGAAACGTCTTTGCGAAGCGCATGCGGACGACGTATTGCTCGCTTACTGGAAAGGCTCCGACGACTCGTTCGATGGTTTTCGAGGCGTCGATGGTGTGCAGCGTTGAGAAGACCAAGTGGCCGGTCTCACCCGCCTCCATGGCAATTTCAATGGTTTCTCTGTCGCGCATTTCGCCGACCAAGATAACTTTCGGCGCCTGGCGCAAGGCGGCACGCAAAGCGAGCGCGAACGAGGGAGTGTCGCTATGGAGTTCGCGTTGGTGAATGGTGGCCTTCTTGTGCGGATGAATGAACTCGATGGGGTCCTCAATTGTTAAGACATGAACCGCCTGGTCTTCATTGATTTTGTTCAGAACCGCGGCCAGCGTGGAAGATTTCCCCGAGCCAGCCGGGCCGGTGACGAGAACGATTCCGTTCTGCAGCGTCGTGAGTTCTTGCATCTGAGGCGGGAGGTTCAGTTCGGTAAAGTCCGGCACTTTGCTGGGAATCACGCGCATGACAATGGCGCAAGTGCCGCGCTGGGTGAAAATATTCACGCGGAAGCGCGAAAGCTTCGGCAAGCTATAGGAAATATCGCACGATCCCTCTTCGCGGAGCTTTTCCACGGCGAGCTTGCTGCCGCCGATCAAGTCCGCGGCGATGCGCGCGGTATCCTCGGGGCTCAGAATGCCGCCGCCCGGGATCCTTACGCCGACGAGATTGCCGCTTGACTCTACTTGCGGCAGTTTGCCGGGCGAAAAAATCAGATCGCTGATGTGCGGAGCGGACTTCAACATGGCGGAAATGATGGTGGGCGTCGACATCATGACGTGGTTCTGCGGCGCGTCCGGCGACGACGAGGGTACGGGAGAGTTTTTTGACATTCTCGAAACTCCGGAACTACCTGTACGCCCGACTCTGAGAAACAGCTGAGGGATAGCTCAACGAGTAGTGTAATACCAGCGGCGAGCCGAATATGAAATCACGAGCTGCGGCGTAGCCTATCAATTACTTGGCCGCAAGGACGGCTTATTCGTAACGTAAGGCCACCATGGGATCGACGCGCATAGCGCGGCGCGCGGGGATGTACGCTGCCGCCAGCGCAACGCCGAACAGAACGATCACGACAATGCCAAAGGTAACCGGATCCGTCGCGGAGACGCCGTAGAGCAGGGACGACATCAAGCGCGTCAACAGAAACGCGGCGACGACACCAATGCCCAAGCCAAACAGCGCAAGCTTCGCACCTTGCCCCAGGATCAAGCGCAATACGTCGCGCGGCTGCGCGCCAAGCGCCATGCGAATGCCGATTTCGTGCGTCCACTGCGAAGCGGAATACGAGATCACGCCGAAAATTCCGACGGCAGCGAGTACCAGAGCAATCGCGCTGAACGAGCCAAGCAGAAAAGTGCGAAATCGCTCCTGTGAAATCGATTCGCCGAGCGCGTCCGGAAAAGATTCGATATCCGTCACCGGCAGATCTTTGTCAATCGCGTGAGTTGCCTGGCGAATGCCGGCGGCCACACTCGAGGCACTCAAGGAACTTCTTACGACGACCTCGCCGCCATAAAGAGGCGCTTGTGCGAAGGGTACGTACATTATCGGGCCGGGTTTGCGGCCGAGTGAATCATCCCGCACGTCGCCGACGATGCCGATGATTTCGCGAGACACATCGATGTTCGGCGGAAATCCGAATTTCATTTCTCTTCCGATGGGGTCCTGGTTTGGGAAATAACGCCGCGCCAGCGTTTCGCTGATGAGCGCTACTTTCGGATTGGACGGCGAGTCTTGCTCGGAGAAAAATCTCCCGCGTAGCAAGGGAATTCGCATCACGCGAAAATAATTGGGACTCACCGTGGCGTAATCGGCGGTCGTCGATTTGCCGGGAGGCAGCGGCGGATTCCCCACGATGCTGAAAGCGAAAGTGGCTTCGCCTTGACGGTCCATCGGCAGCGGAGCCGCCAGAGCGGAATCCTGCAAACCGGGCTGCGCGTGGAGCCGCGCCAGCAGTTCGTTCGAAAAAACGGTCCATTGCTGCGGCATGGAATATTGGAATTGCGGAAGCGATATCTCGGCTTCTATGACGTTTTTCGGATCGAAGCCCGGATTGACCCTTGTGACCAGCGCAAAGCTGCGGATAAGCAGCCCGCCCGCAACCAAGAGCACCGTGGCCAGGGAAATTTCCGCAACCGCCAGGAATTTTCGCACATGGTGGCCGCCGCGCGCGCTGCCCTCTTTGATGTTTGTCTGCAAATTGGACGGAGTCGCAAGGAGCGCAGGCGCGAACCCAAACGCCAGCGCAGCGGCGAGAGACAATGCCAACGCAAATACGAGAACGGATCCTCCGATATGAATCGAATTGATCTGCGTCACTTCAGCCGGCAAGAATGGCTGGAGAATCCAGACACTCCACGCTGCAAAAAGCACGCCGGCGGCTCCGCCGAGCAACCCCAGCAAAGCGCTCTCCGTCAGCAATTGCCGGACGATGCGCGCGCGCCCCGCGCCCAGCGCGATGCGGAGACCGATTTCCCGCCCGCGCGAAGTCGCACGCGACAACAACAGGTTCGCGATGTTCGCACAAGCGATCAGCAGAACCAGGCCAACCGCACCCAGCAAAATCAGCAGGGCGGATTTCACGTTCCCGACCACTGCCTGCCGGTATGGCTGAATCCGAATCGTCGATCCGGAATCTTGCGTGGGAAATTCCTTGGCGAGTCTTGCGCCTAAGGTGTCCATCTCTGCCTGAGCCTGCGCCACGGAAATTCCCGGCTTGAGCCGGCCAATCCCGCCCAGCACGGGCACGCCGGGCTGCGACAGCAAAGGCCCGAAGAGCGGATCCTGCGCGGCAGAAATCCATACGTCCTGGCGCGGTGAGGCGTCCGGATAGTGAAAGCTTGAGGGCAAGATTCCCACAACAGTGAACGCACGCATGTCCAGAGAGATGGATTGGCCGATGAGATTGGGATTCGAAGCGAAGCGGCTGCGCCAGAGATTTTCGCTCAGAACAGCCACCGGCGCTGCACCTTGCTTGCCATCCTCGGGCAGTAATGTGCGGCCTGCCAGAGGCTTTGCGTTCAGCAGAGAAAATATCTCCGGCGTCACTGCCGCGGTGTTCAAAATGGACGGCTCTCCCGCTCCGGTCAGCGTGAGATCGTGAAATGCATTCCCCGCCATCTCGCTGAACACGTGGTTTTGCTCGCGGCACTCGCGGAAGTCCCTGTACGACATCGCCGACAGCGCGTCCGGCTGTTTCACTGGGGCATTGAACACCAGAACGAGCTGTTCGGGATGGGGGTACGAGAACGCTCGCAAAAGCACTGCGTCCACGACGCTGAAGATGGCGGTATTTGCGCCGATGCCGAGGGCGAGCGTGAGGACAGCGACGATGGTGAAGCCGGGGGATTTGCGGAGCATACGCAGGCCGTAGTGAACGTCCCGCAGAAGCGTTTCCAGCCAGCGCCAGCCCCATTGGTCGCGCGTGGTTTCGCGAATCAGGGCTGTGTTGCCCAATTCGCAACGCACAGATTGCGCGGCGTGTGCGGGATTCTCGCCGCGGGCAACGCGATCTTGCGCGGCCATGCGGAGATGCGCATCGATCTCCTCGTTTAATTCATTTCGCTTGCCACGCCAGAAAAGATTCATCGCTGGCCTCCGAAAGAAGATGCTCCGCAAGCGCTACTCATAACGCAGGACCACCATGGGATCAACACGGGCCGCGCGAATTGCGGGCACGAGCGAAGCAACTGCGGCGACAACCAGAACGATGAAGATGACCGCGGACAAAGTGACGGCGTCGGTAGGAGAAACGCCGTAAAGCATTCCGGACAAGACACGCGTGGACGCGAGCGCGAGGCCAAATCCGGCCAGACATCCCAAAAAGCAGACACGTAAACCTTGAAAGAGGAAACGGCGGGCGATTTGTGCTCGCGGGGAGCCCAGGGCCATGCGCAGGCCTATTTCACGCTGGCGGATGGCGACCGAATAGCTGAGCGTGCCGTAGAGCCCGAGGCAGGCAAGAGAAATAGCGGTGGCGGCGAAGAAACTGAGCAGAACCATGCGCAGACGGTTCTCGGAAAAAGAGTTGTCAATATGTTCAGCCAAAGGAGAAAGATCGAAGACAGAACGGCTGGGCTCGATGTCGCGAATGTTCTTGCGGATGGTCTCCGCCATGACCATAGGTTGGCCGTGAGCGCGGACGAGGTAATAAGGATCGGGGACCGCCGCGATAAAACACCAGTAGACGGTTGGCGCAGGCGCATGGTTCAGACCTTCTTCGCGGGCATCGGCGACGATTCCGCGAATCTCGCCAGGCGGTAACAAGGCGGATAGGTTGTCCTGCACCAGAAGATGGTGACCGATCGCCGAAGATTGCGGGAAGTAAGTGTTTGCGAAGCTACGATTGACCATGACGTCGACGCCGCTCTGGCGTTCGCGACACGGTTGGCCGGCCAAGAGCGGGATTTGCATTGTGGCGAAATAATCCGAGGAGACGAAGCGGCTGTCGGACACAATTTTGTGATTGGGGTCCGTGTCGCCTTCGGCGACCTGGAATTGCTGTTGAAATTCGGAAGGAACACCAGGCAAAGCGACCGCTGTGGCCACGGAGGTAACGCCAGGAAGGGAGCGCAGAGAATCCATGGTGCGGTCGATGCGCTGCTTCATGGCTGGCAGGTTTGCGGTTTCTCCGTATGAGGCGCTGATGTGGAAGGTGAGGATGTGATCGGACTGGAAGCCCGGAAACACACGTCCGAGTTCCTGAAAACTGCGAAGAAGCAGGCCGGCACCGGCAAGCAGCGTGACTGCGAGAGCGACTTGTACGCCGACCAAGAGCCAGTGCAGCGGATTACGCGTTGAAACTTGCGCGGAACCGGCGCGGACAAGCGAAACCGAGATGCCCTCCCGCGCGGCGTGAATTGCGGGAAATAGTCCGCAGAGAAATGTGACAACCACGGAGCACGCCAGGGAATACAAGACAATCGTGAAATTGAGGTGGATTTCCCGCACGCGCGGAAGACTTGCGGCGAGAGCTTGAAAGATTTGTGAAGCTGCGGCAGCGACGATGAGGCCGAGAGCGGCACCGACGAGCACGAGAAGAAATGTCTCAGCCAAAAGTTGCCGGATGATTGCCGCGCGAGAGCCGCCGAGCGCGAAACGGATGGAGATCTCTCGATGGCGTTGAGAGGAGCGCGCCAAGAGCAAGGCCGCGATGTTCGTGCAGACAATGAGAAGCAGAAGAGAGACAGAACCGAACAGAATCCAAAATGAGCGTCGCACGTTGCCGACGATAGTGGCCTTGAGCGCTTGTATGTTGACGGCAAGATCGCGGTCGGTATCCGGATACGCTTTGCCGAGCTGAACCTGAACTGTATTGAGACTGGCACGGGCCTGCGAGAGCGCTACGCCGCGCTTGAGCCGACCGATGACCGTATACCACGTGGAAGCGCGACTTGACGCAGCGGGCTCGCCGATGGGAACAGGAGACCAGAGGTCGACGTCGTGGTCCGGAAAGAGAAACGAGGCCGGCATGATGCCGACGATGGTGAGCGAAAAATTTCCGATCCGCAGTTTTCTACCCAAGGCATTTGGGTCGCCGTCAAAATGCATACGCCAATAACGATTGCTGATGAGGACGGCGCGTGGACCGCCGAAGAGTTCCTCTTCCGGAGAGAAGTCGCGTCCGAAGGCAGGCGCGATTCCCCAGACTTGCAGGAATCGCGGAGCGACATACGCGATGGTGACTTTCTCCGGCAGAGGGCCAGAGATTTCGGAATCATCCTCCGCGTAATATCCGGTGATTGCCTGAAACGTGGAATTCATGCGGTTCCAATCTTCGAGGCGCACGGGAGCCACAAAAGAATTGGTGCTTTTTGATTTGGGGTTGTACTGGGAGATCTGCATCAACTGATCGCCGTCGGGAAAAGGCAGCGGGCGGAGGAGAATTGCGTCGATTGCCGAGAAAACGGCGCTATTGGCGCCAATGCCGAGAGCGAGAGTGAGAACGGCGACGGCGGTGAAGCCCGGGCTTTTGCGCAACACGCGAAAGCCGTAGCGCAAGTCCTGCAGCAGCGTTTCCAGCCAGCGCCAGCCCCATTGGTCGCGCGTGGTTTCGCGAATGAGCGCGACGTTGCCCAATTCGCGGCGCGCGGATTGCGCTGAGTGTGCGGGATTTTCGCCCTGCGAGACGCGTTCGTCCACCGCCATGCGAAGATGGCTGTCGATTTCTTCGTTTAGCTCGTTCCGTTTGTCACGCCAGAAAAGCAGCTTCATGCCTCATTCTCTTTCGCCGGACTTAATATCCCCGCGATGGCGTCGGAAATTTGCTGCCAGCGGGAACGCTCGGACAACAATTGCTTCTTGCCGGCCGCGGTCAGCCGGTAAACGCGAACGCGCTGCTTGTTCCCGGAGACTTTCCAGTCCGCGGCGATCCGTTTCTCACGCTCAAGGCGATGCAAAGCAGGATAGAGCGAGCCGGTATCGACTTGCAGCGCCTCACCGGAGCGGCTGCGGATCGCCTGGCTGATGCCGTAGCCGTGCTGCGGCCCCCACTGGAGCGTCTGCAAGACGAGCAGGTCCAGCGTGCCCTGCAAGAGCTCGATGCGATTCTGGTAGCGGGGTTTCACGGTTCCTCCTGGATGTAGGGTCCCTACATCCTAGCATGTAGACGCTCTACATCCATAAAAATTAGCAAATTGCGTACTGATGCACATGAACGCGTAACTCGCAGCTTTACAGGTTCTTAGCCTTCGTGAGATTTCCGCCAGGGTGGAATGCGCGACCGTTCGCGGGACGCGGCGTAGCGAAATCGGACACTTCGCGGCCTGCCGTCCACCAGCTTGCTTTCGCGAACGCGACTGCCTCGCGTAAACTTGCGTTGGCTGGAAGTTAACCGAAACAGGAAGCGCGCTTTGCTCGACGAATCTCTTCTTCGCGTTCTTGCTTGCCCGCTCGACCACACGCTGCTTCGCGTCAGCGGCGACGCGGTTGTCTGCGAGCAAGGCCACCGCTTCGCGATTGAGCAAGGCGTGCCCGTGTTTGCGGAGAATCCGCGCCGCGAACCTGCACCGTCAAATATGGCGCCTTGCCCGAAGTTCCACGAGGATGGCGTGGCTTCGAGCACAATCGATCCGTTCGTGAACGATTGGATCGTAAACACCAACGGGAATCTTTATTGGCACACCCGTGGCCAGCTGCCGCGATACCCGATTCCCAATTGGCCATTTGGCAGCGGCGAGGGCAAGACGTTGCTCGACATCGGCTGCAGTTGGGGACGCTGGTGCATCGCAGCCGCGCGCGCAGGCTTTCGGCCGATTGGCGTCGATGTGCACGTTGATGCGCTGGCCGCCGCGGGACGTGTTTCGCAGCAATTGGCCGCACGCTGCGATTTTCTGTGCAGCGATGCGGACGCCCTGCCGACGCGGTCGCGTAGCATCGACTGCGTTTTTTCGTACAGCGTGTTGCAGCACATCGACAAACCGAAAGTGCTGCGCATTTTTCAGGAAATAGCGCGCGTGCTGAAGCCGGGCGGCCGCTGCCTGATCCAGTTGCCGAATACGCTGGGGCCGCTGAGCTTCGCACAGCAGCTCAAGCGCGGTTTTCGCGACGCGAGACTAGGCAGTTTCGAAATGAGATATTGGTCGCACGCAGCAATTCGCCAGGGTTTAGAAGGCGCGTGCCTGCGCAATGTGAGGATTCACGCAGACGGTTTCCTCTCGCAGAATCCGCAGCTTGCGGATCTCGATTTGCTCACGCCGACGGGAAAATTGATCGTGATCGCTTCCTATGCCGGGCGCAAGGCGGCGAACGCTCTGCCGATTCTCACGCGCGTTGCAGACAGTCTGTGGATCGAGGCGCAAGCGCCGCTGGAACAATGAACGTCGACGAAATCACGTGGAGCTGCCGGCGCAGGAATGATACTGACGCGCTCTCACCTTCCTACAGAGTGCGCTGGCTGCTACTATGTTAGGGCCTCGTGCGGAAGTGGCGGAACTGGCAGACGCGCCAGCCTTAGGAGCTGGTGGCCGAAAGGCCATAGGGGTTCGAGTCCCTTCTTCCGCACCACCTTACATCCGTCTTACATGGCGAAAGGCTGATCCGGCGAAAGCAGGCCGCGCGAAAAACGCTGCGCGCGCACCACGCTGTGGCGTTGCTCGAAATGCTTCTGCGCGCGGCGTCCCCATCCTCGGACAAAATAATAATTCAGCGCGCCGCCGGCGCCCGCGCTCACCAGTGGTATGAGCCGAGCCGTCCATTTTTCAGCGATTTCCTCGCCCACTCTTATAGCAACGCGATCCATGATGAACGGCACGATGCGGGAGATGCCCTGTTTTTCCAAAATTTCGCGGCCCAGGTCCAAGCCCGCGGCGCTGGCTGCGGCAATCCACAATTCGACGGCCTCTTCCTCTGTCGTGTACTCAAAGCCGTAGAGCAAGCTGAGCTTTTGCAACAAGCGAAGAGTAATGGCCGAAAGGATTCCCATATCCGGCACCACGGTAAGCAATCCACCCAGGCCGAGCCCCATTCCTTCGAGCGCCGCTGCTTTGGAAGAGGCGCGAATGACGCTATCTGCATGCGGCTTCAGGTTGTGCGCGCCCAGGTAAAACACGTCCTCCCATTTCTGAATGGGCAGATGGTGCGCGCGCTGCACGTGGTGAAGATAGGCACTGGGATCAATGCGGACGCGGCGATACGCTTGATTCGCGCCCGCTCGAATGGAAGAACGGAACGCCTCGGAAGACCAAACCGGAAAGAGTTTTCGCTTCATGTTGCGTTAGATGCCGGAACGATTCAAAAAGACGGCCGTCCCTCATCAAAAATGTCGTTTAAACAATTTTCTCATTTACTGGAAAGAGCTGCAGGATCGGCTCCGCTCTGCGCTTCCTGAAGCATGTGCTCCGCGAGCAAATCCCAGCTGACGAAATGGCCGGCCGCCGTGGGCGCACCCGTTTCCGGATTGTAATTCTCGTTCATGCCTCCGGAACTGCGTAAATCGCGAAGAAGGAGATCTACAGTCTCCTGCGCGAGCTGCACAGCTTCTTTCTTGTAGCCGTAATTCTCCAGCCCGTGCATCAACAAATAATTTGAGAGCACCCAAATCGGTCCGCGCCAGTAGCCGGAATGTGGATTATAAAGAGGCTCGCTGGCCGCGATGGTTCGAATGCCGTTCGGCGCCCAGAACTCATGCGGATTCAGGACGTGCCTGCGGATCATCTGATTCGCCTGCGCCTTCGTCGCGATTCCCACCCACAGCGGCACAAAATTCGTCCAGGTTTCGATGCGAATGAATTTTCCCGTGCGCGAATCGATGTTCAGGAACGCCCCGTTCGCCGCAGACCACATTTTGGCGCGCACCCGTTCGGCAAGGTCGCGCGCTTTTTCGTTGTAGGCCCTCGCATCCGCCTGATTCCCAAGCTGTGTCGCGAGCGCCGCCATCGCGAGATATTCGCGATAAATGTAACACTGAAGATCAACGCCCTCGGTGATGTCGGCAGGATCATCGGAGACCGCCGGGTTATTGTCGACACCGCTCTCGACGCCGTTGAACCACCGGAAAAAACCGTCTGGCGAACGACGCGCCAATTCCCAAAATGCCAAAGTATCGGCCAATTTCTGATAGTAAGTGAGGCGCGTGTCGCCGCTCAGCTCGCGCAGCCAGTCGTAGTTCTGCAATGTTTGCGAGGCGCGCAGAGCCATCTGCGCTAGAAACGGTTTGCACATCTGCGGAAGCGCGTCCGGCGCGTCGGTGGCAACTTCCCGCGGCGTGTAACCCTTGGTGCCCCAATTTTCGTCGGTGAAATCGAGAAAATCCTTGACGGAATTTTCGAGCGGCTCGCCGACGCCGTCATAGCTGAGCGCCACGCCCATGAAATAAGTGTCCCAGTCGAAAAGCTGCGTATACGGCCCGGCTGGGACCATGTATTCGTGCTTCAGAATTCCACTCGGCGGCTTGACGATATTTGTTTTGAAACCGTACTTGGAAAAGAATTCAGAAATCTCGCTCTGCTGCGCTCTCGCAACAGGAATCGCAAGAATCGCGACGAAGATCATCGCAATGACGGACAACCCGCCCCAAAACACGCGAGTCATCGCCGTTACCGGAGCGCCGCGCGATGTGTCACGTTTTCGCATGCGGGCCGTAAATCGCCAGCTTGGATTTGGGCATGCGCGCCACTTCTTCGGCGCCAATTCCGAAATTGTCTTCGAGCAGTTGCGCCGGATTGTTCGCGAGCCACGTGGAAAGCGAGATCTCCTGATATTCCACGGCAGGAAAAGTAATCAGAATCCGCGTTGGCTCGTCGCCGACCTGCTCGATGTAGTGCCCGAATCCCTGTTTAATGAAGGCCACCTGACCCGGACCGAATTCCTCGATGCTGGAACGTCCATGCGCGCCAAAAATTCCAACGCGCGCGCGCCCGCTGACGTAGTACTGCCATTCATCAGCGTTCGGATGCCAGTGCAGCTCCCGCAACGCTCCCGGTTTCAAATCCATGATCGAGCCGGCGATCGTCTTCGACATGGGGAAATCGTGCGAATCCACGATGCGTTCTTCGCCGCCCGGCCAAATAAGCGGCTCGCGGGCGAGCAGCCTGAACTTGTGCGCGCCCTGGCTTATGATTGGCTCGCCATTCCGAAACGGCTGTTGCTCGCGCGGCGGAACGCGGCCCGGCGTAATGTACACCTCGCCCTTCGGCAGCGCTGCGATTGTCTGCGGCGTCAGGCCGCTATTGCGCGCGAGCACTTCCGGAGGCGTCTGCGCAAACCAGTCCGTGATGCTGAACGTTCCAAATTCGGAAAAATGGCCGTCGTCGAAGACGAGAATGAAGTGCGTATCGCCCGGCCCGAGACCTTGCAGCGCGTGCGGATGGCCCTTGGGAAAATACCAGATGTCGCCGGGACCGAAATCGTCTTCGGCAGCTTCCCCGTTGGGGCCAAGAACGGTCGTGCGGACATTTCCCGAGATTACATAAGCCCACTCCGCCGCGATCGCATGCCAGTGCAGTTCGCGCATCGCGCCGGGCTTCAGGACCATGGAAACTGCCGCGATGCTCGTGGACACCGGGAATTCCGCCACCGTGACTTCTTTCGCCGTGCCGCCTTCACCTGAAAATCCGGTCGAGCCGTCAAGATCGTATTTGAAATTTTCAAGCGGCGGCTCTTTGTGGGCCTCGGCACGCACTTTGGGCGCCTCGTGCTGTTCCTGCGGCGGTCCGATGCGACTTACACCAGCCAGCGAGGCGAGCGAGAGGCCCGCCGTGGTGAGCGGAACTGCACCCAGCAAGCTGCGGCGCGTGAGCTTCACGCACTCCCGCATTGCCTCCGATTTCGACTCTGCCGAATTTTTGTCCACTGTGCCTCCTTGGCCCACACTAATGCGCAAGAGAATATTCCTGCGCACGGAGCAGCGCAAACAAAGAATGACAATCATGCCTTCGCGAATGGCAACGCCGGCTTGCGAAGGCGCGCAACCGGCGAGCAAATCAGTGCTACTGTTGACTTGCTGCGCCCGGACTCTCAGCGCCGCGCAGCAACACCTAAAGCAGTAACGGCAAGATGACCAGCGCGAATCACACCCAGCGCGTCGCTTTTCAAGGCGAAAGCGGCGCTTTCAGCGAAGAGGCGGCCATTCATCTCCTCGGCGAGGAGATCGACACCGTGCCGCGCCCGACTTTCGAGGCTCTATTCTCTTCCGTCAAAGATGGCATCGCCGATTATGCTCTGGCCCCCATCGAGAACTCGCTTGCAGGGTCTGTCCACAAATCTTACGATTTGCTCCTCGAAAGCCATCTGCAGGTCGTACGCGAAGTGATTTTGCCGATCGCGCATAATTTAATCGGCATGCCGGATGCTGCGCTCGACGAAATCATTTCCGTGGAGTCGCATCCTGTCGCTCTGGCGCAGTGCGAGCATTTCTTTCGTTCGCGCCCGCAGGTGCGTCGCGTTGCATCGCTCGACACCGCCGGGAGCGTGCGCGAGATTATTCTCGCGGGGGATCCTTCGCGCGCAGCTATCGCCGGCAAGCGCGCAGCGGAAATTTATGGCGGAAGTATCCTGCTCGAACACCTGGAAGACCACCGGGAGAATTACACACGCTTCCTGCTGCTTGCCGCTTCGCCCGAACCGAGCGAGAACGCCGACAAGCTTTCGCTCGTCGTACATCTGGAGCACAAGCCAGGCGCGCTGCAACGCGCACTTGATGTTTTTGCGAAGCGCAATATCAGTCTGCTCAAAATCGAAAGCCGACCCATTGCGGGCCACCCGTGGGAATATCGCTTCTATCTCGACCTGCAAACTTCGTTGAACGACGCCGAAGCCGTGCGCGCCCTCGAAGAGTTGCGCGCCTGCTCGAGCGACGTCCGCATCCTCGGCTGCTACCCGGCGTACAAAACTCAGATCCAGAAGCAAACAAAGCTATAGAATACGACGCATCGTTCTTGTAAACCCGTGGGGCCATGAATATTCGGCAAAGCGTTTTCGGCGAAGTAGCACTCCTATCTGAAGGAAAAGTGACGGGCATAGACTTAGGAGTATTGCTCAGGCGTCTGCTGCTTTTTGAGACCGTAGTCCTGAAATCGATCCGCCTACAGGAAGTCTCTTTTCTGGTTCGCACATTCGGCAAGACCGGTCTATCTCAGTTACTGAGTTCCGGAATACTCAAAATTTCCCGCGAATCTACTTGCATCATTTTTGACCGTATGGTTAACGGGGTACGTGAACTACCTCTATCACATTTCAGCTTCGGCGTTCTCGATATTGCCCACCGAGAAAATGTATTGAGGTCCGAGCTGATTCCTCTTCAGGGAATACCCGGCTTGAAGAATGTTGAGCGAGGTTCACTTGAAGACATGATTCTTACACTACTTGTTAGACCTCCGGCCGACTACGGCGCGCAAATTCAGGCTCAACTTGAGTCTGATCTTCGCAACAACGCCCCCGCCCTAAAAGCAGCGGTAACACAGCAAGCAAAGCTACATCCGGAAGCGATAGGTCGACCACTCGAGGTAAAGGTGGAAGAAACAGATAAGAAGGTCTTTCACATAATCACTAACCTGACTGACGCTTTAGGGATCTCCGACCAACAAGCCCACGATATTTTGAAGAAGTCGGTCTCTGCCGTGGCGAACCTCAATCAGCGGCTCGCCGATATGCAAGCCTATTCAGCAATCACAGGCTTTACCGAGTCAGAGGCGCCTTTGTTATTCGGCAAGCTTGCCGGGATCGTCGCACCACAGAACCCCGGACCGGCAGAGAGGCAGTTTGCACGTGTGCTCAGCATCGCAAACTTGCCGGAATTTCCGCCCGGTAAAAGAATAGATGTCGATGCATTGCTGAAGGCTCGGGGAAGTCCTGAATGTCACGAACTCCGGGCATGGTTGTTAAAGTTCGAAGATATGAGCGACTCGCAGATCGCCGACATGGTTTGCGGAATCAAAAACAAGATTGCCGCTATGATCCGAACCGATGTTGGGAAAACCATGCGCTTCGCGGCCACAACGGCAGCTGGACTAATTCCCGGAATCGGGATGGCGACGGGTCTAGCTGCAGGCGTAATCGATACATTCTTAGTTGAGCAGGTGTTCCCGTCCCCGGGCGTGCTCGCCTTTTTAACGGACACTTATCCTTCCCTGTTTGTATCACCATAGCGCGAGTTGACGACGGAATTCACTTCCCCTATACTGATCTTGGTGTGAGTTGGCTGGCGGTACTCCTGCCCTTCTTCCAAAATTTCCCGAAGGGGCTAATGGCAGCGTGAATGCCGCGCTTTATTGCCGCGCTTTCCAGTGGAACATAAAAATCATTGTATGCTGAATAGCTCAAGGAACTTGCCGGCACGCTTCCCCGTGAGAGAAATTACAAACAGGCAGAAACGAAATGACTGAAGCAACTTGCCGCCGCGAACTCGACCTGGAGATTCCCGCGGAAAATGTGCAGAAGACCACCGAGAAAATCGCGAAGGACCTTGCGCGCGTGGCGCGCGTTCCCGGCTTCCGGCCCGGCAAGGCGCCGGTCACGCTGATTCGCCGGCGATTCGCGGAAGAGATCAAGGGCGAGGTTCTGGAGTCGCTGGTGCCGGAATACATCCAGCAGGCGCTGGCGGAGAAAAAGCTCAATCCCATTACGCGGCCGCAGATCGATAAAGTCGATTTCACGGAAGCCGGCCCGCTGAAGTTCCGCGCCAGCTTCGAAGTGCTGCCGGAGTTCGAACTGGGCGATTACAAGAATCTCACCGTCGAAGTAGAAGCCATCGAAGTCGGCGATACGGAAATCGACAAGACGCTCGAAGAGATGCGCCAGCGTTCCGCCACTTATGTCCCCGTGGAGGGCCGCGCCGCGCAGGACGGCGACTTCGTCCAAGTGAAACTGATGGGCACGCCCGCCGGCGGCGGCGACCCAATTCGCACCGACAATGTGACTTGCCACATTGGGGCGGAGGAAACCCTGCCGGCATTCAGTGGAAACTTGCGCGGAGCTTCACCGGGCGAAACGCGCCGCTTCGAAACGAAGTATCCGGACGATTATCCCGATCCGAAGCTCGCGGGCAAGAGCTACAACTTCGCGATCGAAGTGCGCGACATCAAAGAGAAGAAGCTGCCCGAACTGAACGACGAGTTTGTGAAGGACCTCGGCGAAGGCGCGGTCGGCGCAAAAACCCTTGCGGAGCTCCGCGAAAAGGCCCGCGAACGGCTCAATGCCGCGCGCGAAGAGCAGCAACAGGCGCAGGCGCGCGAGAAAATTCTCGAAGAACTGGTCAAGCGTCACGATTTCCCCGTTCCCGAAGCCCTCATCGAGCATCAAATGGATGTGCGCCTGGAACGTGTGGTGCGATCGCTGGCCTCGCAGGGCGTCGATCCACGCGCCGTGAACGTGGATTGGGTTTCCATACGCCAGCGGCAGCATGAACGCTCGGAACGCGACGTCAAGGCCGAAATCCTTCTCGACCGCGTCGCGGACGCGGAAAAAATCGAGGCCACCGACGAAGATGTCGAAAAAGAGATCGTCTTGCTCGCGGAGCGTAGTGGCGAATCCGCAGCAGCGATTCGCGCGCGCTTGACAAAGGAAGATGCGCTCGATAGGATGAAATCGAAGTTGCGTAGCGACAAAGCAGTTGATTGGCTTTACCGCACGGCTCAAATTCAAACCATCGCCAAACGTGAAAAATAATACCTGCTTCGGGCTTCAGCGCGCCGGATGACTCCCCATGAGAGATAAGGACGCACCTATTCCGTATTCCACGACGCTCATTCCGATGGTGGTGGAGCAAACCAACCGCGGCGAGCGCGCATACGACATCTATTCGCGGCTGCTGAAGGACCACATCATCTTCATCGGCACGCCGATCGACGACCACGTGGCGAATTTGGTCACCGCGCAGCTCCTGTTCTTGGCCGCAGAAGACCCCGAGCATGACATTTCGCTGTACATCAATTCGCCGGGCGGCGTGATTACCGCGGGGATGGCCATCTACGACACGATGCAGTTCGTCCGGCCAGACGTCGTCACCTATTGCGTCGGCCAGGCGGCATCGATTGCCGCGGTTCTGCTCATGGCGGGAACGCCCAAGAAGCGCTATACGCTGCCGAATTCGCGCATCCTGATTCATCAGCCCTGGCTGAGCGGCCTTTCCGGCCAAGCGACGGATATCGACATCCACGCCAAAGAAATCCTGCGGACGCGCGCTGGCTTAAATAAGCTCGTCGCGCATCACACGGGACAGTCGGTGGAGAAGATTGAAAGAGACGTCGAACGCGACTTTATCATGTCCGCGGAACAGGCCAAGGAATACGGGATCGTCGACGAAATCATTTCCAAAAGCCGTTAGTCCTGTTCCAAAAGGTTAGTAGCTAAGCCGATGAACTTGCGCCCAACTCCCATGCCTTGTCGTAGAATAGTGAGTAGAGTTCATGTTTGCCTGCGCAGGCAGGCCGCACACAACCGGGAACGGAGGCGGGGAGACCGGTGAAACGATTCAGCCCAGACGAAACGCTGCACTGCTCCTTCTGCCATAAGACGCAGGAGCAAGTAGAGAAATTGATCAGCTCGCCTTCCGAATATCCGCGTTCGTATATTTGCAACGAGTGCGTCAGCGTCTGCCAGCAGATTCTCGACGAGGAAAAACGCGAGCAAACCAGTCCCATTAGCCGGCGCTTGCCGCGGCCTCCGGAGATCAAGTCGTTTCTCGATGGCTACGTCATCGGACAGGACAAAACCAAAAAGAAGTTGGCGGTTGCGGTCTACAATCATTACAAGCGCATCTTCTTGAACCGCACGCCGAGCGATGTCGAGCTCACCAAGTCCAATATTCTATTGATCGGGCCGACGGGCACCGGAAAAACTCTCTTGGCGCAAACGCTTTCGCGCATGCTGGAAGTTCCCTTCGCCATTGTGGACGCAACAACACTCACGGAGGCGGGTTACGTCGGCGAAGATGTGGAAAACATTATTTTGAAGCTCTTGCAAGCCGCCGATGGCGATGTGCAAAAGGCGCAGCAAGGCATCATTTATATCGATGAAATCGACAAAATTTCAAAGAAGGACGAAAACCCGTCCATCACGCGCGACGTTTCCGGCGAGGGCGTGCAGCAGGCGCTCTTGAAAATCCTGGAAGGCACCACCGCAAATGTTCCGCCGCAGGGTGGCCGCAAGCATCCGCACCAGGAATTCACGCCCGTGGACACGACCAACATCCTGTTCATTTGTGGCGGCGCGTTTGTGGGATTGGAAAAGCTCATCGAGCGCCGGGTGGGACAGAAGTCCCTCGGTTTCCATGCCGACGCGCCACCGTCGACGCCGTCGCGGCGCAATATAGAAGTTCTGGAGCAGGCCCAGCCCACAGATCTGATTCATTACGGCCTGATCCCTGAATTTGTCGGCCGTTTGCCAGTCGTGGGAGTTCTGGGCGATCTGGACCGTTCCGCGTTGATTCGCATTCTGCAGGAACCAAAGAACGCGCTGATCCGTCAATACCAGAAGCTATTCGAGTTCGAAAATGTCCGCTTGAAGTTTACCGACGATGCTTTGGAAACCGTGGCGGAGCTGGCCCTGCAGCGCAAAGTAGGAGCGCGCGGCCTGCGAATGATTTTGGAAGACCTGATGCTTGACCTGATGTACCACCTCCCCACGCAGCGCAAGATGCGCGACTTCATCGTCACCGCGGAAATGGTCAAGAGCCGGGAAATCAACTGGAGCCTGCTCGAAAAAGCTGGCTAGCCAACGGGGAGAGCCCACTAACTTATGTTTAATCGGGAAAAGCCTGAACTGATGCGCGTGCCGATGATGCCGGTGCGGGAAATCGTCATCTTCCCGCAAATGATGAATCCATTCATCGTCGGCCGTGAAGCTTCCGTGCGCGCCCTCGAAGATGCGCTTGCCGGCGAAAAGAAAATCTTCCTGGCGACGCAGCATGACGCCTCGGTGGATGACCCGCGCCCGGATGAAATCTATCAGGTCGGAACTCTCGCCAACATCGTTCAGAGCGTGAAGCTGCCGGACGGGAATATAAAAGTTCTGGTGGAAGGTTCCGAGCGCGCAAAAATTGTTCAGATTACGAACGACGAAGGGTTTTTCCGCGCGACCATTCGCGTAATTCCGGTAAAGACGGAGCCCAGTCCGCAACTCGAACAGGCCGCCAGCCGCGTCACCGGGCTTTTTGAACAGTACGTCAAGCTTTCTCAATCGCTGAACTACGACACCATGATTGCCGCGGTACGCGTCGACGATCCGGCGAAACTCGCGGACGCCATTGCATCGAATTTGCAGATCCCCGTCGAGGAAAAGCAAGAGCTTCTCGAAATCTTCGATCCGCTCGAACGCTTAAACCGCATCGCTGAGATTCTCGAGGCTGAAACCGAAAAGCTCAACGTCGACCGCAGCATCAATACCCGCGTGAAGCGGCAAATGGAGCGCGCCCAAAAAGAGTATTACCTCAACGAAAAGTTGAAGGCCATCCAGAAGGAACTCGGCCGCGGCGAAGCGGGCGAACTCGATCAGCTCAAGAAGAAAATCGAAACTTCAGGCATGCCCAAAGAAGTCCAGGAGAAGGCTCTGCAGGAACTCAAGCGGCTGGAAATGATGCCGCCGATGTCCGCCGAGTCGACCGTCTCGCGCAACTATCTCGATTGGATGCTCGCCGTGCCGTGGAAAAAACGTTCTCGCGAAATTCGCGACATCAAGCGCGCCGAGCAAATCCTGAACGAAGATCATTATGGCCTGGACAAAATCAAGGAGCGCATCCTGGAATTCCTCGCCGTTCGGCAGCTCGTGAAAAATCCGAAAGGCTCGATCCTCTGCTTTGTCGGACCTCCGGGCGTTGGAAAAACTTCGCTCGCGATGTCCATTGGCAAAGCTACGGGCCGCAAATTCGTTCGCGTCTCGCTGGGCGGCGTGCGCGATGAGGCGGAAATTCGCGGCCACCGGCGCACTTACATTGGCGCCCTTCCCGGCCAGATCATTCAAATGATGCGCAAGGCCGGCACGATGAATCCGGTTTTCGTTCTCGATGAAGTGGACAAAATGTCCACAGATTTTCGCGGCGACCCTTCCGCTGCATTGATGGAAGTGCTGGACCCGGAATTGAACCACGCGTTCACCGATCATTACCTCGACGTGGAGTATGACCTGTCCAAAGTGATGTTTGTTTGCACCGCGAACGTCCTGCATACTATTCCGCAGCCTTTGCAAGACCGCATGGAAGTCTTGCGCTTGCCCGGATATACCGAGCAGGAAAAACTGGAAATTGCCAAGCGCTTCCTGGTCCCAAAACAACGCGAAGCCAATGGCATCACCGAGGACAATCTCAGTTTTACCGACGATGCGATTCTGCATTTGATCCGCCATTACACGCATGAGGCGGGCGTGCGCAACCTCGAGCGCGAGATCGCCAATATCGGCCGCAAGGTCGCGCGCAAGCTGGTCACTGAAAAAACCCTCGCCAAGGCCGAGATCATTCCGTCCAACATCTCCGATTATCTCGGCATTCTCAAATTCCGGGACGTTTGGGCGGAGAAGAAAAATGAGGTTGGCCTTGCTGTGGGCTTGGCATGGACCGAAGTCGGCGGCCAGGTGCTTAGCACCGAAGCGACGCTGATGCAGGGCAAAGGCCGGCTGACATTGACGGGCAAACTCGGAGACGTCATGCAGGAATCGGCGCAAGCCGCGATGAGCTACGTGCGCTCACGCAGCCATTTGTTCGGGCTGTCCAAGGATTTCTATCGTCACCTCGATATTCACGTGCACGTTCCCGAAGGCGCAATTCCGAAAGACGGGCCTTCGGCGGGCATCACGCTCTGCACATCTATTGCGAGCGCTTTGACACACATTCCCGTTCGCTGTGATCTGGCCATGACCGGTGAGATCACCTTGCGCGGCAAAGTGCTGCCTATCGGAGGCGTCAAAGAAAAGCTGCTCGCCGCGCACCGGCTGGGTCTGCGCACCGTCATCCTGCCGCGCGACAACGAGAAAGATCTCGCGGAAGTACCGCCGGAAATTCAGGCGCAGATGTCCGTGAAGTTTGTCGACACCATGGACGAAGTATTGCTCCTGGCGCTGGAGCGGCCCTTGGAAGCATCCGCCATCCCGGCGCCCGAAGTTGCGCCGGCTTACGACACCAGCGCGACGCAGGACAACGAATTCACCAATTAGCGCCGCTTTCACAGAGTAGAAGCGAAGGTTTTGGCCGGAGGGGGAAAGTCCGGCTGGTTCGAGAAACATCACCCGCCCGAGGAACCACCCGAACGCATCCGCGCCGGAGAAACCTCAGGTTAGAAAATTTACAGTTTTGGAAATCCAAAAATAAATTCGAAGGAAAGAATTCAATGAGCGTAAGTCTTGCAGAACTGAAGGACCGCAACATCACCGACCTGGCGAAAATCGCCAAAGAACTGAACATCCCCGGCGCCGGCGGCATGCGCAAACAGGAGTTGATCTTCCAGATCCTCCGCGCGCAGACCGAAAAGAACGGCCTGATCTTCTCCGAAGGCGTGCTCGAATGCCTCCCCGATGGCTTCGGCTTCCTCCGCGCGCCCGAATACAACTATCTTCCCGGCCCTGACGATATCTACGTCTCGCCGTCGCAGATTCGCAAATTCGATCTGCGCACCGGCGACACCGTCTCCGGCCAGGTCCGTCCGCCCAAGGACGGTGAGCGCTACTTTGCCCTGATTAAAGTCGAAGCCGTCAATTTCGAAGATCCGGAAGTCGCGCGCAACAAAATTTTCTTCGACAACCTCACGCCGCTCTATCCGCAGGAACGCATTCGCCTGGAAACCACTAAAGAAAATTTGACTGGCCGTGTTCTCGACATGCTCTGCCCCATCGGCAAGGGCCAGCGCGGGCTGATCGTCGCGCCGCCGCGCACCGGCAAAACCATGATGCTGCAATCGGTCGCCAATTCCGTCACCACAAATCATCCAGAGGTCGCGCTGATCGTGCTGCTCATCGACGAGCGCCCAGAAGAAGTCACCGACATGCAGCGCACCGTCAAGGGCGAAGTCATCAGCTCGACCTTCGACGAGCCGCCGCAGCGCCACATTCAAGTCGCGGAAATGGTCCTCGAAAAAGCCAAGCGCCTCGTCGAGCACAAGCGCGACGTTGTGATCCTTCTCGATTCGCTCACGCGCCTCGGCCGCGCCTACAACGCCGTGACGCCGCCCTCCGGGAAAGTCCTTTCCGGCGGTATCGACGCCAATGCCTTGCAGCGCCCGCGCCGCTTTTTCGCCGCCGCGCGAAATATTGAAGAGGGCGGCTCGCTCACCATCATCGCTACCGCGCTCATCGACACGGGCAGCCGCATGGACGACGTCATCTTCGAGGAGTTCAAGGGCACCGGCAACATGGAAATCAATCTCGACCGCCGGCTGGTTGACAAGCGCGTTTTCCCGACCATCGACATCAATCGTTCTGGAACGCGAAAAGACGAATTGCTGCTGCCTGCCGACGAGCTGAATCGCATCTGGGTCCTGCGCAAAGTGCTGAGCCCGCTCTCCACCGTGGAAGCGATGGAATTGCTGCTGGGCCGTCTGGTGAAATCGAAAAACAACGCCGAATTCCTCGGCTCCATGTCCGGCCCCACCTAGGCCTCAGTTCTGTCTGAATTTCTGGACGGCCACTTAGTCAAGCAGCCGAAGATTCTGCTCTCTGCGAATTTGTCCAAGCGGGAATTTCTGAAACGAATCGCCTGCGTTCCGCAATTCTCTCACTTGGCCTGTGGAGGCTGCGCACCGGAGCATTCCCGCGCCAGCATCGCGATCAGATGCGCCACTTCCGCCAAATCCGACTAGGATTTGGCGTCCTGAGCGCAGCGAAGGATCCGATCTACACGGATTTTGTGCTTGGCTCGCGTGTTTGTTCCCGCGCCAGCATGGCGATCAGGCGGGCCACCTCGTCCGGCTCCATCGCTGTGCTGTCGACCAGCACTGCGCCTTCCGCGCGCACCAGCGGCGAATGCTCGCGTCCGGCATCGCGCCGGTCGCGCTCGCGGATTTCTTCGAGCGTGCGCGCCAAATCGATCGTGTCGCCTTTCTGCTGATGCTCCCGCCAGCGCCGCCGTGCGCGAACTTCATCCGACGCGGTCAGAAAAATCTTCAGCCCAGCATCCGGAAAAACCACGCTGCCGATGTCGCGTCCTTCCATCACCACGCCGCTGCTCGCTCCGGCGCGGCGCTGCTCGGCAACCAGCACGCGCCTTACGCCTTCGATCACCGCGATTTTTGAAGCAGCCTGCGAAACCTCTGGCGTGCGAATCGCCGCGGTGACGTCCTCGCCATCCAGCAGCACGCGCTGTGTCCCGCCGTTTTCAGGCACCCCCGCGCGCAAATCGATGCGTGCTTCACCCGCGAGCGCGACAAGCTCGTCCGTTGCACCAAGGGAAATCCTTCTTCGCAGCGCCTTCAGCGCCACGGCGCGGTACATCGCGCCCGTATCGATGTAGGTGTAGTCGAGCAGTGCCGCAACGCGCCGCGCCGCTGTGCTCTTCCCCGAACCTACCGGCCCATCAATCGCGACGATCAATTTTGAAACCAATTATTTGGCCATCACTGCCGGGAAGAATCGAACGCAGAGAATAGCAAGCGCACAGACTAAGAAAGCAATGAAGAATCCGAATGCCAAGAGATCGATCCAGCTGTCCGGATAAAAACGCTTATATTCTGTTGTTGCTCTGCTGCATCCCGCAAACGGATTGATATATCGGTACGTTTTAGGCATCCAGCTAAAGCGCCTCACTTCCCATAGAGGAAACTGGTCTTCCGCGGGTAATCTCCTGTTTACCAACTTCCACATTAGACAGGACAATCCGAGAAACGAGAAAAAACAGGCTGCCGCGACTTCCAACAGCACGCTCAGTACCGAGGGTTTGAATTCGGCCACCATGGGTTCAAATCCGCTTGAACGCGCGCTCGATTTCCCGCACTGAATATCGCAGCACCACCGGGCGCCCGTGCGGGCAGCTCATCGGATAATCCGCCTTGGCCAGCTCCGCGAGCAGCCATTCCATTTTCGTTTGGTCGAGCGGCATGTTCACTTTGATGGCCGCCTGGCACGCGGTCGAAGCCGCGATGCGCGCCTGCAGCGATTCCAGCGAAATGGCCTGCGACTCGCGCGCTACGCCGTCCAGAATTTCTTCCAGCAGCTTTTCCGCATTGCCGCTGGCGATTCCCGCCGGTGCCGCAGCGATGGCCACCGCCCTCGGACCAATCAACTCCGCTTCAAATCCATTCGCCCGCAATTCCTCGGCAATCTGCTCGAATATCGCGATCTGATGCGGCGCCAGCTCCGCGACAATCGGCATCAGCAGCCGCTGGCCCCCCACGGCTCCGGCGCGCCGCGCCGCCAGATGCTTTTCAAACAGCACGCGCTCGTGCGCCACGTGCTGATCGACGATCCACAGGCCCTCGCCGTTGACCGCAACGATGTAGCTGGCGTTGATTTGTCCCAGCGGCTTCAAGTCTCCGATGTCGTGCGGCCCCGGCAGCGCGCCCGCAGTTTCCGATTCCCCGCTCACCGTCTGCGACGACTGGCCGCAACCGACACCCGACTCAGGAACCGCTCGCGGCAACACAATCGCTTCGCCGTTCTCGAAATTCAGCCGCTGCGGAATCGGCCGGTCCGGCGCACCGCTCAGCACGAACTCGTCGTCCACGGTCGCCGCTGCTGCCGGCGCCGTCGCGAATCCGGATTGCCCAGGCGTGAAGTTTTCCGCATCGCCATTCCCGCCCTGTATCGCTGATGCAGCACCCGTTGCTGTATTCTGCGCTATTCCCGCGCCCGCACTTGCGCCTGCACCCGCTGCAAGCGCAGCTTCCGCTTTGCTCGCCGACGGCGACGGAAAACTCGGCACGGACCGCGCGTTCGATAGCGCCAGCCGGATCGAGTCGCGCACAAAATCATGCACCACCTGCGAATGCCGGAAGCGCACTTCGATTTTCGCCGGATGCACGTTCACATCAACCTCTTCGTACGGCAATTCCAGGAACAGCAGCACCGCGGGAAATACGCCCGGCGGCACGATGTTGCGATACGCCTCATTAATCGCGTGCAGCACCAGCCGGTCGCGAATCAGCCGCCGGTTCACGAAAATGTAAATCGCATTGCGATTCGTGCGCTGGATTTCCGGCCGCGACACAAACCCCGAAATACGAATCTGCGCCGCGTCTTCGCCCGGCTCCATCTCCGCCTCAGTGATCGCCGCGCGAATCGGCGCTTCCACCGGCGCCATCTCGACCATTTCCATCGCCGCCGGCCGCCCAAACACTTGATACACGCGCTCGGCCATCGTCTCTACGGGAGTCGCGTTCAGAATCTCCTGCGTCGGCGTCTTCAGCAGAAAATGTTTGTCCGGATGGGCCAGCGCGTAGTGCGTCACCAGCGAAGCGATGTGCCCCAGCTCCGTGGTCTCCGATTTCAGGAATTTTCGCCGCGCCGGAACACAATAGAAAAGGTCCGCAACGCTGATCACCGTTCCCGCCGGCGCGCCTGCAGGCTTCACGCTGAGGAGCTTCCCGCCGGCAAATTCGATGCGCGTTCCCTGCTCTTCTTCCGCCGCGCGCGTTTCCAGCGTCAGCCGCGAAACCGCTGCAATCGACGGCAGCGCTTCGCCGCGAAATCCCAGCGTCGAAATCGAAAGCAAATCATCCGCGTTTCGCAGCTTCGAAGTCGCGTGCCGCTCGAACGCCAGCAGCGCGTCGTCGTGCGGCATTCCGCTGCCGTCGTCTGTGATACGAATCAGCCGCTTCCCGCCGGACTCCACTTCCACGCGCACGCTCTTCGCGCCCGCGTCGAGAGAGTTCTCAAGCAGCTCCTTCACCACCGACGCAGGCCGCTCCACCACTTCCCCCGCCGCAATTTTGTTCGCGACATTCTCCGGCAGTATCCGTATCCGGCTCATTGCAGTCCGTACATTTACGCGCCGCTCACTGTGGGCTTTTGCTTTGGCTTGAGTGCGATCCCCAACTGATCGAGCTGCTCCTCGTCTACTTCGCTGGGCGACTCGGCCATCAAATCCTGCGCCGCGGTGGTCTTTGGGAACGCAATCACTTCGCGCAGCGATTTTTCTCGCGCGAGCAGCGCCACCATGCGGTCGATGCCCAGCGCGATTCCGCCATGCGGAGGCGTGCCATAGGTCAGCGCGTCGAGGAAAAACCCAAATCGTCGCCGCGCGGTCTCATCCGACAGCCCGAGCGCCGTGAACAAACGTGCCTGCACATCCTGCCGGTGAATTCGTATGCTGCCCGAGCCAAGCTCGACGCCGTTCAGCACCAGATCGTAGCCCTTCGAGCGAATTTCGCCGCGCTTGCTCTCGTCCTCCAGTTTGTCCAAATCCTCCTCGATAATTCCCGTGAACGGATGCTGCGCGCTCACCCACCGCTTGTCCGTTTCGCTCCATTCAAAAAGCGGGAAGCCGGTGATCCACGCAAATTCCCAGCGATCTTTATTGACCACGCCGAGTTGCTCCGCGAGCCGCAAGCGCACCTGTCCCGCGACCATCGCCGCCGCGTCGCCGTGCGCAACTTGCTCTTTCGCTGCAACCGCGACAATCAAATCGTTGCGTTTCGCGCCGACGCCCTTCGCCAATTGCGTCAGCGCCTCCGCGCCGAGCGTTTTTTCCAACGACGACGAAACGCCCTCCGGGGTGACCTTGATGGTGTAAATCGCTTTTGCTCCCGCGCCCTTCGCCAACTCGCCCAAATCGTCGAGCTGCTTGCGCGACCACGCCGCCGCGCCCTGCGCGAGCAGCGCGTACACATTGCCTTCGATCCCGAAGGTGGCGCGCGCCGGCTCGAAGTATTTCGTCACATCCTGCAGCTCCATGCCGAAGCGCAAATCCGGCTTGTCGGAGCCGTAGCGGCGCAGCGCGTCCTTATACAGCATGTGGCGAAACGGCCGCCGCACCGTCGCGCCGATCACGGCCATCGCGCGCTCCATCACCCGCTCGATCACTTCGAAAACGTCCTGCTGCCGCGGAAACGCCATCTCCAAGTCAAGCTGCGTGAACTCCGGCTGGCGGTCCGCGCGCAAATCCTCGTCGCGGAAACAGCGCACGATCTGGAAATAGCGATCCATGCCGCTGATCATCAGAATCTGTTTGAAGATTTGTGGCGACTGCGGCAGCGCGTAAAACTGCCCGTGATGCACGCGGCTCGGCACCAAATAATCACGCGCTCCTTCAGGAGTCGAACGCGTCAGCATCGGCGTTTCAATTTCGTAAAATCCCAATTCGTCGAGCGCCTTGCGAATTTCGAACACCACGCGATGACGCAGCGCGATGTTCTTGTGCGGTTTCCGCCGCCGCAGATCGAGATAGCGGTAACGCAGCCGCGTCTCTTCGCTCGCCGTCGTGTCGTCTTCGAGTTGAAACGGCGGCGTCTTCGCATTGTTCAAAATGCGCACGCTCGTGGCCATCACCTCCACGTCGCCCGTGGCGATTTCCGGATTCGGTTTCTGCCGCCGAAACACGCGGCCTTCCACGGCCACCACGTATTCCGGACGCACTTCATCCGCCTTCGCGTGCGCCTCGGGATACTGGTCGCGATTGCAAACCACTTGGCAAAGGCCGGCGCGGTCGCGCAGGTCCAGGAAAATCAAATTGCCCAGGTCGCGCCGCCGATGCACCCAGCCCATCAAAATCACATTGCGCCCCGCATCCGCCACGCGAAGCTCGCCGCAATATCCCGTCCGCTTCAACTCACCTAACGAATCGAACAATTCATCCCCCCCTGCTTCGAAATAACTGACGCTCCTCAGCAACTCACCCGCCGCCGCACCAAACTCGACGCTCTTCAAAATAATTCTTCCTTTCGCGTTTACCTTGACGCAGGAAGGGCGCCTCATCCGCGCGATGTCTTCAAAGACCGCCCGCCTCCATTAGCAACGCGCCACCAACAGCTCAGAGCTGACGCCTTTGAAAGAATTCTTCCTTTCGCGCGTTTCACCCGCGCGATGTAGTCACCGCCGGACATAATCCAGCAGCGCCGCTTCCGCAATTTTCTCTTGTACGCCATCCGCCAATCGCTTCAAGGTCGCCCTGCGCGTCAATTTCATCGCCCAAAACCAAACGAGATTCCGACCAAAACTCCTTGCCCCCAAATACAGGCATCGATTTTCATAAAATAATTCTTCCTTTCGCGCGCTTTATCCGCGCGATGTAGTCACCGCCGGACATAATCCAGCAGCGCTCCTTCTCCCATTTTCTTCTGCTCGCCGTCGGCGAGCCGTTTGACCGTCAACTGCTTCGATGCAATTTCGTCGTCACCGATGATCAAGACAAACCGCGCCCCAATTTTATCCGCGCGCTCGAACGCTTTGCGAAATTTCATCTCTTCCGGCGGCAATTCCACCACGCACTTCGCATCGCGCAACACGCGCGCCAGCCGCACCGCCTCCGGATAAGCATTCTGCCCCATCCACGCGATGAAAACATCCACGGCCATCGCGGCGCCGATTTTTTTCGCTTCCACAATCGCGTCGATGAAGCGGTCTTCGCCCAGCGCAAATCCAATCCCTTTGATTCCCTTCGGTCCGCCGAGCATCTCGACCAGCCCGTCGTACCGCCCGCCGCCGCACAGCGCATTTTGCGCGCCCAGCACCGGACTGGTAATCTCAAACGTCGTACGCATGTAATAGTCGAGCCCGCGCACCAGCCGCGGCGATTCCGTGAATGGCACCTTGCGCAGCGCCAATTCTTTTTTCAGCTTTTCGTAATGCTCGCGGCATTCCGCGCACAAATGCTCCGTGATTTTCGGCAACTTTTCGATGATGGGCTGCTCCTCCGGCAGCTTCGAATCCATCACGCGCAGCGGATTCGTCTCCACGCGCCGCTGGCTGTCTGTGCCCAGCTTGGAAAAGATTTCCGGCTTGCGCAATTCCGCGCGCAGCCGCTCGACGTATTTCGGCCGGCAATCCGCGCACCCAATCGAATTCACCAGCAGCGTCCATTTCTCGATTTGGCAGCGCGTCAGCAGCACCGTCAGCATCTCGATCAATTCCGCATCAATTGCCGGCGCGTCCGACGCGCCCAGCACTTCCGCGCCAATTTGATAGAACTGCCGGTAACGTCCCTTCTGCGGCCGCTCCCGCCGGAACATTGGCCCGATGTAGTACAGCTTCTGGTCGCCCGGCCGCGTGTGCATCCCATGCTCGATGTACGCCCGGCACACCGACGCCGTCGCCTCCGGCCGAAGAACGGCGATTTCGGAATCAGCGCGTACTTTGAATGCACTGCCAAGTGCCTGCTCAATGATGTTGTGTGCGTCACCCTGGTTCTCCAGGTGCTCTTGCCTCTCCTGCGCAACTTGGCCGTGGGCAATTTCGAATAACTTCGTGTATTCGCCCTCAAGTTCCGTAACTGCCGTTAGGTTCTCGTTGATCTTTGCGATCCGATCAGACGCCAACGCCTCCTTCAAGGTGGTAATGAATGCACTCAGATGGAAGGAAAAGTCGAACGGATTGCCCCGAGAAGCAACGAGATTGCTCCATCCGTGATGGATTTCACGATACGCGTTCAGCTCAAACGTGAACATCTCTTTTGATACTATGTCCGTCTGGGACCCAACAGAGCGCGCGAACAGTTCCGTTTCCTCGAAAATCGGCAGACGAATTTCGCCGAAGTTGTACGACTCCATCACACTCCGCGCCGTCTTCTCGAACCAGTTCCACAGCGCTGAATCCGGCGGCAGGATATCCCGCGTGCCTTTGATGGCGCGAAATTTGCGCCGCTCGCCTTCCGGTTTTGCCCCTTCGCTCACTTCTTTGCCTCTGCGATGTACGAATCTTTGTAGCTCACGTAACGGCTCGCGTAATCGTCGATGGATTTCTGGTCCGCAGGCGTCAGCATGCGCCGTAGCTTTCCTGGATGCCCCATGTACAAACTTCCCGCCGGGACGACCGCGCCTTCGGTCACTAGCGTCCCGGCGGCGACAATCGATCCCGCGCCAATTCTTGCGCCATTCAAAATAATCGACCCCATGCCAATCAGGCACCGCGACTCGATGGTGCAGCCGTGCAAAATCACGCCGTGCCCGATGGTCACATTGTCGCCCAAAACGAGCGGATGCTCGTCGCGCATCACGTGCAGCACCGAACCGTCCTGAATGTTTGTCCGCGCGCCGATGCGAATGTAATGCACGTCGCCGCGAATCACCACTCCGGGCCAGACGCTCGAATCTTCGCCAATTTGTATGTCGCCGATCAGCGTCGCGGCCTCGTCAATATAGGCCGACGCGGCCACCTGCGGCGCGCGTCCGCGGTATGTGCGAATCAAGTTGTGCTCCGAGTGGAACTTGGAGGCGTTTTCAAGCGAACAGCGAAAGTAACACACGCATTTGAGCCTTACAAGTCAGCCACGGCGCGGGGAATCGTCAGAGAATCTGCACGTTGGGCGCGGCCGCAGCGCGGTTCGACTCCGCCAGCCGCGCGGCCACGGCTCGCGCCACCGCGAACACGCTTTTCGCTCCCGGAGAATCCTCGCCTTGCGCCGCCACGGGCTTGCCGGTGTCTCCGCCAATGCGAATCTGCGGATCGATTTCGATCTCGCCAAGAAACTGCGTGCCAAACGTCTTGGCCATGCTCGCGCCTTCTCCGTGGCCAAAAACATCGATGCGTTCATTGCAATGCGGGCAGGAGAAGTAGCTCATGTTCTCGACGATGCCCAGAATTTCCACGTTTACCTGGCGAAACATCTCGATGGCCTTGCGCACGTCGGCGAGCGCGACGATCGAAGGGGTGGTGACGATCACCGCGCCCGAAATCGCCACTGACTGCACCAGCGAAAGCTGCACGTCTCCGGTCCCCGGCGGCAAATCGATAATCAAATAGTCCAGCTCGCCCCATTGCACGCTTCGCAAAAACTGCTGCATCACGCCGTGCAGCATCGGCCCGCGCCAGATCAGCGGGCGGTCTCCGGGATTCAGCAGTCCCATCGAAATGATTTTCAGCCCGTACGCCTCCACCGGCACGATGACATTTTCCGCGAGAGCGCGCGGCTGCTCCGTCGTCCCCAGCATCAGCGGCACGTTCGGGCCGTAAACATCCGCGTCCAGCAGGCCGATTTTCGCGCCCATTTTCTGCAGCGCGATCGCCAGATTCACGGCCACGGTCGTTTTGCCCACTCCGCCCTTGCCGCTTGCAACGGCGACCAAATGCTTCACGCCGGCGATTGGCTCTTTGTCCTGCAGCCGCCGCCCTCCCGGCGTGGTTGCCTCGAATTTCAATTCGAACCTTTGCACTCCCTGAAGACGGCCAATCGCGGCGCGAATATCGCGTTCCAGCACCTGGCGATACGCCTCTTCTGGACGCAGCAGCGACATGACCAGCGAAATCGCGCCCTCGCGCACGACCAAGCTGCGCACCATGTTCAGCGACAGAATGCTGCGATGATGCTCCGGATCTTCTACCGTGCGCAGCGCTTCGTAAACCACGCCTTCCGTCAATGCGTTACCCGCCATGAAAATGCCGCCTTTCGGTTACCTCAAAGCAAAGCACGAATCGAAAGTTCAGTAACTCGCCGCGCAAAACAGCAACAAGCGAACATTCGATGATAGAACGCACAATGAAGAGTAGCAACCGCGCGCGTCGAAATCACTGTGCTGCCGAGACCTGATTTTTCAGCCGCGCTTGAGGGTCCTGGCTCCTGGCGCGGCGTGGCCGCCGTGTCCGGCAACGGCGCCTGGATCAGGCGAAGGTTTCAGTCCATAACGTGCGCGCGAGGCGGCCGGCGCTTTGCCCAAGTCCGGCGGCGGCGAGGACATCAACTGCATGCTACGCTCATTGGCCCACGCAAAATCGACCAGCGCCTCGAACTGCGCGACAAACTCATCGCGCCATTGCTGCGACGCGAATACCAAAGCGGTGTTGACCTGCTGCCACGCGCTCAGCGAGAAATTCGTCGAGCCTTCCCAGCACCAAAGCGAGCCGCCAGTTGCCGCGGGATCGGAAACCATTCCCTTCGTGTGGCAGATGAATTTGGAGCCTGCGGGTGAAGTGCCGATGGTGACTTCCACGCCCGCGCTTACCAACTGCTGCACCAGCGGCTTTTCGACCGCCTCGATGGCCTGCGAATGGTCGAGATACAAGTGCAGCGGAATTCCGGCTTTATGCGCCGCGATCAGGTCCTGAATCATATCCGTCAGCGTAAAGGCGTAGGCTGTGATCCACGTCTCGCCAGGATCAAGCAAATGCTTCAGGAAATCGGCCTTGGCTTGCGCGCCATCCTGCGGCAGCAAATAGCAGGTGACCGTCGTGGTGATGGTAAATGGCACGGACGTCCTCCTTCGCGCTCACGCTTCTTCTCACGCAACCCGCGCAGGAATCATAGGGCCGCCGGTGTTGCTGGAGCAACTCGCGCATGGCGTGCGCTTTGCGCCAAGTGCGGCGAACAGGATAGAATAGAAGCTGCAGCGCATCGCTGGACGGCTGGCGCAGCGGCTCCAGTGGAAGAGTCCTTGCCGATTTTGAGTCCCCAAAAGCTGAAGAGCGGCCAAAGAACGATCTAAAGAACGGCCCCAAGAGAGGCTTACGACGCTTGCGTATGAGCAAGCATCCAATGGAAAAGAATGGATGCCGATAGGTTAGTAGAAAGTTTTATAGCGGTCTTTGTTGGAACAAAGCACGAGCGCGACATTAAGAAGCTCGCGCCGCTCGTCGTCGCGATCAATGCTCTCGAACCTGAGATGCAGAAGCTCGCCGAGGAAGACTTCCTCACCAAGACGGCCGAACTGAAAATGCAGGTCACCTCGAAGCTCGAAGGCCTCGACCTGAGAGACGTAGAGTACCGCCCGAAACTGCAAGAGGCGCTGGCGCAGGTGATCGTGCCCGCGTTTGCGCTCGTGCGCGAAGCGGGCCGCCGGAAACTCGGCATGCGGCACTTCGACGTGCAGCTCATCGGCGGCATGGTGCTGAACGATGGCAAAATCGCCGAAATGAAAACCGGCGAAGGAAAAACGCTGGTCGCCACTTTGCCCGCGTATCTGAACGCGCTCACCGGCCGCGGCGTGCACATCGTTACGGTGAACGATTACCTGGCGCGGCGCGACGCGGAATGGATGAGCCCGATTTACAAAACGCTGGGCCTCACCGTCGGCGTGATTGTGCATGATCTCGACGACGCGCAACGCCGCGCCGCCTATGGCGCCGACATCACTTACGGCACCAATAACGAATTCGGCTTCGATTATCTGCGCGACAACATGAAGTACGACCTCGCCGATTGCGTCCAGCGCGGGCACCATTTCGGTATCGTCGACGAAGTGGACTCGATTTTGATCGACGAAGCGCGCACGCCGCTCATTATTTCCGGCCCTGCCGAAGAATCCACGGATAAGTATTACAAAATCGATAAAATCGTTCCCAAGCTCATCAAAGATATCGATTACACTCTCGACGAAAAACACAAAACCGCCACGCTCACCGAAGAAGGCGTGGCGAAATGCGAACGCCTGCTCGCGCTGCCGAACATGTACGATCCGCAAAACCTGGAAACCATTCATCATGTGTATCAAGGCTTGCGCGCGCACTCGCTCTTCACCCGCGATGTGGATTACGTCGTGAAAGAAGGCGAAGTGGTCATCGTCGATGAATTCACAGGACGGCAAATGCCCGGGCGCCGCTGGTCCGACGGATTGCACCAAGCCATCGAGGCCAAAGAAGGCGTGAAAATCGAGCGCGAGAACCAGACTCTCGCTACCGTCACCTTCCAGAATTATTTCCGCATGTACAAAAAGCTTTCCGGCATGACTGGCACGGCGGAAACCGAAGCCAAGGAATTCGGCAAGATTTACGGTCTCGACGTTGTTGTGATTCCCACCAATCGTGATCTGATTCGCATTGAGAATCCCGACGTGGTCTATCGCACCGAAGCGGAAAAATTCGAAGCGGTGGTGAACGGAATTATTCAGGAGGATGGAACCCACGCGGCCGGCATCAAGCAATTGCATGAGAGCGGCCAGCCGGTTCTGATCGGCAGCATTTCCATTGAGAAGTCGGAAAAAATCGCCGAACTGCTCAAGAAGCACGGCATTCCGCATCAAGTGCTGAACGCCAAGCAGCATGAGCGCGAAGCGAAAGTGGTCGCGCAAGCCGGACGCAAAGGTGCGGTCACCGTATCGACCAACATGGCCGGACGCGGAACCGACATTTTGCTCGGTGGCAACCCCGAAGCGATGACCCGCGAATACTGTCTGAAAAACAAGCTCGCGCTCCCCTACGCGCCCGCCGGCGCCGTCATCGGCGACGGCAACGGCCATCCTTCGCCCACGGAGACCGCCGAAGAAGCCGCGAAAGATCCCGTCGCGGGCGGCAACGGCGCAGGCAATGTCGCGATGGTGCTTTTCCAGCAGGAAGGCAAGATTTTTCAGGTGCCGCTTGAACAGTGGAAGCCGATCTACGATCAATTTGCCGAGCAATGCCGCACGGAACACGACGAAGTAGTGGCGCTGGGCGGTTTGCACATCCTCGGCACCGAGCGCCACGAAGCGCGCCGCATTGACAATCAGTTGCGCGGCCGCGCGGGACGCCAAGGCGATCCGGGCTCGTCGCGATTTTACTTATCGTTGGAAGACGACTTGCTGCGCATCTTCGGCGGCGAGCGCGTTCAGAAGTTCATGTACATGCTTGGCATGAAGGAAGGCATCCCCATCGAATCGCGCTTGATTTCCAAACGCATCGAGAACGCGCAAAAATCCGTCGAAGCGCAGAACTTCGAAGCCCGCAAGCATTTGCTGGAATACGACGACGTAATGAACAAGCAGCGCGAAACGATTTACTCGATTCGCCGTTCGGTTCTCGAAGGAAGAGATCAGAAGGACGACATTCTCGCGCTTACCGAAGAATTGATGGCTGACCTTGTTGACACCTATTGCCCGCGTGAGCAGCATCCGGACCAATGGAACCTGACGCAGCTCTCCGGCGAAATACTGAATCAATTTGGCCTGGACATCAAAGCGTTGGGAATCGATCCGCTGCAGATGAATCATGATCAGTTGCTCGACGCGCTCATTGAAAAAGCCAAAGTGCGCTATGAAGAAAAAGAAAAACTCTTTGGCGCGCAGATGATGCGCTGGCTCGAACGGCACATCATGCTCGATATCGTCGACGCGCAATGGAAAGACCACCTGCTCACGCTCGACCATCTAAAAGAAGGAATCGGATTGCGCGGTTACGGCCAAGTCGATCCGCTGGTCGAATTCAAGAAAGAAGGCTTCAAGATCTTCGAAGAGATGATGGGCCGCATCGACACCGAATCGGTCCGCTTCCTCTACCTCATGCAGCCCGCTCGTCCCGAAGAAGAAGCCAAGCAGATCGAGCGGCGCCAGCGGCGCGCGCAGCAGGAATTGCAATTCCAGACGGGCCGGGAAAAGGCGGAAGCGCCGAAGCAAGTCCGCACCGGCGCAAAAGTTGGCCGCAACGATTTGTGCCCCTGTGGCTCCGGCAAAAAATACAAAAAATGCTGCGGCCGCAACAACTGAACCTCGCGGAATGAAAGCGCGCCCGCTCCGGCCCGGCGAAATTCCATTGTAAGGCTTCGTTTCAAGTCCGCAATTCAGGGCTGCTTCGGCGGAGCGATCTTCTGCTGCGTGCTGACGTGGAATTTCTGGTAGTCGTAATAGCGGTCGATCTGGTCGTCGCGAAACGTTTTCAGCAGTAACAGCTTGGCTCCCACGTGCACTTCATCGTAGGAAGGCAGCCAGACTTGATTGTTCACCAGAGACTGCTCGAACTGAAACGCTGAGCCTTTTTGGAATGACGCCACCACTCCGCCGATCTTGACGGAATTATCGAAGCGCGCCTTGAGCCGCGCGATATCCTGGGCCCGAGCATCCACCCAAACGGTTCCCACAAGGTCATAGACGAGTTTTTCCACCAGGTTCTTCGGTTTGTAATTGGGGTTAGGGCCAAAATCGAAGACCACCACGTCCTGGCCGCGAAAACGCTCCCAGCGCGGATTGGTAAAACGTGAAATGCGCAGAAAATCGGAGATGGTGACGTCATCATCGTCCTTCTTTGGCGGCTCCGCCGCTTCTTTGTCGTATCGCTCGGCCTCTTTTTTGAGCCGGTCGTCTTCCTTCTGCTGCTCGTCAGCGCTGAGCGGCTTGCCATCGACTTCGATCTTGCGCGCGACTTCGTGCCCCTGGATATATGAAATCTGATACAGAGTTGTGGTGCGCTTGGTCACTTCGCCTTTTCCGTCGATCTTGTCATCTTCTTCCAGCTTCATGCAACCGTAGTCTTTCTGAATTTCGTCGATATTCTTTTGATTTTTGTCGACCGCGGTAAGAAGCTGGGCGATATCCGGCAAAGGTCTTTTCGAGAGATTCGGGAAAGAGAATGAGGTGGCATTGACGCTGCTGTTGAGCGCGATGTGGTCGACCGCGACTTGAAATGTCCGCCCGCCGTTTTGGATGGTGAGTTGGAACGGCTCGATCACGCCCTGCACCGGGCGATAATCGGCGCAAGCAATTTCCTCGGCGCTGCCGATGGAGCCGGCGGTTGCGACCTTGGAAAGCGAGCTTGCTGATTTCTCTGCGGCGGCTGGCGCTTTGGCTGCTTCGATCACTTCCTTCACGATGAGGTGAGTTCCGCGGTCGAAGTAGACGCGCCGCGTCTCGCCGGGCGGAATGGTCATCTCGACGACGTCGGTGGGCCGGCTGCTGACGGTGTCGGTACCGGTGAGGCGAACACGGATTTTCAGTTTCTTGTAATTCGCGAGCGCGAAATTCAAATAGCGCCCGGTGGCCTCGGCGCGTTTCTCTTCGGCGCCGAAAAGGGTGTACAAATTGCCGGCTCCTTCTTCGCCCCAGCACGAACTGATGTTGCACGCTTCCGCGATTTGCTCCGGGCCAAATACGAATTCGCGATAAAACTGGCCCGGCGCGGAGGTAATCAGAGTGAACTCACCGCTATCCATTCGCCCTGTTTCCTTGACAGTTCCCTCCCAATCCGTCGAGCGGATTTTGGCAATTGCTTTTACGCCCCCGGAGGCGCGGAGTGATTGGTCGATGATTTTGTTGGCAGACTGCGCGAGGCAGGAATCAGGAGCAGCAATGAACATTGCAATCACCGCGATACTGCAGAGCATAGAATGAAGCAGCCGTCGCGCAGCTCCTGCCATCATCACTCGATTTCACCTTGGTCCAATCGTGTCACGCCGCCTGGCACCAGAGACCCGCCAGTCCTGACTAAGATACGCGCGAATGCTTCGAAGTGTTTCACGCGGGCTAAAACCGGAGCAGAAAAGCGACAAGCCCAACTCTGAAGTCGAGATTCAGCGTCGCACAGTGGTTGAGTGGGATAAAATCGAGCCCCGACATTATCATGTTGAGTTTCGATGCATTCGAGTGAAGGGTCGGTTTTCCCGATAGAAGCCGAAAAACAGTTGCTGCGATTTTTGTGCGCGAGCGGCGAAGACAGTGCGGCCCGGCAAAAATTCTGGCAGCGCCTGAGCGAATATTCGTGGCGCGACAGAGACCACGAAGTCCTGTTCGAAACCATCGGCGAGCTACTATCGAGCGCGCCACGGCAAATTCTTGCGCATCTGCCCGCCGCGCTGACGCGGCGCGGATTCCCGGACATATCCTGCGATTTCCTCTTCACGCCTCCACAGATGAGCGGAGCCGCTGCGCTCGCGCTTGCCGAAGAGTTGCTCCGCGCATCACAGTAAGGACATGACGGAACGGGCATCTGGGGCGCTTCGGATACTTTCGCTCATCGACGTAATCGGAATTCCCATCTACGTACTGCTGTTCATCTGGAGATTGGAATTCACCGACCGCAGAGCGTGGATCATTTTCCCTGTTTGGATCGTCGCAAGTTTTTTGTTGCATCGCGACACGCCGAAGACGCTGGGCTGGCGTGCCGATAATTTGTGGGCGGCAACAAAATGGGCGCTTGCCGCTTTTGCGATCCTGGCTGCGCTGCTTATTGTTACCGGACTCGTGCTCGGCCAGCCCCGGCACATTCCCGCGAACCTGCGCTCGCCCGGGAGATTCTGGGGCTATTTTGCATTTTGTCTGCTGCAGCAAGTGGCGCTCAATTCCCTGCTCAATAACCGCCTGCTCTCGCTGCTGCGTCGCGATTGGCTCGCGGCGCTCGCGACAGGAACAATTTTCGCCGCGTGCCACTGGCCGAATCCGGTGCTCGTTCCGCTTACGTTTGCAGGAGGCGCGGTGTTCGCCTGGCTGTTCGCACGGCACAGAAACATTCTTCCACTCGCGGTGATGCAGGCCATCCTCGGCTCAATTGCGTGGTGGAGCTTCCCCGTCGCGTGGCACCACGACTTGCGCGTCGGCCCCGGCTATTACACTCACTGGCGATAGCTAATTGCCCGACGGCTTCAACTCAACCGAGCAGTCGATCCAGCCTCCCTGGATCCCGCGCTGGTCGCTGAAGAATGAAAATCCGCACTCGTCGGACACGTTGTGCAAAGATAGCTCATATCCCTGGCCGTTGACTGCCGTCACCAAATCCAAAACCCAACCGGGAGTGACTTCGGGACGGATAGACAATTTCAAGCCTTGAAACATCGTGCCCGGCTTTTCATGCTCGGAAATTGCGCCGGATGGAACTAGCTTGTCCCAGGTCGCGTATCTGCCGTGACTGTGCCTGTACTCTGCTTCCGCGGTGTTAATCAGACGCACGACTCTAACGCCCGTTTGACGGCTATCGCGGCTGGTTTCCACGGCTTGCACACGTGCCATTGGATTCCGTGGTGGCGCAGTTTGTTGCTGCTGCGCCATGACAAAGGCCGAACAAGCGATACCAACTGAAACGACGATCAGGACTGCCAGTGCACGGATCCTGTTCATTGCTAGTCCTCCTCAGTCTTACAAATTCCATCCTTCGAATTCGGCAATGCACGCTGTTTGGCGGTTGCGATGCAACTGGCCAGTCGTAATGTTGTTCGGGCTTGTCCAACGGCCGGGGATGCGGTGGCCGCATTTGGGGCACGCGCCATCTTTCAGGCGATTCTGCAGAACATCGTGCCATGAACGCTGAATCAGAAGAGCGTTGCATTGCAGGCAGTGCGTGTCGCCGCCATTGCTGAAAATATTTCCTTCGTAGACGTAGTGCAGCCCGACTTCACGTGCGATCCGGCGGGCGCGATGCAACGTTTCCGGCGGGGTACGAGGCTTATCCTGCAATTTGAAATCGGGATGAAACGCTGTGAAATGCAGGGGCACGTCGGGGCCGAGATGTTCGAGAATCCATTCGGCGAGCTTGCGAGTTTCTACTTCGTCGTCGTTCAGCGTGGGAATCATCAGATTGGTGATTTCGAACCAGACGCTGGTTTCTTTTTTCAGGCGCTCCAGGGTTTCGAGCACCGGCTCGAGATGGGTGAGCGTGATCTTGCCGTAGAAGTTTTCGGTGAAGGCTTTCAGGTCGATGTTCGCCGCGTCGATGTGATCGTAAACTTCGTGAAAAGCCTCCGTGGTGATGTAGCCGTTCGAAACCATCACGGTATTGAGGCTGCGGGCGTGCGCTGCCTTGCAGATGTCGATGACGTATTCGGCCCAAATGGTCGGCTCGTTGTAAGTGAACGCGATCGATGGACAGCCGTAACGAATCGCCAGGTCAACGACTTGTTCTGGTTCCGCGTGGGTGGAATGGACCTGATCGCTGCGCGATTTGGAAATGTCCCAGTTCTGGCAGAAAAAACAGCCCATGTTGCAGCCGGCGGTGCCCATGGAAAAAATTTTCGTACCGGGAAGGAAATGATTGAGCGGTTTTTTTTCGATGGGATCGATTTGGATGGCGGCGGGGGAGGCATAACCAAGGCTGTAGAGTTTGCCGCCGCGATTCACGCGGATGAAACAGAAGCCGGATTGGCCTTCGCCGATATGGCAGTGGCGCGGGCAGAGGTAACAGTGGACTCTGCCGGTGGCGTCGGTTTCCCACCAGCGCGCTTCGTGGAGCGATTCGGCTGGCTCGAGAACTTTTAGATTGGGCTTCAGATCAGGCATAGGTGCTGCTTCCGTTGAGGGCCGCAAGAGGCATTTGCAGAAACCGCATTTTGTACCGATTAGAAAGAGGGTCGGTGCTTTGTTTTGTGTGAGTTACGGTCAATTCTAATAATTTGCTGTACCGATTAGAAATTGACCTGGAACCGGGTTCGTTGCTGTGGGGTCGTGCGTGCGGGCCGTTGTACCGCCCTGCTACTTGCATCCTACTGCTGACCTCAAAATGATTATAACACAAACGTGATGACTTTGACCATGGGGATGAGGCGCGGTAGCGGGGGCAATTACCGATTACGCGACTTACCGGGAGTCGGCCGCAGCGTCCGTCATAAGGGGTTGCGGCTCACCTCGACCGTAGGGGCGACGCCTTCCTTACAGGATGACCTACCTCGGTCGGCGGCCGCTGCCTTTACAATCTTGAGATCACGGGTAGCCATTACTGTGCGCCTGGCTTAGGCGAAAAACTGTGCTGTTCAGCACCCCTGCAAAGAATCCGCGATTAAATTCAGGACATGACTTGCGGGGTTGAATCCCCATTGGGACGGGAGCATCCTATAACCTTCCAGCCCCAGCCGGAAAAACTACACCGATAGGTTTACAAGGAGGATAGAAGATGGCGATACGAGATGGGATTTTGCCGGAATTCGATCATGAAGTAGCAAACACGCGGAAGGTGCTGGAGCGCGTGCCGGAGGGAAAGCCGGACTACAAGCCGCACGAGAAATCGATGGCGATGGACCGGCTGGCGGGGCATCTGGCGGAATTGCCGGGATGGGCGAAGGAAACGATCCTCCAAGATTCAATTGTAGTGGGCGGGCAAGCCGCCGCTGGACAGCCTGGACCGTTGAAGATGACCTCGAGGAAGCAGTTGCTCGAGGAGTTCGACAAAAGAACCGCGGCGGGACGCGCGGCGATCGCCGGCGCGAGCGACGAAGACTTCATGAAGCCGTGGTCGCTGATCGCAGGAGGCAAAACGATCTTCACACTGCCGAAGATTGCGGTGCTGCGGGGATTCGTGATGAATCACATGATCCATCATCGCGCGCAGCTTGGCGTTTATTTGCGGCTGAACAACGTGCCGGTGCCCTCGATTTACGGGCCGTCAGCGGACGAGCAGGTATTCTAAGGCCATGGCTCACGAAGTCACGACGTCGTACGTGAAGGACTCGACGGAGATGTTCCGCTACTACAAGAAGCTAGCAGAGCGGGCGATGGAGCAATGCCCGGACGAAGGGCTTTTCACCGCGCTCGATGCGGAATCGAACTCGATTGCAGTTATTGTGAAACACATGGCTGGCAACATGCGCTCGCGATGGCGGGATTTCTTGACCACGGACGGGGAGAAACCGGATCGGAATCGCGACACGGAATTCGAGAGTCCCCCCGTGACGCGCAAGGAATTGATGGAGCTATGGGAGAGTGGATGGAAGCACGTATTCGACGCAATGGGCCCGCTGACGGATGGGGATTTAACGAGAACGATAACGATCCGGGCGACGCCGCATTCGGTGATGCAGGCGATTAACCGACAAGTGGCGCACTACGCGCATCACTCCGGGCAGATCGTGTTCCTCGCCAAGCACTTCGCCGTGAAGGCCACTGGAAAATGGGAATCGCTCAGCGTGCCGCGGGGCCAATCGAAACAATTCGCCGCAGACGTTGCCGCAGGGCGGAAAACGGAGCGGTGGGTTCTCAACAAATGAGGCGCGCCGAGCTCTTCGCCTTCGGCGGACGAACAGGTGTTCTCGCGCAAGACGAATCCACATCTAACCACATTACTGTTGCAAATTCTGCAGAGAGTAGGGACGCGTCATGGCCAAAATGAGAGCGGCACAGATTTCCAAAATGGGCGGAGATTTCGAAATTGTCGAAAAGGAAATTCCTCGACCGGGCCCCGGACAAGTGCGAATCAAGGTGCAAGCCTGCGGGGTTTGCCACAGCGACCATTATGTAAAGGATGGGCTTTTCCCCGGAATTGAGTACCCGCGCGTGCCGGGCCATGAAGTGGCCGGCGTCGTCGATGAGGCGGGAGTCGGTGTAACGAACTGGAAAAAGGGCCAGCGCGTGGGGGTTGGGTGGTACGGTGGCGTGGATGGCACGTGCGCGGCCTGCCGGCGAGGCGATTTCATAAATTGCGTGAGCGCCAAGATCACTGGCATCACCTACGACGGCGGCTACCAGGAATATATGTTGGCGACGGCGGACGCTGTGGCGGCCATGCCGGATGGCCTTGATCCGGCAGAGGCTGGGCCGCTGCTTTGCGCGGGGATCACGACGTTCAACGCCCTGCGACACAGTGGCGCAGTGCCTGGCGATCTGGTGGCGATTCAGGGCGTGGGCGGGCTGGGCCATCTGGGAATTCAATTCGCAAGCAAATTCGGCTATCGAGTTGCGGCCGTCGGGCGCGGGCCGGAGAATGCGTCGCTGGCGAAGAAACTTGGGGCGAGCATTTACATCGACAGCAGGGCTACGAACGCCGCAGAGGAGTTGCAGAAACTGGGCGGTGCGAAGGTGATCCTGGCGACAGCACCGAACTCGAAGTCGATGTCGGAGCTTTTTGACGGGCTGGGCGCAAACGGGAAAATGGTGGTGGTCGGAGCGGCACCTGAGCCGATCGAGGTTGCGCCGATACAGCTCATTCGAGGGGGAAGGAGCCTGCAAGGATGGGCGTCGGGCACAGCAGCTGACTCCGAGGACACGCTGCGGTTCGCGGAATTGACAGGCGTGCGCCCGATGATAGAAAAATATCCGCTCGACAAAGTAGCGGAAGCGTATGCGCGAATGATGAGCGGGAATGCGCAATTCCGCGTGGTGCTGACGATGTAGCCAGGATGAATAAGCATTCCTTTGATGTTTTCAATTGAGAGCACGGCGATGAGTCGCCCGAAAAGCAACGCACGTCCACCGGAGCGCGATTATTCGCATCGGTAGCACATAGCGACTTTGCAACCCAAGAGGGCCGCCGCGGAATCTAAAAGAGAGTAGAGTAAGAGTGGCCTGCTTGTCCTGCTTGGCTGCCGCGCCACGGGCCATCTCGGTGGAGGAAGCCGCCATGACACGTTCCAACCTTGTAAAACTATTACTTGCCTCGATTGCTGCACTTTTCCTGGTATTTTTGCCGAATCCTGCGTTCGCGCAACGCGGCGGAGGACATGGAGGCGGAGGCGGGTTTCACGGCGGTGGAGGAGGGGGATTTGGCCGAGGCGGCGGGTTCGGCGGTGGCCGTTCTTATGGCGGAGGGTTTGGAGGCGGCAGGTCCTACGGCGGCGGTATGTACCGTGGTGGAGGCGGATACTCGTCGCGCGGATATGGCAGCGGAATGTATCGCGGCGGATACGAGTCGCGCGGTTACGGCGGATCCGGATACAGGGGCTCGGGATTCGGAGGCAGAGCAGAGGCGGGAGGACGCGGCTTTGGCGGCGCGGGCCGGGCTTCGGGTGCTCGTGAGGCTATTGCCGATGGCAGGTGGCACTCGTTTGGAAGCGGCGGCGTAAGGAATGCCTCCGGCGTGAGGGGCTCTGGAAACGCGGCGATTGCCGATGGCAGATGGCACTCCTTTGGAGCAGCGCACAACAGCGTCGCGGGAAACACACGCACAGCGCGCGCAGGCTTAGGGATGTCGAGTTTTGGAACGTCTCGGATCGGCGGTTCTGCGTTCGCAAACTCGGGATTTGGACGCGGCACACTTTTCGAAGGCAACAGATTCGGTAATCGCGGCCTCTCGGGCTATGGAGGACTTGGCCGCGGATGGCGCGGCGGTTATGGCTGGGGAGGATGCTGGGGCTGCGGCTTAGGGTTTGGCTGGGACTGGGGGTTCGGTTGGGGATGGCCCTATTGGGGATTTGATTTTGGCTGGGGCTCGCCCTATTGGGGGCTTGGCTGGGACTACCCATGGGATTATCCCTATTACTGGGGCGACTACGGCGGACCTACGGACACAGGGTGGGTTTGGGATAACAACGACGCAGCGAACTATAGCGATTACACCGGCTACACGGGTAACGATCAGAGCTCGCTCAATCCCGGAGATTCTACCCAGTCTCCTGACTTCAACAACTATAACTTCAGCGAGCCGAGCAATGCGGGCGCGAGTCAGCAGATTTCCGCAGAACCGAATCCGACGACCGCGATTGATCCCGAGTCCACGCCGACCGTGCTCTACCTGAAAGACGGGACGACGTACCAGGTGACCAGCTATTGGTCTTCCGGCAACACGCTGCATTACGTGAACAGCCAAGGAGCCGTGAGCAGTATCGACGTGAATCAAATTGATTTGCAGCGCACCGTGGATGAAAACGCCAAGCATGGCGTACGATTCTGGGTGAAACCGCAACAGAGCGCTCCAAAGTCGAGTGCGCCGGCGGCATCTGCACCAGCCGGTTCCCGGCCCACGCCGGCAATTCAGGCCGCTTCGTAAGCGTCGAAAAGCGCCCGAGCTGCTTGGGTGAACACCCATCCGCGATGCGGAGAATTGCGCACGAATTTCACGCGACAGGCCGTTACTCCCGGCGATTCACCTGCGATGGGACTGGCGCTGTTCGCGGCGGCGCTCGGCGACCCAGGCAAGGAAGCGGCGCATGCGCGCGCGTTCGGCCCACATGAGGCGAAGGAATTTGCGGGCGTTCAGGCCAGCGGCGGCAGGGCCAAAGAACGTCTCCATGCGCCAGCGCAGATAGGGGCTATTCCAGGGCTGGAGGCGGTAGCCCTTGGCGACGAACCAGTAATAACGGAGCGCGTTCAGCATAGGGCTCGCGCGGTTTGTGTGAGCCGGCGCACGAGCGAAATTCTAGCAGAGAAAAAAGCAGGCCGATAAAGGCAATCGGCTCGCAACGTCAACAAAACCCGGGTCGCGATGGCAGAAAATCAGATCCTTCGGTTCGCTCAGGATGAGCGCGGCAGGCGCGCTCACTTTGCGGCGGCGATGGAGCTGACGGTGATCATGTCGCCGCTGAGAGTGCCGGTGACTTTGACGTTGGCGCCGGCGAAAGCGCGAGGCGATTTCTGATCGCTCAACTGATAGATCTTGCCCTTGGCATCGACAAGAATGAATTTGCTGCCGCCGTCGACGCACTTGAGCGTGCAGTCCTTGGCGGAGCCTTCCATCATATGCTCCGCACCGCACATGCTGTCACTGATGGCGCCGGTGAAAGTCTGCTGCTTCGGGGCCGCCAGAGAAAGGCCGGCCAGCATTAAGAACGCGCTGCACAGGAGTCCTAGCTTCTTCATGATCTCTCCTCAAAGCTGCGAGAATAAACTACAAGGGACGAACCATTGATGCGTAAGACTGGTCTGACGATTCATCTTACGCGACCGCGATGAGTCACCGCTGAGACATCGTTCCGCTCGCATAGATTACACGCTAGAGCGCGTGTTCGGATTTCAAAACTCGATTGCAACATCGCTCATTTCTTGCCGCGAGCGCGCAATTCGGCAGCGGCAGCATCGAAAAATTGCTGAACGATTTTCTTGGCAGCGGCTTCGATCATGCGACTGCCGACGGATGCAATGACGCCGCCGACTTGCGCATTACCGGAATATTGAACTTCTGTCTGCACAGGCGTGCGGCCGCTTTTTTCGTGCAGGGTGAGAGTTCCCTCCCCTTTCATGAAGCCCGGCGCGCCGCGGCCTTCGACGCTCATCTTAAACGATTCGGGGGAATGCTGATCGGCAAGTTGCACGGCGCCCTCGAATTTTCCGGAAAAGGCGGCGATGCCCATTTTCATGGAAACTTTGTAACGGCCTGGGCCGTCAGGCGTGAGTTCCTGCGCGCCAGGCAAGCATTTCGCAAGAAAGGCTGGGTCGGTGAGCGACTGCCAGACTTGCTCGCGCGGCGCGGGAAGCAGCGCGGCGCCCTGAAGTTTCACTTGCGCTTGCCTTTGGGTTTCGCGGCAGGCGATTTTGCGGCCGAAGGCTTTACTGTGGGGGACTTTGCGTCTGCATGGCGGCCAGCGCGCGCAAAGGCTGCGGAAATCGCGCGGTGCGCAAAGACGCTCGCCATAGCGCGGCGATAGTCCGAAGAAGCGAAAATGTCGGAAAGAGGCTCGACGCCTTGCGCGGCCTTGGCACAGGCAGCGGCGATGGTGTCGCCGTCGGCCTTCTTGCCGCGAAGGGCTTTCTCGACCGCGGCAGCGCGGTAGGCTTTGGAGCCGACGCCGGTCATGCCGAGCGCAATGTCTTCGATCTTTCCGTCCTGGGAAGAAATGAGACGCGCGGCAGCTCCGACCGTCGCAAACCCAGAAGCGGGCTGATAGAATTTGCGGTAGGCGCTGCCCTCGCGCGAACGGCGAATGGGAACACGAACTTCGGTGAGGATTTCTCCCGGGCGCACTTGCGTGGAGAGCAGGTCAACGAAAAATTCAGCGGCGAAAATGGTGCGCTTGCCGGAGCCGGATTGAACGACCAGTTCCGCGTCGAGAGCGAGGATCGCGGCGGGATAATCGGCGGCGGGGTCAGCGTGCGCGAGGCTGCCGCCGATAGTGCCGCGATTTCTCACTTGGATGTCGCCGATCTCGGCCGCGGTTTCGGGCAGAAGGGGGCATTTCTCGCGGAGGAGTTCGGACGCAGCGATCCGCGCATGAGTGACGAGAGCGCCGATGGCGATCTGGTCGCCGTCCTCGCGAATGTAATCGAGGCCGCGGAGGCGGCCGATGTCGATGACGTAACGAGGCGAGGCCAGGCGCAGTTTCATCAGCGGAAGCAGGCTGTGACCGCCGGCGAGGATTTTGGCTTCGTCGCCATGGCGGCCGAGAAGGCGCAAGGCGTCATCCAGGGTTTTGGGCGCCTGATATTCGAACGATGCGGGAATCATGAGGCTCTCCGGGATTTCGTTTTTGAGCGAGCAGAATTTTTCTGCAGGATGCGCCAAATGTTCTCGCGCTTGATGGGCAGGTCGACGTGGGTGATGCCGAGAGGCGCGAGCGCGTCCACGACTGCGTTGACGAGACATGGCGTGGCGCCGATGGTTCCGGCTTCGCCGACGCCTTTGACGCCCATGGGATTTACAGGAGTTGGCGTGACGGTGCGCGCGGTTTCGATGCGAGGAATGTCCGCGGCGCGCGGGAGGGCGTAGTCGGTGAGCTCGCCGCTGATGAGCTGGCCGTCGGAGTCGTAAACGGCCTCTTCAAAAAAGACCTGGCCGATGGATTGGACAATGCCGCCGTGCACTTGGCCATCGACCAGAAGCGGATTGATGACGTTGCCGCAATCGTCGACGGCGACGTATTTCAGCAATTTGACTTCGCCGGTATCGGGATCGATTTCGACCATGCAGATGTGGGTGCCAAACGGAAAAGTGAAATTCGTGGGCTCAAAAAAGGTCGTGGCTTCGAGTCCCGGTTCGACGCCGAGCGGAAGCGTTTTGGCGACATAGGCGGCGGTGACGACGTCGTTGAACGTGGTGGATTTTTTGGAGCTGACGGAAAAAATCTTGCGATCGGCAAACGTGAGCGAAGTTGGATCGACTTCCAGAATGTGGCTGGCGATTTTTGCCATCTTCTCGCGAAGCTTTTCGAGTGACTTGTACATCGCGGTGCCGCCAACCGCAGTGGCACGGCTACCGAACGTGCCAATGCCGTAGGGGACCTGGCTGGTGTCACCGTGAACGATGAGCACATCGTCGGGCGTGAGGCCGAGCATGTCCGCGGCGATTTGCGCAAAACTGGTCTCCTGGCCCTGGCCGTGTGGCGATGAGCCAGTCAGGACTTTCACTTTCCCTGTTGGCTCGATGCGAACGGTGCCGCTTTCCCAGCCTCCGGCGGGCATGGCGCTCGACGGACCCATGGCGCAAATCTCGACGTAGCTGGAAACGCCGATGCCGATGAGCTCGCCCTGCTTGCGCGCAGCGGCCTGAGCGGCGCGCAGTTTCGAGTATCCAGATTTTTTCTCGGCGGCGCGAAGGCAGGTTTGATAATCGGCGGTGTCGTAGATGAGGCCGGTGGGCGTGGCGTAGGGAAAATCCTTGGGCTTGGGGAAATTCTTCAGGCGAATCTCGAGAGGATCTTTTTTCAATTCGGCGGCGACAACGTCCATGATGCGCTCAATGAAATAAGTGGCTTCGGGACGGCCAGCGCCGCGATAGGCGTCCGTGGCCATCTTATTGGTGAGCGCGCCGACGATCTCGATGCGAATGGCGGGAATTTTGTAGCTGCCGCAGAGCATCAGGGCAGTCAGCGTGGGAATCAACGGCGTGAGCAACTGGTAGTAAGCGCCCAAGTCGGCGATGAGCTTGAAGCGCGCGCCAAGAATCGTGCCGTCGCGCTTGACGGCAAGCTCGGCGTAGTTGATGAAATCACGCCCGTGGATAGTAGCCTGAAAATTTTCACGGCGGGACTCGATCCATTTGACGGGCTTGCCAGTTTTGATAGCGAGATAAGAGCAGAGTGCTTCTTCGGCATAGACATTCAGTTTGCTTCCAAAGCCGCCGCCGACTTCCGGGGTGATGAGATGAACGGAGGTTTCCGAGATGCCAAGCATGGCACCGATCTGCGTGCGCGCGAGGTGGGGAATTTGCGTGGAAGTCCATACTTTCAATTTGGGCTCGCCGGGGTCGTATTCGGCAACGATGCCGCGGCATTCCATAGGCACAGGAATCACGCGCTGATTGGCCATGCGTTGCTTCACCACTTTGTCGGCGCTCTTGAATGCGCCGGGGACGTCGCCGCCTTCGAGTTCCCAGCGGTAAGCGACGTTGTCCGCAAAATTGTCGTAGAGCTTCGGCGCGCCTTTGCCGATGGCCTTCTCGGGATCGGTGACCGCCGGGAGAGGCTCGTAATCAACTTCGACTAAATCGAGGGCGTCGCGAGCGGCGTATTTGTCGGCGGCGGCGATGACGGCAACCGGGTCGCCGACGAATCGCACTTTATCGGTGGCCAGAGGCAAACGCACGGCGGGTTTCATGTCCGGGATTTGCGCGGCGCAAGGAACGGGACCAATCAGGCCACGAAGATCGTCGCCAGTGAAGACAGCGACAACGCCTGACGCCGATTTCGCTTTGGACGCATCGATGGAGCGAATTTTCGCGTGGGCGTAAGGGCTGCGAACGACCACCATGTGGAGCATCCCCGGAAGGTGAATATCGTCGACGTAGTGGGCGAGGCCTTGGATCAAGCGCGGGTCTTCCTTGCGCTTCATTGGCCTGCCAACGTATTTCGCTGCCGTCGCCATAAATTTCCTCCGCGCCACGCGAGTATTGCTATGAGTTATCGGGCCCTGGCCACCGCCATTTTTTTCGAAGCGTACTGCACGGCGTCGACAATATGCTGATAGCCGGTGCACCGGCACAGGTTTCCGCTGATGGCTTTGCGAATTTCGGATTCGCTCGGATCGGGATTTTCGCTGAGAAAGGAAGCTGCCGTGAGAATCATTCCCGGTGTGCAGAAACCGCATTGCAGTCCGTGTTTCTCCCAAAAACCTTCCTGAACAGGATGCAGGGCACAGGTAGCGGCGGCACCGGCTGAGCCATTGGTCTTGCAGGTGGCGGCAAGTCCTTCAATGGTGGTGATTTCCGCACCGTCCGCCTGCACGGCCAGCATGGTGCAGGACTTTACGGCATTGCCATCGAGAAGAACGGTGCATGCACCGCAGATGCTGGTTTCACAGCCTATGTGAGTGCCGGTAAGGCCTAGAGTGTCGCGAAGGTAGTGAACAAGCAGGAGGCGCGGCTCGACCGCGCTTTCATATTCTTTTCCGTTGACGCGGAGCCGAACTTCGGTGGCCATGTTGGCCATGGGCGCTCCTGGATGGAATCAGCGATTCTCCGCAACACAAGCGTGGGAGTAGAAAGTTACTCCCGCAACGCGGAAATATCAAGGCTGAGAACGTGCAGCAGCCAAGCGAAACGAAAATGCATGTCTAATTGTTTCGCATCGACGCACATAGCCAGAGCATCTTCATTAGTGTTGATCAAGATGGAGGAGATCATAGCAATATGGAAAAAACGCTGACGATTCTGGGAATTGCGGGCAGCCTGCGACGCGCGTCGTATAACCGCGGGACGTTGCGAGCGGCACAGGAACTCGTTCCGCAAGGAGCGAAAATCGAAATTATCGAGCTGGACGGCATTCCGCCGTTCAACCAAGACGAGGAAAAAAGTCCACGGCGGGAAGTCACAGAACTGAAGGAGCGGATACGCGCGGCAGACGCGATTTTGTTCTGCACGCCGGAATACAACTATTCGGTTCCGGGGGTGCTGAAAAACGCTATCGATTGGGCCTCGCGTCCCTATGGCGACAATGCGTGGAACGACAAGCCGGTAGCAGTGATGGGCGCGTCAGTCAGCAATTTGGGAACGGCGCGGGCGCAGTATCACTTGCGGCAGTCGTTTGTGTTTCTGAATATGCATCCGATCAACGGGCCTGAAGTGATGATTGCGAATGCCGCAGAGCGTTTCGATGAGCAAGGAAACCTGAAGGACGCGAAGACAAAGGAAATGATTCAGAAGATGCTACAGAATCTTGTCCAATGGACGCGGCAGCTTGAAGCGGGAAAAAACGCACGGAGCAAGGCGACGGGGGGCTAAACGACGAGCGCGTAGACTCTCGCCAAGAGGCGCGCGGGGAACGCTAAGGGCATCCTGGGGCTTGCCGGCGCGCACGCAAGCGCAGAACTTTGCGCTGATTGGCTTCGAGAACCTCGAATTGCAAACCGTCATAATTGATTTTTTCGCCTGGCTCGGGCACGTGACCAGCGACGTGATTGAGCAGGCCGGCAAGGGTTGCAGAGGATGATTCGGCTTGATCGTCTTGCAATTCCACGCCGAAGAGATCTTTCAGCTTCTCGATTCCCGTGCTGCCGCGAAGAACCATGCTGCCATCGCTCTCGCGCACCACGTCGGGCGCGGGATGGCGGTCCTCCTCGCCGATCTCGCCGACAATTTCCTCGACTAAATCCTCCGCGGTGACCACACCGGCCATGGAGCCGTATTCGTCAATGACGATGGCCATCTGCTGGCTCTTGCGCTGCATTTCGCGGAGCAGGCTCGAACCCATTTTGGCCTCGGGAACAAAAAGGGCAGGGCGAACCAGGTCGCGCACAGTTTTCTTCGCCGCTTCGCTTTCAGGAATTTGCAGAATATCGCGGGCGATGACGATGCCGATGATTTCGTCGAGGGTATTTTCGTAGACGGGCAAGCGCGAAAGCTTTGTGGCGACGAGAACGCGGCGCAGTTCTTCGATGGTGGCATTCGCAGAAATGGAAACGACGTCGGGGCGAGGCGTCATCACTTCGCGCACGCGCTTGTCGCTGAATTCGACGACCTGCTCGATCAGGCGAGCTTCGTCCTGCTCGAGAATTCCCTCTTCGGTGGCGGCATCGACAATCGCTTCCATGGCTTGTTGGTCGTCGGCGGGAGCATCGCCGGGCTCGTCGGAGATATGCAAAATCGAGATGGCGAATTCTAGAACAGCCTGCACCGGCCAGATAAGCCACGCGAAGGCGCGCACGAGGGGCAAAACTGGAATCAGCCACTTGCCGCTGGTGCGCGCGAGCAAGAGCGCCGGCAGGAACTGCATTCCGACGATTACTTCGAGGCCGAGGAAGAAAATCATTTCGGCGACGATGCGCCAGGTTTCTCCGGCGAAGAGGATGACGGCGCGCGCGGTGAGCACGGAAACGACCACGAGCCAAAGGCGTGCGAGAAGACTGAACGTGCCGGCGGCGCGAATGCGGTTGATGCGAACGCGCGGCTCGATTTCAGCGACAAAAATATCGAGGTTGAGGTGCGCAGGCCCGGCAACTACACGCCCGAGCTGGCGGTAAACGCGGTCAAGATAAGCGAAGACTGTCAACCCAGCGGCGAGGATGAGAATGCCGATTGTGTAGGTAAGAGCGCTACTCAATTAAGTGATTCCCAATTTGCGGCGCAGGCGCGTTTCGAGGCGCTCCATGGCACCATTGTCGGATTCGTGATCGTATCCCATCAGGTGCAAAAGGCCATGCAGCGTGAGTGTCCGCATTTCTTGATCGAAGCTGCGGCCAGCGGCGCGCGCATTGCGACGGGCGACGGCGGGAGCGATGGCGACGTCGCCAAGATAAAACTTCTTGGTGGCACCAAGTGTCCTTGGCAGGCGAGGCATTCTGCCGTTGCCATTTTGCGCGTGAGCGAACGCAGGAAACGACAAGACGTCGGTAGGGCGGTCCTTGCCGCGATACAGACGGTTCCACCCGGCGATCTTCGCGTCGGTGACCAGGCAGATCGTAGCGGCATCGTGAGGCAAGCGGAGCAGCGCCGCGGCACGATGAAGAAATTCATCGAGTGCGCGAAGCTTCACGCGTATACGTTTCTGGCGATTTAGAACCATAGTTTGCAGATTACTCCGCGGAAGCGCGGCGGTCGTTCTCACGTGAATGATCGGGCTCACGTGAGCGATCGGGCTCGCGAGAATGATTGCCGGCGGAACTGCGCGCGGCCGCACTGGCGTCATGTTCGTCGTAGGCCTTGATGATACGCTGCACCAGGTTGTGACGCACAACGTCGCGCTCGTCAAAGTGGACGATAGCAATGCCATCGATCTTGCCGACAATCTCGATGGCTTCGATGAGGCCGGAACGGCGGCTGCTGGGCAGATCGATTTGGGTGACGTCGCCGGTGATGACGGCTTTGGAGTTGAAGCCCAGGCGCGTAAGGAACATTTTCATCTGTTCGCTGGTGGTGTTTTGGGCTTCATCGAGAATGACGAAGGAATCATTTAAGGTGCGGCCACGCATGAAGGCCAAGGGCGCGACCTCGATGATGTCCTTTTCCAGGAAGCGTTCGAGTTTGTCGGCTTCAAGCATGTCGTGCAAAGCGTCGTAGAGCGGACGCATGTACGGGTCGACTTTTTCCTGAAGTGTGCCGGGCAGAAAGCCGAGGCGCTCGCCAGCTTCCACGGCAGGACGGACAAGAATGATGCGGTTGACTTGCTTGGTGAGAAGCGCCGAGACGGCCATGGCGACGGCGAGATACGTTTTTCCGGTTCCACCGGGGCCGATCGCGAAAACCATGTCATAATTTTCGAGCGCTTCCATATAGTGGCGCTGATTGGTGCTCTTGGCGGTGATGGGCTTTTTACCGTAGGACTTGGGACGCGCGTGCTCCATGGCGCCGCGGAGGGAAAAATCTGGCTCGTCTTTGGCCATACGCAGCATGGATTTCACCTGGCTGCTTTCGAGCTTTCGGCCTTCGCGAAAAAGCTCATTGTATTCGTTCAGGAACTTGGCAGCGCGAGTGACCTGCGAGGGATCGCCTTCAATTTGCAGGTCGCTATCATGGAGTTGCGTGGTGACGCCGAGGCTTGATTCGAGAAGCTTGAGGTTTTCGTCGTAGGTACCGAAGAGTTCGGCGATGCCACCCGACATCCTTACGGTTTGTCTCATCTAGTGTTGGAAGAGAACGGCGCGGTATCCTCACACGTACAATACTCTATAAGTTCGTGCCAGGTCAAGTGGCGCCCTGGCAAGTCTATTCATATGAGTATGTTAGAAGCGACGAACATTGATCGCACGGCATGGCCTATGGCTTGGCCGCCGGAAACTCGACTTTGGGAACCGCTCTGGACTCGGGAGTGGCCGCGAAGTAGGCGTCGTTTCGCTGGAATCCAGCCCAGCGCGCGAAGGTGCTGTTTGGAAACGTTCCGATGTATGTGTTGTAGTCCTGAATGGCGTCGTCGTAACGTTTTCGCTCGACGGCGATGCGATTTTCGGTTCCGGCCAGTTCGTCCTGGAGTTGCAAGAAGCTCTCGTTGGATTTGAGCTGCGGATAGTTCTCGGTGAGCGCCAAGACTTTGACCAAAGCGCCATCGAGTTGGCCGTTCGCCGCGATCTTGTCCTTGGGGGTCTGGGCATTCATCAAATTCGCGCGCGCGTTGGCGACGGCGGTGAACACGGTGACTTCCTGCGCGGCGATGCCTTTGACGGTGGCGACGAGATTGGGGATGAGGTCGGCGCGGCGCTCAAGAACGACGTCCACCTGCGCCCAGTCAGACTTGACGGTTTCGTTCTTGCGCACCATCTGATTGCGAGCGCTGACGTACATTCCGCCAAAAATCAGACCGACGAGCACAATGACAACCAGCGCTATCCAACCCTTCTTCATTCGCTCCTCCGCGAAACTGATTTGGCCGCAGAAACCGATTCACAACGAGGCGGCGAGCCGCCGGTCCGTTTCGTTGGTCATGCGCTCGACGAGCTCCACATATCCGCGCAACGTTTCCTGCGCGTCCACGTCAGAAGCCTTGCGCTTGCCTTCGTGCACGTCGAGGATTGCGAAAAATGCATCCGGGCTAGCGTTGGCGATTTCCGCCGACCGCCGGATGACGTGGCGCTTGGATGTAGTGGACGGCTCGCCGAACGCCAGCAAGGCATGACGGAATAACGTGACGAACGCGGAGACCGCTGCGTCCATCAAGCTCACCAGAACTCGATCCTTTGGGGGAACGGCAAGGATTCCCTGGCGAAGACGCACGAGATTCGTTCGCAGCTCGCGCTCCACTTGCAATTTGTGCAGCTTGGTGGGGACGTCGAGCGAAGGGAAAAAATCACCGCCGAAAATCATGCGGTGGTTGGCCTTCATATCGAGCAATTCAATGGCGAAGATATCCGCCGAGGCGCGCAACTCCTCTTCGGTGAATACCTGCGGAACGGGAAAACCCTTACGCTTCCACCATGCCAGCGGCTCGTGCAAGGGTTCAAGGTCGGCAGTGCCGGCGCGATGGAGAATACACAGAATGTTCAAGTCTGAATGGTTTTTCCGGTATTCGCCGGTGACGGCCGAGCCGTAAAGAACAATGGCCTGGAGATTGTCTCCGGCGGCGCGGGCCAGCCGTTGCGCGAGTTCCTGAAGCAAATCTTCCATTACGTCGCCACCGTCATTGAGATTAGACTACGAGCATTGCAGAATGGCCTGTTTCACCAGCTCCCGCTCGCTCCACCACCACCAAAAGACCCGCCGCCAAAGCCGCCGAATCCACCGCCACCACCGAATCCACCACCACCCCATGAACCACCACCGCCGCCAAATCCCCCGCCCCCAAGAAACCAAGGGGCCGCTGCCCACATAACGCCGTGGCCGCGACCATATCGGCGGCCAGCACGCATTCGGAGCAAAAGTCCCAGCAGCGGGAAGAACAACAATACCAAAACGGACAGCAGGGGCACGGCGACATTTCGCGGAGTGAGAGGCGGCGGAGGAGTTTCCGCTCCCATGGGAGCCTGTCCATTCTGCGAAAGAGCTTCCAGGGTAACACCGCGATCCTTAGCGATAACGGCTGCAATGTTCTCCGTCAGAAGCAGAATGGCCCCACTGTAATTGCCGATTCGGAGTTGCGCTATAGCTTCGCGGCCAAAGTCTCCAACAAGGCCGTCCGGAAGTATCGGCTCCAGGCCGTAACCGACTTCCACGCGATACCGGCGCTGGCGGGGCGCGAGGAGAATCATTACGCCGCGATCCTTCTGCTTTGGGCCGATTCCCCAGTGAGTAGCGAGATCGATCGAGTATTCTTCAATGGACTCGCCTTCCAGCGATCTGACAGTGACGATGGCAATCTGCGCGTCGGCTTTTTTATCGAGTTCCTGGCAGATCGCCTGAAGGGACACCTTCGTATCCGGCGAGATAATGTGAGCAAAGTCGTTGACGTAGCCCTGAGGGCGAAGGTCTTTGGGCTTCTGCGCTGCAGCGGACCTGGCGAGGAGCAGAACCAGAATAGCGAGCCCAAATGAAACGAGTCGATAGCGCTGCCGGAGTTGCTGGGTTATTCTCCGCGGTATCCGTATCATTCGCCCTCGCTCTAATGACTTTACACCGGGCGCGCACAAAAGTTCACGAAAACGCAATGGACAGGGCCGCCATATTAGGCTGGAAAGGGACTAAGGTCAAAGACGTATTGGCCCGAAGGGCGCGGCGGGTGGTGTCCTAATTTGGGCTATGCTCGCGCTATTATGTCTGCAATGTGTATGCTTTCGGAGCCTTCGGGTAAGGGAAAACGCCACGTTTGGAGCACTTAAAGCAGAAGCACGTCTCCCTATCTCTTTGTTCGCTTCCCAAAATCGAGTACTTGATGTAGCCGTAGATGAAAACCGTCATCCCGGTCTCCTTGGGACTCTGAGATTCCCGCCAGTCCGCTATGCCAAGTTCTTTTTGAGTGATTTTAGGGAGACTAAAAAACCTCCTTCGCCTTTGGAAGGGATGCGATATCGACTATCTTTTCCGGCGCATACTCTGGTCGCCCTGGAAGGCTCTGATCGTCAGGAATGACATGCTTTCTTACCGAGAAAGCGGTAATTCTCCCCATAGTTCTTCCATAATTTCTAAAGTGGACGCGCGTCTCATACCAATTGTCAATGCCAGCCCCAGAACAGGTTATCCTCAACTCTTGCGGCAATTCGTTGGAATCCAGCAGAATCCGGGCCCGCTCTATGCTAACGAGCGACTCAGCGGCTTCGCCAGCGGCGTTAGCGGCCTTCCTAGTTTCCCAAGCCTGCCATCCAATAAATCCGGCTGTGACGATTACAAGTATCCACTGCGCGGGTGTATCCCCAGATGGAGGCTCGTTCTCACTGGACTGATTATCACCTTTAGTTTTGTCGTTCTTAGCAAATGGGACGAGCGCAACTGGGGAGTTCCGCTGTTCCTTTGCTGCTATATTGGAGGAGTACTCTTTGGCCTTGCTCCGTGGGGCAAGACAAATTACCACGGCCAGCACTATTGCGGCGATAAGGGCTGGTTTCATTTCTTCGTAATTGTACCCCACAAATATCTATTGACAAGCTCTAATTATTGGGGTACAGTAATGGGCACAGGGAGAGCGGATATGCCAAACGTACTCAGCACAGACAAGCAAGTCGCAGTAATCAGCGCACTAGCGGAAGGCTCTGGGATTCGCCAGATTGAACGCATAGCGGGTGTTCACCGCGACACGATTATGCGGCTTGGCGTGCGCGTCGGAAAGGGCTGCGCGAACCTACTAGACCGCAAGATGCGTAACCTGTACTGCAATCACCTGCAATTCGATGAAGTCTGGGGATTCATTGGTAAGAAAGAACGTCACTGCACGTCGGATGACAGCCCAGAAGTAGGCGACGTTTGGACGTTCTGCGCGATTGATTCGGATACGAAAATCGTCCCGTCATTCAAAGTGGGAAAGCGCGACGCGGCCACTGCCGATGCGTTTGTTGCGGACGTTGCCAGTCGCCTAAAGAATCGTGTACAGATTTCGAGCGATGCTCTCAGGGCCTACGTGGATGCGGTAGAGATGGCCTTTGGCGCGAACGTGGATTTCGCCCAGATCGTCAAGACTTACGTGCATGAGGAATCGCAAACCGCCGAGCGAAAGTATAGTGCGCCTGAGTTTGTAATCGAGGAAAAGAAGTCCGTCACTGGATTCCCTGATATGCGACTGGCATCCACTAGCCACATTGAGCGGCTGAACGGGACAACGCGGCTGCACATGCGCCGATTGACCCGTCTTACCTATGCATTCAGCAAGAAGCGTGAGAATTTCGAGGCAGCAGTGGCGCTTCACTTCGCCTACTACAATTTCGTTAAGCGTCACAACACGCTGCGATGCACGCCAGCGATGGCAGCGGGAATCGAGCGGAATTTTTGGAGCGTTCGGGACTTGGTGGAGGCAGCGGCATGACAAGTCAAACGAAGAGGTTTATTGAGCTGTCTGACATAACCGGTCTTCGCTTAGAGTGCAAGAAGTGTAAATGCTCATTGCAGATTGACATAAATAGCCAAAACACCGTGGAGCAATTATTGAATCCGGCCAATGAGATTCTATCAACCTGTCCGGCGTGTAAGGGGGTATGGGCGAGCCTCCCCGATGGGCGTTTGGCCTTTGACACAGAGGTGAAGGATTTTTTCAGACGCCTGCAACAAGTGAGAGAAATTGAGTCGAAACTTGGGTTTTCACTCAGTATGGAAATAAAGCCTGAGGTAAAGCCGTCTTAGCATGTCCGAAAAGTACATCGACGAGTTGCGGGGCGTAATTCGCCGCTTACACGGCGTCGAATCAAAGCACGTCGAGAGCGTGCCCGTGAAAGAAGTATTCAAAGGGAAGACGGTCTGGGATGGCGTCGTAGAAGTCTTTGACTTAATCGGGCATCCGAAAGCGCCGCGAGCCTACGCATGGGCACATGAGACAGACAATCCAAAGCAGCCGCGCCGCCATGTGACCGTGCTGCATATCCCGCCCGTTGTTTCGCCAATCCTTGCGGTACGCGCCGCAATCGTACAGGAGCACAGACTTGGCCAAGAAAGCTAAGGCAGGACGCCCACGGCTACCTAAAGGGCTTGCGAGGGCTGGGACGCTGCGTGTGCGTGTCACGCCAGAGGAATTGCGGGCCATCGAAGAACGAGCCAAGGCCAAGAAGCAGACGGTATCCGAGTGGATTCGGAGCACGCTCAATGCCGCGATTCGATAAACAAGAAGTCAACAAAGTCAAATTAGGACACTACCGCGCGGCGGTGGAAATTGACAAAGGGGGATGCGTCCGATACTCTTGCTGATTCGACTACATCGAGAAGGAGCGACTGAATGCCGCAAGGCACGCCGGTAAAGCAAAAGAAGAGATCCAAATCGGTCTTCAAAAACATCCGCAAGAGCGCGAGCCGCACGGTGGCAAATCGCGCCAACCGGACGCGCGTCCGCACGGCCGTGCGCCAGTTTCGCGCGCTGCTGACCGGAGGCGACACCTCCAAGGCTGAAAAAGCTCTGCCCCACACATTTTCCGAGCTCGACCGCGCGGTGAGGAACCACTCCCTGCCCCGCAACACGGCGAACCGTTACAAGTCGCGGCTCGCGATTGCGTTGAATGGAGTGCGGCAAGGGAAAAAGAGCTAAGCCGCGACGCCGGCGCCCGACGAAGTGAGGCGCGCCAAGACAAACTCCAGGGTCGCGCGCGAATTGGGCGCTCCGGACTTCAGCACACTGTCAGCCTCCGCTAGAATCGCAATCCCAGCCAGCAATTGCTCGCGAGGAATCTTGCGCGCCTGCGCGAGCGCGATTGCCGCTGTTTCCGGACGCATCCCTAAATCTCGCGCCGCCGAATATTGGTTGGTTCCAGCGGGGAGTTCGCGCGCCTCGACCAGCTTTCGGTACATCCAGGAAAGCGCACCGACGATACCGGCAGGCTGTTCGCCTTCACGAAGCAAAGAATCAAGAAACTCCATCGACGCGCGGCGGTCGCGCGCCGCAAATGCCTCAGCCAGCTTCCACACCGTGTATTTTTTTGCGGAAACGACAAGCGCATCAACGTCCGCTGCGGTAATTTGCCGCCCCGTGGCATACAGCAGAAGCTTTTCGAGTTCGAGGCGGATTTTGGCGGGCTCGCCGTTGACGGCATCAGCCAGTTCAGAAGCAGCCTCGGACGTGATGTTCGCTCCAAGCTCGCGGGCCATATGCAGCGCCAGGGCGGTAGGGTCTACGTCCGCAGAGAGTTCGACGATGAGGGCACCTGCTGCGAGTGTCTTGAAAAGCTTCTTGCGGCGGTCGAGCTGTTCCGCTTCGAACACGACAATCGAAAAGGGAGCGGGGTCCTCGAGATAAGCGGAGAGGGCATCCGCTGTCCGCTCCAGAGCCTCATCGCCGCCGCGCTCGAGCGCCTCGGTATCCTGAAGGATAAGCACCTGCCGAGGCGAAAGCATGGGCGCCATTTGAGCGCGCTGCAGCAGTTCCTGCAGGCCGCCGCCGGTTGCTGAAATCTTGGAGACAGCCCAATCACGGGCGCTTTCCGAAATAAACTTTGCCACGAGGGCGTTGCGACACTGGTCGCGGAGATACGGGTCAGCACCGTGCAGAACAATCGCGGGGATCGACTGCCCTTTCTCGATGCGTTGAAGCAGATTTTCAACTGTTGCTTGCGGCATCAAAAACCCTCGAGGACGCGAGAAACAAGGTCCGAAGCAAAATCGCGCGACATGCGCTCGATCGCAGGATCCTCTTCCTGGAAAAACCGATTCACGTCGCTGGACACCTGATATTCGTTGCGAAATACGAAGTTATCATTGCGATAGACGACCTTTTTCGAGGTTTCGTCCACAAGGCTTACCTTCAATTTAAGCGTGACCAGCATCGTGGTGACGTGACCGGAGGTGGCATCGAAAAGCAAAGGAACAGCTTCGATGTCGGTTATGTCTCCGTGCAAAACAGCGTCCGCGCCGTCTTCACTGGGCACGATGTGATACTTCGTGCGCGCGATAAATTCGTGCATCACGGAATTGGTGACGCGCTGCTCGATGCGATATGACGTGGTGTGATTCACGAATATGGGCACGGCCAGGGTATGCCAACTGGAGGGCAGCGCGGTGGTGCGTCCAGCAACGTGATAGCCGCACCCGGCCGAAAAAGCGCCTACGAGAAATACCGCCGTGGGGACCGCGAGCGCGCAAAAGCGGTTAGACCTTGGGCGCAAGAAGCTCCTCCGCAATTCGCATCGCATTCACGGCGGCTATCCGAAGATTATCTGCCGCGCCCCACAGCCACACGCCGGAAGTCACACCGGCGTCATGTTCGGCATGCGCAATGTGAATCTTAGCTTCACCGGCAACGCTGACATTGGTGGGCTTAGGGTCTGCCTTCCCTACCACATGCATGCCCGCGGCGAAAAGCGCGGCGTCAATGGCGGGGAGTTCAACAGATGGGGACAGATCGGCGTAAGCGGCAAAGGCGTAGCCGTAGAAGATGGGTGCCTGGATGAGTTGCACGGCCGGCAACGGAGCGCGTCCACACAAATACGCGGCCACGCGCTTGCAGATTTCGCCGCGCATCTCGGAAATGGCCGGGCGGCTGGCATCACCATAGCTGGCGAGAAGACTGAATGCAACCTGCGCGTCAAAAACGACTTGCGAAATTGGGCGCAGCAGAAGCAAATCGGCGGTTTGCTTTTCCAGCTCGTCGATTCCCAACTGTTCGTGCTCGGACGCGGGAGGGAAAAACAGAATCACCAGGCGGGACGGCGAGAATTCGGAAAGAGCCACAGCAAGCCTGCAGGCAATCATCACCGGGGGAGCAGGCGAAGAATAAATCCCCGGATGGTGCGGCCGCCCCGCCTTAGGCTCGGGAGGGGCGAGCAGCGTATCCAAGTCGGGAATCCACGGAGCCGCTCCGGCGTCTTCGAGAGCGCCGGTTAAGTCGATGATCGTCGCCCCCACATCTGCAGCGAGTTTCCAGTTACTCGCCGCCTCGTGCGCGCTGCCGCAGAAAAACACAAAACGCGCGCCATCGAAACTTTCGCGATCCATCGGCTTTAGAAAAGTGGGTTCGCCTGCGGCTTCGGACAACGTGCCGACGGGAAGGCTCGTATCGATCAGTGCGATGTCAGCAACCGCGAAGTTTTCGTCTTCGATGAGCTGCTTCAATTCCCTACCGCGCAGCGAAGACGCGCCGACAATGGCGATGCGAGGGATGGAGTATCCGCGGGACATGTCAGGCAGGACGCGCCGAGGTTCGATGACGCATTTTACGGAGAACCTCCAGTACCAAGCCGTGCAGAACGTAAACGCTCGCGATAGCGAGCAGCGTGGCTTCGGAATAGCGGACAATCGCGGCGAGAATCAAAGCCATGCCCACGACCGCCAGAGACGTTCTGCGACGACCCAAGTTCACGCCTTTGAAATTGTAATAGCGTATTTTGCTGGCCATAAGAAAGCCGAGCAGTAAGACAAGAAGCACCCAAATGAGGGATTTGCGCCAGTCCTCGATGGGATTCCACATCGCGTGGACGACGGCGGCGATCGCGCCGGCTGCGGCCGGAGTCGGCAGTCCAACAAAATAACGCGAACCGCCGGCGGCGCCAATGTTGAAGCGAGCCAAACGCCACGCGCAGAAGATCACAAAGGCGAAGCTGCACACCCAGCCTAGCTGCACTACGTGTGCCGCCACAAAGGAACGGCCCTCAAGCATCACGCCTTTCACTCCCCAGCCAAATGCGAGAAAGGCCGGCGCGATGCCAAAGCTGACCACGTCGGCGAGGGAGTCAAACTGTTTGCCAAATTCAGAGCTAGTTTTGGTGGCGCGGGCGACCCATCCATCGAAGGCGTCGAAAAGAATGGCGTAGCCGATGGCGCGAGCGGCGTTATCCATGTCGCCGGCGCCGCCGCGAAACGTTTCGAGAATGGCGTAATAGCCGCAGAGCAGGTTGAGGACGGTAAAAAAGCTCGGCAGGATGTACACACCGTGACGCAGACGCCCATTACGAATGGGCCGCGGCTCGTCGGCGTCAAACTCCGTAGGCTCTATCTCGTGGATTGCCATCGAGCGATTTGCGTGGCCCCCCCTGCCACGTGCTGGCCGAGCTGCACGAGGATCTCCGCATCGGCCGGCAACCAAACATCCACTCGCGAGCCGAAACGAATCATGCCAATGCGCTGGCCAATTTTTACTTCGTCGCCAATCCGCGTCCAGCACAAAATGCGGCGCGCGACCCAGCCGGCAATTTGCTTGAACGTGATTTCACCAGCGGGCGCGGCGATGGTGATGACATTCTGCTCATTCGCTTCGGAAGCTTTGTCTTTCCACGCTCCCATAAACTTGCCGGGATGGTAGTCCATCCGGGAGATCCGCCCAGCTACTGGGGCGCGATTCACGTGTACATTGAAAACCGAAAGAAAAATGCTGATGCGCTTCCCGGGGCGACCGCCGAGCAGCTCGTCCACGAGTTCGACAACGCGCCCATCCGCGGGCGAGACCACCGCGCTTGGCTCACTTGGGATCTGGCGCTCCGGATCACGAAAAAAATACAGGACGAATAGCCCCAGGGCTATGAAAATCGCGCCCCACCACCAGCGAAAAATCAGCAGAACGATGCCGAGTATCAGCGGCGGCAGAGCGAATCGAAAACCGTCTTTCACCATATGCGAAAAGGCAGTCCGTGGCTGAACACACCCGCAATTGTACGCCAGAACGAGTTTTCGCGCTGCCGCGCTCAGCCGCGAAATTGTTCGCTGCGGCGACGGGCGACCAATTGCTGCATCTGGTCCTTCAGCCGTAGTTTCATTTTTTTGAGCTGTACTTCGAGGAGAATGTCCTCAGAACTGAGATAGGGCTGCCGGGTCAACTGGTGGAGTTGCTCTTCGTATCGAGAATGTTCCTGGGCTAGGTTACGAAACTCTTCATTGGTGGACATCAATTCGCCGGGAATATCCTGCGACGTCAACGTCATCCGCAGCCTCCTAGTGTGAATTAAGGTTCACATGCGCTGAAGCTATCACAATTTGCGGCGCGCCGCCAAGCGGAAGCGACATGACCGGTTCCGGATGGCGAATCCCATCCCACTTTTCCTCTGATTATTTGCTTTACCGCTGAGGTCGGCGCCCGCGAATGATATATACTCCGCGCCACGAATGGTTCTCGCCTCGGCCACGAAACTGGGTCCCTACGAAATCGTCACGCCGCTTGGCGCGGGCGGGATGGGCGAAGTTTACCGCGCCAGTGATACACGATTAGACCGCACCGTGGCGATCAAAGTTCTTCCTGCATCGCTGGCGGATAATGCCGACCGCTTGCACCGATTTGAGCAAGAAGCGCGCGTCCTGAGTACATTGAACCATCCCAATCTGCTGGCGATCTACGACGTAGGTGAGCAGGGAGGAATCCATTATCTCGTCTCGGAATACCTCGACGGCCAGACATTGCGCGAACGGACGGCTGCTGGCTTGCTGCCTCAGCGCAAAGTCTCGGAGTATGCGCTGCAAATTGCGAATGGTTTAGCGGCGGCGCACGACAAAGGTATCGTCCATCGGGATTTGAAGCCGGAAAACATCTTTGTTACGCAGGATGACCGCGTGAAGATTCTGGACTTCGGCTTGGCGAAGCAATCCCAAAACGCACCAGGACTCACGGGGGAGACAGCAACGCTTACAAGTCCAGCGGCGACGACGGCTGGAACCGTAATGGGAACGGTGGGTTATATGTCTCCTGAACAGGTGCGGGGACAAGTGGTGGACCACCGCTCGGATATTTTCAGCCTGGGAGCGATTCTGTACGAGATGACCACTGGGAAACGAGCGTTCAAGGGAGACTCTGGTGTCGAAACCATGAACGCTATTCTCAAGGACGATCCTCCCGAGATCGACACCGCACAGATGAAAACCTCCGCCGGCCTGGAACGCATCATCCGCCACTGTCTGGAGAAGAACCCTGCGAATCGCTTCCAATCCGCGCGCGACCTGGCATTTGCGTTGGGCGCGCTATCCGGCACGGATTCAAGCTTGGCCGTCAATCCAAGCCCGAAGGAAAGCAGGCGAGGCTGGCTGTTGTGGTCAGGAGTAGGATTGGCGCTCCTGACAGCAATTGTACTCTTGCTTCTATCGAGACAGCGCCTACCTCAAGTAGAGCGGCTCGAATTTGCTATTCCACTTCAGGAAGAAACAAGCCACCTCGCAATTTCGCCGGACGGGCGAATGCTGGCCGTTGTCTCGCCCGATCAAACCACTGGCACCAACATGATAGGAGTGCAGCACATTGGCTCTTCGGAGGTGACCGTTCTGCAAGGCACCGAGGATGCTAGTTATCCATTTTGGTCGCCTGACGACGGCTATGTTGCATTTTTCGCGGAGGGCAAACTGAAAAAGGTGGCCGTCTCCGGTGGGGTTCCGCAAGTTCTTGCGGCTGCAACGACCGGTCGCGGAGGAAGTTGGAGCCGGCAAGGAATTCTTTTCACGCCGGAGGCAAGCGGCCCGCTGTGGAGGGTGAATTCGGATGGCAGCAGCCTTATTGCACTGACCGACAAGATTTTCGATGCTACTAAAGAGACTTCGCATCGTTGGCCTCTTTTCTTACCCGACGGCGATCATTTTCTGTTTCTGGCCGGAACTTTTACGAATTCCTCGCAAAGCGGCATCTATCTGAGTTCTCTCAGCCACAAAGAAAAACAATTGGTGGTTTGGAGCGACTCGAACCCCGGATATGCAAATGGCTATTTGTTTTATCTGGACGACAAAAAATCTTTGCGAGCGGTTCGCATGGACGATCACGGAAAAATTTCGGGTGATGCACAGTTTGTAGCTGATCGAGTTGGATTTCAGCCGTCCACTTATTATGGCGCATTCTCCGTTGCAGAGAACGGAACCGTCGTCTACAACCCGACGGTCGGCGCCACGCAATCCGCGCTGATTTGGTACAACCGCACTGGCAAAGAACTCGGCCAAGTGGGCAACGTGGGAGTGCTCGCCAATCCGTCGTTTTCGTTTGACGGCACTCGATTAGCTGTGGACATGGCCGACGCGAAAGCCAACAGCGTCAATGTGTGGATCAGTGACTTCAAAGCCGGCACCAATTCGCCTTTCACCTTCGACCAGGCAGAAGACGATGACGCTGTGTGGTCGCGAGACGGAAACTGGATTGCTTTTCGGACCACGAAGGATGCATTTAGCCGGATTTACTCGAAGCAGGTGCGAGGCATGGCGTCGCCTAAACTGATTTTCGATACGAACTCCTTAGAATCCACTGCAGGGCAGCTTGGCGACATCGTTCCAAATTCGTGGTCAGCCGATGACAAAGAAATTCTGTGTACATTCCAGCCACTCGCGGGCGGTTCCAGCCTAATGTTAATCCCGGCGTCGGGCGGAAAGATGAAACCATTCCTGACCAATGGGGCGACTCAAATGGATGGGCAGATTTCTACTGACGGCAAATGGGTTGCCTATGCTTCGAATGAGTCCGGCGATTGGGAGATTTACGTGACGGCTTTCCCCAGCGCCGCTGGCAAGTGGCAGGTTTCTCGTGGAGGCGGCGTCGAGCCACGCTGGCGCGGTGACGGCAAAGAGATTTTCTACATCGGACCTAAAGCGACGATGACTGCGGTACCTGTCAGTACGGGAGAAACTTTCTCCAGCGGCAATCCCACGCCTTTGTTCCAGACTCAGTTTCGCGCTGCGGTTTCTTCAACGGACCTGTTCACCTATGACGCGAGTAAAGACGGGCAGCGTTTTCTGGTGAACCGATACGCGAGGCCATCCCAAGTGGGGTCTTTACGGATAATCCTCAATGCCACAGACGGCCTGCAAAAGTAGTTTGCGGCCTCGCTGGATCGAGAACCGATTCACGCTTGTTATGCCGGCGATTACAAAGAAACCTCGGGGGGGCGGGATTAAGGCGCACACGGTAGATGATTCGTCACCGTTTCCGATCGAGGCTGCAAGCTAAGAGCAGCGCGTCTTCGACGGGATCGCGATAGTAGTGAGCGCGAATGCCTGCCGATGCGAAGCCGTGCGCTTCGTAGAATTGCCGCGCTGCGGCGTTCGACACTCGTACTTCAAGGAACACGCGCTTGATGCCGCGCTGGGCCCCCCACGAAAGGACTTCCCGTAATAGCGCGCGGCCGATGCCCTTGCGGCGAACATTTGGGTCGACGGCGAGATTGAGGATTTCGATTTCGTCGACCACAGCGTGCACGACGAGGAATCCGAACACTGGGCCTTCGTGTTCGGCCACCCATGCCTGCTGGCCAACCCTCCCGAGATTTTCATAGCTGGAATGCGGCCATTGGGCGGCTTCGCGACTGGCGGCCTGGATTCGAAGAATCGTCGGAATGTCGCGGGACTCCAGGAACCGGATCGCCGCAGCACTCACGGCGCTTTCCAGAGCAACTCGGCATCCGATCGGCGAACGTAATTCGCGTCGAGCCGCAGTGAGTCGATGAATTCGCCACGAGCAGCTCGATCGAAGGCCAACTGCCCGATGATTGGCGCGAGCACAGAGCAGGCTGGCTCGACGGCCCGCGAAATCACGGCTGGAGTCGCAGTCCAATTATCGAGCGCAGGCTGCAGCACTGCAGGACAGGAGGCGATAAAGTGTATCTGCTCGTTTCCAGTTCGTGATGCGAGGCGCGCCAGAAACTCCTGGGCGGTGCAGACCTGCTCCGGATCTTCAGTGACGAGGCGAGAATCGTTGAATCGGTATAGAGCAGCATAAATCTGGCCGCGGCGCGCGTCCAGGACTGGAGCGATCAAACCTCTGCGCGAAGCGAGCTGAGCTTGCGCTGCAACAGCTTCGAGCCCGCTCACGGCAACAATTGGCTTTGAAAACACTTCCGCCCAGGCCTTTACGGCGGCGAGGCCAACCCGGAGTCCCGTGAAAGAGCCAGGGCCAGCGGCGACGGCAAAAACGTCAAAATCGCGGGTCTTGATTTGCAATTCGCGGAGAAGAAAATCCAATTGGCGGAAAAGGCGACTGGAGTATGCTTCGTCCGAGGCTGTGGAAATCACGCCCAGCAGCCGACCATCCTTCAAAACCGCCAAGCTACCGGCTTGATTGGCCGTGTCGACAGCCAGCAAAAGCATAAACTTTGAGTATACGCCTATTGAAGAGAACTTCAGCTAGCAAATCAGCGCCAAAAACATACAGAAAAATCGCGGATTTTGCGCGGAAATCCTTGACCTCATACCAGGAGGAAGCCTACTATTTTTACCGTAGCTTCTGGGGAGGGTGCATCCTGTATGGAATTTAAACTGGGAGAGAAGGTTGTCTATCCGAACCATGGTGTAGGAGTCATCGAACAAATCAGTTACGGTTATTTGAACGGCCGTTCAGAGCGATATTACATGCTCAAGATTGTTGCCAGCGGCCTCAAAGTAATGGTCCCACAAACGAACATCGACACTGTCGGTTTGCGCCCCGTGATTCGCTCCACGGAAGCCGGCAGCGTTATCAACTATCTCGAAAAGGGCCGTTCCGCTTCCCATCATGACTGGAAGCACCGCTTCAAGGAGAATTCCGAGCGGATGCGCACCGGTTCGTTGATGGAAGTGGCCGCGGTGCTGAAGGGGCTGGTTTCGTTGAGCCGCACGAAGCCGCTTTCCTTCCGCGAAAAGAAGATGCTCGAACGCGCCAAGCATTTGCTGATCACCGAGTTGGCGACGGTGCGAAATACCACGGAGCAAACCATGGAGACGAACCTGGTTCGCGCGTTGGCTAAGGCGCACCTGCAGATGCCCGAAGCACTCGAAAAATTGGAAAACTAACTGCTTTTTCAAACGCCGCTGCACCTTGTGCTGTAAATCACTGATTCTACAGCGGTATAACGCCTGACTGGCACTTACCCGCGGCTTCGGCCGCGGGCAAGTTGGTTGTTCCACATCTCTCTTCCGCCAACTTTAGAAGGTTCAGCGCCAAGACGTTCATTTGCCCTGATCCTGTATTACCTTCGATTCTTACCATTGCGAGCCACAGGTTTCCCCCATCCGCCGCCGCCCGGGGATTCAACGCGCACAATGGCCCCAGCGGATGCGTAGAAGCTGCCTTTGGCTGCAACTTGCTTCTGTCGCCCAGCGATAATTAACTCGTTCTTGCCGCATTTGCCGGGGTTCCCTCCGGCGAGCCCATAGGGGCCGAATTTGCGGCGGTCCAAGAGCATTCCAACCTGCATGGGTACGAGCAATTCGATCTCACGCACGATACCGTCGCCGCCGCGATGTTCCCCAGCGCCTCCCGAGCCGAGCCGTATTCCGTAGCGCCGGACGCGAACGGGATAGGCGTGCTCGAAAACCTCAATAGGAGTGTTCAGCGAATTGGTCATGTGAGTGTGAATCCCGCTCTCGCCGTCACGGCCGGGACGCGCTCCCATGCCTCCGGCGATGGTCTCGTAATAGGCAAAGGGCGCGCCTCCGTGGCCCGGGCGCGTGTCACGGCCGCCAAGGGTAAGGTTATTCATCGTGCCTTGGCTGGCTGCGGGGATCCTTTTCGGAACGGCGCGAGCCAGAGCACGCAGCAGCGTGTCGACGATTCTCTGCGATGCTTCAACGTTCCCGCCAGCGACGGCGCAGGGCGGCCGCGCGTTCACGATGGTTCCCTCCGGCGCAGTAATGTGAATGGGCCGGAGCAAGCCAGACGTAGCCGGAACCTGATCATTGACGAGACATCGAAAAACGTAAAAGACCGCCGAGTCGGCAATCGCCTTCACCGCATTGACGCTGCCCGCGCACTCCGGCGATGAGCCGGTAAAATCCACTTCGGCGCGAGCGCCGCGAATGCGAATGGTCACACGAATCGCGATGGGCTGCTCGGTCACGCCGTCATTGTCGATAAAATCCTCGCCACGATAGGTACCATCGGGAATTCCCCGCAGCGTGGCGCGCATCATTTCGGCGGAATATTTCAGCAGGTGACGTCCGTATTCACTGGTTTCCCGCGGGCCATACTTTCGCGCGATTTCGAGCAGCCGCCGCTCACCGACGCGGCACGCTGCAACCTGCGCCGTCAGATCGCCTTCGCGCTCGCGCGGCGTACGCACATTGGCCAAAACCAGTTGCAGAACGTCGCGCACGGTTTTGCCATTTTCGAATATCTTCACCGGCGGAATGCGAATTCCTTCCTGGAAAATTTCGCGCGACAGGCTCATCGAGCCCGCTTGCGCGCCGCCCACATCGGCATGATGCGCGCGATTCGCAACGTAAAACAGCGGCCTCTTCGCGCGCGGCAAATAGACCGGCATCACCATGGTCAAATCGGGCAAATGCGTCCCGCCAGCGTAAGGGTCGTTCAACAAGGCCACATCACCGGGCCGCAATTCAAGCGCGCGAATCGCGGCATCGACGGAGGCGGGCATCGAGCCCAAATGCACAGGCATGTGGTCGCCCATGGCCAGGACTTCGCCGGCGCCGTCAAACACAGCGCAGGAATAATCGCGACGCTCCTTGATATTCGGCGAAAAAGCGGAGCGGCGCAGGACCCCGCCCATCTCTTCGGCAACGGAATGGAAGATGCTTTTGAAGACCTCGAGGCGGACGGGATCGAACTTCATTACAGTCGCTCCATTACGAGATTGCCGTACGCGTCGACGCGGGCACGCCAGCCGGAGAGAACGACGATGGTCGCGCTATATTCCACCACAATGGCGGGGCCGCGAAGACGGTTTCCGGCACGCAGGCGCGAACGATCGTAAATACGCGTCTTCACCGGGCGGCCGCCGAAAAACACTCTGCGCTCGTCCGTAAAAGATGCGCTGGCGTTCGCACCGCCCGCCGGTACTTTCGGCAGAGCAGGCTTTGACGTCAAGCCAACCGCGCGGGTACGAACGTTGACAATTTCCACCGGCCGCTTCGCGTCGGAATATCCATAACGCTTTTCGTGCGCGCGATGAAAGCTGGCAATGAAATCGCCATTCGCGGAGACGGTTAATTCATAGGCTTGGCCGATGTAGCGCATGTCAACCAATCGCTCGATGCGGACTTGGCGTTGGCCGAAGCCCTCGCGACGCATGTCCATCACGGCGAGCCTTTCCATCGCGGCAAATTCTTTTTGCAAAACGCCTTTTGCCGTTTGCCGCGATTCGACCGCCAGCAAAATGGTCCGCGAGGAATCCTTCACCACGTCGGCGCGCAAAATCCCCAGCGCAGAGAGGCCTCCGGGAAATTTGGGAATCAGCACGCGCGGAATTTCGAGCGCCGCGGCAAGGCCGCACGCGTGCAATCCGCCCGCGCCGCCAAAGGCAACTAACGTGTAATCGCGCGGATCGTAACCGCGCTCAATGGAAATAACACGAATGGCTTTCTCCATGCCCGTTTCGACCACATCGAGAATGCCTTGCGCGAATGCCTCCACGGTTTTCATCGGACCGCGCGACCGTGCGACCCATGTGCGCGCGCGAGCAAGATCCAAGCGAAACTCGCCGCCGAGAAGACCCTCCGGCACGACGCGGCCAAGAACGAGATGCGCGTCGGTGACGGTTGGGCGCGATCCGCGTCCGTAGCAAATCGGTCCGGGATCGGCGCCAGCGCTCTCCGGGCCAACACGCAGAGCGCCGCCGCGATCGAAACGCGCCAACGAGCCTCCGCCCGCCCCGACCGTGTGAATGTCGAGCATCGGCACGGACACTGGAAGGCCCGCAACTTCGGATTCGTTTGTTGTGCGCAGGCTGCCGTCAATCAGCGCAACGTCGGTGGACGTCCCACCCATGTCAAAGGTGATGACGCGCGAAAATCCGGCCAGTTCGGCAACGTATTGCGCGCCCAACACGCCTCCCGCGGGCCCCGAAAGAATCGTGCGGACCGGCTCGCGTGAAGCTGTCGCCGCGGAAATAATCCCGCCGCTCGATTGCATCACGCGCACGCGCGACTTCCCCGAACTTCGCGGTTTCGCACGACGGCTTGCGAGGGCGTCGATTTCGTCCAAGTACCGGCTCATCACGGGAAGAAGATAGGCGTTCTCGACGGTTGTCGCCGTGCGTTCGTACTCGCGGAACTCGGGGAAGATTTCATGAGATGCAGACACGGAAAAGCCGGCGGCGCGCAAACGGCCGGTGATTTGGCGTTCATGATCGGAATTGGCAAACGAAAAAAGAAGACAAACGGCAACTGCATCGGCTTGGCATTTTCTTACCAGGCGCACGACGCGATTCAGCTCGCTCCCTCCCGGACGAAGAAGCGCATGCCCTTCGGCGCTTATGCGCTCTCTCATTCCGATTCGCCACTGTCGCGACACCAGCGGCTTTGGCCGTTCAACGAAGAAATCATAGAGCAGCGGCCGAGCCTGCCTTCCGATTTCCAACACGTCCTCGAACCCAGCGGTGGTAACCAGTGCGACGCGTCCACCTCGACGCTCGAGCAAAGCGTTTGTGCCGACAGTCGTACCGCAGGTAAGCTCCAACGCTTCGCTGGCGGACGCAGGTGAATCAGTGAGAATCTTAGAAATGGCGTCTTCAATGGCTCGCGCCGGATTTTCGGGCGTGGAAGGCACCTTGAGAATACGCAGTTCGCCGCCGCGAACAAAAACACAATCTGTGAATGTTCCGCCGGTATCGACAGCGATGCGCATGGCCGCGCGATTGTATAGAATTCGGCGGGCGAGCGCAAAATCCGATAGCGCAGCGAGCTTCCTCGTCTTCACCAACTGACTGTCCTCGCGGCCAGTCGCATTAGTACGAAAGTCCTACGGGGATTCCCTTTGCGTTCTGGAAACGAGGAATTGCGTGGCCGCCACGCGGCAAGAAATCTTAGGCATACTAGCTTTGCTATTCCTTTACTGGCCCTAGGCGGTCCGCGAGCATCAGGCTCGCTCGCAGACTCGGCCAGACCCATGGCGGCGAAACAGACACGAAGTACGAAGCCCGAAGAGCGCGAACTCGCGCGCAAATGCAAGGAACAGGAACGCCTCGAAGCAGAGCTGGCCGAATGCGAGTTGCGCTTGGCCACGCTGCGCGGAGAATTGAAGGCTCTCGAGGCCCGTTATTTGCATATGGTTGGCGCGCGCTATGCGGAGCTCGATGAACTTCGCGCGCAAATCGCCGAACGGCTTTCCGCCGAAGAGCCCGAGAACGAGCGGTTGCAGCGGGCTGCGCGGGAGGCGCGTGCGCGCGCGAATGAATCACGGGGCGCTGTGCCGCTCGACGAGCCGCGCGAACACAAACCGTTTTCGCCGTCGCCGGAATTGAAACGAATGTACCGCGAAGCGGCAAAACGCATTCATCCCGATCTCACCGCGAATGCGAATGATCGTGCGCGGCGCCAGGAGCTGATGGCCGAAGTGAATAACGCTTACCAGCAGGGCGACGAATCGGGCATCGCAAAGATTCTGGAAGTGTACGAATCCAGTCCGGAGGCCGTGCAGGGGGAGGGCCCCGGCGCAGAACTGGTGCGCGTGATCCGCAAGCTCAGTTCGATGAATAATCGCCTGGTCGAAATCGAAGCGGAGATGCAAATTCTCATGAACTCCGATTTGTATCTCTTGAAGATTCAAGCTGACGACGCGCAGGTGCAGAGCCGCGACCTGCTTGCAGAAATGGCGGACAAGGTTCGCCAGCGCATCGCGGATTCCAAGGCACGCATGGAAGTTTTCACGCCAGGGCGTGTGCACTGATGCCCACCAGGACCAAGCGGCAGTCGCAAGAAATCAGCACCGCGCAAACCAAGGCGATTACGGTGCTGTCGTCTTCGCTGGTCCTTCGCGGCCTTCGGGAGTTCCCGCAGACTTCGCGATGGAACATCAAGCGGGCATTCACCGGCGCAGGCGCCTGTCTGGCGATTTCGCCACGCGGCCGCGTAGCCACGTACTCCGCGGAAACGCGTGAATCGAGCCAGCGCCTCGAAATCGCCGACGCGGAGCTGAGCGGAACGCCCACGGTCATCGCTGTTCCCGACGAACCATTTATCGCGCACCCGGATTTTCCTGCGGCGTTTGCGTGGGCACCTGACGAGCAATCCCTAGTGGCTGCATCTGGCACGTGGCAGCCGGAATTGCACCTGTTCAAGCCGCGTTCCGGCGCCTTTGCGGGACGATTCGGTCCGTTTCGCGTCTATCCGACGCATCTCTGCTGGTCAGAAGACGGACAATATTTTGCCGCGGCGTCAGACGGCTCTGAAAGTGCCAAATTGACGCTCTGGATGCCAGGTGATTCCCCTGAGAAATTCGAGCCGCTATGCGAGATGGATCGGCACGTGTTCACGGAAGCGCCCGCGGCTGATGAAAGTGAGGACGGCCAGGGCAATTTCTACGGCTTCGGAGCGACGGCGTTCCGGCCGGGCGAGCGAATGCTTGCAACCGTTCTGGAGTTTGACGGCGACTGGTCGGACGATTCCGTTCTGTTCGTACGGGTTCCGACGCTCGAGATTGCGGGAAGATTCGAGACCACCGGACACGTCACGCAGCTTTCGTGGTCCAGCGACGGCCGGCGCCTAATTTTTTGCGCGTCCGGCCAGGTTTGCTCGCTCGATGTGGAAGGCGAGACGATCACTTCGTTGCCGTTCGCCGCTGAAATGTGCCACTGCCACCCTTCCCTGCCCCTGTGTGGCTTCTATAACTCGTGGCTGAAGAATTCGGCAGCGGGTCGCATCTTTGTTGCCGATCTGCAGCGAAACACAATCATCGACGAATGCCACGCCGAAGGAATTGGCGACGTACGGTGGAGCAACGATGGCCGCACTTTTTATGCCGTGGCGCGCGACGGAACCGCATATCTCTTCGATTGCCCGCTTCCCTGACGACCCAATTTGCCATGCGCCGCCGGGATACGGGCAGCGCGCGAAAACTATCGAGAAATTGGCGGCGAGGCGACCCCCAGAGGGAAATTCGGCGCAGCGTTGAGACTGGCGTCCGCCCGCTCGCCGGCGGAAAATTTCGCGAACGCTGCAGCGGCAATCATCGCGGCGTTGTCCGTGGAAAGCGGACGGCTCGGAAAGAAAACTTCGAGCCCGCGCTTTTTGCCTTCCTCCTCAAACCGCTGGCGCAATTCTCTGTTGGCAGCCACGCCCCCGGAAACCAGAACCGATTGCGCCGCGAATTGTTCGCTGGCGCCAAGCGTGCGTTTCACCAAATCCTCCACAACGGCATGCTGAAAGCTCGCAATCAAATCCAGCGTTGCCGAAGTAGAAAGCGCTCGCAATGCCTCCGCGCCACGTTCTCCGTTTGCGAGCGAACGTTGCCGCGCCGCGACCTCAGCTTGCAACCCAGGACGCTTACGCAAGTAATACAGCACAGCGGTCTTGATTCCACTGAAGCTGAAGTCGTAAGGATTGCCTCTGATTTTCGTCGGCCCGAATCGCACCGCGCTCGGATTTCCGTACGGGGCAAGCTTGTCGATCACTGGGCCGCCGGGATAGCCAAGGGCCAGCATCTTCGCGACTTTGTCATATGCTTCGCCCGCGGCATCGTCGCGAGTGCCGCCAATGCGGGCATAGGAAAATCGCACGGCGCCATTTCCGGAATTGCCGGCGGCCGCCTCAACGCGATACAGCAGCGTGTGCCCTCCCGAAACGATCAGGCACATCGCCGGCAATTTCGGCGCCCGACCAGCAGCGTGCGCTTCGAGCAGCACGGCGTGAACGTGGCCTTCCAGGTGATTCACCGCGATCAGCGGTTTATCAAGAGCCAGAGCAAGCACTTTGCCGTAGGTCAGACCAACTAACAGAGAGCCGACCAGTCCCGGGCCTTGCGTAACGCCGATTGCATCCACATCGGTGAGCGCAATATTCGCCTGCGCAATGGCCTCGCGGACGACAGGCACGATTTGACGCAAATGCTCGCGCGAAGCCAACTCCGGCACCACGCCTCCGTATTTGCGATGAACATCCACTTGCGACGCAACGACGCTCGACAGAATTTTCACACCGTCAGCAATAACCGCCGCCGCCGTTTCGTCGCACGAAGATTCAATCCCCAGAATGCGCGTGGTCAATTTGCCCTCCGTTTCTGTCGATGAGTGATGTTAACATACCGTGAATTACGCTTCCTTCTCATGGTTACCCGGATTGACAATCGCCTTGCACCCACGTAAGTTGGCCTGTCGTTTTTTTACAATAGAATGCCTGACAGACCAAAACGCGTTCGCAAAGCGGTGTTCCCCGCCGCCGGTCTTGGCACACGCTTTCTTCCCGCGACAAAAGCGCAGCCGAAGGAAATGCTCCCGGTGGTGGATAAGCCACTTATTCAATATTCCGTGGAGGAGTGCGCCGCATCAGGCATCGAGAATATCATTGTCGTCACCGGCCGCGGAAAAAACGCCATCGAGGACCATTTCGACCAGTCTCCTGAGCTCGAGCACTTTCTGCGCGAGAAGGGCGACACGCGACGCGCTGACTTGGTGCGCGACATCGGGTCGAAAATTCATTTCAGCTACATTCGCCAGCGTGAACCGCTGGGCCTGGGACATGCCGTTTTGGTCGCGCGCGAACTCGTCGGCGATGAGCCTTTCGCCGTGCTTCTCGGCGACGTGATTTGCGACGGCCCGGAGCCGGTCACGCGCTCTCTCTGTGAAGTCTACGAAGCCACGGGATTGGGCGCCATTGCAGTTGAGGCCGTTCCGCGCGAACTGGTTCATCTCTACGGAATTATCGAGGCGAGGCCCGCAAATGAGCGCAAATGGGGCGACCGCTTGCGGCAAGTCATCAATCTTGTCGAAAAGCCTGAAGCGGACAAAGCGCCGTCGAATTTGAGCGTGATCGGACGTTACGTTTTGCCGCCCGAGATTTTCGATTGCCTGGAACGCACCGAACCAGGGCGCGGTGGCGAAATTCAGCTCACCGACGCATTGCGCACGCTGGCGCGCGAGCACGGTCTGTGGGCGCTCACTACAGAAGGCAAAACGTATGACGCAGGAGACAAGCTGGGCTTCCTGAAAGCTACCGTTGAGTTTGCCGCAAAGAACCCTGAATTCGGCGATGAATTCCGGGCCTACCTCAAGTCGCTGAAATTCTAGTGCTACTTCGCTTTCATTTTTTTCGCCGGCTCTTTCGAGGAATTTTTTGCAGCGGTCTTCTCGGCCGGCTTCTCTGGGGGTTTTTCACCGGATTTCGCGGCCTCGGCCGCCTCCTTCGTATCCTTGGGATCCTTCGAAAGCGAATCCGAGTTCTTGCCCCCGTAATCCGTGACGTACCAGCCAGTGCCCTTGAACTGAATTGCCGGCGCGCTCAGCATGCGCTCGGCTTTTGCGCCGCATTCGGGGCACTTTTTGATTTCCGAAGCCGACACGCCTTCGATTTTCTCGAAGCGGTGGCCGCACTTCCTGCATTTGTATTCGTAAAGTGGCACAGTGACTGACCTCGTTCGTCGTATACCAGAAAATCTTATCACGTCTGCATGAATGCTCACACGCGCGACATTCTGATGGGTGATAATTGGTGTGATAGACTGGCGCGGAAGCGCGCTCCGTTTGGCCTCGAACACCATGACGCCTCGTGAATCGGAACAGTCCGGCCTCGGCTGCTTGTATCTGGTCGCCACTCCCATCGGCAATCTGGAAGATATCAGCCTGCGCGCGTTGCGCACGCTGAAAGAAGCCGACTTAATCGCGTGTGAGGACACACGGCAAACGCTGAAGCTGCTCTCCCATTTCGAGATTCGCAAACCTCTTGAGAGCTACCACGAACATAACGAGATGACTCGCGCCCCCGAGCTGATCGTGCGCATGGAGGAGGGCGCACGCGTGGCTCTGGTCAGCGATGCCGGAACACCGGTTATTTCCGACCCCGGCCACCGCCTGGTTTCATTGTGCCTGCGCCACAAACTTGCGGTGATTCCGATTCCCGGCCCGTCGGCAATCGTCGCGGCGCTCGCCGCATGCGGATTGCCATCGGAGGAATTCACATTTCTAGGATTCCTTCCCGCACGGCCAGCCGAGCGGCGGCGGCGCCTGCAACAGGTAGCCTCCGAGCCTCGCTCGCTGGTCTTCTACGAAGCGCCACATCGCCTGTGCGCCACTTTGCGCGACGCGCTCGATATTCTCGGCAACCGCCATGCTGCTGTGGCGCGCGAGCTGACAAAAATCCATGAGGAGTTTTTGCGCGGCCATGTTGAGGATTTAATACGCGCGTTCGAGGAAAAAGAGCCGCGCGGGGAAATTACCCTGGTCATCGGGCCGCCGGAAGAAACCGTGGTGGTGGACTCAGCTCCCGCTGGCGCGAAGACACTCACGCTGGCTGAACGCGTTGCGGAAATCGCCGCGGCGCAAAACGTGGACCGCAAAGCGGCCTTGAAGCAAGCAGCGAGGGAGTTCGGCCTCGCCCGACGCGAAGCCTACAAACGATTGCTCACCGAAGAGAATTCGTAAGACTTGCAGCGCTCAGTTTTTCACCACATCGGCAAAAAATGCTTCCACCCGCTGCAGCGCTTCTTCCGGCGTGTGCGAGGAATGCACTTGATGCCGCAACTCGCTCCCGTTCCTGACGCCGTGCGTGAACCAGCAAGCAAACTGCTTCATCTTTCCAATGGCGTCTGGCAATTCCGCGGCGATCAGACTGCGAAAATAATCGGTGAGCAGGCGATAGCGGTCCGTTTCGCTCGGCTCATCGTAGCGGCCAGTTGAAAAATACTGCTCCATTTGCCGGAATATCCATGGATTCGTCGCCGCAGTACGGCCAATCATCACGGCGTCGCAGCCCGTTTCGGCGACCATTCGTTCGGCGTCTTCGGGCAGCCGGATATCTCCGTTGCCGATGACTGGAATCGCGACGGCCTGCTTCACGCGCGCGATCACTTTCCAGTCCGCCTGGCCGGAATACGCCTGCGTGCGGGTTCGCGGGTGCACCGCAACGGCCTCGACGCCAATTCCTTCCGCCATGCGCGCCACTTCCACGGCAACAACGCTCGCCTCGTCCCAGCCAGAGCGCATTTTGATGGTCAGCGGAATTTTCACCGCCGCGCGCACCGCCGTGAGCACGCATTCAAGCTGCTTCAGGTCGCGCAGCAGTCCTGAACCGCCGCATTTGACCACTTTCTTCGCGGGACAGCCCAAATTGATGTCTACCTGGTCAAATCCCAAATCCTCGACCAGCGCAGCGGCCGCAGCCATCACTCCGGCGTCCGCACCGAAGAGCTGCGCGGCGATAGGATGCTCGTCGGCATCGTAGTACAAATAGCGCAGCGTCTTAGCCGCGCTGCGCGTCACTCCTTCGGCGCTTGTGAACTCGGTCATAATGAGGCCGCAACCGCCCAGGCCTCGAATGACGCGCCGGAAAATCGTATCCGTGACTCCGGCCATCGGCGCCAGCAGCGTCGCCGGCCGAAGCGACAGATTGCGGATTTTCAATTCCTTGGGAAACATTGCGACTAGTAGAGCGTTCGGTCGTCGGCGTGGATGGGAGGCGCAGAGCCGTGAGTTTCGCGCATGGCAGACTGCGCAAGCGTCGCCTGAGCCGATGGCCCCGCGATCGTGGAGATGTGCTCAAGAAGCTCTTCGGCCGAGCCACCAAAGAAGCTCTCCACCACCTGCGCGATGGCGTGAGCCCGCGCTTCTTGCCGGCTCAAGTTTGCCTGGTAACACCAGGCGCGGCCAACTCGGTGACGCGCGACGATTTGTTTGCGGGCCAGCCGGTCCATGATGGTCATGATGGTGGTGTACGCGCGAGGCCTGCGTGCTGCGAGCGCGTCACGAATCTCGCGCACAGTACCTTCCCGCAGCAGCCACAGCGTCGTCATGCACTCCAGCTCAAGTGGAGCAAGTTCGAGCAGCTTGCGCCGCCGGGCTTCGCACGTATTTCCGTTCTCTTTTGCTGGCACTTTGCTCACCCTTTGCCCTTTTGGCCGCCTGGTATTGTAGTTGTGACCACCGCACCAGTGCGCACGCCGCTGAAAAGGCCGCCGGCGCTGCGAGGCTCGGGCGCCGCGGCCGGCGCGCTACTCTCCGCGGCATCGCCGGAGCGAAGATAGGCCTCGGTGTTCAGCAGGTTCCGGCGCAAAGCCGCGTTGCGTTCCGTCCAAAGCTCTTCAGCGTCAGCCTGACTGAGCGTTTCGCGCATGGCGGCCATCTTCGAATCCAAGTCGTCCAGATGATTCAGCAGCACCGCCTCGCGCACCGCCGGCAACTTTGGCGATCCAAACTCGTAAGAGCCATGATGGCTTACGACCAAATGCTCGACCAGTACCGCCAAGGAGCGTGGAAAATCCGGAATCGCGGCAATCTTCTGCTGCACCATGCCCAACCCGATGACGATGTGGCCCAGCAACTGGCCTTCGGTCGTATAGCCGATGGCCCGCTTGTAGCAAAGCTCTTCCGTTTTTCCGATGTCGTGCAGAACGATGCCTGTCAGCAGAACTTCGCCATCGACTTCCGGATAATGCTGCGTGATCTTTTTCGCCAGCCCGCACAAGCTCACAATGTGCTCGAGCAGGCCGCCGAGATACGCGTGATGCATAGTCATTGCCGCAGGAGCGCGTTTCAACTTGGCGGCAAGCTCCGGATCTTCCACGAAGGATACTAGCAGGCGATGCAGCCACGGATTGCGCATCGCCGAGATCTCTTCGCGCAACTGCGAATAGAGCTGCTGCACATCCTGTTTCGTGTGCGGTAGAAAATCATCCAGCGCGTAGTCGGCTTCAACGGCGCGAAGAATCTGTTCAATCGTCAGTTCGCGCTCGCCACGATAGAGCTTGACGCGCCCGCGGACGCGCACAATGTCTTCGCGGTCAAAGGTCTGCGCCAACTCGGCAAAGTTCTCCCACATTTTTGCTTCGATGGTTCCGGTGCGATCGGCAAGGGCTAGGCGCAGCCAGGATTTTCCGGTATTCGCGGAAGTCCGAATTTCCTTCTCGCGAACCAGAAAAAATGAAGTGACCGCCTGGCCATCTTGAAGTTCCGCGACGAAAGCGGACTTCATGGATTTTGATCCCCTGGGTCTCCGGCGTCGGTCTTGGGCGTTTTCTTCTTCTTGACCTTGTCCTTCTCAGTGCTATAGGGCACTTCCTGAATAACGCTGCCGCCCGACGCCCCTCCGCTATCCGTAAATCCGGCATTCACCACAACATAGCTATCCTTGCGCAATTGGGTCAGATACTTCCGCATGGCGGGCTGGATCTTGCTCTGATACAGGTTATTCTCAATTTCATCTTCCACTTTGCTGAACGGTTGCAGGCCGGAGTCGAAGTGCTGGTTCACGTGCAAAATCTGCAACCCGTTGGAAGCCTCCAGCACACCCGTCGAGTCGCCCTTCTTCAGCGCAAACACAGCGTTCTCGATATCCGAATTCATCTCGCCGCGCTTGAATTCCCCAAGCTCCCCTTCTTGGTTCGCCGTCGGGCCCTCGGAGAAACGCTTGGCCAGAGCGCCGAAGTCCTCTCCGGCCTTGATCCTTTTTTCCAAGACTTCCGCCTTCTCTTTGATCGCGGCAACTTCCTGTGGTGACTTGTTCTCTGTGCTGAAGAAAATCGCCGAAATGTCCACTTCCTCCGGCTTGACGAATTCGCTCTTGTGCGCCTCGTAGTATTCCTGCACCTCGTCGTTCGCAATCTTGACGGTCGGGCCCACTTCCTGCTGGATCACTTTCTGCGTCAATATCGAGTTTTTCATCTGTTGCTTGTAATCTTCCCAGTTAGCGCCACTGCCTTCGACCGCTTTTTCCAGCGCGTCCATGCTCGGCAGGCCGTTTTGCTGTCGAACCGTATCGAGCCTCTTGATGACGTCCGTATCGACGTTGATGTCCAAATCTTTGCCACGCTGCACCAGCAACGACTGATCAATCAAGTCGCGCAGAAGGTTCTTCTTCTCGTCCTGCACCATCTCGTTGATTTTCTCATCGGTGCAGCCCTGGCAATCCTGCTGCGCTTCCTGGTGCAGCGATGCTTCCGCCTTCTGATAATCCGAAAGCGTGATGATGTCATTGTTCACGCGGGCGATGATTTGTTCGACGATGGCACCACTGGCGTGCACAAAAACGGGAAAAGCGAGCGCGAGGGCCGCGCCCCCGGCCACAAATGCAAGTTTCTTCATTGTGATAAGATTTTATCCCTGCCATCCAGTTGTAGCAATACGTTTCTGACGGCTTGTACAATCCCTTGGGGCTGACGTTTCCATTCTATCCACAGAGTGCCCGCCGGATCGAGCCGCATGTCTTTCCGTGCCCGAATCAGTTTCACAAGCTGCTCCGGCTTCACGGGCGTGTCGTCATGCCAGCGAATCGCCACGCGCTCGCCGCGCCTCTCAATAGACGCCACCAGCGACTTTTCCGAAAGGGCCTTCAACAAAGCATACTCCAGCAGATTTTCCACCGCCGGCGGAGGCGGCCCAAACCGATCGCGCAACTCCGCCAAAATCTCATTGCGCGTTTCCTCAGTGGCAGCACCCGCGATGCGCTTGTACACGCGGAGCCGCGAGCTTTCATTTTCGATGTAATCCGGCGAGATGCGGATGTCCATGCCCAGATTAATTGTTGCCCGCCGCTCGGGAGCCACCGCTTCCCCTTTGCGCTCGGAAACAGCCCGTTCCAGCATTTGGCAATACATATCGAAGCCCACGGATTCGATATGCCCATGCTGCTCGCGGCCAAGCATGTTTCCCGCGCCGCGCAATTCCAAGTCCAGCGCGGCAATGCGGAACCCCGCGCCGAGATCGCTAAATTCTTTCAGCGCCGCGAGCCGCTGGCGCGCAATCCCCGATAGCGAACCCTCCGGCGGCACCAGTAAGTATGCGTATGCGCGGTGATTTGACCGCCCGACGCGTCCGCGCAATTGATACAGCTCCGCAAGGCCGAATCGGTCCGCACGATTGATGATGATGGTGTTCGCACGCGGAATGTCCAAGCCATTCTCGATGATTGTCGTTGCAACCAGAACGTCCGCTTCATGGCGAATGAACTTCATCATTACGCCGCTCAACTCCGTTTCGCCCATTTGCCCGTGACCCACCACAATTCGCGCCTTCGGCACAAGCTCCTGCACCATCGTTGCCAGCGAAGCGATGGACTCCACGCGGTTATGCACGAAAAATATCTGGCCATCACGCGCCATTTCTTCCAAAATCGCACGCCGCACCAACCCTTTGTCAAATGGCGCCACCACGGTCTGAATCGCCAGCCGGTCCTTCGGCGGAGTTTCAATCACCGACATGTCCCGCAAACCTACCAGCGACATATGCAGCGTCCGCGGAATCGGCGTCGCCGACATCGTCAGCACGTCCACGTTTTTTCGCATCTCTTTGATGCGTTCCTTGTGTGCCACGCCGAATCGCTGCTCTTCATCAACCACCAGCAATCCCAGGTCCTGAAACTTTACATCCTTGGAAAGCAGCCGGTGCGTGCCGACAACAATGTCGATTTTCCCAGCCTCCAATTCCGCAAGAATGCGCCTCTGTTCGCGTGGATTCTGAAACCGGCTGAGCATCGCGATCTTCACCGGAAATGCCGCAAAGCGCCGCCGGAAAGTATCGTGGTGCTGGTAAGCAAGCACCGTCGTCGGCGCCAGGATCGCGGCCTGCTTCGAATCGACGGCAACTTTGAATGCCGCGCGCATGGCCACTTCTGTTTTCCCGTATCCGACGTCGCCGCACAGCAAACGGTCCATCGGCTGCGCGCGTTCGAGGTCGCGCTTCACGTCCTCGATCGCGCGATCCTGATCGGTCGTCTCCTGAAACTCAAACGCACCCTCGAATTCTCCCTGCCACGGCGTGTCCGCTGGAAATGCATGGCCTTTCACGGCCCGGCGCTCGGCGTACAGTTTCAATAACCCCTCCGCCATGTCGCTCACGGATTTCCGCACGCGCGACTTGCGCGTTTCCCACGCCTGCGAACCAAGCCGGTCCAGCCGTGGCGCAGCGCCGCCAAGGGACTGATACTTCTGCACCAGGTCTAGCCGCGTCAGCGGAACGTAAAGCTTGGCCTCCTCCGCATATTCGAGTTGCAAGAATTCCCCGCTGATGCCGTCTACGTTCACTTGCCGCAGGCCGTGGAACCGTCCAATCCCGTGATCCACGTGGACAATAAAGTCGCCCGCCTTCAGCTCCGAAAAATCGCTGAAGAAGCTCGCGGTCGTCGACCGTGTTCGCGCCCGCGCGGCTGGCGATGCGACCGTTTCGAACAAATCCGAGTTGCCGATGATGGAAAGCTTCGCGGACACAAACTCGACGCCTTCTTCCATCGGCGCTTTCAGAAGGACTGCAGCCGGCACGCTGCCTCCGCTCGATTCGTCCACCAGCCGCGCCGCCGTCGCGCCCTGTCCCAGTTCACCCAGGCAAAACGGAAGCTCGAACTCGTGGCACATGTCGGCCAGCCGTTCGATTTCTCCCGTGCTTGCAGCGCTCAGCAGGACGCGCTCGCCCGCGCTCAACCGCCCCTTCAATTCCGCCATGAAAGCGGAAACGTTGCCGTGGTACCGCGTGGTGGGGCGAGTCAGCAGCGCGAAGTTTTCGCCTTCCGATTTTTCAGCGGCAAGGTGCTCGAAGCCTATGCGCGGGGTCGCGCACCGTGCGCGTTGCCATTCCTCGGCAGTCAAAACATAGTTTTCCGGCGGCGGCATGCTCGGATTTTCGGCGGCAGCATCCGCGAATCGCTGTCGATATTTTCCCAGCACGGCGTCAAGCGATTCGGGCTCGTCTTCGATGACAAAAATATTTTTCTGCAACCGCAACAAATGCGACTGCCGCTCGCGCGCCAGCGACGTTTGAAACTCCCATCCGGGATAAAATCCCGGCGGCGGCTCCGACCCTTCCGCCACCGAGCGGCCTCCGAAACTTGCACTCGATTGAGAATCCCCTGCAGTCACCAGCTCCCGCAGCCGTTCAAGCTGCTCCGCGCTGCGCGGATAATCGGCAAGCGGCAGCAGCGTGACGCGCTCCAGTGGGCCGATCGACCGTTGCGTGTTGGGATCAAATTCGCGAATCGATTCCAGCGTGTCGCCCAGCAACTCCAGCCGCACCGGGCGTTCCGCCTCGGGAGGAAATACATCGATGATTCCGCCGCGAACGGCAAACTGCCCCGGCATTTCCACCGTCTCGGTGGATTCGTAGCCCACGCTGGCGATGTGCTCCAGAAATTCCTCGCGCGGAATGTCCTCTCCGCGGGCCAGTCCGAGCGCCAGGCTGCTGTAGAACTGCGGCTCGCGAAGCCGCCACACCGCTGCCGTTACCGGCGCGATCACCAGGTCCGCTTCGTCGCTCGTCAGCCGCCAGAGCGCCGAAGCGCGAGCCTCGGAAATTTCCGCGTGCGGCGACTGGTGGTTGTACGGCAGCACTTCGTGCGCTGGCAGCACCATCACTTGCGCGTCCGCCTTCCCCAGAGCGCGCAAAAAATATTGCGCGAGCGGGCAAAACTCTTCCGCTCTCTCATTTGTCTCAACGAGGAAAATCGCCGGCTTCAGGAGAGCCTGCACCGCCAGCGCCGCAACCAGCGCTTTCGCCGGATCGGTCAGGCCAGAAAGCGTGACGCCGCGACCGCCGCGCCGCAATCGGTCGAAAGCCTCTTCGACTTCTGGCTGTCGTCCCATGCGCGCAAGCAGCTCCGCGACTAGAGGCAGAATCATGACGGGATTTTCAAAACACGTTCGATAATCGACGACGTAGAGTATCCCGGCTCGAAGGGAATGGAGACGACGCGGCCACCCGCCGATTCCACTTCCTCGCGGCCTATAATTTCGTTCGGGCCCCAGTCGCCGCCCTTCACCAGCACGTCGGGCAGGACGCGTGAGATGATTTCGCGCGGAGTCGGTTCGTCAAAAAGCATCACGTAATCCACCGCGGCGAGCGCCGCGGCGACCTCCGCGCGCTCCGCTTCATTGATAATCGGGCGGTCGGCCCCTTTGTTCTCGCGCACGCTGCGGTCGCTGTTCAGCGCGAGAATTAATATGTCGCCAAGGTCGCGGGCTTTCTCCAGAAGGCGTGTGTGGCCCGGGTGCAGCAGGTCGTAGCATCCGTTTGTAAACACAATTCGGCGCCCGGTGCGTTTCGCATCGGCCACCCTGATCAGCAATTCGTCTTGCGTGACAACTCTTCCCAACGAGTCCCCAGCGCGAACAGGTCACTACCCAGCGTTTTGCGACGCCTGCTTGTCACTCGCGCTCGCGCGTCGACAGATTATCTATCGCGCCAAGCCGCGTGTCGATTTGCGGGGCTTCCTCCGTCCGCGTTAAGCCTGTCTGTGATGACCAGGCTGCCCTGTAATTTTACCACGCGCCGCACTGCGTATAGGCTCTCGCTCGCAGCGCGGGTTGTTTCGCCCTTGCAAGGGCGACTTACACCGCCCGCGCGTGCCTTTATCTCACCTCCTCGCGCCGGCCGTGCGACCTGCACCTTCGTAGCGGCGGCCTTCAGGCCAACATATCAACCGATTTGGCCCAGCCAATTGGAACTACTTCTGAGACCAAAACTCAGCAGAGGTTTGAATGGGGATGATTTCAAAATCGACCAGGTCATTCCACCGGCTTACCCAAGTCTCGAGCAGCGCCAAATCGGATGCTTCCATGACCTGGAAGCATCGCGCACCTTTTGCATCCATCCAGCTTGCATGGTAAGTCACCCCGTCCGGCAGCATCCGTCCCTTCTGCTTGAACCTCTCCCCGACAGCTGCGAAGTTGCCGTTCTTGAACGTCTCGACGACCATGAAAAGCATGCGCGAATTCTACCCCACATTTCCGGTCCCGTAGTGAAGCCCACTCCACGCCGGCTTGCTCATCATTTCCCGAAGGTTGGCGAATGAAAGCTGCCCGGTACCAGACGCGCACCAGCGTATTTGCGCTCCGCTGGATGATGCTATACTTTCACATTCACGCCGACGCAGAAATATTCTTATTCGCTGTATATGAGTGACAAGAAAATACGGGTGCTGATCGCCAAGCCGGGCCTCGACGGGCACGATCGCGGCGCAAAAGTCATCGCGCGCGCGTTGCGCGACGCCGGCATGGAAGTGATCTACACCGGCCTGCGCCAGACGCCGGAAATGATCGCGTCGGCGGCGGTGCAAGAAGACGTGGACGTGATCGGGCTTTCGATTCTCTCCGGCGCGCACAACGCGCTCTGCCCGCGCCTGATGGAGTTACTTCGCGAAAAAGGAATGACCGACGTCACCGTGCTCATCGGCGGCATCATTCCGGAAGCGGATATTCCCGCGCTGAAAAAAGGCGGCATCGCCGAAGTTTTTCTCCCCGGCACGTCGACCCAGGACATTGTCGAATTCATCCGCAAACGCTTCCCAGCCACGCAGAACGCGTAACAGAACTGTGGCCTCGCTCCCGCACTCCCGATGGTACAATGCCAGTTTTGGTGTGCGCGCTGATAACACGCCGATTCTCGAGGGCTCCTTTTGTCGAATACGTCGATCGAAACTCATATCCGCAGCGATTCGCCGGAATTTCAAAAAAATCGCCGCACGCTGATTGATCGCTTGACGGAAATCAAGAATCAAGAGGAACAGATTCGCCAAGGCGGTGGCGTAAAGGCCATCGAATCGCAGCACAAAAAGAATCGTCTCACTGCGCGCGAACGTATTGCGAAGCTCATCGATCCCGGGAGCCACTTTTTTGAGTTGGGCCTCTACGCCGCTTTCGAAATGTACGAAGAATGGGGCGGCGCGCCGGCGGCCGGCACGATCACCGGCCTGGGCCGCGTTGCTGGCCGCCAAGTGATGATCATCGCGAACGACGCCACAGTGAAAGCGGGCGCTTTCTTTCCGATGACCGCGAAAAAAGTAATTCGCGCGCAGAATATCTCCATCGATAATCGCATTCCGACGATTTATCTGGTCGATTCGGCCGGCGTTTTTCTCCCGCTGCAAGAAGATGTTTTCCCTGATACGGACGATTTTGGACGCGTTTTCCGCAACAACGCGGTAATGTCCGCGATGGGCATTCCGCAAGTCACGGCGATCATGGGCATGTGCGTCGCCGGCGGCGCATATTTGCCAGTGATGTGCGATCACATTCTGATGACGGAAGGCAGCGGCCTATTTCTTGCCGGGCCTGCTCTGGTGCAAGCCGCGATCGGCCAGAAAAACTCCGCCGAAGAGCTCGGCGGCGCGAAAATGCACGCGCAAATCAGCGGCACGGTGGACTTCCGCGAAGCAAACGATGACGACTGCATCGCGCGCATCCGCGCGCTGGTGGATAAAATCGGCCATCGGCCGCGTGCGCCGTTTGATCACCAGAAATCCGAACCGCCGAAATATTCCGCGGACGAAATCTACGGAGTTTTTTCTTCTGAGCCCGCGAAACAATACGATATGCGCGACATCATCGCTCGCATTGTCGACGGCAGCCGCTGGGAAGAATATCGCGCGGAATACGGCCAGACGATCGTTTGCGGATTCGCACGCATCGGCGGATGGGCCGTGGGAATAGTCGCGAATCAGAAGAAACACGTGCAGATTGTCGCCGCGGGAACGGGCGAGCGCCGCATGGAATTCGGCGGCGTCATCTACACGGAATCGGCCGACAAAGCCGCACGATTCATTCTTGATTGCAACCAAAATCTGATTCCACTGATTTTTTTGCATGATGTGAATGGCTTCATGGTGGGCAAAGAAGCCGAATGGAGCGGAATCATTCGCGCGGGCGCAAAAATGGTAAATGCTGTGGCAAACAGCGTTGTGCCCAAAATCACGGTGATCTGCGGAGGAAGCTTTGGCGCGGGTCACTACGCGATGTGCGGCAAAGCGTATGATCCGCGCTTTATTTTTGCGTGGCCGACGGCGCGTTATGCGGTGATGGGCGGCGAATCCGCGGCGGGAACGCTGGTCGAAATCAAGATCAAACAGATGGAGCGGAGCGGTAAAAAACTAACCGAAAAAGAAAAAAAAGAATTGTTTGAGTCCACGCGCTCAACCTACGAACAGCAATCGGACGCTCGCTACGCTGCCGCGCGCCTTTGGGTGGATGCGATTATCGATCCCGTGGAGACGCGCGACGCCATCATTGAAGCGCTGGAAGCGGCGTCGCTCAATCCGGAGGTGGCGGAGTTCAAGACGGGAGTGCTGCAAACGTGAGTGCGGCTCTAGAGAATTCAGTAACGATTATCGAATGTCCGCGGGATGCGTGGCAAGGCTTGCCGCAGATCATTCCTACGCAGACGAAGGTCGATTACTTGAGCCGGTTGGTCTCGCTCGGCTTTCGCCACCTCGACGCAGTCAGTTTCGTCGCGCCGAAATACGTTCCGCAAATGGCGGACAGCGAGCAGGTGATGGCTGAATTGGTGCATCACTTCCCCGCCGACAAGCCTACGCCGGAAATCATCGGTATTGTGGTGAACGAACAGGGCCTGAAGCGCGCGCTCGCCACGCCGGGCGTGACGACGATTGGGTATCCGTATTCGATCTCCGCATATTTTCGCCGCGCGAACGCCAACATGACGCGCGCAGAATCGCGCGCACTTGTCGAAACGCTGCGTAAGGAAACGGAAAATGCGGAGCGCAATCTGGTAGTTTACATCTCGATGGCGTTCGGAAATCCTTACGACGAGCCTTGGGGCCCCGAAATTGTTGAAGACACGCTGGTGTGGCTGAAAGATATTGGCGTACGGACTGTATCTCTCGCCGATACCGTTGGCGCCGCGTCGCCACATGATGTTGCATCGCTCTACGACGCAGTGAAAAATTGCGTAGCAGGAGTGGAGATTGGCGTTCACCTGCACAGCACGCCCGATGGCGCCGCGGAAAAAGTGCTCGCTGCATTCGAAGCCGGATGCCGGCGCTTTGATGGAGCGCTAACCGGTCTGGGCGGCTGCCCCTTCGCCGGCGACGAGCTGGTCGGCAATATTCCGACGGAAACGGTGCTCACAACTTTGGCGGCGCGCGGCGTCTCCACGGGCATCGACACAAAATCGCTTGCCCTCGCGTGCGCGATTACCGGAGAGATTCGGAAGACTTACGACCATGAAGTTGATGCGCCGAAGCCGAACTGAAAATCGAACATGGCTTACTCTACCCTCCATTTGGCTGTGGAAGACGACATCGCCACCATCACTCTGAATCGCCCCGACAAACGCAATGCGATCTCGCCTGAAATGATGGGCGATCTTTTGGGCGCGCTAGACGAAGCGGAGCGCGGCCCCGCGCGCGTGGTGATTCTGACCGGAGCGGGCAGCGCTTTTTGCGCAGGAATGGACCTGGAAGCTCTGCGCAATTTGGCGAAGCAAACGCAAGAGCAACACGCCGCCGATGCAGAGCGCATGGGCAAGATGTTTTATCGCGTTTACAGTTTCCCGAAGCCGCTGATTGCCGCAGTGAACGGTCCAGCGATCGCGGGCGGCACAGGCCTTGCGACACTCGCGGACTTCACGCTGGCTGTGCCGGAAGCAAAATTTGGATACACGGAAGTTCGCATCGGCTTTTTACCCGCGGTAGTTTCTGTTTTTCTGGTGCGTCAAGTGGGCGAGAAAATCACGCGCGAGCTTTTGCTGACAGGAAAGATCTTCGACGCTGCGGAAGCGCATCGCCTCGGCCTTGTAACCGAAATCGTCGCAGCAGACAAATTGCTCAATGCCGCGCGCGAGCTTGGGCGCACGCTGGCCGCATTGAGCCCCACGAGTCTGACACTGACAAAGCGGCTGATTCTTCGCTGGAACGAAAAGGAGATCCAGCGCGACCTTGCGATTGCCATTCGCGAAAGCGCGAAGGTTCGTCGCACGGCCGATTTTCGCGAAGGCCTTTCAGCATTTCTCGAAAAGCGCACACCACGCTGGCAAGGCCGCTGACTAGGGCCGCGCGATTCTGTTACACTTTTCTTCCTTGTTCGGGAGCTTGCGCCTATTGACATGTCTGCCACCGGCGAAACGACGGTTCGCGTGCGTTATGCGGAAACCGATCAGATGGGCGTGGTCTATTACGCGAACTTTTTCGTGTGGTTCGAAGTGGCGCGCGTCGAGTTGATGCGCCATTTGGGATTCAGCTATAAGCAGATGGAAATCGACGACGATAGTTTCGTGGTCGTAGCAAAGGCAAGCTGTACGTATAAGCAGCCGGCGAAATTCGACGATGTGATTCGCATTCGCACGCAGGTATCAGACTCGCGGAAGCGCACGATCACTTTCCATTACGAGGTTTTCAAGGATGGCGCGGACGCGCTCATCGCTACAGGCGAGACGCTGCACGTGATTTGCGATCGCAACGGCCGGCCAAAGAGCCTGCCGGAAAAATACCGAAAGTATTTCCCCTTGACGCACTCAGACAGCATGTCCGCCACGCGGAGCGCGCATCGATGAGCCAGAAGCCTGTCGCGCTGACCGGCAACGACCTCACTCTCGGCCAGCTCTACCAAATCGTTTGTGAAGGCTTCGAAGCAACGCTTGCTGCCGATGCACGCGAACGCATGGAAGCTTCGCGCGCGGTGGTGGAGCGCCTGGCTGCAAGCGATACTGCCGTTTATGGCGTCAACACGGGCTTTGGCGCACTGGCTTCGGTGCGCATCCATCCGGACCAAATCAGCGAGCTTCAATTTAATTTGGTTCGCAGCCATGCATGCGGCGTGGGAACTCCGCTCGCCGAGGACGAGACGCGCGCAATGGTCTTGCTGCGCGCAAACACGCTGGCCAAGGGATTCAGCGGCGTTCGTCCCGTGGTGGTGGAAACGCTGCTCGCGATGCTGGCGCGCGGAGTGCTTCCCGTAATTCCTTCGCAAGGCTCGGTGGGCGCTTCGGGCGATCTTGCGCCGCTGGCGCATCTGGCGCTCGTCGCGATCGGCGAAGGCGAAGCGTTTTACAAAGGCTCGAAAGTGCCCGGCGGAGAAGCGCTGCGGCAGGCGGGCATTGCGCCGATTAAACTGGAAGCGAAAGAGGGCTTGGCGCTGCTGAATGGGACACAAGGCATGCTGGCTCTGCTTTCGCTGGCGCTGCGCGAGGCGGAAATCCTGATCGATAGCGCGGACGTTGCAGCCGCTTTGTCGCTTGACGCTCTTCGCGGCACTCCTGCCGCGTTCGACGAGCGCATCTCGCGGATTCGCCCCTATCCGGGCCAAACCGCTACAGCGCGCAACCTGACGCAACTGAACCGCGGCAGCGAAATTCGCGAATCGCATCGCTCGCCTGAAAAGGATCCGCGCGTTCAGGATGCGTATAGCCTTCGCTGCACACCGCAAGTGCACGGCGCGGTTCGCGATGCGCTATCGCAGGTGCGCACAACGCTCTCGATCGAACTGAACAGCGCTACGGACAATCCTCTGGTCTTCGCGGACTCCGGAGAAGTGGTTAGCGGCGGCAATTTTCACGGCCAGCCGCTGGCGATGGCCGCCGACCAAATGGCCATCGCCTTGGCCACGCTTGCGGGCATTTGCGAGCGCCGCATCGACCACATGACGAATCCGCACACCAGCCAATTGCCGGCATTTCTTACGCCGGACCCAGGGTTCAATTCCGGTTTTATGATTGCACAAGTAACAGCGGCGGCTCTCGCGAGCGAAATGAAGGCGCTGGCGACTCCTCATTCCGTCGATTCGATTCCGACTTCGGGCGATCAGGAAGATTATGTGTCGATGGGCATGAGCGCCGCGCGGCGCTTGCGTCGCATGCTGGACGCGCTGTGCAATGTGATTTCCATCGAGCTGCTGGCGGCAGCGCAAGGCATCGATTTTCAGGCGCCGCTGCAAACCGGAACGGAAGCGCGCAAAGCGTATACGCTCGTGCGTTCCGTTTCGGCGGTCGTTGATAAAGATCGCGCGCTCGCACCGGACATTTCCGCTGTCGCGGAACGAGTGATGCGCGGCGAGTTTCAGAAAATTCTTCACTAGCGATTCGCTATCGAAGCGCGCGCTGCAGGAATTTTCCAAAACGCCAGCCAGCAACCCATTTGAACGGCGCCTCGCCCAGGGAATAGTGCCCGCACGGAAGCCGCAAGACCTTGCAATCGACTTCGTTGGTTCGCACGGCGGCAAAGAAGTCGTCCGAGAACTCGTCAGGAAACGTGGGATCGTAGCGCCCGCTGATGGCGAGCAACTTCTGGCCGGTGCCGCGCAATTTCGGAATATAGGGCAACGGACTGATCGGGGCCCAATAATTCCTGATCTCTTCTTCTGAGACTTTCGGCCGCATCGATTCCCACACATGAATCGTGGTCAAGCCATTCGCTACCACGTCTCCGAAATAACTCGAAACGTGAAGCAGCGCCGCGGCGCGAATGCGCGGTTCGTGAGAAGCCGTGATGCAGGAAATGCATGAGCCGAGGCTCGCGCCGAGAATCCCGAGCGGCCCATAGCCGCGCATTTCCAACCAGCGCAAACAGCAACGCGCGTCGCAAACAGCCTGGCGATTCGCGTGCAAGGTGAGGCCGATATTCGGTCCGACGATATGATCGGCGCGCGGATGGCCCGGCACTGCGCGTTTGTCGTGGTAGGGCAAGCTGAGACGCAGCGCCGCGATGCCCAGGCGATTCAGCCAGCGGCAAATATCCACGTGCGCGTGATAGTCCGCATTCCACTGAGGCAACACGACGACTGCGGGCCCGGCGCCGCTTGCGGAAAACAATCGGGCGTGCACGCGATTGTTTTCCGTCCAAGGTGATCCGATGGCGCTCGTGAATTCCAGCTCTCCATTCCACGCCGCGCCATCTGCCGCCGCTCTCAGCTCATAATCGCTGGGTGTTTCGCATGCGAACCACGCATCGCTTGCAGCCAGCGTTTGCTCGGCGAATTGCCGGAGAAATGCGCGCGGGTCTGCTTCGTTTTCACGCCCTCCTATGTGCTCCAGCCCCCAGGCAAACGGCAGCGATCGGCGGTTGGGCTCGGCGGCCCAGCGCTTGTGCTCATAGCGGCGAATTTTCTGTTCAAACCAACTCACGAGAGAAGGACGATCAATATATCTCACGTCCGCTGCTGCGCCAAAAACGCCAAGCTCCACAGGGTTTTCGCACTGCCAAGGCGTTAGCCATCGGGCACGCCTTGCGCTGCGGCCATTGAGGCCAATTCGTGGTTGTGGCACAGTCGAAATATGCTTCCGGCTCAGACCATCGCGGTCTTCGTGTTCCTTTTCGGCCTAGTGATCGGCAGCTTTCTGAACGTATGTATCAGCCGCCTGCCCGCCGGAAAATCCGTGGTACGGCCGCGCTCACGTTGCCCAAAGTGCGGCAAACACATAAAGCCTTACGACAACATTCCTGTCCTCAGCTATTTTTTCCTGGCTGGCAGATGCCGTAATTGCAAAGCAAGAATCTCGCCCGTTTATCCATCTGTCGAACTTCTCACCGGCATCCTCTTTCTTGCCTCTTATGTGGCGTTCGGGAATTCTATTCTTACTTTGAAATGGGCTGCATTTTCCGCGATTCTGGTGGTGCTGATTTTCACGGATTGGCGCGAGCGCATCTTGCCAGATTCGGTGAATTTCACCGGCCTGGCAATTGCGCTGGTTCTCAGCTTCTTCGTGCGTCCCGAAGATGGCACGGCGGCATGGCTGGCGAACCGCATGTTCGATTTTCCCCCGCCGGCGCCGGTTATTTCATTTGCTGATGCGGTGATCGGTGCGGCGATCGGAGGCGGCTTGCTCTGGCTGGTTGGCGAAGCTTATTTCCGGCTGCGCGGCCGCGAAGGCATGGGCTTCGGCGACGTCAAGATGATGCTCATGGCGGGCGCATTTTTGGGGCTGCGCCGAACGATTCTCACCATTCTTGCCGGCTCGCTTCTGGGCGCGATTCTTGGGGCGATTTTCATTCTCGCTTCGCGCAAAGGATCGAACTACGAATTGCCCTTCGGAACATTTCTGGGCGCGGCAGCTTTGCTCGTCGTGTTTTTCGGCACGCCCGTCGTCACGTGGTATCAGTCGCTTTTTCTGATTCGGTAGAAACTCAAATGGCATCTGCCTTCGTATTCGCGCCAGCAAACCAGCACTTCAATCTCGAAATGGGCGTCGCGCTGGTCTTGCTTGCTTTAATTTTTGTTGTAGTCGTCGGAGCGTTCGTCGCCCTACGCCACTCTGTTGTGAACCAGCGCCCGGTCGCCAAAGGGCCGTCCGAATCGTTCCGCGTAAAAGCGGAAAATCCGTCAGCGTTCATGACCGCCTCGATGCAGGGCGTCATCGAGCGCCTCCGCGAACAGGAGCAGGAGCTCGCACGGTTGCATCAGCTTGAAAAAGAGCGTGCGCAGGAAACCGAGCGGCTGAGCGAAGCGGTCACTCGCAACATGCCCGCTGGCTTGTTGCTGGTCAACGCAACCGGCACAATCAGTTCCGCGAACCCCGCGGCAGAAAAGGCGCTCGGCATTCGCGGCCTTCAGTACCGGCGTTACACGGAGATCCTGGGCGCGGACTCCCCGCTGGCACAGATGTTCGCTGCATGCCTTCGCGACGGGCAAACTTTCCAACGCGACGAAGTTCCCCACGTCACCGCAGCCGGGGAGTTGCGGAAATTGGGTGTCACCATATCGCCGATTTACCGTCCGATCCGCAACACTATCGTTACTGGCCCAACGGCTCCGGCCGAGCCAAAATTGACAGGCGCTCTTTGCCTCATGAGCGATTTGACTGAGCTGGCGATGCTGCAAAAGCAAATGCGCTGGAAGGAGAATCTAGCCACTCTGGGAGAGATGTCCGCCGGAATCGCGCACGAATTCAAGAACGCCCTGGCGACGATCTCGGGATACGCGCAGATGATTCACAATGAGGCGCCCACGGCAGAGGCTGGAGAATGCGCTGGAAAAATCATCGAGCAAACGCGCTCCCTCACACACGTGGTGACTGAATTCCTGCGCTTTGCGCGTCCTCTTGAGCTTTCGCAGGAAAACTTCGCCCTCGCGAGTTTGGTCGAACAGGTTGCGAACGAAATAGGCGGCGCACTGACTGGCGTTTCCATTCGCGCCGAAGGGGTCTTTGCGGAGGTTTCGGGCGACTCTGGACTTCTTCGGCAGGCGCTACTCAACCTCATCCGCAATGCAGGCGAGGCCGCTTCCTCGAACGGCCATCCCGGTGAGGTCATTATCTCGGGCTATGAGGAAGCTCATGGCGGCAAGCGCTGGCAACGCGTCACTGTGCGCGACAACGGGCCGGGCATTGTTGCAGGCAACCTGGATAAGATATTTGTTCCTTTTTTCACGACTAAATCCACCGGTACCGGGCTTGGCCTCCCCGTCGTCCAGAAGATCGCCTTGCAGCACGGCGGCCGCGTGGAAGCACGGAACCAGCCGAAAGGGGGAGCGGAATTCGACCTATGGTTACCTTTGCGATAGTACTAGGACTCTAGCCAATTGCCTCCTTCCCCGAACTACATCTAAACTGGGAGGAAATAGAGTTTGGCGAAGATGTGGCGGCGGAAGTTCGTCATGCCCGCGCCAAACTTCGGCAGGGCAGAGAAAAGCCGACATGCCGAAGAGCGATTTAAATGCCCTTAGCCTTGTCGTTACTTTAACGAGAACGACGCGGTTACGAAACAACAGGCTGTTATCGACGAGGAGAACTAAGGTCAACGTCGATCAAAAAGCGATTGATGACCTGGAAGATGCGCTGCGCAAAACGGAAAGGAGATCCAGCGTGGGCGCAATGAAAGCAATAAAATTAAAGATTGATGAACGGATTGTTCAATGAGCTCCGAAATAGGATCAGCGAGGTAAAAACCATGCGACGAGGAATCTGGTTAGCCGCAATTCTTGTAACCTTCGCCATGCCGCGACTTTCTGCCGCGCAGCAGGCATCTCAGTCGGTGCCAACGTCTCAGTCGTCCTCCGACAAGCAAACAACTTCGCAATCGAAGACCCAACCGCAAGCCGCCTCACAGACGACCGCGACGAAGAGCGATTCCCTCGCCGATGCCGCGCGCAAGGCCCGCGAAGCTCAGAAGAACGCTCCAAAAGCTCCCATGGTGTTCACGAACGACAACATTCCGACATCACCGAGTGGCGTCTCAGTTGTCGGAGAGAAAGCCGCTTCTTCTTCGGACCAGTCCGCGAGTTCTGATGCGCAGGCAGGGGCGGCTGCGGGCAAGAATGACGAGGAAACTTGGCGCAAGCGATTCGCGGACGCGCGCCAGAAGATTGATCAGGATACCGCCGAGCTTTCCGTCATGCAGCGCGAAATGGGCGAGCTCAACGTGCAGTATTACCCAGATCCCACGAAAGCACTGATGCAGTCCGTCACGCGCGCGGACCTCATCAAGAAGCAGAACGCCATCGACGCAAAGCAAAAGGAACTGGACGCGGATAAGCAGGCCCTGTCAAACCTGGAAGATGAACTCCGCAAAGCAGGCGGCGATCCTGGCTGGGCCAGAGAGTAGCCTCAAGCGATGGAAGCGGTCCTGCTCGTCGAAGACAAAGCTGAATTGCGCGCCATGCTGCGCAAGGCTCTCGAAAAGGCCGGCTACACGGTCGACGAAGCTCCCGACGGCACCTCAGCCATTGAAAAAGTTCGCAGCCGCCGCTACCTCGTTGTTCTCACGGACCTGAAACTTCCCGGCGCGTCGGGGCTGGACGTTTTGCGCGAAGCGCGCCGCGCGGACGCGATGATTCCCGTGATTCTCATCACCGCCTACGGCTCGGTAGAGGAAGCTGTCACGGCGATGAAAGACGGCGCCTTCGACTTCATCCAAAAGCCCGTCGAGCTCGAACATTTGAAACTGCTGGTCGCACGGGCCGCGCACCAACAGGAGCTTCTGCGCGAAAACCTGCTTCTCCGCGAGGAATATGCCGAACGCTACGGTTTTCCCCGCATCGTCGGCGAGGACTCATCGATGCAGGCAGCCAGCCAGATGGTCCAGCGCGTTGCCCCGACGGATTCCACGGTCCTCCTTCTCGGAGAGAGCGGCACCGGTAAAGAGCTCTTCGCCCGCGCGCTGCATCACCTCAGCAAGCGCCAGGCTAATTCGTTCGTGGCCCTCAATTGCGCCGCGATCCCGGAAGGCCTGGTCGAGAATGAGCTTTTCGGCCACGAGCGCGGCGCGTACACGGGCGCGGGCGCACGCAAAATCGGCAAATTGGAATTGGCCCATCGTGGCACGATTTTTCTGGATGAAATTGGCGAGCTTCCGCTGGCGATTCAGTCCAAACTGCTGCGCGTCCTCGAAGAGCGCCGCTTCGAGCGCGTAGGCGGTACGCAATCCATCGACGTCGATGTTCGCATCCTTGTCGCGACCAACAAGAACCTTCAGTCCGCGGTAGAGCAGAAAACTTTCCGCGAAGATCTTTACTTTCGCGTTTCCTCGATTCCGATAACCATTCCGCCATTACGCGACCGCGGCGATGACGTTATTCTCCTTGCCGAACATTTCCGCGAGCGCTTTCGCCGTGAATTTCGCAAGCCGGCGCTGCAATTCAACGACGCATCGGTTGCGCTCCTTCGCAGCTACCATTGGCCTGGAAATGTGCGCGAGCTGCAAAACGCCATTGAACGCGCGGCCATTCTCGCCGACGGCGACGAAATCGACGCGGAAGCCCTGCAACTGCCTTCGCCGCGCCCCTCCTCGAAGGACATGCCGGCGGGAATGCTGAGTGACGAATTTTTGTGGGATGGCTCGCTTGACGATGTAGCGCAGCGGGCCGTCAATCACGTGGAACGGTTCAAGATCGACACCGCTCTGCGAGAAGCGAAATGGAACAAGTCACGCGCCGCGGAAAAGCTTGGCGTGTCGTATAAAACCCTACTCCACAAGATTCGCGCGCTGGGCTTGGAAAACTAAACGGTCACCGCACGCCCGTGTGCAGCGCCACGGCACCGCATGTCCATCGCTCGTATTTCACATCCTGGAACCCGGCCTCTTCCATCCAAGCCTTCAGAATCTCCGGGCGCGGAAACTTCTCCACGGAACCTGGCAAGTAGGAATACGCTTCATCGCTTCCGGAAATTGCGCCGCCGACCTTCGGCAGAATCCGCGTGAAATAAAATCGATAGAGCGCGGCGAGCGCTCCGCTTTCAGGTTCGCAGAACTCCAAAATCGCCAGCGTGCCGCCCGGGCACAGCACGCGCCGAATCTCGCGCAATCCGTTTCTGTAATTCGCAAGGTTGCGAAAGCCGAAAGCTGTCGCGGCTAAATCGAAACGCGAATCGGCAAACGGCAAAGACAGCGCGTCCGCGCCTAAGAACGCAATTCTTTCTCGCCTCTCCCCGTTCTTTTTCTCCGCCAAGTCCAACATGGGAAGCGCAAAGTCTGCGCCGAACAAGCCCACGGCTGATGCGCCGCGCGATTTGCGCGCCTCGCGCGCGAAGGCAAACACCAGATCACCAGTTCCGCAGCACAAATCCAGCACGCGAGCAGACGGATCTTGCAAAATCACTGAAAACCGTTTGGCAGCGCATCGGCGCCACAGTTTGTCGAACGAAGCGGAAAGCAAATGGTTCAGAAAATCGTAGCGCGGCGCGATGCGGCCAAACATTTCGCGCACTTGCAGCCCGGCTTCGCGGTCGTCGCGCGAACCCGCAGGCCGCGTTCCCGGCAACGCATCCCGTTGGGTGACGTTGTGCGCAACATCGCCGCCATCCGCAGCGCGAGCCATTCAGTTTTCCTTCCGCACGCGCGCATAGAGCGCCGGCAACTCGCGCCAGACTTTCGCCACGACCGTATCCGGCACTTTTACGCCAATCTCCGTCGCGCCAATTCCGCGCGGAAGCACCCATCCAACTCGGCCGCCGCGCGACTTCTTGTCTCCGGCGATCGCCCGCAAAAGCGCCTCAGCAGATACTCGCGGCAGATCAGGCAGCCGGCCGCATCGCGCCACAAGCAATGCAATTCGATTCGCGTCTGGCTCCGTTAGCCTCCCGTTGGCAACTGCGATTCGCGTTGCGCCAAGCATTCCCCATCCGACCGCTTCGCCATGCAGAAAACGCTTGTACCCTGTCAGCGTTTCGAGCGCGTGGCCAATCGTATGGCCGAAGTTCAAGACCTGCCGCAACCCGCTCTCACGCTCGTCTTTGCTCACGATGCGCGCCTTTTGCCGCGCGCCGCGCTCGATCACCCATTCGAGCGAGCGCATATCCATTCGCAGCAGTTTGGCGATTTCACGTTCAAGGAAATTGAACAGCTCCGCGTCGCCGATCACCCCGTACTTGATCACTTCATACAGCCCTGAGCGGAATTGCCGCGGGGGCAAAGTCCGCAACGTCATCGGGTCGGCAATCACCATCTCCGGTTGATGAAATGCGCCAACGAGATTCTTTCCTTCGGGCAGGTCTACGCCTGTTTTGCCCCCAATGGCGCTGTCGACTTGCGAGACGAGCGTCGTCGGCACATGCACGAGGCGCACGCCGCGCAAATAACTCGCCGCTGCGAATCCCGCGACATCACCGACCACGCCGCCGCCCACGGCTACGAGCAAAGCGCGGCGATCTGCGCGCGCACGCACCAGTTTGCGGGAAATCCCCTCGACCGTAAACACGCGCTTTGCAATTTCGCGGTCATCGAACAGAACCACGCGCTCTTGCGGCAAGCGCAGCGCGCGCGCGACGCCTTTGCTCCAGAATTTCCACACGCGCGGCGATGACAGCAGGAACACTTCTCCGCCGTCGCGCAGCTTTTCTACAATCTGACGGATGCGGCTCAACAAGCCACGCTCGCACACCACGGCGTAGCTCGCTGATTCCATTTTTACTTGTATGGTCTTCACCGCGAGAATTTCTTTTCGAGTACGCCGACGCTGGCAAGCATCACGTGACCCACAATCGCAAGGCTTTTCGCGCTGATTTTATCCATCGTATCCTGCGGCGTGTGCCAGTATCCCTCGGCAATGTAGTCGTCCAAATCGATCAAATCCACAGCGGGAACCTTCTTGGCCAAAAAGGGATCGTGGTCATCGGAAGCTGCAGTGGATTGCGAGACGAACACATTTTCATATCCCAACTTCGCCGCCGTCGACCATATCAAGTCCACCAGCCACGGCGTCGAACTGCTCTCTTTCTTCATGGTCAGGCCTTTTTGGCCGATCATGTCCGCCAAAACGACGGCCTTTACATTTTCCAAATCGCCGTCGAGTTCCATCTTGGCAACGAGTTCGCGGCTTCCGTAAGTATGATCATCGTTCGTGTCCCAATCGACGACAGCCTCTTCGCCATCGAGAAAAACCATCCAAATAGCCACTTGCGGCTTTTGCCCGCAAAGGTGGCGCGCCATTTCGAGCATCAGGCCGGTGGAGGAGCCCCCATCTTCCGCGCCAACGAAATCGGGCAGGCGCTTCGTGTCGTAGTGCGTCATCAGCAGAATAATGTCCTTCCCGGTTCCCGGAACCTTCGCGATGATATTTTTCATCGCAATTGTTCCACCGGGCGTATCGGCGTGAAAATCATCCTCATCCACTTTGCAGCCGTCGGCGTGCAACTCCGAATAAATATAATTTTGCACTTGTTTGATAGCATCCGAACCCGATGGATGCGGACCGAAGCTCACAAGTTTCGCTGTGTCGTCATACGCGCGCTGGCCGTCAAACCCGCCCGTCTGCTGCGGCGAGGGAGCTTTGTCCTGCGCATCCAAAACCGCTGCTGGCGCGCTCGCCGACACTGTCCCTCCCTGGTTTCCGTTGCCACCACAGCCCACAGCGCACGCCAGCGCGCCAATCGCAATCCATACAAGCAAGCCGCTCGTCATTTTCAGGTGCTTCTTCATGTACCTCAATGCGCCCCTTCCCGCGCCATTTCCCGCTTCCGCTTCTTCCGGAACACCATATAAGAAACGCCGATTCCGAGAAAATATAAGCCGACCATCGGCGTCATGAAAATGAGCATGGTGGTCGCATCCGGCGTCGGCGTCACGATCGCCGCGACAACAGTTATGATGAGCATCGCATAACGCAGGTTCTTCCACAGCCACTGGGGCGTCACAATTCCAAACCATGATAAGCAGAAAATGAGAATCGGAAGCTGGAAAATAAGCCCCAGCCCCAGCATCACCACCAGAATCAAATCAAAATATTCATTGATACTGATCAACGGCTGGAAAGGGCCTTGGAAGCTGATCAAGAACTTCAGCACGTAAGGCAGCAGGATGAAATACCCAAATGCGATTCCACAGAGAAACAAAAAGACCGAAGACAGGATGAACGACATCACTGCTTTGCGTTCGTGTTTGTAAAGTCCCGGCGCGATGAAGAGCCAAATTTGATAGAGCACTACGGGCAAGGCAATCACGATGCCCAGGTAGAATCCCAGCGTGATGAGCAGGTTCACGAAGCCCGCCGGGCTGGTGTAAATCAGTTTGTCGGAATAGTGCGCCTGCCGCAACGCCTGGACCATGGGCTGAACAATGAAGTCGATGACCCTCTTCGAGACGGAGAAGCCGATGACAAAGCCAATAGCAATGGCGAGGGCGGAATAAATCAGCCGTTTGCGCAGATCGGCGAGGTGCTCAAACAGCGACATCTTGCCGCTGTCTTCGTCTTCTTCTCTGATTGCCGGCAATCCTGGCTGGCTAGGTGCCATCTCTTGGCTTCTCGGCCGCTGTTTCGGAAAACTCTGGCCCTATCGTGGATGGCTTTGCTGCGCTTACCGGCTCAGCCGGCGGCGTTGCAGCGGCCGGCGAAGGTGGCAAGATCGTGTTGGGCTGCTGGGTCAGCGGGCTCTGCCGCGTTCTCATCTCGTTCAGGCGCGTCTCGCGCTCTAGCTCGCGCATATGTTCGTCAAATCCAGCCCGCAAATCGCCGGTCGCGCGCTTGAACTCCGCCATCACTTTGCCAAAGCTTCGCGCCAGCTCCGGAAGCTTTTCCGGGCCAAACACGATCAAAGCGACCAGAAAAATAATTACGAGATGGGGCACGCTCAACATTTTTTCGCGCGCAATCGCCTGCTTTTGCATCATAGAAGAGGCAGCCGGGCGTGTCAAACCGCTCGAAAATCTATGCTATACTGCTTGTGATAATGAGAGAATCGCGGCCGGCAGCGATCGATAATGACTCACACGAACCAACGCAACGAGGAACCCATGGAATCTTCCAAGCGCGGAGCCTTTCTTCTCGCCGTTATCCTTGTCATCGCCGCGATTATGGGCGGACTCTATGGGCCTTCTCTGAAGGCCACTGCCGCAGGCGCCACAGACCTACAGGACTCGGTAAAATCCTTCGCTCGCGTCCTTTCCATCGTGCAGCAGAATTACGCGGAGCCGATTGATACAGACAAGATGGTCTACGACGGCGCGATTCCCGGTATGTTGCACGTTCTTGACCCGCATTCGAATTTCTTCGATCCTAAAGAATGGGCCCTGCAGATGGAGGAGCAGCGCGGCAATTACTACGGCGTTGGAATGAGCATCGTTCCCGTCGAAGATAAGGTTGAAGTTGTTTCCCCGTTCCCAGGCTCTCCGGCAGACAAGGCAGGGATCAAGCCGGGCGATGTCATCGTCAAAGTTGACACCAAGGATACTTCTACCCTTTCCTCCGCGCAGATCGCCGATTTGTTGAAAGGCCCCAGAGGTACCGTTGTATCGATCACACTAAGCCGCGAGGGCACTCCCAAGCCCATCACTGTGAACGTCATGCGCGACGAGATTCCGCAGTCCGCCGTTCAGTTCTCCGGCATCCTCAAGCCGGGAATCGGGTACGTACACGTGACGGGATTCACCTCGGAGAACACAGATAGCGACCTGGCCGCTGCGCTGAAGAAGATGGACTACTCGCATCTTGACGGTCTGATCCTCGATCTTCGCGGGAATCCTGGCGGCTTGCTGATGCAAGCCGTCGGCATGGCGGACATGTTCCTCGCGAAGGATCAGCTTGTTGTTTCCCACAAAGGTCGCGAATCACCCGAGCGCCGCTACTACGCCCTGAAAGGCAACGGCGGCAATAATATACCGATCGTCGTCCTGATCAACGGCGGCAGTGCTTCGGCGTCTGAGATTGTCGCGGGCGCACTTCAAGACCATGACCGCGCGCTCATTGCCGGAGAACGTAGCTTCGGCAAAGGGTTGGTGCAGACTCAGTGTCCCACGGACGATGGCACCGAACTGCTTCTCACCACGGCTCGCTACTACACACCGAGCGGGCGCCTCATTCAGCGTGATTACAAGAACGTGTCCATTTACGATTACGAGTACAATCGCCAGCCGAACAAAGAGCCCGAGGTCAAGCTGACCGACAGCGGCCGGAAAGTCTACGGGGGCGGCGGCATCACCCCTGACGTGGACGACCCGGCGCCGAAATACAATCCGTTCCAGACGCTCCTTCTCGAACGCAACGTCTTATATCCAGTTTCCCTTGGTGTTGGCGATTTCACGCGCTATTTCATGGGCACGCATCCCACAATCACGAGGGACTTCACGGTCGATGACGCCGTGATGTCTCAATTCCTTGCTTTCCTCGGCCGTGACGACATTAAGTACACGCCCGCGGAAATCCACGACAATTCGGATTGGATCAAGGAACACATCCAGCGCGAGGCGATGACTTATGCGCTGGGGCTTCCTGCGGGATACAAGGTGTCCGTCGATGATGATCCGCAAGTGATAAAAGCTGAGGATCTCATCCCTCAAGCGCGGGCCCTCTACGATAACGCGAAGAAAATCGTCGCGGAGCGCCAAGCCGCCGAGCAGACACCTCAACAGTAAGTTGAATTCGCGAAACCTCGTCGCGCCCTACTGGCTCGGGGGAATAGTTTCGCCTTTCACCAGCACACGTTCAAAGAAATCCGCCGTTGCCGTATACGCTTTGATCCACGTCTTCCACATCAGGAAGCCGTGAATTTCATCCGGAAATACAATCTGCTCAAAGGGTACATGGTCCGCCCGCAGCCGCTGCGCCAGGTCCACCATTTGATCAAAGGGTACGTTGCGGTCGTCGTCTCCCTGAATCAACAGCACCGGCGATTTCCACGTGTCGATCGACGAGTCCGGTGAGGAACTGAATGCCAGCTTGATTGCTTGCGCCAAATCGGGCGCGCCTTGCGACTCGCCGCCCTCCCAATGGGTCCAGCGTGAAAGAAACACGGACCAATCATGGACTCCGTGCATGTCCACGCCTGCCTTGAAAATATCAGAATTCCGCGCCAAGCCCATCGCCGTCAGGAATCCTCCGTACGAACCACCCCACAGGCCGATCCTGTTCGGATCAACGGTCGATAGCCCCTGAAGATATTTTCCCGCCGCCACGATGTCTTTGTACTCCGAAGCGCCTCGCCAGCCGCCGTCCGCCGGCTCTCGGAACACTCGCCCGTACATGATGCCTGTCCGATAATTCACAGAGAGCACCGTAAATCCGAGGCTTACCAGATACTGATTCTCCGCATAGGCGTAGTGGTAGTAGTCCATGGGGTGAAAGCCGAGCATCATCTGCCGCATCGACCCGCCGTGCATATAAACGAGCGCCGGGCCTTGGCCGTTTCTGTGGTTCGGAACAAAAAGCTGTCCGTGAATCTCCATTCCATCTTCACTTTTGAATATCACTTGCTTCGGCGTCACCAATTGGCTTGAAGGAAAATCGCTCGGCAATTCCTCGCGCGCAATCATTTCGCGGCCGCCTCCAGTGATTCGATACGGCATTGCCGGCGAAGTAGCGCTCGATCCCAGGCACAGCACGTACTTTCCATCGCCTGTTTCCACCGGCGTCCACTCGATCGTGTCGCCTTTTGTCAACGCTTCGGGTGTGCCGCCTTCAACGCTCACGCGCCAGATGTGTCGCCGGTCTACGTCATTCTGATTGGAAGAATAAAAAAGCGTTCTGCCATCGGAACTCAGCGTGACGTCCTTCACATCGAAATCGCCCGGTGTCAACAGTGCCGCGTCTCCGCCGTCGGTGGAGACTGAATAGAGATGGTTCCGGCCGTCTTTCTCTGACGCAAACACGATTCGATTGCCCGCTCCGTAATGAAACGAATCTTCTTCTGTCAGCCGCGGTATGGAATCGTCCAACGTATCGCCGCTGCGCCAAACTTGATGCGCTTCTCCTGTGGCCGCATCGCCTATCCAAATCGACCACGGCTGCGGGCGCAACGGAATGATCGGCAATCCCCGTTCAGCGCCGTCCGTCTTCACGTACGCAATGCTCTTCCCGTCGGGAGACCATCGCGGCATGTCGTCGTGGTCGACGCTTGGGTGCAAATAACGGATGGCGCTCCTTCCAAAATCATAGATCGCGATAAAGCTGTGGTCTCCGCGATTGCTTGTGAATGCGATTTCTTTTCCGTCGGGAGACCATTGCGGATCGGAATTGTCACCGCGCACATAACAGAGCTGGTGCGCCATGGCCGCGCCGGAAATTGGCGCGATCCACAACGCATCGCGCGCAGCCCACACCGCGAATTGCCCATCGGGCGAAATTTCGATGTCCTCGCAGCCTTCTTCCCCGCAATCCATCGCCCCCAACAAGCGCGGCTGTCCGCTGGCCACGTCCACGGCCCACACCTGCTGCTCCGGTTTTTGTACGTCGCTCGTTGGATCGGCCACTTCGCCTATGGAATTCGTCTCGCTCCCGCGTGCGTAGACGACGGTCTTGCCATCCGGCGTCAGGCGAACGCTCGCGATAGCTTGCCCGTCGTCCTCTGAATAAGGCGTCACCTGGCGCGCTGTAAAGTCCAGGCCATCGGCAATCCACACGTTTCGCACGCCTTTGATGTCGAACGTCCACGCTACGCGGTCAGCACCGCGCGCCGCGACGAGCCCATCGGGGAACGGGAAGCTCAAGACTTGTTCGAGCGTAAACCCGCCCGGCGCGGCGTAGACTGCGCTCGCCACCACGAACAACAATGCCGCAAGCCAAACAAGTCGTGCCTGCAACTTCCCGAAGTATCCACAAGATTGCATCTGTCACCCCTGATTAAGAATTTGCGCGTGAATAATACGCCCGCAGGCAGGCAAAGAAAAGAAACTGTTTGCCACAGGCAAGAAGAGCGGAAAGGTATCTGTATCTCTTCAGCGCGCTGGTCAATTGTTACTTAGGGGTTGATTAAGAATTCGTCAGGAACTTATATTGGGCTGCGGTCAGCGGCACAACGCTCAGCCGGCCCTGGCGGACCAACGGCGAATCCGCGAAAAGCTTGTTGGCTTTGATTTCCGCCAGCGCGGTTGCCTTCAGAGGCTCGCCCGCCTTGATTTTTACCTGAGGATTTTTCGGATTGGCCACCTCGACGGAAACCACCGTTGCCGTTCCCACGGAGCTCTTGCGCCCGGCCGTTTCATAAATCACCAGGCGATCACCCGGCTTCATTTCGCGAAGATGCTTGAGCGCGACAGGATTCGAGACCCCGTCCCAGATCGTGCTCTTATCGCGCTGCAGATTGCTGAACGAATATTCGGAAGGCTCCGTCTTCAGTAAGTAGTCCATCGCTGTTTCCTCGTTTAGATTCCCTAGAATCCCCTCTTTGATGTCACAAGCTCTGTCGCCGGTTCACGCATCCTGCGACCAATGCTAAGGCTCATCTGAGCGCTCGTTCTGGCCAGGCACTTGCAGAACTCCGAAGCGCCCATTCCCTTCCCGCACCAGCGTCGGCGCATACAGCCCAAGATACTTGCGCGCCCACCAATCTCCGGTTTCGCGCTTCACGGCTAAACTCGTAAACCAATACTGCCAGATGACGCAACGGATTTCTTGCGGCGGCCCGTTCGCAAAAGGGTTGCGCCCGAAAAGCGAGAGCACGTCGTGGCTTCCATCGAGTAGCGCTTCCTCCGTCCCCAGCACGAATTGGTACTGCCGCCAATCTCCGAGCGATGCGAACCACAAATTCCAATCGAACCGCGGCTGATACGGCGCATAAATTTTCGGCGCTTCATTGACTGCTTGCGGCTTATAGCGGAAGGGATAGGCCGTCCACGTCTTGCCTCCGTCGTTCGAGCCCTGGAACTCGATTTCGTAGCGGCCGCGCGTCATCACCCCGAACAATCCGTAGCGATTTGCGATGCGGAACGGTTCGATCTTCTCCACCGGCCATTGCGGTAACACAAAATCCAACATCCCTACAAGCAGCGCCGACGTTGCGTAGAAAATCCATGCAAAACAGATGCCCGCAATGGTCATGCGCACGGCGGAAAGGACACGCGAAAGCGTGCTGCCAACCTTTGTCGGCTCGACAGGCAGCGTCCCCGACGAAGCAACGCCACGCAGAGTGGGCAAGGCGCTCGACCGCGAAAGCGATGCCGACTGCAACCGTTGCGTCGACTCAGCTTCGCGGGTATCCTCTGCGCGCATTGCCACCATGATGTGATACTTCGGAAACCATTTCCACGGCGCTATCTTCAGCAGGAACTGGTCATCCAGCAGCAAGAAGCCGAGCGCGAGAACCAGATAATTCAAGAATGCGTAATTCGCCGTCAAAATGACGCCAATCTCCCACGGCGTCACAATGAAAAAACAGACCAGCCGAAATCGCCGCGGCAGGAAGAGCATCAGCACGATTCCCAGTTCCATCACCAGCGTCGCCAGCGCCGTCAGCCAGTGGAACCAGTACGGCGCGTGCTGCACGTAATATCCGATCCACGTCGGCAGCGGTCCGTTTTGGTAATACTCATACATCGCGGTCAAATGCCGCCACTCGGGATCGCCGCCCAGCATTTTCGCCATTCCCGATTCGAAATAGATCCGGAACCACTCCCACAGCAGCAAGAATGTGCACGCTCGCTGCGGAGGATTGGATGCACCCCAACCAGGCCGCCAACCCCACGGCGCATAGAACAGACACAGAAACCCAGCCTCCAGCAGCATGCCGTCCGACTGGTAGCTCGAAAAATCCTGCAGCGTGCTGACGAACGACACATAGCAGATAAAACAAATTGCCGTCATCGCCCGCGGGCACAGATTCAAAAACATCAGCACCGCCGCGACCATCCCAATCCAGCAAACAATGATCAGCGCGCGATCCGTCGAGCTGATCCAGAACACCGAAGGCGCAAACCAAAACTTGGACAGCCCATGCATATACTTGCCGACCGTGTCCAGGTAGACATTTGCCGGCAGAATTCCATCCGTCCCGATGAGCCCTTTGGCTTGGTATGCCAGGGAATAAAACGCGGAGAAGAAAATCACGCCCAGCGCGCGAAGGAAAATCCAGCGTGGGCCCAAATGCCCGGCCTCGCCGGACTCCGGCCCTAGCAACCACTTCGCCGCGCCTAACCAGCGTTTTTCCATCGCGGCATTATACAGGCTGAACTACAACTGTTAGAGATTTGTCAAAGAAGAGAATTGGTGGACGGCAGGGGATTCGAACCCCCGACCCCCGCGTTGCGAACGCGATGCTCTCCCAGCTGAGCTAGCCGCCCACCGAGGCAACTTATTTTAGCAGACGCACCACACTCGGCCAATCACAACAACCGCAACACGCACCATCTCGCAGGGGCTTCTGGATAATCATTGGGAACAACACCAGCGAATCTCACCCATATTGTTGTCGATTTGCAGCATGCCAAATTGCAGGTTTTGGAGGAATTCGAGCGGAAACTCCATAATCACGCGGGCAAAATGCGACTTAACGGCATCCTCACCGTTGCCTTGGCAAAGGGATTCCAGCGCTACATACATCGGGTTCGCAATCACCAGAGTCTTGTCGGTCAAGTCCAAAAAGGTGCGCTGCAGCCATTGAGAAATCGATTCTGTGGGAAACAACAATTTGTCCATTTGGATTCGCATCAGGCTCATTGCATCGAGTACTCTGCGGCTCTGTTTGTAGGCCAGCTCTGCAGCGGCCGACTCTGGTGCGTTTTCCACAGCAGTACGAATGAAATGTCGTACCGCTTCATCCAATTGGTTGCGAAGTTTGCTGTACTCAAAATAAAGCTTCGTTGCCTCTGGGCCGGCCGCTCGCGCCAAAATCTCGTATGTTTCCATTCTTTCTCTTATTCCCCGTTCGCCTGTTAAACTTCGCCTCGACGCGCGCCAGTTTTTGTGCCGGTTTTTCTTTCCCTGGGGTGCTCGGGCGCCGCCCATTACTCCCACTGCGTGGTATGCCGCTTCAACCACCAGCACGGAGGATCCGAAACATGCGGAAAAATCGATCTCACGCAGGTCTGCGTTACCGTCCCCATATAATCGTATTCGTCCGTATGGTTCTTCAGCGGGGTCGCCAGAAATTGGGCCACCTGAACGGTTGAAAACGCCGTCTGGTGCCCCATCCGCACACGCAACACTCCCCAGTCACCGGCGTAAAGAATCGCCAGCGACGCCAGCAAAAAGAGCAAGCTTTGCCCGATCCGCCGCTTCATTTTGAGTCGGCCGCGCCGGCCATTGCCCCGGGTGTGCGAAAAACCGAAAGGACCTGCCGCCTGTATCTTTGGTTTTGAGACTAGAAAACGGATGCGAACGCGCAGCTCCCACCTGAGCTACCCGCCCGCCGAGTATCTTAGCAGACACGCCACACTCGGCCAATCACAAGCGCGCAACCTGCAAAGCACACGTCATGCCAGCAAACGCGCCCGCGCCTCGCCGGCGATTCCCTCCATTGCGCCTGCTTCGCCAATGCTTCCCTGCGCGAAAACCTTGCTTCCGCCGCCCTTGCCGCCAGCCTTTGTGAGTAACTCGCGCAGCAACACACTCATATCGCCGTCGACCCCCGCCGATTGCGCGAGCACAATCGCTTTCGCACCGCGGCTTGCCAGCACGGCTCGCACGCTAGGACTTGCTACGAGCTTCGCCGCCAGCATCGCCAAGTAACTGGCAGCCGCATCTTCGAAAACGGCGCTGACAACATTGCTTGTGCCACCCGCCGAGCGCTCTGCCTTATTTGCGAGCAATTCGGCCGCTTCCAGTTCCGCGAGACGCTCCGTTAATTTCTTCGCTTCGCGCTGGCTCACCCGCCGTTCTTCCTGCGCTTTCGCAACCATTTGCGGCAGTTCCGCCATCCCGCATCCAATTTGCTCGGCAGCGCCGCGCAATCCGGCCAAATCCCCCCGCGCCGCAGCGAGTGCCCGGAAGCCCGCCACAAATTCCACGCGCCAATTCTGCTTTTGCCGCTCGCATTTGCGGATCAACAGCATTCCGGTTTGTCCCGTGCGCGCCAGGTGCGTTCCGCCGCACGGCTGGCGGTCGAACCGCTCGATATCGATCACGCGCAGTGTTCCCTCGCGTTCTACCTTCTTGCGAATGCCTTCCTGCGCCAATTGCTCCGCCGTTCCGTATCGCACCGTGATTGCACGATCCTCGAAAATAATTTCGTTGACGCGCCGCTCGGCTTCTTCCAAGTGCCTCGCCGCCACCGACGGAGCCGCCAAATCGATCGTCGAAATGTCCCGCCCCAAGTGAAACGACGCCGTCTGAAATGTAAACAACTCGATGAATGCGGCGGAAAGCATGTGCTGCGCCGTATGCTGTTGCATGTGGTCGAAACGCCGCGGCCAGTCGATGACGCCATGCACCGCGCCACCCGCTGCAATCGGCTGCTCGGTGACGTGCACAATTTCATCGCCGTGCTCATCCGACACGTCCACCACGGCCACGTCGTTCAATCGCCCCGTGTCGAACGGCTGCCCGCCCGACGTGGGATAAAACGCTGTGCGGTCCAGCCACACATGCCACCGGGCCGCCGCCGGTTCGCACGCCATCACGTTCGCGTCAAACTCGCGCAAAAACGCGTCATCGTAGTACAGCCGCTCCGTCGCCGCTTTTCCGTGTTTACTCGCGGAATCCATCGCGAACCCCTTAACTACCGTTCTTCAATGCCTGTTGCCACGCTTCGTTGTATTTATAGCCGCAGCCCGTATTGAACAGCACCACCGTCTCATCTGACTTGATCCACTTCTTCGCCGCCAGTTTCCGCGCCGCTACAACCGTCGCCCCTCCTTCGGGCGCCGCGTAGATACCCTCTTTCGCCGCCAACTCTTTGCTCGTCGACAGAATTTCGTCGTCGGTCGCCGCGACTGCACTTCCCTTGCTCTCGCGAATTGCCTGCAAAATCAGAAAATCGCCCAGCGCCTTCGGCACCCGCAATCCCGACGCAATCGTCGCCGCATTCGGCCACATGGGTGCGCTTTCTTCGCCTTTCTCAAACGCGTCCACAATCGGCGCGCAGCCCGCCGCCTGCACCGTCACCATTCGCGGACGCTCCCGCCCAATCCAACCCATCGTTTCCATTTCCTCAAACGCCTTCCACATCCCAATCATTCCTACGCCGCCGCCGGTCGGATAAACAATCACGTCCGGCAATTTACCCTCAAATTGCTCCCATAGTTCGTATCCCATCGTTTTTTTGCCTTCGATGCGATACGGCTCCTTCAGCGTGGTCACTTCATACCAGCCGTTTTTGTCTTTGTTTTCCGCAACGTACTTCCCGCAATCGGAAATCAGCCCATTGAGCTTGCGCACGTCCGCGCCAAACGCGCGGCACTCCATTTCGTTTGCCAATGGCGTGTCCATCGGCATCACGATCACCGCGGGAATTCCAGCCTGCGCAGCATAAGCCGCGAGCGCGCCTCCTGCATTTCCCGCTGTGGGCGTCGCAAGTACCTTCGCACCTAACTCTTTCGCCCGACTCACCGCCGCCGAAAGCCCGCGTGCTTTGAAGGACCCTGTCGGGTTCAGTCCTTCGTCTTTGATGTACAAATTGCGTAAGCCCACCGCTTCCCCGATGCGTTTCGCGTGCAGCACCGGCGTCATGCCTTCGCCGAGCGTCACACATTCACGCGACGGCAACACTTCCTCATAACGCCACATGGTCGCCGGGCGTGAACGCAGCGCTTCGCGTGTCAGCGTCTTTGCCGCCGCTTTCAAATCATAACGAGCCAGCAATGGGCCGCCGCAATCGCATAGGTTGCGCAGTTGGTTGTGTGGATAGGTTTTCTTGCACTTAGAACATTCCAAATGAGTGATGGATGTTTGCAATGTGTTTTTCATAAGCGAAAAAGTCTAGCACATCTATTTGAAGCATAAGCATAAGACGCGAGAGCATTCTTGCTCGCGATTGCATAGCGGAAGGAGATATCTGTGGGTATACTCGACCGCTGCGCAATCCACGCTCATTCTCAGGCGATCATATCAGCACGCTTGGCTTGAGCAATTACTCGAAGCCGTTCCACGGAGGAGCGAATCGCCATGAACGATCAAACCGCTGCGGCCAACAAGCTTGATCCGAGTCACATCATGCAGGTGGGGCTCGGATTCTGGGCCTCGAAGACTCTGCTCAGCGCCGTCGAGTTGGGCTTGTTTACGGAGCTATCAAAGAAGCCGGAAGCCCTTCAGGTGCTTTCGGAGCGCCTTGGCTTGCATTCCCGCTCGGCGCATGACTTCCTGGATGCTTTGGTTGCCTTGGGCCTCCTGAGCCGCGCAAACGGCCTGTACTCCAATACCCCGTCCACCGATTTCTTCCTCGACAAGAACAAGCCCTCTTACATAGGCGGAGTCCTCGAGATGGCCAATTTCCGCCTTTATCCTTTTTGGGGCAACCTGACCACAGCCCTTCTCACCGGCGAGCTTCAGAACGAGGCGAAGGGAGGGGGCCCAAGTCCGTTTGCTGTGATTTACGCGATTCCCGAAGTACTCAACCAGTTCCTCAGGGCCATGACCGCCATCAGCAACGGGGCAAATCGCGCTATCGCCGCTCGGTTCCCTTGGAAGAACTACAAAACCGCTGCGGACATCGGTACAGCGCAAGGCGATTTAATCGTTCAAGTCGCGCTGGCCAATCCCCACCTGACGGGCATCGCCTTCGATCTCGCCGAAGTTCGCCCGGTTTGCGAGGCGTATATTGCCGCCAATGGCCTTTCGTCTCGCGTGATGTTTCAAACAGGCAGTTTTTTTGAGCAGCCACTCCCGACTGCCGATGTGCTGATGATGGGCCACATTCTTCACGACTGGAATTTGGAGGAGAAAAAACTCCTCATTCGCAAGGCGTTTGAAGCCCTTCCCTCGGGAGGCGCTCTCATTGTCTACGACAGCATCATTGACGACGACCGCTCGAAGAACGTCTTCGGCTTGCTCATGAGCCTCAACATGCTGATTGAGACGCCCGGCGGATTCGATTATACGGGCACTGATTGCATGGGCTGGATGAAAGAATCCGGCTTCAAGGAAACTCGCTCCGAGCATCTCGCCGGCCCGGACTCCATGGTCATTGGCATAAAGTAACGGCTCGCAGATTCAGTTCACAAGGCCTCAGCGCAGGCTTCTCCGAACCAGACTCAGTTACAATGCTGCGATGCCTATTCGCCTCATCGCTATGGATATCGACGGCACGCTACTCGATAATCGCCACGAGCTTCCCGACGCCAATCGCGACGCGATCCTCGAAGCGCACTCGCGCGGCATCGAAATCGTTCTGGTCACTGGCCGGCGTTTCGATTTCGCGCGCCCCATCGCGGAACGCATTCCCTGCGACATGGCTCTCATTATCAATAACGGAGCCCTGATCAAATCCAAATCCGGCGAGACCCATCTTCGCCATCTTTTGCCGCGCGCCATCGCCCGCGAAGTCCTTCGCGCGACTCTTGAATTCCGTTCTGGCGCAGCCGTGGTCTTCGACCGCGCTCAAAAAGACCAAGTCATCTTCGAGCGTATCGACTGGAACGACACCGTCAGCAGCGGCTATTACCAGCGCAATCGCGAATTCATCACCGAATGCGTGCCACTCGAAAATTGCCTCACCGAAGATCCCATTCAGGTGATGTTCGTCGGTTCCGTTGCTCGCATGCGCGCCGCTCTTGCTGTCGTGCGCGCCATGGATTGCTCGCCGCAATTCGACCTGGCGCACACCGAATACGAGCATCGCGACCTCAGCATTCTCGATGTGATCGCCAGCGGCTCTTCCAAAGGCGCTGCTTTGGCCGAATGGGCCCGCCGCCGCGGCATCGCGCGCGGCGAAGTGATGGCTCTGGGCGACAATTGGAACGACCGCGATATGCTCGAATTCGCAGGTTTACCCATCGTGATGGGCAATAGTGTTGCTGAGTTGCAATCGCTTGGCTGGGCGGTTACGCTATCAAATGATGAGGGCGGCGTGGCAGCGGCCATCCGCAAATACGTCCTCGACATCCAAGAAACCAGTCTTAAATGAAGCCTTTTCGCAAAGCGTGCTTGGCCGTTATGGTTTCCGCACTTGCCGCACTCTGTGCGCCAGGCGCGCGCGCTGACTATGCCGTTCTTCGCTCCGGCCAGCGCTTGCACGTCAGCGGTTACTTGCGCCAGGGCTCGAACATTTTGCTTTACGTCGCGGGCGGCAGCGTCGTTGTTCCTTCTGATGATGTGGTCCGTTTCGAGCCGGAAGATACGTTTACACCGGTGCCAGTCAGTGACGCGCCGAACGTACCTTTTGCCGTACAGATTCGCACCGCCGCCGCTCAAAATGGCCTGGATGAAAAACTCGTCTCCAGCGTCATTTCTGCCGAGTCCAATTTCAACTCTCGTGCCGTGTCCCCCAAGCATGCCATGGGCCTGATGCAGCTCATGCCGCGCACAGCCGCGGATCTCGCCGTTCGCAATCCCTTTGATCCCGCCCAGAACATCGACGCGGGCACGCGTTACCTGAAGCAATTGCTCGATCAGTATCACGGGAATCTCACTCTGGCGCTGGCCGCGTACAATGCCGGCCCCGGAGTCGTTGCTCAATACGGCGGCGTGCCGCCATTCCCCGCAACGCACAATTACATTCGTCGCGTTAAGAAAAAACTGACCGCGCCCCCTTCTCCGTCAATGGCGTCTCTCCAGCAATAATTCTTGGAACTTTGGCTTCGACTTACTGTGGCTGCTGTGGAATCTGTGGCTGTTGCGGTATCTGCGGCGTTTGCATCGGTGAGGAAGTTGAACCGTTCGGAGTGCCTGTGGGACTCGTCGGACCGCTGGAAATCGTTCCAATCGTTTGCACCTGCTCCAGCGGATTAAAAATGAATTCCCATCGCTTATATGTGGCCCCGCCTTTGTAAATCTTGATCGAAGGCTTGTCTTGCTTCCCCGCCACTCCGATAATGAACCCACCGATCACTTGTCCCGTCGAATCCGTGGAATCGCTTGATCCGGATGATTCCTGCACTCCGATCCCGCTGCTCGTACCGGGTTGTGCCTGGGGCGGCTGCGAAAAAAATGACGAACCCCCGGGCTGCTGCGGATTCTGCCCTTGCATCTGCTGCAACTGCGATTGCAGTTGCGGCGGAATCTGCCCTTGAAACTGCGCCGCGAGTGCCTGCAACTGCTGCGGACTTAGTCCCTGCAACTGCGATTGCAGCGATTGCAACTGCGAAGGACTCAAGTTATTCAGGTTCAAATTGCCAGGGCTGATGCCGCCGAGCAGAGTATTTGTCAGCGCCGAATTGTTACCGGCTTGCGCTCCCGCATCATTTCCCGACCCGTTATCCAAGTTGTCCGCGTCCGGAGATGTTCCCTGGGCTGCCGTCGCCTGCGCAGCCACTAAACCCATTTTGCGCTGCTGATCCAAAAATGCCATCTGCTGCAGCGACACGTACTGCACGCTTCCGATCAATTGTCCCGCCGGCGTGACGTAGATGAATCTCCACGTGCCGTCTTCCTTGTTCATCGGATTCTTATAAGCTTCTCTCAGGAAGCGCATCTCGCCATTCTGCACTTTCACCAGATCGTCCACGCTTGTGGGAAATCGCCCGAACTTGCGGTAATACATTCCGATCGCGCGCTGATATTGCTTTCCGCGCCAGATCATCTCCGCTTCTCTTTCGCGCCGCCCTTCCGTCAACGTGTCCAGCACCGCCACCGAACTGCCGATGACCACCAGCGCCATCAGAAACAGCACAAACAGCATGGCAAAGCCTTCATTCCCGGCGCGCTTCTCGGTGAAGACGCCCCTCATTGCCGCGCCTCTTGCGGCGGCACATTGGGCTGCGCCCCGCCTTCGGGGAGGGTCAACGTCGTGCTTCGTCCCGATGAAATCTCCTGCATTTCGACGGTATTGTTCCCTATTTTCACCACGCGGAATTGATTCAGCAGCGTTCCGCCCTCCGCCAAAATGTAAATATTGTCGTTGCTCGCGGAAAAGCACGCGCGTCTATTTCCCGTCGCGGGATCCGTTACGATGCCGTAGAAAGTCGCCGGCACGGTCACCGGCGGCGGTGGTGGCGGCGCCACTGGACCTTGTTGCGCCGCTCTCTGGGCCGCCAAAACTTCAGGGGGCGGGGGCAGCGGCTCCTCGCTGAAAATATTACGATGCTGTCCGTTGTACTCTTCCTTCTGAATCCGCTCCAGCAGGTCCAGCCTCAGCGAAGGATCCGGTACATTCAACGGCTCGAATTCCCCGTCATCGGCATGAACGCCCGTGAACACGTCATCATGCGAACGCCCCGCGTAGAACACCACCAGCGCCAACACCACCAGCAGGCCGCTGAGCAGAAAGGTTTGGTATCGCGTTTTTTTCGTCATCGTCACGTTCGAAAATACGTCCGCAAGGCGACTTGCAACTTGACCACGCCCGAATTCTCCGAACTCAGCGTCAGCCCTTCCAAAAGATAAAAATGCGGCGAGCGCTCGATGCCACCAATGAACTGGATCAAACTCTGATAGTTTCCCTGCACCGACCCTG
>JBAUEH010000019.1:0-27644 GCA_049678505.1 Candidatus Acidiferrales bacterium
GTGGTGAGCCGCGCAGGACTTGAACCTGCAACCCGCTGATTAAGAGTCAGCTGCTCTACCAATTGAGCTAGCGGCCCGCAGAGAACGCCCGGCAGAATGCCGCGCGTGTGCATGCAAACTCAAAACCGAAATTCTATCATGGATTCCGCGCTTTCCCCGGCCCCGGTCCGCGCGTGCGGGCTACAAGAAAACGCCATTACCTAATTTCAGCCTTCCGAATGGCCGCCGCTGCGCCTGCGCAGCGTTTCCGCTATTTCATCCGCGGCTTGGCGCGCTCGCGTTAAGTCACCCGGCGCAAACGAAATCGCGGCCACTCTTGCATGTCCGCCGCCGCCATACTTCTCGCACAGGGACGCCAGATTCACGTCAGCGGGCATTTCTTTCCACGGATTCGTTCCCACGGACACCTTCGCGCGCGTCGGCGAAGCACTCAACCCCACGGTGTAAAGAAAATCAGGATACAAATAATACGGGATGAACTTGTTGTATCCTTCCAGCTCCAGATCGCTCACGTCGAAATAAATCACGCCTTCGCGAGCCTGCGCTCGCTCCTGCAAGATGCCGATTGACTTGCGGTGTCGTTCGAGCAGCGGACCCAGGTATTTCTCGACGATTGGCAGCTTCACCATTTCTGCCAACGAACGCTTCGCTATTTCCGGGATCAATCTCGGAACCAAATCCGGCTCTGGGGCCGCCTCAATCACCAACGCGAGTTGCATTGCGGGCTCGTTGAGGCTCACGGCAATCGCGGAAGATGCAAATTGCGCGCCATCGATGATGTCGCCCCACTGGATCAGCTCAACAAGCGGCCGCGCATCAAATCCGAATTTCTCGCGGGCTACCGTTGCCAGGAATTTTGTGCAAGATTTATATGTCGGATCGTAAAATTTCTTCCCGGAATTGTCTGCGCGAAAATGTGCGGCATCGGCGGCCGTAAGAAACGCGCTCTGGTGATGGTCAAACCACCAGGTCAGCTTTGGCGAGCTCGAATACTTGAAATCGACGATCGCATTTTCATCGCCGTCGAAAATGTCCACTTCGAACGGCTGCGATGCTTTGTGAATCATTCCCGTGTAACAAAATTCCGCGTCTGCGCTGATTCGCTCTCGATAAAAACGCGAAAAAACCGCCGCCGAAGCCGCGCCGTCAAAGCACTTATCGTGAAAACAAACCCGAACTCTCACTAATCCCAGCCTTCCGTACAGTCCAAAATCCGCCATCAGGTAAAGCCAATAAAGATGGCTGCACCGCTGGGGAAAGTCAAGCCCTTCCGTCGGCAATCACAGGCGTCGCCTTGCACAAAACCCGTCTTAATCCCGCGAATTCGTCACGCCGTTTCTTTCCGCCTTGATACAATCTCTCTCGCGCATGAAGCCTCCAGCGGAAAAACACGACGCACATCTCATGCGCCGCATGTTCAGCGTTATTGCGCCGCGCTACGATTTCATCACTCGCGCACTTTCCGGTGGCATGGACCGCCGTTGGAAGCGCGACGCAGTCATTCGAGCTGCGTTGCCCGAAAACGCGATCGTTCTCGACCTCGCCTGCGGCACCGGCGATTTTTCGCAGCTCATCGCGCAACACTCGCCTGGCTCCAAATCCATTGCCGCCGACCTGACTGAGCTCATGCTGCAGCTCGCTCGCGCCCGCGGCCAGCAAGACGTCGTTTGCGCCGACGCAGCCCGCCTTCCCTTTCCCAATTCCTCATTTGATTGCGTCTTCATCGGATATGGTTTGCGCAATTTTCCCAACCTTGAGCCCTCCATCCGCGAAATTTACCGCGTCACTAAACCGGATGGAAAAATCGTCAGCCTCGACTTTTTCCTCCCTGAACATCGCGCCTTCCGCCAACTGTATCTGGGGTGGCTTTTCGTGCAGGGTGCCTTCTGGGGCCTTCTCCTTCACGGCCGCCCGCGGACCTACACCTATATCCCTCACTCCCTCCAGAGCTTCGTCTCACTCGAAGGCCTTTCCTCCGTCCTTCAACGCTGCGGCTACCGCGATATACAAACTCGCGCTTACATCCTCGGCGGCATTGGCGTTCACTGTGCCACGAAGGAGTAGCGCCTCTTCAATTTAGCGTTTCCTATTTGCTTGGTTATGCAGCTGAAAACGAATGCGGGAAAAACCCTCTCACGCTTCCACAATCTGGTTGCGGATCGCATACCGGACCAATTCGCTCACGGAGTGCACCTGCAACTTCCGCATCACGTTGGCGCGATGCGTCTCAACCGTCTTGACGCTCATGTCCAGCACTGCGCCGACGTCTTTGCTGCTCTTCCCTTCTGCAATCAAGCGCACCACTTCTCGTTCGCGCGATGTCAGCCGGTCTTTCATCTCATTCGGCTCGCTGCTTCGGCGGTTAAACAAGCCATGGCCAATCACGTCAATCGCCGCCGCTGTGAAATATGGCTGATGATTCGCCAACGCCTCCACCGCGGTCAGTAAATCCTTGTCCGCGTCCGATTTGATCATGTAGCCGCGAATTCCTGAATCGACAATGTCGCGAACGAGTTGGTCGGAATAATGCACGGAGAGCACCAGCAGCTCCGTCTTCGGCAATGTGGCCCGGATCTGTTTCGCCGCCTCCAAACCACTCAGTTCCGGCATGTTGATGTCCAGAATCGCTATGTCCGGCTTCAATGCCTTGGCCTTCGCCACCGCTTCTACCCCTGTGTGCGCTTCGCCACACACGGTCCACCCGGGATGCGCGGTCAATATGTCGCGCAGACCTCGGCGCATCAAGTCGTGATCGTCAGCAACAAGAATTTTTAGCACGCTCATGGATTGGCACCTTTTATTCCGGCATCGCTCAACGAACTCTAACCAAGCTCCCCAATCCTGCGGAAATCCTGGATGGAACCTGCAAAAACGTAAGATGAGCAATCTTAATGCCCGCCCGTCGCTCCCGTCAACCTATCCTCCATAAACGCAAGCCTTACTTGCTGACAAGGTCTGCGTCCACACCGCGTGGAATCAAAAAGTATCCAGCAACCAGCAAATAGAGCGCAAAGCTCAATACCGGTTCGACCAAGGAAGCCAACATGGCAATGGCGTATGTTGCCAGTCCCACGCGATAGGCAATCATTGTCTGCCGGATCGTCGTCTTGCTGACGTTTGCATGAAACGTGCCGCTACGCACCAGGTGCGCGAGCAACAGGTTATAAACGATTGCGGAGCTCGTCAGCGTCAATCCGTAGAGGAACGTCGACGAACTCATCGACGGGTACGCGCCCAGCGTCGACGTCGCAAACGGAATGAATACTGTCACACCGAGCAGCATCAGATTCAGGAAAACTGTTCTGCGGTCGATGCGCTCTACCAGCCGGAACAACGCGTGGTGGTTTTGCCACATGATCCCAATGACCGCGAAGCTGAGCACGTAAGCCAACAGGTTCGGCCACAGATGCAGCAGCGCGTGCCGCAATTCACTGTCGTGGGGTGGACTCTTGAACGCGGGCAGCGCAATTCCTAAAATCAGCAGCGTAATCGCAAACGCGAACACGCCATCCGAAAACGCCTCAAATCTCGCCTTGCTCATTTCGCCCTATGTGCCGGCTCGCCTAACCGGCGTTACGGCCAGCTTGCATCGTTTCTGGATAAAGAGTAAACGTAACACCAATGGGAGGTGGTCATGCGAGCTGATCGCGTGGAAGTTTCGTGGGACTCGCAAAAATCGCAGTGGCTGATTCGCATTGTGAATGGCGAAGAGGTTCTTCGGCGTCACGTGAAGCTGCCGAGCAGCGCCGACGAACAGACCCTTCGTGCCGCTGCGCAGAAAACGGTTGCGGATGAGGGCTACGAGGCGGACGGGTTGGGCATTTCGATTCGTCGTGCGCAAGCGGCATCGTAATCAAGATCCGCGCGGAGAAAGCTTAGTCCGAAGAGGCGGCAGGCACGTGGGCGGCGCGTTGGGCCGCGCCGCGCTTCTTGCGGTTTTCCGCGGCGGCGCCGATGAATGCGGCGAACAGTGGATGCGGCGCGAGCGGTTTCGATTTGAACTCCGGATGAAACTGGCAGCCGAGGAACCACGGATGGTCCGGTGCCTCGATAATCTCGACGTAAACTCCGTCCGGCGTCTTGCCCGTAATCTTGAATCCCGCCGCGGTCAGCGCCGGTTCGTAATCGCGATTGAACTCGTACCGGTGCCGGTGCCGCTCAGAAATTTCCGTTGTGCTATACGCGCGCGCGGCAAAGGAGCCTTCTTCCAATTTGCAGGGCCACGCGCCAAGGCGCATCGTCCCGCCCATTTCGTCGACGCCAAGCAGCTCACGCAATTTGTAAATCACGCGGTACGGCGTCTGCGCATCGAACTCCGTCGAATTCGCCTGCGCCAACCCCACCGCGTGCCGCGCATATTCGATCGTCGCGCACTGCATCCCCAGGCAAATCCCGAAGAACGGCACTTTCCTCTCGCGCGCGTATTGAATCGCGTAAATCATTCCTTCGATTCCGCGCTTCCCGAATCCGCCCGGCACCAGAATCCCATCCACATGCCGCAACCACTGTTCCGCCATCTCCAGCGATTCGATCTCGCCCGACTCGAACCATTCGATCACCACGCGTGAGCGATGCGGCAAGCCTCCGTGCATCAACGCTTCGCGCAAACTCTTGTATGCATCCTCGAGCTGCACATATTTTCCGACCACGCCGATGCGCACTTCCCCATCGGGATGCTCCAATTTTTCGAGCATCGCCAGCCATTGCGACATGTCGCGCGGCGCCGCCTCCAAATGCAGCAACCGCAAAATCTGCTCGTCGAATCCCTCCGCAGCGAGCGACATCGGCACTTCGTAAATATTTTTCACGTCCGGTGCGGAAATCACATTTGCCTGATTCACGTTGCAGAAAAGCGCGATCTTCGCCTTCAGTTCCGGCGCAATCGGATGGTCGCTGCGGCACAGCAAAATGTCCGGCTGAATTCCAATGCTCAGCAATTCCTTTACGCTGTGCTGCGTCGGCTTCGTCTTGTGCTCGCCCGCGGTGGGAATATACGGCACCAGTGTCAGGTGAACATAAATCGCATTCTCCGGCCCCAGCTCCAGCCGCATCTGCCGGATCGCTTCCAAAAACGGCAGCGATTCGATGTCACCTACCGTCCCGCCAATTTCCACGATCACCACATCCACATCGTCCGCCACTTTGCGAAACGCCGCCTTGATTTCGTCCGTGACGTGCGGAATCACCTGCACCGTTTTGCCGAGATAATCTCCGCGCCGCTCCTTCGCCAGAATCGACTCGTAAATTCGTCCCGTGGTCCAATTGTGGTCGCGTGTCAGTTTGGCGTTCGTGAAACGCTCGTAGTGGCCCAGGTCGAGGTCTGTCTCCGCGCCATCGTCGGTAACGTACACTTCGCCGTGCTGATAGGGCGACATCGTTCCGGGATCAACGTTCAGGTAGGGATCGCACTTCTGGAGGGTGACTTTCAGGCCCCGCGATTCCAGCAGGCAGCCCATCGAGGCCGCCGCCACGCCTTTGCCGAGAGAGGAAACTACGCCACCCGTCACAAACACATACTTCGGGCGCGTCACCAAGGCTTCCGCGATTCCTCCTAGCTAAGGTAGGCGCAACTCGTACAAATCATTATCGCCGCTCCGCCCGTCTCTGTCAATTCCCAGTTTTTCAGGCACGAACGTCGGCGGTCCACGTGTGAAGTTTAGTCTGTCACCCAACGCAAAAAATAGGGAAGAAGCAAGGATCGCGAGGAAACGAACATCTCATTCGCTTTTTGCCTTGACTTCGATTCGCAGGGGGGGGGGGGTAATGTCTTCGGTAAGTTTATTAGGAGGCAATCGTGCAACCGCGCCGCCGAATTCTTTCTAGGCTTACCGGTAGAAGATTTAAAGCGCTTTTCGTTGGGCTGATTTTCGGTCTAGTGCTGCTTCCAGCTCCCGCTCCCGTCATCGCACAGTCCGACTGCAAGATAATATTACATTGCCCCTTCATCGGAGAATATCTCTGTTACCTTGATGGTTGCAGCGGCTGTAACGTTGATGCCTGCAGGTACCAGTGTGGAGGAGTTATCACAATCGAACCGGGTGGCTGCTGCGAGTGCGCGTAGGAGGTCGAGATGAGATTGACATTTCTGAAAGTCGCAGTGACTGTAGCTGTTTTTCTGACGAGCATGAGCGCTTATGCACAGTTTATGCCGGTAACGGCGAAGATAAGGCGCACGGAAGTAACCATGCAGCGCGGAAAAGTAATTCAAACCAAGATCAGCGAGGGCGTTTACTACCGAAATGACGATGGTTCATATTACCAACAGTGGACGAAGGTAAATGGACGGGAAGAGCCTGGCAAAACAACTGTTGCCGGGCTGTTCGACAATAAAGCAGGAATCCTATATCGCCTCGACCTGACGAATCATCTGGCGTACCAAAGAGAAAGGGCGCCAAATCCAGTGACGCCAGATGCGACCATGTATAAGGGGTATACGTCAGCTCTTGCCAAGGACAACGTAGAAGGCATACCTTGCGTCTCTGAGCCAACTCAAGTGCTTCAGTCGGATGGGAAAACCTTCGTTCGCATCGGCGAGACTTGTGAGTCTGTTGAATACAATCTCGAACTCAAACATGACCTAAGTGTCCCGCAGCCCGACGGGAAGATCGTCCACGACACGTATCAACTTTACGACATCCACATGGGTACCGAACCAGACGCGACGATTTTTGACCTGCAGAGAAACTTTAAGATCTATAGGCCGGACACTTCGCAACACTAGATTAAGGTCGACGGTTTCCTTTCTGCTACTGTCGATCTCCGATCGCCTCAACGCGCCTCGTCCCGACAACAAGGCCAAGTTCGTACTTCCTCACCGTAACAATTTTCGTGACACTCGCCCCGCATCGCGTAACAATGCCGCGGTCATAATCCATTTGAGGAGCTTTGCATGGAACGCGATCCCCGCATCTCACGCCGTCTTTTCCTTCGCGCGTCTACTTTCGCCGGTGCCGGCGCCGCCATCGCCGGAGGCTTCATGCCTCTGCGCGAATTGCAGGCTGAGTCCGCACCACGCGATACGCACATTTCGTCCAGGGCGCAATCTTCCGAGCCTGCGTCGATTCCCGGCTCGCTTAACGAATGGATCGACCGCATTTTTTCCAGCGAATTTTCCGCCCGGCGCTTCGGCCCGATTCGTTGGGAAGAGAGCGGCAAATCCTACACCGTGCTCGAACGTTCCCACGGTGACGACGAAAAGCAGGAACTTGCCAGCTATGACGCGGCCTCCGGCGCACGCACCGTGCTTTTCTCGTCGGCAGAATTGATTCCTGCAGGCTCTAAAGAGCCTCTTTCCATCGACGATTTCGAATGGTCGCAGGATCGCGCCCAAATCCTCGTATTCACGAATTCCGAACGCATCTGGCGCGAAAATACGCGTGGTGATTATTGGGTTCTCGACCGCGCCTCGAAAAAACTCGACAAACTTGGCGGCAACGCTGCTCCTTCCTCGCTCATGTTCGCGAAATTCTCGCCGGATGGCCGCCGTGTCGCCTATGTCCGCGAAAATAATCTCTACGTCGAAGACTTGCGCACGCACACGATCACTCCGCTAACTACCGATGGTTCCGCGACCACCATCAACGGCACCTCCGATTGGGTTTATGAAGAGGAATTCGATGTGCGCGACGGCTTTCGCTGGAGCCCCGATGGCCGCAGCATCGCCTATTTTCAATTCGACTCCAGCCCCGTGCGCGAATTCTCCATGATCAACAATCTTGGCGGCGGTTTTCGTGAGCCAATCGCAGACATTCCCTACCCCGAATATGGCGTCTATCCGAAAGTGTGGACCTATCGCATTCCCTCGGCGGGCACTCCCAATTCCAACGTTCGCATCGGCGTCGTCAACATCAGCAACGCGCAAACCACGTGGCTCGAAATCACCGGCGACTCCGAAAAATCTTATATCCCGCGTATCCAGTGGGTTGAAAATTCCAATGAAATTCTCTTTCAGCACATAAATCGCGCGCAAAACATCAACGACCTTTATCTTGCCGACGCTTCCACTGGCCATGCGCGCCGCATTTTCCGCGACGAAGATAAGGCCTGGGTCGACGTGAACGACGACACTCGCTTCCTCCCTCACCACAACGGTTTTCTCTGGGCCACCGAGCGCGACGGCTGGCATCATGTTTACATTATTCCGCGCAACGGCGGCCAACCGCAGCTCATCACGCACGGTGATTTCGACGTCATCCAACTTCTCACCGTCGACCCCGCTGAGGAATTCCTTTATTTCATCGCCTCGCCGGAAAACGCCACGCAGCACTATCTGTATCGCTCGCGCCTCGACGGCTCCTCTGCGCCTGAGCGCGTCACTCCCGCCGATTCTCCCGGCGTCCATATGTACGAACTTTCGCCCGATTGCCGCTGGGCGCTTCACATTTTTTCCAGGTTCGATACGCCGCCCACCACCGAACTGGTCAGCCTTCCCGACCATCGCAGCGTCCGCGTTTTCGCTGACAATTCCGAGTTGCGCGAGAAAATAAAATCACTCGTCACGCAGCCTGTGGAATTCTTCCAGGTCGATGTCGGCGACGGCGTCAAGCTCGACGCTTACATCGTCAAGCCCGCGAACTTCGATTCTTCGCGCAAGTATCCAATTCTGTTCAACGTCTACGGCGAACCTGCGGCGCAAACCGTCATGGACAGATGGGGAGGAGCGGAGGCGCTTTTCCATCGCGCCATCGCCAACGAAGGTTATCTCATTGCCAGCGTCGACAACCAAGGCACGCCCGCGCCCAAGGGCCGCGAGTGGCGCAAATGCATCTACGGCGCCGTCGGTGTGCTTTCTTCGAAACAGCAAGCCGCCGCCGTGCGCGCCATTGCGCACGAACGCAGTTACGTCGATTCCGATCGTGTTGCCGTTTGGGGTTGGAGTGGCGGCGGCACCAACACTCTCAATCTGATGTTTCGTTCGCCGGAAATTTACAAAGTCGGTATGTCCGTCGCGCCCGTCCCCGACCAGCGCATCTACGACACGATTTATCAGGAGCGTTACATGGGTTTGCCGCAGGAAAACGTAGAAGGCTACAAGGCCGGCTCTGCTGTCAATTACGCCGAGGGGTTACAGGGAAAGCTTCTGCTCGTCCACGGCACCGGCGACGATAACGTCCACTTTGCCGGCTCACAACTTCTCGCCGATCGCATGATCGAACTCGGAAAATCCTTCGATTTCATGGCCTTTCCCAACCGCACGCACGCCATCTCCGAAGGCCCAGGCACCACCCTTTTTCTTTTCAAACGCCTCGCGCGCCATCTCACCACGCATCTCCCCGCCGGCTCGGCGGCGCGCACTATGACTCTATTTCTTGGCGACCGCTTTCGCGCACACACGGCGCAGGGATAATCTTCACTTGCCAAGCTAGAATCGAAAAGCCAGAAGGGCGGATCCTGTTCTACCGAACTAGGACTTCGAGCAGTTTGTCGATGTCATTCATGTCGTTGAATACCGACGGAGACACTTTTATATAATTCCGCGCCAACCTGACGTTAATTTTCCCCTGGCGCAAGCGCTCTGAAACGGGTTGGTAATCTTTGACGGCAAAAGCAACCACCGGCGATGTGGACTCCGCGGGCGTCAGTGGTTCGAATCCGAATCGTGGCATTTCTTGTTGCAGCTTCTTGATCATTGGCTGCCGGTACGCCTGAATGTTCTCGACGCCAAGTCTCCGGATGTATGGCAGCGATTGGCCCAGAGCAAACATTACACCGACCGCTGGCGTAGCCACTTCAAAGTGCCCGCCCGCATCGGTTTTAAGCTCCCACGTGTATGCTGAATCGGCGGGAGGATCGCCCGGCATGAAATGTGAATCGAGCGCTTGTGCTTCGGAATACCCATACTGTGGACATGCGCTCATTCGATCGAGAAGCGATTCCTTTACGAATAGAAAGCCAAGTCCGAAATCGCCCATCAGCCACTTGAAGCTGGAGCATGCACAGAAATCCACATCGCTCTCCCGCACGTCGATGGGCATGTTGCCCGCCGCCTGGGCGATGTCCGCATAGACGTACGCGCCATGGGCATGAGCGAGATCGCAAACCGCCTTTAAGTCATGCAGAAAACCATTGGGCATCGCCACAAGCGATATTTCGATCAATTTTGTTTTTTTGTCGACCATCCGCTCCATGTCGCGCAAATCGATTCGCCAGTCGCGCGCCTGGACGATCCGGAGATCCAGTCCGTTGCGCTTCTGCAATTCTCCCAGGTGTAAGAGCGCGCCTTCAAAGTGCAGAGCGTCGGTCACCACATTGCCATCGGTGTGCGGAATTCCTAATCCATTTACGACCAGGTTTTCTCCTGTGCTGGTGTTGGGAACGAAGCTGATCTCGGAAGGCTTCGCGTTGATCAGAGCGGCGAACTCGGCTTTGACGTCCACGTTATGCAGCTTTGACGTGATCCCAGGTTCCGACCGAACGTCCGCGTAGTCTCGAAGAACTTGCGCTGCCGCAACTGGCATCGGATGAATGAACGCACTGTTGATGTATGTCACGCCTTCGGAAATCGCAAAATCGCTTTTGGCGGGAAGAGCAGTCGCGGGAGACGAAGCTGAGTCCGGCGGCAATAAGGTTTCCGAATTTGCGCCATGGATCGTAAGGGCCGCCAGGCCGCCGATGCCGGTCAGGAATTCACGTCGGCTCGTGTGCATGAGTGATCTCCTTCATTGTTCCTTTTTGCTGTCCGTATAGGATAACGAGTTTTGCGTAAACCCGTTACGTCCCGCCTAAGTTTCTCGCGGTTATCGCCGGTCATGCACATCATGTCGCAATCGGCTTTCTTCTTCCGCAAATGGGCGAACAGGAAAAACTGGCGTAGAATCCGCCCGCCTGGAGGTTAAAGTGAAAATCCCAATTGTCTGCGCACCACTACGCTGGCACATAGCTTTCCTATTCCTCTGCCTGAGCGGTTTCAGCGCTCCCATTGCCTTCGCGCAAACTGCTGCGGCTCCTGCTCTCGCTTCGCAGCCTTACGCAGAAGCCCACGCACACGCCATTGGCAACGAACTCCTCGCGCGCGGCATTCCTGGTCTCGCCGTCGCTGTCGCTGTCGACGGCCACCTTGTCTACGCCGAAGGCTTCGGCTACGCCGATCTTGAAGAACGCGTTCCCGCCTGGCCCACCACGAAGTTCCGCATCGGCAGCATCTCCAAGACTCTTACCGCCGCAGCCTTAATGCAGCTCGTCGAGCAGGGCAAAATCGATCTCGACGCGCCCGTGCAAAAATACGTCCCGTCATTCCCCGATAAGGGCGCGAAAATTACTCCACGCCTGCTTGCCGGCCATCTCGCCGGCATCCGCCACTACAAAGGCGATGAATTTTTCATCACCCATCATTACGACTCGGTGCTGGAAGGATTGAAAATATTTGAAAACGATCCTCTGGTCTCTCCGCCCGGGACAGCATTTCACTATTCCAGCTACGGCTTCGATCTGTTGAGCGCTGTCATCGAATCCACCTCCGGTGAAAACTTCCTCGATTACATGCAGGCTCACGTCATCACGCCTCTTGGCCTCGTGGACACCACTCCTGACGAAAACCGGCCCATCATCACGCAGCGTTCCCGCTTTTATGAACGCGAAAAGGACGGCGCCAACGAAAACGCTCCCTACGTGGACAACAGCTACAAATGGGCTGGCGGCGGCTTCCTCTCTACGCCGGAAGATCTCGTGCGTTTCGGCTCCGCCTTGCTTCGCCCAGGATTTTTGACGGAGAACTCCCTGCACCAGCTTTTCACTTCGCAGAAAACGAACTCAGGCCAGGAAACCGGCTACGGAATAGGGTGGTTCATCCACAAATCCGAAAGCGGCCAACGCATCTACGAGCACAGCGGCGGCTCTGTCGGAGGCACATCTCAGTTGATTATTTATCCCGATTCGCGCGTCGTCGTCGCGCTCACTACCAATCTGAGCGATGCGCCTTGGAAACTCGTCGACGTCGAATCCATCGCCGAACCTTTCGCGCGCCATTAAAACTGCCTGATTAACAAACCCTCGCGAAGCCTTGCTGTTTTTTCGCGCGCGATCGAACCCGCCCCTTTGTCACGCCCCACGCCCGCACGCCTTATCCACGCCTCAGACGCAACAAAAAGCTTGCTATTTTTCTATTCCTTTCGCGCGCTTCATCCGCGCGATGTAGTCGCATTTCCCCCATCGCTCACTTGCCCTGATGCAGGAAGGGTCACTCGTCACTGCCCGTTTCGCTCATCTGCTCCATCTGCCTGCGCCAGTCGAGCTGCTTCACCATCGCGCGATTTTCACGCCAGTTCGGCTGCACCTTCACATGCAGCTCCAGAAAAATTTTTGCGCCAAGCATTCCTTCCAATTCTTTTCGCGCCGCCGTGCCGATTTCCTTCATCTTCGACCCGCCGCGCCCAATCAGAATTCCCTTCTGCCCATCCCGCTCCACGTAAATCGTCGCCCGTATCTTCAGCAGCTTTTCGCCTTCCTCGAAATCGTCTACCAGCACCGCCACCGCGTGCGGCACTTCTTCGCGCGTCAGCACAATCGCTTTTTCGCGAATCACCTCCGCCGCCAAAAATCTCTCCGGCTGATCCGTATACTGGTCCACGGGGAAATACGGCGGATTCTCCGGCAGTCTCACGATCCAGCTCTCCAGCAGTTCCTTCGTCCCTTCCTCTTTTAACGCCGACACCGGAAAAATCTCTTCAAATTCGTGCTCGCGTCTCCATCGATCGATCAACGGCAGCAGCCTGTCTTTCTTCACGTGATCGATTTTGTTCAGCAGCAAGTACGCCGGCCCTGAAAATTTCTTCACCCATTCCACCGAATACCGATCCGCGCCCTGAAAATCCTCCGTCGCATCCACGATCAGCGACACAATGTCCACCCCATCGAGCGCTTCGCTCACTTCCTGCATCATCTGCCGGTCGAGCGCCCTTGTCGCGCGATGAATCCCCGGCGTATCCACCAGCACCACCTGCCCATCCTCGCGGCTTACAATCCCCTGAATTCGCGTCCGCGTCGTCTGCGGCTGCGGCGACACGATCGCCACCTTGCGCCCTACCAGCGCGTTCACGAGCGTCGACTTGCCCGCATTCGCCCGCCCGATAATCGTCACAAACCCAGCTCGAAATCCCATTTGCGTTATCTCTACCTATCGCGCGCAGTATTCGCGCCAAATACTCCGCTGTTGAATTGGCCTGCTCACCAAGATACTCCCTATTGCGCGCTTCATCCGCGCGATGTGTTAACGCTTTTCTCCCTCCTTGCGCGCCTCCATCTCACTGGAAGCCGCTCCCTCGCTCGTCATTCCGAAAATGGACATCTCAAACCAACAAAGTATCCCAGTGCAAGATTGCGTCGTCCAGAAAGATGTTTTTCTCCGCTTTGCGCGCCTTCTGCGCAAACCCCTTCCTTGTATTTCGTATCTTCGCTTCCATGATTATGTTTCTTGCAACAACCACATCACAAATCTTGAAGCGCAACCGCCCCGCGAATAGCATGGTGCTTACGGACAAATCCCCAAAATCCGTCGCTGTGGTGCAACTGCGCAATTCCGCAAGAAGCCCCGTCGAGCGGAGCTGCCTCGCACTTCCCGCGCGCGCTTCGCAAGCAGTTCAACTTCCGCGCCACTGCCCATCGCGCACGCCGCCTTCTGGCCCAGATTTTGCGCGGCCGCATTGGATTTCGCTATTTTGGCGCTCTTCGTCGGAGTCGTGGCTTCCTTCTATTCCGTGGCCCACCGAGTTCCGAAGCAGTTTGCGGAGCTCTATCCCGGCGAAGCGCCCAGCCAAGTCATTCGCATATTTGGCGCGCGCTTCTTCGTCGTGCTTCTCTGCCTTTACATTTTTTTCAACTGGCTGTACTTCGCCATTTCGGAGAGCTCAGTGTGGCAGGCCACGCTCGGAAAAAAAATCGTTGGCCTCTATGTAGAGGATCGCGAAGGCCGCCGCATCACTTTCGGCCGCGCCAGCGTCCGCTTCCTCGGTGGCCGCCTCTTGCATCCAAACAAATTCATCTTCCACGTTGTAAAGAGCCTTCTTGCTCTTTGCGCGTCTTCTGCGCAAACCGCCTTCTAGCTTGTCATTCTGAGCGGAGCGAGAAATCTCGCACCGGAGTTTCGCAATGCTGCACAAAAAAAGCCTTCTTCCGCTTTGCGCTGCATTGCGCGCAAACCGCCTTTGCTTTTCACTGACCACTCATCACTGGTTTACTCTGACGAAAGAAGGGCCACTGTTTTTTCTCACTCGTACCTCAGCGCTTCCATCGGCTCGATCCTCATCGCCCGCCGCGCCGGAAGATAGCAGGCCAGCACCGCCACCACAGCCAGCACAAACGACACAACAATCAGCGTCACCGGATCGCTCGCACGCACGCCATAAAGCAGATGCGAGAAACTCGGCAGTATTCGCGCAAGAAGCATCGCGGCTGCCGCGCCCATCACCATCCCCATGAACGCCAGTCGCAGTCCTTGACCGATGACCATGCGAAAAATTCTCCGCTTCTCCGCGCCCAGCGCCAGGCGAACGCCAATCTCATGTATTCGCAGCGTCACGGAATACGAAATCACGCCATAAATTCCAATCGACGCGAGCACGAGCGCCAAAGCCGCAAACGCTCCCAACAGCATCATCGGAAAACGCTGCGACGACATCGACTCCGCAACAATCTCCTGCATCGTTTCCACGTCGTAGATCGTCTGGTCGCTGCCCGCTCCATACACCACTTTCTTGATCGCAGGCATCACCGTCGCAGCATCAACCGTCGTCCGCACGACGAGGCTGATGCCGGAATAGCCCACGGGCCACCACTTATCAGGAACCTGGTAAAGCGGATAGTAGCTCTCGGCGCGAGTGTACCCGGCAGGTTCGTCCAATCCAAAATGCTTGACGTGGCCCACCACGCCAACAATCGCACACGGTCCCCACGGCGGATTCCAACCGTACGTGAGCGTCTGCCCTATTGGATTTTCTCCTTTGAAATACATCTCTGCAAAATCGCTATCGATTACTCCCACGCACGCAGATTTTGTCGTGTCCTCCGCGCTGAAAAATCGGCCGCTCAGCAACGGTATGCCCATCGTGCGGATATAGTCCGGCCCCGTATTGAACACCATCATGCGCGGCGCGTTTTGAACGACCGCAGGCTTTTGCGAGTTGATCCAGAAAGGCGCGTCATTGTCGTCACCGGTGAGCGGAACGCTCATAGTAAAGTCCGCAGCCTGCACGCCCGGAATTCCGCGAATGCGTTCGAGCAATTGCTCGAAACCCACTCGCACGCCCGCTCCGGTTTTCTTGGCCGAAGGCGATAGCCCCACTTTGAAAGCGATAATATTCCGCGTGTCGAAACCCGGACTGGTCTGCCACAAGCGATCCATCGTGCGAAACAGCAGCGCCGCGCCCATCAGCAACAGCAGCGTGAGGCCCATCTGCGCGATCACAAGCGCATCCTGCGCGCGATGCGTCGCGCTCGATGAACCTCGGCCTCCCTCCTTCAGCGAAGTCTGCAAATCCGTCCTCGCACTCTTGAACGCGGGCACAAGACCAAACCCAATTCCGACCATCACGGAAATCCCCAGCGTAAACAAAAGAACGTAAACGTTGAGGCCAACGTTTTGCGTGCGCGGCATGCTTCCCGGCATCGCCGCAAGCACAAGTCCCACACACCATTTCGCGAGCAGCAAACCTAAAGTTCCGCCCGCGAGCGAAAGCAAAACACTTTCCGTCACCAGCTGCCGCACGATTCGCGCACGGCCCGCGCCAAGCGCCAGCCGAATCGCAAACTCGCGTGCGCGTGCTGCCGAGCGCGCCAACAAAAGATTTGCAACATTCGCGCACGCAATCAGCAACACCAGCCCGACTGCGCTTAAGAGCAGCAACAGCGTGCCGCTTACTCTGTCAACGAGAACCTGCTGGAACGGCCGCACGGTTGCGCCTGTGCCGCGGTCGGCATCGGGGTAAAGCTCGTCCAGATGATTCTGGATGGCGCTCATCTCCGCATGCGCCTCGGCAATGCTCACGCCAGGATTCAATCGCGCAATGGCGATGATGTCGTCATGGCTTCCGCGCGCGTCGAGGATCAGCGGATCCTCCTGCCCCAGCGGCGTGTACATGTCTTCGTGCTGGATAAGCGGGCGGAATCCCGGCGGCGCGACTCCCACAATCGTGTACGCGACTCCGTCCAGAGTCACCGATTTTCCGAGAACCTGCGGGCTTCTTGCGTAGCGCTCTCTCCACAAGCGATTGCTGATGATGGCCACCGGCGGCCCGCCGTGCCGGTCTTCTTGCGGAGAGAAATCGCGGCCGAGAGTCAGCGTCACGCCCATCGTGTTGAAGAAGCCTGCGGAGACCCTTTGGCCATCGAGGTGCTCCGGCGCTCCAGGAGCAGTCAGATCAAATCCCTGTCCTCCCATGAGCGCCGCCATTTGCGCGAATGAATGCGCCGTGCGCTGCCAGTCCAGAAAATTCGGATACGAGATCGCGTCCTCCGGAAAGCGCTCGTTGCTTTCGAGCACCATGACCAATCGTTCCGGATGCTGATAAGGCAGCGAAGCAAGCAGGACGCCTTGCACCACGCTGAATATCGCCGTGTTTGCGCCAATCCCCAGCGCCAGCGTCAGCACCGCCACCGCCGCAAATCCTGGCGCCTTCCGCAGCATGCGCAGCCCATAACGAATGTCTTGCAATAGCTGCTCCAGCCAAACTACGCTCCACACCTCGCGCGTCTCTTCCTTCACTTTCGTCACATTCCCAAATTTCCGCATCGCTGCCTTTCGCGCTTCCTCCGGCGTCATCCCTTTATCAATGTTGTCCTGTGTCTCCCGCGCAATGTGCTCGCGAATATCTTCGTCAAGCTCTTCCATCATCCGCTTCCGCCGCCTCATCATTCGCCCTCCTGCTTCGCCGGCCGCAGAATCTGCGCAATCGCTCCCGCGATCTTGTCCCATTTACTCGTCTCTACCGCCAACTGCCTCCGCCCCTTCGCTGTCAGCTTATAAAATTTCGCCCGCCGATTATTCTCCGACGTGCCCTTTTCCGCCGAAATCCATCCGCGCTTGATCAGCCGGTGCAGCGCCGGATACAGCGACCCCTGCTCCACTTGCAGCACTTCGTCCGAGTTGAACTCAATTGCCTTGGCGATCGCATGGCCATGCGCCGGCCCAAGCAGCAGTGTCCGCAGGATCAGCAAATCCAGCGTGCCTTGCAGTAATTCAACGCGTTCTTTTTGTTCTTTAGTAGACATTCTAGGCGAAGCCTATGCGTCCTCGCGCAGAATGTCAATGGGAGAGGTTCAGCGGACACCGCCTGCTATTGATTGGAGGGGGGAAAAGGCACGAGATTCTTAGCTACCTATTGCGCGCATCATCCGCGCGAAGCAGTCAGGCTTTTCGCTTTTCGCTTTTCGCTTTTCGCTCGTCACTAGCCACTCGTCACTAGCCACTCGTCACTGCCTGCCTGCCGCGGCAGGCCTTTGCGCCACCCAAATCCGGCTCGTTGCCGGCTTGCCCAGATAAATTTTTTTCGCGGACGCGCCGAGCGTCACGGTCATCGTCTCGTCATACTCGCGCTTCAGTACGCGCACGCACGCGCCAGGCAAGAGTCCCAGTCCCGCCAGAAAATTCAAAAACTCTCGCTCTTTTTCGTACACGCGCATCACTTCGTAGGCGTGCCCCGCCGGAGCTTCCGCCAATTTCACCGCGCCGTATTTTTTTCGCAGCTTCGGCAGGCCGCCAAACAGCGGCACTCCATGCGGACATCGGCTTTCGCGCCCAAATCTTTTCAGCAGCAGCGCCACCACTTCGGCGGACACGCCATGTTCGAGCCGCTCCGCTTCCTCGTGCGCGCGCACCCACTCCAGGCCAATCACATCGGTCAGCAATTTTTCCGCGAGCCGGTGCCGCAACACCATGTGCTCCGCGATTTTTCGTCCCTTGGGCGTCAGCGCGATTCGCCCGCTGCGCTCCACGCGCAAAAATCCTTCGCGCGTCATGCGCTTCAGCGCCGCGGTCACCGCCGGAGGCGTCACGCCCAAATCTTCCGCCAGCCGTGCGCTGATTGGCGTCTGCTCTTCCTGCACGATTTCCCAGATCGCCTTCAGATAATCTTCCTGCGAGACGCTCGTCTTTTCTCTTCTCACTTCGTTTTCTCTCGCTCCAGATCGTCCACCAGCTTTTTCACTTTGCCTTCAATGTTCCGGCAAATTCGCCGGTAGATTTCCAGATCGCTGCCATACGGATCGCCAACTTTCCAATCCAGAATGTCTCCCGCCGCGAACCATCCGCTCAATTCCTGTCCGGACATGTTTACCACGATCTGCGGCTCGAAAAACTGCAGCACGTCGTTGATGCTCTTCGAATAGTGCCCTTCGGCGCGAATTCCGATCTCTTGTAACACGGCGAGCGTCTCCGGCGCGACGCGTCCAAGTGGCGCGATCCCCGCGCTTTCCGCTTCGATCAATTTGGGCGCATAGTATCGCGCAAGCGCTTCCGCCATCTGGCTTCGGCAGGAATTCCCGACGCAAACGAAAAGTATTTTGGTGCGCTGCGGACGTTCGCCGGATTCTTTCATGGATTAGATGGATGTTGCCGTCCGCGGCTCTCCCTTTCTATAAAATCCCCGCAGGTAAACCAGCAGCGGCATAATCGGTCCGAGGATAAAACCGCAAATCGCTGAAATGATTTGTCCCACAATTCCATAACCCAGCTCTCGCGTCCACTTCGCCGAGATCACCAAACAAAGCGCCTGCACCATCCAGTATCCATGAACAATATACGGTGCGAACCTCATCTTGTGTTCCTCCGCTAGCTTCCGCTCGTTGCTTCGCGCTTGCTACTTTTTTGGATGCACCTTCTCCGCCAGCTTAACAAAACGCTCGTGGATCGTCGTGTCGCCCGTCAGTTCCGGGTGAAACGTCGACGCCATCACCTGTCCCTGCTGCACCAGCACCGGCTTTCCATCGCGCTCCGCCAACACCTCCACCCCGCTGCCGGTTTTTTCGATCACCGGAGCGCGAATGAAAACCATTTCCATCGGCTCCTCGCGCAATTTCGTCGGCAGCGTCAGCACCTCGCTCGATAATTGCCGCCCGTACGCATTTCGCACCACGGTCATATCGATAAATCCGAGAGACTGCTGCGCGGGACTTTTCACTTCGCGCGCCAGTAAGATTGCGCCCGCGCAAGTTCCAAAAAATGCGCCGCCGCTGGCGGCCAGCTTTCGAATCGCTTCGTCGAGCCCCGTCTCCGCGAGCATCTTCATGTGCGTGGTGCTTTCGCCGCCCGGCAAAATCAATCCGCTGGCGCCGTGCAAATCTTCTACCGCGCGGACGTAAACAAATTCCACGCCCAATTTTTCGAGAGACCGCGCATGCGCCGCAAAATCTCCTTGTATGGCCAAAATTCCGATTTTCATTTTTGGTTCGCCCTGCAGCAGCCCGTTTCTCGTTACGCCTCTTTCCGCTGTTGCACGTTTCGATTTTCGCGCGCGCATCCGATTCATTCGGCGCGGCCTTCAAATATTGTACCGGCCATGCAGCTTCTTGGCTCCAGCGTGCGTGCGGCTCCCCACGGCCAATATGGCTCTCGCAAAATTTTTCGTGTGGCGCGATTCAATCGCCGCGCTTGCTGCACTCTTATTTCCCGCGCTTGCCGCGCGAAGGAAATTTTCCCCACACGAAATGCACGGCCAGCGATAACACCGCAAAAACGAGCAGAAGGTCAATCGGCCCGTGCGGCACGTGCTTGACAAAAACTCCCACAACCCACAGGATCACCAGCACAAAGAAAAGAAAAAGAAAAAACATTTCGCATCCGCCCGGGAATATATCCCTTTCGTTCCAAAACCGTCTGGAGGAACGATAACATTCCTTGCGGCCGTTCCAAAGGCTGCGCGGCGCCGATGAGTTGCGGCTTCCGTGTCTGACCGAGCGACGCGGGAAACAGGCGATGTCGAAACATGGCGGGAGTACTAGAACCAGCCAAATTGGCTCTTTCCCACAGGCAAATCGCGGCAAAATTGGCCTGGTGGAGCAGGCCATTGAAAAATGTGTTTTTTGACGATTTGCGAAGACGTAGATTTGCGTTTTTGCAGAAAATGCCCATAAAACGCGATTTTTGCATGCATACCCTGAGACGAACGAAGTGGCCGCCACGAAAGGCGAGCAGGCCAATTCGAAAAAAACGAGCAATAATCAGTTATAGGACCAGGCCATTCCTATAGATATTCAATAGGAGCGAAAAACAGCGGTCTGCGACGCCCGAAACTCGAAATTCAAAACCCGAAAAGCGTGAAGGCATCGCGCCGGCCTGCGGCGAGCGGGAGCAAAACGACGCGAAAATGAAGGAGGAAAGAAGTGGTCAGTGAGACGGAGACTCACCCGGACATCTTACCGAGACGAGATGAGCGGAGGTTGATCAGTCCGTGACAGATGAGACTCGTCCCTCCGGGGCGTGCAACCGCGGTAGCTTGCGCTTTCTGCGCGGCGCCTGCCGTTGCCGATAACGTAGCCGGAGATTCCCGCCACCACGAGGCCGCCGCTAGGGATACCAGCTGATTTTGCGGAGAAGGTCGGCGATGACGGGGTATGTAGAAAATTTGGCCAGGAAAGGACCAGCGACGATGCCGCCGCCGAAGCCGTTGGCGCCCTCCTCGAGATATTCGAGAAGATCGTGGTGGATATTTTCGACGTCGTCCAAGCCTAAGTCGGTGGTCAAGAAGCCCAAAGGAGTGATGTATTCGCCAGCCTCGCGGCGAAGCAACAATTCGCGGCGAATTGCTAACGCTTTTTCCCGCTGACCTGACATGCCGTAGGCCATGGCGAGCTGGCCGGAAAATATCGCGGCGTGACGCGTCAGCGAGATCAGCCTTTCACCGGTTTCGATCGCTTCGTCCCAACGGGCGAGGCCGCAAGCGGCGCGTTGCCTGGCCCACATACCCAAAACATAGTTGGGCTGGAGCTCGAGGGCACGATCGGCGGTGCGCATTGCTTCGTCCAACTGTCCTGCGGAAAAGAACGCGAGCGCGGCCACCCCATGAATGAAGGGTGAAAGCGGGTCGAGCTGAATTGCCTTGCGCAGACAGAGGACCATGTCGTCCAAAGGTCGTTTCGCTGAAAGAAAAAGACCCAGTTAGGAATGGGCTATGGAGGATTGCGGTTCAAGTTCGATGGCTTTACGAAAATGAGGTTCAGCATCCGCGAGGCGGGCCCCAAAAGCGGCGATTGCGAGCCCCATGGAGAAATGAGTGTCCGCCAGATCTGGAGCGAGGGCAATGGCCTTCTTCATAGCAGCATCGGCGCGAGGCCGGCTTTCGGACAAAGGAATGTATCCATAAATGGCGAGAACCGAGAAGGAATCGGCGAGGCCGGCATGGGCCAGGGCGTAATCCGGATCGAGGTCGATGGCGGCACGAAAACACTCCACGCTGGCGCGCAGATTGCTTTCCGACCGCAGGCCCCAAAGGGCGCGGCCCTTCAGATAGAGTTCGTAGGCCGCAATATTTTCGGAGTGGCGGCGCGGAAGCGAGGATTGCTGGCCGGCGAGCGTGGGCTCAAGAGTTTTGACGATGGAGGCGGTGATTTCATCCTGAATGTCGAAAATGTCGGTGATCTCGCGGTCGTAGCGCTCAGACCATAGATGATAGCCGTCGGCGACATTGATCAGTTCTGCGGTGATGCGCAGGCGTTTGCCGGAGCGGCGGACACTTCCCTCGAGAACGGCTTCAACATTGAGCTGGCGACCGATTTCGCGAATGTCCGTGTTGCCGCCGCGAAACCGGAAGGCCGAAGTTCGCGAAGCTACTTGCAAACCCTGGAGCCTGGCGAGAGCGCTGGTTAAGTCCTCGGAAAGGCCGTCACTGAAATAATCGTTATCCGGGTCGGCGCTAAGATTTGCGAACGGGAGGACGGCGATAGAAGGAATCTTGCGGCGGGCACCTGTTTTGCGACTGGATTCAAGTTGCTTGTTGCGTTGGATTTCCCGGAGCGCATCGAGCACTTCGCGCGCGGTCGGATAGCGGTCGCGGGGATTTTTCGCCATAAGCCGCGCGAGCATGCTGGCGAAAGCAGGCGGAAGGGCAGGATTGGCTTCGGTCACTGATGGAGGCTGGCGGTTCAGGATGGAATCAAAAATCACCGCCGTGGTGGAACCCTCAAAAGGACGCCGGCCAGTCGCCATCTCGTGCATCACCACACCGAGCGAAAACAAGTCGCTGCGCTCATCCAGGCTTTCGCCGCGGGCCTGCTCTGGCGACATGTAAGCGATGGTGCCAACGGTAGAGCCGGGGCTGGTTAAACAGGCGTCGTTGGTGAGCGTAGGTGAATCCGGCTGGGTCTGTGTCGCTGCGAGGCTGCTGTGTTTTGCCAAGCCAAAATCGAGGAGCTTCGCATGGCCGTCCTGCGTGAGGAAAATGTTTGCGGGCTTGAGGTCACGATGGACGAGTCCAGTGCGATGGGCTTTATCGAGCGCATCGAGAATCTGCAAACATACGGCCAGAAGCTGCTCGAACTCTATCTGGCCGCGGGCGATGCGGCTGGCCAGCGTTTCTCCTTCCAAATATTCCATGACGAGATAGCTGACGCCGTCCAGCGCGCCAATGTCATAGAGATGGCATATATGCGGATGATTGAGCGAGGAGATGGTTCGCGCTTCGCGGTGAAAGCGCTGGCGGGCTTCGGAATCAGCGGAGAGGTAAGCGGGAAGAATTTTGATGGCCACCGCACGATCCAGGCGCGTATCGAGCGCGCGATACACTTCGCCCATGCCGCCCGAGCCGAGAGGCGCGACGATTTCGTAGTGTCCGAGTTTCTCGTGCCCGGACTAAGACTCACGGCCATTTGCTCCGGAAAGCACGTCGAATGTCCGAACGGGCCGTATTCTCGCGTTTCTGATTTGCGTCTGCGGCAAGAACAACAGCGATCCCTCGTGACGCGCCAAGGTTCTTTGAGCCTGGGCGTTTTGAACGCTGAACGAGCATAGTTATAGCATCCGAGTCCGCATGAGTGAATGGAATTTGTTCGCTTAGCATGGCTGCGGGGGCGATTTGCGGAAACGGGGCGGACGTGGGGCGCGTCGGAGATTATTACGGCAGGAAAAACCGCAGACCTTCAGAATGCGAAGGTCTGCGCTACACGGCCGTTCGCGACACTTTCTGGAAAGGGTGACAGATGAAAACGAAATGGTTCGCGGAACACTACCTGAGAGGAACGCATGCGCTGGTTGGGGCGATGGCGCTCACGATGTTGTTTGGCGCAGGCGCGGCGATGGCACAGGATCCGGCAGAGCCGCCAAACGGCGCGCCAACGCCAAATGTGTTACCGCGTCCGGCGGGAAGACTTGACCGCAGGTCGATTGATGAGAATTTCTTGCGCGCGATTATCGAAGAGCAAGTGGCCTGCGGCACACGCGATACCTTTTCGTCATGGACGGACCCGAAGCGCGGCATCGGCTGCGGGCGCGATCATGTGCTGGCGCGCTTTCAGGCAATCGCGCAAGAGTCAGGCGGACGGATGCAGGTGGTAGTGGACAAATTTGACATGGCGTTGCGCACGGGCGAGACAGCGCACCTGGAAAATGTGTACGCGATTCTGCCGGGCAGCGATCCGGCGCTCGCGAAAACAGTATTCATCACGAGCGGAGACTTCGATTCGCGGCCGTCACAGACGAATGATCCGAACGCGGACGCGCCAGGCGCAGACGACGATTCGTCAGGAGTCGTGGTGGCAATTGAGTCAGCACATTTGCTCGCGAAGGGGACGTATCGCGCGACGCTGATTTTCGCGGCGCTTTCGGGCGAGGAGCAGGGGCTGCTGGGCGCCCAGGGAATGTTGAAGTATTTGCAAAATCATGGCTACACGGTGGGCGGGTATTTCGACAACGACATTGTTGGCGCGGATCCGGCGCCGGGCGGGCCGCACCGGTTGCGGATGTTTTCTGGAGGAGGGCCGGACGGCGTGGATTCCCCTTCGCGGGAACTGGCGCGCGCGACAGAGGAAATTGACGGGCGCGAAAACATTCGATTAATTTTCCGCGTGGACCGGCTGGGGCGCGGGGGCGATCACATGCCGTTCGTAACGGCGGGATTGCCGGCGGCGCGTTTTACGGAGCCGCAGGAAAATTACGATCACCAGCATCAGACTCCGCGGACGGAGAACGGCGTCGAGTACGGCGATTTAGAAAAATATTTAGATTTCAAATTCATGGGCAATGTGGCCTGGGATAACGCGGAAGCGCTGCGCGAACTGGCGCTTGCGCCCGCGCCACCCTCGGAAGTCACCATTACGCACGTGCCGCGCACGGCGATGGGATATGCATGGATGAGATGGTCGGCGGCAACGGAACAAGCAAATGATCCGGAGCGCGCGGGCTTTGAGATTTTGTGGCGCGAGACGACGGCACCGCAGTGGTCGGTGTATGAGTTTGTGCCGTCGGGGAACGAAGCGACGCTCGATGGCGTGTCGCCGGACAATCACTTTTTCGCGCTGCGCAGCGTAGGGAAAAACGGAGCGCGGTCGCTGGCCGTGCCGGCGATTGCGCCGATGCGCAGACCGCCGACGGCGACGCCGAGTACGCGACCAGGCACGCCGCCGAGCGAAAAATAAGGCAACTCTCCCCGGAGCGTCCTGAACTACCTGCTGCGGGGTTTCGACTTGCGCGGGGGATGCGTGAGAGCGTGGCAGATGTAGGCGACCACGTAGGCTCGACGCGTGGTGAGGCGAACGTCACCATTTCCCACCAGAGCCAGGATGGCCCGGTCCACACGTTTCCAAAACGACGAACCTCTGAATCCTTTGTAAGGGTGCAGCAGCTTATTCATTGGCCTTCCTCGCTATCCTGCGGCTTCAGTGGCGTGCGACTGCGCAGAGGACTTCACGGGCTTGCGCTGCGGAGAGTTGCCGGGGGCGGCGCGGAGATACTGCGCTGGCCATGAAGCTGTCTGGCCGAGTTCGCGGGCGGCGCGCAAAGGCCAGTACGGATCGCGGAGCATTTCGCGGGCGAGCAGAACGATGTCAGCCTGTCCAGTGCGAATGATGTGATCGGCTTGCACTGGTTCGGTGATCACGCCGACGGTGCCGGTGAGAATTTCCGCTTCGCGGCGAATTTTTTCCGCAAATTTAGTCTGATAACCCGCACCCACGGGAATGGCGACGCCGGGAATCACGCCTCCGGAAGAGCAATCCATCAAATCGACGCCGAGTTTTTTGACTTCGCGGGCGAGAGCGGCGGATTGATCGGGGTCCCAACCGCCCTCTTTCCAGTCGGTCGCGGAGATACGCATGAAGAGCGGCTGGGAATCGGGCCAGGCAGCGCGTACGGCGGAAGCGACTTCGCGGGCTAGGCGCGTGCGATTTTCGAATGAGCCGCCGTATTCGTCGGCGCGATGATTGCTGAAGGGCGAAAGAAATTCGTGAATCAAATAGCCGTGGGCGGCGTGGATTTCGACGATGTCGAATGCCGCGTCGCGGGCGCGGCGGGCAGCAGCGGCGAAGGCTTCGGTGACGGCGCGAATTTCGTCGCGAGTGATTTCGCGCGGCTGCGGATAATTCTCCTGAAACTTAATGGCGCTGGGAGCGAGGACGTTGGTCCAGCCGCCTTCGCTCGGCGAAACGGCGCCCTGCTTGGGCGACCAAGTGCGATAGGTGCTGGCTTTGCGTCCGGCGTGGGCGAGTTGGATGCCGGCAAGACTTCCCTGCTGGTGAATGAAATGGACGATGCGAGCGAGCGCTTCGGCGTGGCGGTCGCTCCAAATGCCGAGGTCCTCGGGACTGATCCGTGCCTCGGGCAAAACGGCCGTGGCTTCGCAAAAAACGATGGCGGCGCCGCCGACGGCGCGGCTACCGAGATGGACGAAGTGCCAGTCGTTGGCGAGGCCGTCTTCGCAGGAGTATTGGCACATGGGCGAAACGGCGATGCGATTGCGCAGGGTGACAGCGCGAAGTGTGAGCGGTTCAAATAAGTGTGGCATGTCAAAACAATCGTACTAACAGATAGGATGAGGCAAAAGAGGATTCGTTGCCGCTCGATGAAGTGCCTTGGAGCTAAATCCGCGTAGCCGTGAAGCGGCGGCGTGAGAAGAGCATCAGGCCAAACAATACGGGCAAGGACAGAAATATGTAAGGCGGCTCAGGCGTCGCGGCAGTGGTGCCTTGTAACGACCAAGTTCCCGAGCTTCCGGTCCCGCCTGCGTTAACGGGGTCGCCCTCCGGCTCGCAATGCGAAGCCGTCGGGTCGCAGCCCAAGAGGAACTCGCCCGAGGCCGAGCCGCTAATGATGTTCAACGTTGAAGAATTAACACCAAAGAAAAGGGCTATCAGCGTTTCGTCGGTCGGAGTGTTAGCCGCAGGAACCCCAGACACTATGAGGATGCCCCACTGTGTGATTTGCCCTTGCGCATTTGTGCTGATTTCCAACATGGAGAGCGCAGCCGTGAGCTGATTGAGAGAGGCAGCGAAACCGTCAGAGAACGAGAAGGACACGACGTCAGACGCTGGGATGACGAACTTGTTGAGGTTGTCGAGCTGAGAGGAGGACAGGCTCAGGTCTAAAGTGCCGGTGAGAGAAATGGAGCTGCAGTCAGTTGAATAGCTGCCAAAGCAAGTGGTGTAGGGAGCTCCCGTGTATGTGTAAACGGTGTTGGCCGTCGCCGACGGCGCGAAAGCGGCTGTGAGAAGCGCCACAGCCAGGAACAGCGCTGTCTTGTGAAGAGCACGCTTGTAGTAAACAGGAGCGGGATTCATAAAGGGCTCACCTCGCGTGGGGCAAAATACGCTAGTAGCCGGCTTCAGGCAAGAAGAAATTTGGCGAGGAACAGACTTGGAAGGATGGCGATACAAAGGCCACTGCCATATCCCCAATAAAGGCAAAGAGCAAAGGCGGCCCGTCTGAAGACTCGCCCTGCAAACGGAAACCAGAAAACAAAAACGCGGCCGAGGAACTCGATTGGCACCTACAAAAACTGACGTTACCAGCCGCGAGTTTGGAGCAGGTCCTTTTCGTCCAGTTGGATAACATTGAGCCTTCATGATTCTGGAACATTCGCGTCTGATCCCTTTCTTGCCTGCCAGCATGTCCGTTAGCATGGAGAAAGATGAGAATCCTAAAAATCATTTGTATACTTTTCTGCCTAATGTCTGTGGCTTCAGCAATTACAGGCATTCAAAGTGCTCATTCGTCCATGCGTGCCATTTCTGGAGCACCGGCACACGTTAGCACGATTGTCACAAGAGAGAGGGGCACGGCTGCTAGGTTGTGGGCAATTTTCGTAGCATTGGTTTTTGCTGTTGCAGCGTACGGCATTCATAAAAGGGCTCCGTTTGTTTGGGGCCTAGGGTGGGTTGTTCTTTGCCTTGCGTTTTTACAGTTCTTAATCGAAGTGCTCTCTTCTTCTTTGCGGCTCCCGCAGCCTGACCGCTGGATTGCCTCTAGTGCCATTCTGTTAGGTGCAGGCGGAGTTGCGGCCTGGTGGGGCATCTGGTGGAACGACAGCGGAATTATTTCCAACAGCACACTCCTGCTGACTGAATTGACTCCGCAGACTTCGCTTCGTTCAGGATGACAGAAACCGTTACCAGCCGCGGGTTTGGAGGAGGTCCTTCTCGTCCATTTGGCGGATGTCGAGACCCTTCATGGCGTCGCCGAGTTCGTCGGAGGCGGCAAGGACTTTCTTCGCGTCCTGATAATTGGTGGTCGCGTG